>JARLHX010000420.1 GCA_031292035.1 Negativicutes bacterium | reverse complement strand
TTATATTGGGTAGTGAGCAATCTTGTCCAGATTGTGCAACAACGGTTTCTATACCGCAGAGCAGTCACAAGTAGCTAGGTATTCTCTTTTATATGGTCTTGTAGCTTTGCAGGAAGTGGAGGAGCCAAAGAAGCACCAATCAGCGGTGCTTTTTTTCAATGACTTGAAGACCATGAAGCGGGAATCATACACCTGGACGGCTTCGGCAATGCGGTTGAAGATGGATTCTTATGGCTATTTTTCTTGGTGCTTATCAACTGCAATAATTGCCGCCATTGTCGCATTCACTGCCTCATTACTCCCCAAGAAGGCAATTGTGCTTATATGTTGCGGACAATTGCCGAGAATTTCAACGGCGACGACATTTCCTGCCTTTTGGCCAATGTCAGCATAGTAAAATAAATTAGGAAGATCAGTCTGAATTAGGCCAATAGCATCAATATTTTGATCTTCGGCTTTTTTTCTTGCCTCATGCGCCATCCGACGCACTAACAGGGCGATAGTGTCGGGACGGGGCGCACGGATAATGCGCGTGATAATCATTTTCGTTACCTCCAAATCATCAAATGACCCTAGAGTGGGTTATTCTCTCGGCCGGGGCAAATATTTACTCGCAGCAGGTATAAGATCAATCGGGCGTTGGTTACTTCGGTAATTACGCAAAAGTCCAAAATTTCCTTGGGATTTTATTGCCAATTATTTAAGCATTTTTGCCATAATGCAGTACTTTCGTAGCCAGTAACAGCCGTCACTAGAAAAACATTAATAAATTTGTATATTGACAGACAGGTCTGGAAAATACTATATTATAGATGAAATATGTTTCATAACAGGAGCGCATATGGTACGACCACATAAAGAACGCCGCATTGAGCAGTTGCCCTCTATTACCCACTATAAGCCGGCGGGAGTTCCCTTGAAAAACATTGACGAAATCGTTGTGACCTTTGAAGAGATGGAAGCATTGAGGCTGGCGGATGTTGAGCAACTTGACCAGGGCGCGGCAGCGGAGAGAATGGGAATTTCCCGACCTACCTTTCATCGATTGGTAAGCAAAGCCCATCAGAAGGTAGCGACTGCGTTATGGCAGGGAAAAGCTCTCACGATCGATGGTGGGTCATACCGCATCGATCATCCGCATAAAAATGAATTACGATATTTTACTTGCAAAAAATGCAGCCACGAGTGGACCGTACCTCACGGAACAGGTCAAAGCGGCCGAGATATGGGCTGTCCAACTTGCGAATCAGACGAAATTGTTCGACAAAGGTAAATTCTTGTTTTTATTATGAAATATATTTCATAATAAAAACAAGAAAAAATGATAATGAGGCAGGAAAAGATGGGCCATCTGTTGGGGCTCTAAGGGACGGGGTGAAAAAGATCGGCGAATAGGAGAAAGGGAGGGGTTTTATGTATTCCGAAAAGGTCATGGAGCATTTTATGAAACCGCGAAATGTTTGGTATATGCCTAATCATGATGGTATGGGAGCGATCGGAGATCCGGGCTGTGGCGATAATTTTAAGATGTTTATTCAAGTACGTAATGATATCATTGCAAAAATTAGTTTCCTGGTTTTTGGGTGCGGGGCGGCAATCGCATGTGGCAGCATGACGACTGTGCTGGCGCAAGGGAAAAAGATTAGCGACGCTCTAAAGATTACAGAACAGGATGTTATTGTCGCGTTGGATGGCTTGCCTGAGGCAAAGCAACACTGCTCCAATCTTGGCGTGGTTGCTTTGCAAGCGGCTATTCAGGATTATCTTGTTAAACATGGGCGAACGATGCAAGACTATATGTGAAACTTCAACAAGCTGCTGGTTCATATTTATCATTGTTGCATAAATCTTTCTGATTTCGTTATGAAATATATTTCATAAAATAATCATGAGAGGAGGTGAGAAATATGCCAATAGGAGATGGGACAGGGCCACTGGGAGGCGGATTTATCGGTCGAGGGCGCGGAGGATGCCTGGGATTTAGCAGGGGATTTGGCTTTGGACGCGGTATGCGTGGAGGCGCAAGGCGAGGTTTCGGGTTCGGCGGCAATGCTGGTGCAAACCCGGATGGGCTGGAAAACAAGGCAGCTCGTCTGGAAGAACAAGCAGCTAAGCTGCGCAACCTGGCAAAGCAAAACCGTAAAGCCGAGTAATCGGGAAAACAGCTGGACTCTTCGCTGCCAAGAGCGGCACGACATTGTAGAGATACACTGGCCTTTACTTGCTTGAACGGCGAAGAGTCTACCTTTTTTAGTTGTCCCAAAGGAGGGATTCATGTGCTTCTCAGCATTGCCAGCGGCAAAGGCGGCACCGGGAAAACCACGCTGGCCCTACTGCTTGCCGCTGCGCAACCTCAGGTAACATTAGTTGACTGCGACGTGGAGGAGCCTAATTGTCACTTGTTTCTCAACCCTGCCTGGCAAGGTCAAGGACAAAATGTCACTGTCATGGTTCCGTGCATAGACTCTGCTCAATGCACCAGCTGCGGGGCCTGTGGGGCTGTCTGCATGTTTAACGCCATTGCGATTGCCGGCAAAACCGCCCTGCTGTTTGATGAACTATGCCATAGCTGCGGCGGGTGTCTGCTCGCCTGCAAGCATAACGCTATCAAGGAAGATAGAAAACCGATTGGCACCATTACGTTCGGAGCATCAACCACCCTTCCTGATATTCGCCTCTTAAGCGGCGCGCTTAACGTCGGAGTACCCAGTGGCGTACCGCTTATCAAAGCCGTCAGAAAAGAGGCACTCTCGCTATCCGGGAATGTCATTTTCGACTGCCCGCCTGGGACATCCTGCTCGATGGTTAGCGCCGTCAAAGACAGTGACTTTTGCATTTTGGTCACTGAACCGACGCCCTTTGGCAGGCACGACTTGGAATTGGCCCTGAATATTACCAACCTACTCCAGGTTTCGTCTGGCGTTGTGATTAATAAAAGCGATGAGTCCGCCGAAGACGAAAGCATCGAAGATCTTTGCCGCAGCCGACGGATTCCGGTATTGGCCAAAATTCCTCACAGTCTCTCCTTTGCCCGACAATATGCCGCCGGCATCCTATCTGATGAATTTCGCGTCATCGCCGCCGATATTTGGCGACAGATCAGCGCAGAAGGGAGGGCGGGAGCATGAAGGAATTAGTCGTTGTCAGCGGCAAAGGCGGCACCGGAAAAACCAGCATCAGCGCCGCTCTCTCCTCCTTGGCGCCGCACAAAGTAGTCGTGGATTGTGACGTGGATGCTGCTAACTTCCACTTGGTCAGCGGCGCTGTTATCCGAGCCACCCATGAATTCAAGGCTGGATTTGAACCGCATGTCGAAAAAGAAGCCTGCACCGGCTGCGGCAAATGCACCGCCTTATGCCTGTTCGGAGCCATCACCGACGGGGTTATTACTGCGCCGCTCAATTGCGAGGGGTGCGGCGTGTGCGCTTTCAACTGCCCGGAACATGCCATCAACATGCAGGAAAAACAAGCTGGTCACTGGTTTATATCCGATACGCGCTTCGGAAAATTAATCCACGCCGAGCTGGGACTGTCGGTGGAAAACTCTGGAAAACTGGTCAGTAAAGTGCGGTATGAAGGCAAAAAGATCGCCGAGGCTGACCGTCTGCCGCTTATTATCATCGACGGTCCTCCCGGTATTGGCTGTCCGGCCATCGCCGCCCTGTCAGGCGCCAGTTTAGCACTGGCTGTAGTGGAACCATCGCTGTCCAGCATCCATGACATGGAACGGTTGGTGGATTTAGTTGCCCATTTTCATTTACCGATCGTCATGTGCATTAATAAAAGTACGCTGCACGCGGAAAATGCGCAACACATTATAACCTGGTGTCATGATAAAGATATTCCCGTCGTTGGCCAACTGCCCTACAGTGATACCTTCCGCGCCGCTGTTCAGTCCGGAAAAACCGTAATGGACATGGCGGATGCCGCTATCCAAGAACGAATGACTGAAATGTGGCAGACAATCGCAAGACGGTTAAAGATCCCGGCGGTTGAGAGCGGGATTGGCTTTTTCCGGCGAACACTCAACCCATTTCGATAAAGTTGGCTATCGGCGAAATAAGCGCCTGGGTTTATCTAATAACGAAAAGAAAGCGAGGGACGTACACTATGAAAATTGCGATCACGGCCCACGGCAAAGACTGTGAGGCGAAAGTC
>JARLHX010000045.1 GCA_031292035.1 Negativicutes bacterium | reverse complement strand
TTTTTCAGCACGCGTAAGCCGCATGTCCGCCGAGCTTTTGAAGGCTCTTATCTCTTTTATTCAAACGCTTATTGCGTGGTTCTACCTCGTCGCATGAATTTCCCCCTTCACGTTTGTCGCCAGGGAAGGCCTGCCGCCTTCCAGCCATTTGTCAGACCGCGATGCCCTTGGCCGTCAAGGTCGCCCTCGAAGCCGCCCGCGATATTGAATGACTTTGCGAAACCCGCTCGCGTCATCGCCATCGCGGCGGCGCGGGAGCGGGCGCCAGACCGGCATAGGAACAGGATCGGTGTTTGCGGGCCGGCGCCTGCAGCCTGCAGCGCTTCGGCGGCATCGGCAGCGAAATTCGGGTTCGGCTGCATGGTTGGGTAGCCTTGCCATTCGATGCAATGGACGCGACGCTCCAGGGCCGAAAGATCGGGACCTCCGACAAAGTTCCATTCCGCGACAGTGCGGACATCCACCAGTTGGACTTTCGGATCCTGCGCCAGAAGATCCCAGGCCTCGTCAATTCCCAAATCGCCGGCATATTCGTGAGAAACGGAAGAGGACATCACAGCAGCCTTGGGAAAGTTCGAGCATTGCCGGGGTTGTGCCCCAGCATAAAAGGTTCACAATTTCAAGGATTCAGGCGAGCCTTGACTTACTATTACTGTAAGAGTGCCCCGAAAAACCGCCGAATACTTCGTTATTACTTTTTCTATGTTTCGACATATCTTGGTGTCCGCCCCGACCGTTAAGGAAGATACGATCAAGTCAGGCGCTCACACAAGAGGAATAAAACTGGAACGAAGCCTGATTCGACAAAATTTTTCAGTTTTGCAAATCCAGCTAAATGATTGTGCAGTATACGGAAAATACCATTGCTCGATCAAATCGCGTCGAATCAGTGGGTTAGCGTCGGCCACCGCGATGCTGCAGCGCCGAAACATAATAAACCCATGACTGTCAGCATACTGACAATAAAAAAAGCCCGATTTCTGGGATCGGGCTTTTTCTAGACTTGGCTTTATTTGAGATTCCGGAGCGATATCAGCGGCTTCGGTTATTTTTGCAGTTTTGCGACCCG
>JARLHX010000419.1 GCA_031292035.1 Negativicutes bacterium | reverse complement strand
GGCCAAGTCGGATAATTCCGACAAAGACTTCTAGTGGTGTCTGCAATTTAACGGCGGCGAACCGGTAATTGTGAGGTGATCGCTTCCGGTGTGTTTCGAATACGCCAGGTCAACGCGACCAGCATGCCCAACAGCATGAATATGATCGGATGATTGTCTTCCTGGCTGAAAACCGACTTGATGACAATAAAGTTCAACAGTGTAACTGCTATGGGTATCAGCAACGCATTTTCGCTCTTCAAGGGTTGTGGCGACAGGGCAAGTTTACCTGCCGTGTACACCGCGAACAGGATCATGCCGTAATAGACCAGGAAGCCGATGATGCCATATTCCAGCGCTATCCAAAGATAATAGGTGTCGATTGTGCCAAACCCGGCCGCGTCCACAAACCCCAAGGCATTGCCGGCCTGCCCGATGCCGTAGCCCCAGGGATGGGAGAGGATTTTGGGAATACCCAGATGGTACTGTTCAAGGCGGCTCTGGGTGCTGAACTGTGCCGAGCCGGTGCCCCAGACGCGGGCGCGTATGCGGCCGACGAAAAACGTGGAAGCGACGGCCGCGCCGAAAATCAGCGGGTAGCAAGCAACGATTCCGGTCCAGAATGGATTTCTCTTGTCTTTACGCCGCTGCCGCCAGGCCCAGATGAAAATGTATGCCATGAGGGTCACGAGACCTCCGACTACGCCCAGGCGCGAGCCTGACAAGAGGATAACGTATATTAAAAATGGTATCGTCATGGCCGCAGCAAGGCGTATCTTCAAGCCGAACTCCCTGCGCAGGAAATGAACGACAAAAGGCAGGGCGAGGGCCATGAATTCCGAAAGTCCGAGGCTGGTCGTGAAGACGCTTTGGACCCGCTGTATACCTGAGTAACTTCGTTCGGTGCCGGCCAGGTATCCCAGAACGACTGGATCGTCGATCTGCAAGAAGCTGGGAATGTGATTGCGCCAGGGGACATAGCCCAGGCGCTTTTCCCAAATTCCGATCGCGCCTACGAAAAGAGCGACGCCCCAAAGGCAAAGCGCCCATTTGGTGGCG
>JARLHX010000418.1 GCA_031292035.1 Negativicutes bacterium | reverse complement strand
TGCGCGCGCAATTGCAGCGGGCACTGCACCACTGTGCCATGGGGGTGCGCGGGTGTGGGGGCACGCAGACAACTCCCTATTTAAATGGGCCACGTGAGGGAATGGCTTACTGTACGTGGCGCTGCAGCATGCACACACACGCTCACACTCACACACACGTGTACAGACACACACAAGCACTCGGCTGGTTGTGTGTGTGCGCCGGCGGCGCCCCCGACTTCCGTGAATTCTGTCACACATTGAGACTCGATTCTCCGTGCACCCTCCCATACCCCCGCAATCCCAATCCTGTCCCCTCCAGCACAATACAATGGGTGCGCACACGTGTTTGCGCGCGCGCTGGCGTGCACACGCTCCCTGCTTGCCCCTTTTCGCATTCGCCTCACATCGACTTAGTGTGAGGATTCGCGCTTCGGGGGTGTGACCCTCCTCGTTTCGCCTGTTGCCGCTTCCATTATACGATACATCATTGTGTTTGTGATTGTGGACAAAGGCAGGCGCGGCTGGCCCCTCCTCACCCCCCTCGCTCAGCCTCGCGCAAGCACAGCATCCACTGCCACCTCACCCAAGGTACTGCGGGCCCTCCTTCCCGCTCCCCCCGCATCCATGACGGTGATTGAAACCTCAGCGTGACCCAGCCGCCGCGGCTGAGCCGCTGTTGCGCCGCGACGCCTCAGGCCTGCCGTCCCTGTTTTTACAAATTCCCTTGCTGCGAGCCGGTGAGTTTGCACGCAGCCGTCTGCGGCTGCCCCAAATATTGCTCATGCGGTAACGATTCTTGTGTGTGTGCGTGCGGGCATGTTGGCCGGCAACCCTGGCCCCTCTATGTGCTTGGGTTGGCAGCCGCTGCCACAAGGTGCATTGTCTCCCTATGGCGAAACCCCCAAGGGGGGTGGCGCCGCGAGGGTTGGCGGTGCGAAGCTCGCCTCCTCGCCCAGGGTTGGCGCCTGCGGTGCGCTCCGAACAGGGTTGGAGGTTGGTCACCTTAAAAATGCACACAGAATGCACGATTCGCCGTCCAGCAGGGTTGTGAGCGGGCCCGCCTCCTCACACATCAGTGAACACGGAAACGCTGTATTTTTTTGCAGTATATACATAAGATATTGTAGGCCATACCAGTGGTGGCACTTAAACGTACTGATAATATGCAGTTTAGTATACTGCGAAAAATAAATGTAATATGCACAGTACTATTCTCTGGGTATGTAAGTTGGTATAATGTAAGAATACTATTTACCATGCTGATGGTAATACATTGATTACGCAGGACAGAATCTTATGCATATTCCCGTTGATATTGGATGTAATATTTTACAGGAATGGCAGTTGTATATTACGAATATAATGTCCACCATACCATCAGTGGCACTTAATTGCACCAGGGGTATGCACTTTAGTATATTTCTAAGAATTCCATTGTTATGGGATCTAGTATTATACAGAAATGACGGATTTATATGTGGACTATATAGTATTGGATATCTAACATATTATTGTGGTTTGAATACTGAAGGTATTCTGATCGTTATACATGTTGTAATCCCCTACTGATAGGCCAAGTATTCTGCCGGCGGGGGCGGGGCGCGCGCCCGGGCCGGCC
>JARLHX010000417.1 GCA_031292035.1 Negativicutes bacterium | reverse complement strand
GCGGCCCCTTTTCTTGGTCTTTAAAATGGCTTCCTAAGGCTTAGCCTTAGGCGGGGATCCAAGGGGGACATGCCCCTTGCCTTACATAAACAAAACCGCATTCTTCGCCCCCAACCAGAAATTACGCCGTTCGGGGCCGAAGATCATTAGAACGATAAGCACCACGGCAACGGTACTGGCCACCAGCATGAGGGCGTAGCCGAAGTCGCCGCCGTGATCGACACCGATGCTGATTTGAATCGGCGTGTTGAAGGAAGCGACGAAATTACCGAGCTGATAGACGAACCCAGGGAACACCCCGCGGATTTCGGCGGGTGAGAGTTCATTGAGGTGGGCTGGCACAATGCCCCAGGCGCCTTGCACGGCAAACTGCATCAGGAAGGCGGCGGCGCCGATGGCAAGTGGTGTCGTACCGTGTGACCAGAAATATACCACGCAGAGCGACATGGCGCAGGCCAGACCAATAGCGAAACGGCGGCCGATTTTCTGGCTCAACTGTCCGAAGGCGATGCCACCCAGAATCGCTCCGATATTATACAGCACCACAATGCCGGTAAGGGTGCCGTGGTCAAATTTCATTTGTTTGGCCAGGAACAGCTTGGGATAAATATCCTGGGTGCCGTGTGAGAAGAAGTTGAACGCAGCCATCATGATCACGCCGTAAACCACCAGCTTGGCGTTACCCTGCAGTACCCGCATGAGAGACACCTGCGGTCCGGTATGGATTTTTTGAAAGGCCGGGCTTTCTTCCACAGCGCTGTTGATGAAGAAGATCAGCAAGGCGGGTGTTGCCCCGATAAAGAACATCCCGCGCCAGCCCACATACTGGTAAGCAAAGCCAAATAGCAGAGTGGCGAGCAGATAGCCGGAGGGGTAACCGGCTTGCAGCAGGCCCGAGACCCAGCCGCGCCAGCGCTCCGGAATGGTTTCCATGGCGAGCGAGCTGCCCACCCCCCATTCGCCGCCCATGGCGATGCCAAACAAGGTACGGATGACCAGGAATGAGGCGAACGACCAGGCAAAACCGCTCAGGGCCTCGAACAATGAATAAAGCAAAATGACCAGCATCAGGATCGGTTTGCGGCCATAAATATCGGCAAGCCGCCCAAAGATCAGCGCCCCGATGGCGCGGGTGCCCAGAGTCAGGGTAATGGCAAAACCGATAGATGTCAGGCTGACGCCGAAGGTTTTGGCGACATCATCGAAGGTGAAAATCAGAATGAAAAAATCAAACGCATCAAGCGTCCAGCCCAAATAGGCCGCAATAACGACGTTGCGCGCCCGCCGAAAATTTTCCACAGTGGTACCCGACATTATTTCCTCCGGTTTTGCAGTATTCCTGCCACCGTAACCGCAAAGGAGTCGGTTGCAAATAGTTAATAACTCTTAAAATTTTTAAGGATGGAAAATGGTCGGAGTGAGAGGATTCGAACCTCCGGCCCCTGCGTTCCGAACACAGTACTCTAACCAGGCTGAGCTACACTCCGATGCTCGCCCTATAGCCGAAGCCACCGCCGCGCGGCAAGGGGCGGCAGGGCGGCAAATTTAACATGCGCGGGCCGGGGCAGGGTCTAGAACCCTAAAAAATTAAAAAACCTCATGATATCAATTATTCATAGCCAAAAGTG
>JARLHX010000416.1 GCA_031292035.1 Negativicutes bacterium | reverse complement strand
TGGTTGACACCATCCACCAGTTGGCCCCAGCCGCCGGCAAAGGCAGCTGCGTTGCCCCTCCGGTCCAGCTTTCCGTCTTTGGTGGCTTCGATCAGTTCACCGGTTTCTTTCAACAGACCGTTCATGATATCGATGCAGTTGTTCAGGTTATTCTTGATTTCGTTAAAATCGCCATTGTAGTGGTCGGTGATCTTCGGCGGGATGTCGCCTTTAGAAATCCGCTCCACATACTCGGCTGTCACGTTGAGTGGCCCAATAACCGCATCTAGCGTTTGATTGACCCCTTCCACTATCTTCCGGAAGTCACCGTCATGTTTGGAAGCGTCAGCCCGAGTCTCCAGTTGTCCTTCCACTGCCGCCTTGGCCAGCAGTGCTGCATCGGTAACAAGCGCATTGATATTATCGATACAATTGTTCAGATTGTTCTTGATTTCGTTGAAATCGCCGTTGTAGTTGTCGGTAATCTTCGGCGGGATATCTCCCTTGGAAATCCGGTCGACGTATTCGGCCGCTACATTGAGCGGTCCGATGACTGCATCCAGCGTCTGGTTGACCCCTTCCACAATTTTGCGGAAATCACCGTCATGCTTGGAGGCGTCGGCACGGGTATCCAGCTTGCCGCCTACCGCTGCTACAGCCAGCATCTCAGCGTCAGCGATCAGTGTTTTGATATTGTCGATGCAGGTATTCATGCTCTTGCTGAGTGTATCCTTGTCAGACAGTTCTTTCAGCCTGATCGTCAAGTCCCCCTTGGCAATTCGCTCTGACGCGTTGGCGGCGTTATTGATATTGGCCACCACTGACTGGAGAGCCCGGGCCAGATTGCCGACCTCGTCGCGGGTGCTGATATCGATAGTTGCATGCACATCACCCAATGCCAGCCGCTCGGCTGCGGTCATCATTTTGTTCACCGGGTTGCTGACACTGCGAGCGATGAACCATCCAAGAAGTATGGCTAGCAGGAAGGCCATCGCGATGACAATCATCATATTTCTGGAAGCAGCGCTGGCTTGAGCGGCATTCTCATCTGACCGTTTTTTTGCGTCAGCCAACTTCATTGTGATCATTTTTTCTATGGCATCTTGGTAAAGCGTTCTCGCATTCTCACCTACAGTGTTTATCAGTTGCAGCGCCTCGGCGTTCCGCCCGGCAGCGGTCAACGCGATGACCGGATCTTGTACGAGAGCCACGTAATTCTTTCTGGCTGCCATGTAGTCAGCAAATGCCTGTTTCATTTCGGGAGATAGTATCAATTTCTCATATTCTGACGAAGCTTTAGTAATCTCATCTCTGCGAACGACAAGTTTTTTCACTGCTGCGTCGCGCTTTTCAGGGGAATCCGCTATCGCCATTTCAAGAACGTTGTAGCGAGCCCGCTGAAAGCCTTCGGTAATGTCCTGGAGTAGTGCAATCGGAACTGTGTTTTTCTCGTACAAAATTGTATCACTGTCGTCGATTGCGTGGATGTTTTTAATACCTACATAGCCGACCACTCCTGCCAGGGCTGCTACTACCACAAAACCGATCAGCAGCCTGGTCATGATTTTAAGGTCATAAAACCATCGCATAATGTTTCCTCCCACACTTTCTCTAATTTTTGTAGTCCGCGCTTAAGACATCAATTTCGTCATCGTTGAGCAGTTTATCACAGTCCAGGAGAAGCTCCACCTGGCTGCCGACTTTGCCGATCCCTTTAACATAACGGTTGTGAAAACCGGTTTTAATATCCGGAGGCGGTACGACATTTTCATCAGCGATGGTCAATACTTCACAGACCTTGTCGACAATCAGCCCGATGGAAATATCCCTAATATCGATCACGATGATGCATGTCCGGTCGTTATAGGCTATCGCTTCTTTCTTGAAGCGAATCCGCACATCCATCACTGGGATGATCTTGCCACGAAGATTGATTATGCCTTTGACGTAGTCCGGGAGTTCCGGCACTTCGGTTATGTCCTGGATGCCGATGATTTCTGTTACGAACTGGATTTCAATCCCATAGTCCTCCTTTCCCACTGAGAATGTAAGAAATCTTCCTTTTTGCGTATCCTCGGCAATTTCTTCGATATCCACTGATGCCACCGCCATGTATTCCACCATCCTTTGCGCTACATTTTGTTTTCCATAATGCCGTCGACATCCAGAATCAGACTGATGTTGCCGTCTCCCAGTATGGTGCAGCCGGCAATTCCCTGGACCCTTTTCATATACGTCGGCAACGCCTTGACCACCACCTGCTGCTCACCCAGTAGCTTATCGGCGAAAAGACAGGCTGACTTGGCCTCACTTTCGATCATCACAATAATACCTTCACCAATCGCGGTAATGTCGGTCTGTATCTTGAAAAGCTTGTGCACGCGGATCACCGGATAACACTGTCCCCTTACCATAATCATTTCATTGCCGTCCGAATCGGCGATCACATGCTCCTGACTGAGCTTGAAGGATTCACGGATCGACGTTGTCGGTATGGTGTACTTTGACTTGCCGACACCGATCTCCATCCCGTCGATAATCGCCAGCGTCAACGGGATTTTGATCAATATCTCCGTCCCCTGCCCAAGAATGCTCTCGATGGTTATGCTGCCGCCGACCTTTTCAATGTTTTTCCGCACCACGTCCATCCCAACGCCCCGCCCGGAAAACTCAGTTACTTTATCTTTGGTGGAAAAACCCGGCATCAGGATAAAAGAAAATATTTCTTTGTCAGACAGTTCATTGTCAGGTTTAGTGACCAACCCCTGTTCCTTGGCTTTCGCCAAAAGTTTGTCCCGATCAAGCCCCTTGCCGTCGTCCTTAACACTGATCCAGACATCGCCGCCCACATTGCGGGCCTCAAGCGTCACCTTACCCTTCTTTGTCTTGCCGGCCTGGAGCCTGCCTTCCTTGGTTTCCAGTCCGTGGTCCATTGCGTTGCGGATTAAATGCATCAATGGATCGGAGAGTTGGTCGATGATATTCTTATCAACTTCCGTTGTCTCGCCAATAATTTCGAGCTCGACTTCCTTTTCAAGCCTTCGGCTCATATCCCGCACAATCCGATTCATTTTCTGAAAAGCCATGGCGATTGGTACCATCCGGATTGACATCACAATATCCTGCAGTTCGGTGGTCAATTTCCGAAGCTGCCTGGCCGCTTTGCTGAAACTGTCCAAATTAAGTCCTGCCAAATCTGGATTACGGGTTACCATTGCTTCGGAAATAACGATTTCGCCCACCAGATCCATCAACATGTCCAATTTGACAACATTCACGCTGATAATGCTTTGTTGCTTGGCCGGTCCGGTGGCAACCTCCTCGCCGCTGATGCAGTCGGGAAGCCCGACTGCGGTTGCCGGCTGCTTTGGTTCCCAATCATCTTCTTCGTCGCACAGCACGATATTCTTCGGTTTAATCATCGCTTTGATTTCACAGGGGTATTCTTCGACGACATTGATTTCCAGCTGCCGCATAAACATCGTCTGATTCAAAATGGTTTCAATTTCTTCCTGGTTTTTATCAGAGCTGAAGCAGATCAAAAAGCCATCTGCCTTGATTAGGCCCGCGCTATCGTTGTTGTCGAGAATATCAGCGGGTAGATAGTGAATCTCGCTTGTTACCTCTTCCAAGTTGTGAACAACCGTATAGGCGCGTATATTTTCCATTTGGCAGTCATCATCAAAGAACAGCTGCACCTGATATTTCGTTTCAGGCTTTTCCACAATGGTCTCATAGCGGCTGATATAGTATTTGGGTGTCTTTTCTTCCCTGGTGTTTTCTGTGACAACCTCACCGTCATTAACAGTCTTCAATTGCTCCAAGAACTCTTTAATTTTGGCGATCAGATTATCGGCCAAGCCATTGGCCTCATCACCATTTTCGATTTTGTTGATTTCTGCCTTAACAAAATCAATACCAGAAAGCACCAAATCGGAGAGTTCATTAAAATCAAACTTGGCATCTTTTTTTTCGCGGATGAAAAAAAACAGATCTTCGATAGCGTGAGCCTGCAATGAAATCTGGTTAAACATCATCATTGCGGCAGATCCCTTGATGGTATGCATAATCCTGAATATTTCATTTACATCATTGGGCTCAAGTCTTTTCACTTTTTCGCAGCGGATGATGATTTCTTCTAGCTGTTCTATCAATTGATTTGTTTCAAACAGGAACATTTCCAGCATTGGTTCTCTATTGATATCACTGGCCATAAACCAACCTCCCTTCCTGACAATCTCCCAGTGGCGCCTATTACTTCAATCCTTTCACGATGGTTTCTTCCACAAAAGGTTTGATAATGAACCCTTTGGCGCCGGACAGGACCGCTTCCCTGACCATGGCCTCCTGTCCCATCGCACTGACCATCACCACACAGGCATTTTTATCGATTGCCTTTATTTTTTTCAAAGCAGTTATGCCATCCATCTCCGGCATAGTAATATCCATTGTGACAATGTCAGGTCGAAGTTCTGTGAACTTTTGCACCCCCACCGCCCCATTCTCGGCGACGTCGACCACTTCGAAGCCGTTTCGTTCCAACATCATTTTCAGGGTCATACGCATAAACGCTGCATCATCTACAATGAGTACTTTTTTCATCCTCGTAATACACCTCTTTAAAAAATTGTCCAAATGTTTATGCCGCTTTTAACCTTCGACGCCATCAAGTAGCTGTCTGTCAGCTACATCAAACTCCGCTGTAAACGAAAACGTGCTGCCCACGCCCTCTATACTTTCCACCCAGATCTCCCCATCCATCATTTCAATGAGTTTTTGAGATATTGCGAGCCCCAACCCCGCGCCGCCATATTGCCTGGTACTGGAATCGTCCAGCTGACTAAAGCTTTGAAATAACTTGTCCAGCTTGTCGGGGGGGATTCCAATACCCGAGTCTGTTACACGAAAAGTCAAACGATGTTTTCTGCCTGCTATTTCTTCAGAAGTGATATGAAGGGTGATTTCACCTTTTGTAGTGAATTTCACCGCATTACCTAAGAGATTTGAAAGTACCTGCCTGAGACGCAGGGAATCGCCGTTCAGGACCTGGGGGATTTCCGGGCCCATGATGATCTGAATCGGCAAACCTTTTTGCCGTGCGGCAATATCAAACAAAGTGACAACATCATTCGCTACCTTTGCCATCATAAACGGCCCTTTTGCGATACTTAGCTTGCCAGCCTCAATCTTCGAATAGTCCAAAATATCATTCAAAACCCTGAGCAGTGCCCGAGTTGACGTTTTCACGATTTCAAGATATTCTCGCTGCTCTTCTGTCAGATCAGTCATCAGCGTCAGGTCGGTCATCCCGATGATCCCATTCATCGGTGTCCGAATTTCATGACTCATATTGGCCAGAAACAAACTTTTCGCCGCGTTGGCGCTCTCGGCTTCTTCTTTGGCTTTGCGCATCTCTTCCTCAGCCCGACGACGTTCAGCCAGCTCCGTGTTGAGCGATATAAATAACTGTACGTTTTTCAGAACTGTCGCCAATTGGTTGCAGACTGCCATCACCAATTCATGATCCCGTTCGTCAATTGACCGGTCATTTTTGTTGTAAATGTTGATTGCGGCAATGGTGGTGCTGCCTGCCATCAGGGGATAACTGCCGACATCAGTGAATCCGTCCGCCCAATATGCATCTTTTATTCTGCCTTGGGGGAAATTCATGGTTTTTAAAAATTGGGGTTCTCCTGTCAAAACAGCGAGGCCGACTAGCCCATCGCCAATGCGTCTTTTACCAAGTCGTTGTACGACTTCTTGGGACAACCCGAACGATGATTTTAAAATCACATCTTGGTCGTTGACAATAAAAAAGCCCAAGCCGTCCACTTTGGAGTGAACGCGTAATGCATCAATGGTTTCTTCAATAAGAACATTCAAATCCAATTGTTTTGTTGTCTTTTTATAAACGTCGTACAATATGCTGAGTCTTTCATGACCTTCTTTGATTTGGGCCTCGGTCTGTCGCCGGTCAGAGACATCGACAAAAACCATTACCCCACCGATAATGGCACCATCCCTAAACTGCGGATAAGAACGGCATTCGGCCGGGAAACTGGTTCCGTCGGCCCGCCACAACGCATCCTCAATAATACGTTTTTCCCCTAGGCGAATCGACTGCAAAACTGACCAGTCTTCCGGCTTTACGGCACTCCCGCCCTTACGCACATGGTGAAAATGATCGTACATCGTCTTGCCAATTAACTCTCGCGGATGTTTATAGCCCAGGAGCCGCGCACACTCCTTATTACACAAGGTGCAATTGCCATGCAAATCAACCCCGTAAATTGCTTCACCGGTTGAGTCCAGCAATAGCTGCAGCCGCTCTTTGCTGCGGCGAATCAAATCATCCACCTGTCTGCGCTCCGCGGCCTCCCCGGCCAAGAGGACGCTAACCCGTTCCAATTGACCTGTGCGTTCCCGCACTCTTGCTTCAAGATCGTTATTTATCAGCCGAATTTCTGTTTCGGCTTTTCGGTATTCCGCAATCTCGTTGATCAATCCCATATTTTCCTGCTGCAGTTGCTCATAGGCGTGTTTTAAACTGACATGATCACAGCAAACATGCTTCTCCTGAGTCGGCACTTCTACTCTGGATATCATGGTCATCGTGACATTCTCCCCCGATCAAGCCCCATAATTTTATCGCTTATTGTCGATTATTGTTGCAACTTTTATGCCAAATGCTGTTACGCACTGATTCTGGGACTTGAGAGCTATTCGCTCCAACCCCAAAAAGGAGGCCATTGTTTGATATTGTGCACAGTTTCCCGCACTGAGCACAAAAAAAGCAATACTCCGCTTTTCGGCGAAGTATTGCTTTTTGCTGCTATGTATTTTCTGATCACTTACCAGTCATATGTTTAAGATGCGTGTAAAGGGTCGTCCGCGATATTCCCAGGTATTTTGCCACCTCAGTCTTATTGCCGTCATACTTTTTCATCACATCGGCGATAATATCTTGAATGTGACGATCAAGGGAAAACGCTTTGTCCGAGAGGTTTTCCTCCGGCAAATTCATCTGTGGCAATAGTTCCTTTGGCGGTAGATTAGGGATTTTGGTCAGATGCTCGGCCAAAATCTTGTCTGTGCGAAACATGAACAAAGTATATTCTATCAGGTTTCTCAACTCGCGCACATTTCCTGGCCAATGATAGCCTTTCAACACGGCCTGCGCTTCGCTGGAAAGACTCGGAATATCCCGTTTGGTGCGAACCGAAAATTCGGTGATGAATTTTTGCGCCAGCGGGATGATGTCTTCCTTTCGCTCCCGCAACGGCGGCAAAAATATGTAACCAACATTCAGGCGGAAAAACAAATCGCCACGGAAATTGCCTGTTTCCACTGCTTTCGTCAAGTTTCGGTTAGTGGCGCAAATTAAGCGGATATCAGACTGGGTTTTTGTTGTGCCTCCAACCCGATAAAACTCTTTTTCTTGGAGTACCCTCAGCAATTTCCCTTGTAATTCCGGAGCAAGGTCGCCGATTTCGTCGAGAAATAGCGTCCCGCTTTGTGCGGCATCAAGCTTTCCCTTTTGACCTTTTGTCAATCCGCCGGTAAAGGCACCAGGTTCATAGCCGAACAGCTCACTTTCAAATAAGCTGGTCGTAATTGCCGCACAATTAATATCCACAAAAGGTCTTGTATCCTCAAGCGGCCCAAAGTGGATCAAACGAGCAATCAATTCTTTTCCGGTTCCGGTTTCACCCTCGATCAGAACCGGTATATTGCGATTGAAATGAAGGCGATAAGCATAATCGACAATTGATTTGAGACCCTCAGAGCCGGTATAGAATTCGCCACCGGAAACATGCTTCGCCAACTGGGTTTTCAGCCTTTGCCTATTGTTTTCAGGCAAAGACTGATCTGCGATCCGATGTTTCAAAATTCCTCGCTGTTCATTTAAGAAATCTTGATATGCGGTGACCTTTTCAATAATTTTTTTTATTTCTTTCAGCGATACTGGCTTAGCAAGATAATCGAATGCACCCCAGTGCAAGGCTGATATGGCTGTATCTACTTCGGAAAAACCGGTAAACAGCACAACCTCGGTAAAATATCCTTTGCGCGAATTCTTGACCTTTTTGAGCAGCTCGATTCCATCTAATCCTGGCATTTTGATGTCGCTAAATACGATGCCATATTCTTCTCGCTCAATCGCTTCGATGGCTTCCAAGCCGTTACTGGCACCGCTTACGTCATACCCCAATTCACGAATAAAGCTTACTAAATTGGTTCGGCTGTAATAGTCGTCCTCGGCAACGAGGATCTTCATTGGAGTCCCTCCCAATCATGCAACAACATAAAGTCAGCAAAGAAATCCAGCATCAAAGCATTGAAATGGCAGCTCATCCAATAGTAAATACTTTATCCAACTGAGTCAGCTCAAAGACTTCTTTGACCACGCCCTGAAGTCCATTGATCCGGACTTCCCCACCGTCAGTACTCAACCTTTTGTGAACCGCAATCAAAACGCCCAGTCCCGAACTGTCAACATACATCACTTCACTAAAATCAAATTCAAATTGGCGCTTGCCCTGATCAATATACTTCATAATAGTTTCCCGCAAATGGGCAGCTTCATCGCTGTATATATTGCCGGACAGTTTAATTTTTATAACTTCATCTGCTTCTTCCGCTTTGTATTTCATAGTACCCTCCTTACAGTCTGGGAAACAAACTGCAGCAATATTTATAAGCAGCAAGCATCATACTATGTCTGTACTTTGATCCGCTTCATCATTAGAATTTCATTGCCGGAGCGGTTATAGTACAATGCATCAGTAAGTCCGCGCATAATATAGATGCCGCGTCCTCTTTCCTGGTTTATCGACGGCAGCTTCAATTGGGCTCCTTCTTCGCCCCCCCCCTCCAATTTTCTGTTTACCGTAAAGCCAGACCCGCAGTCTTTTACCCGGATTACCAGTTTCTTGCCTAATAACACATTAATATGTAACGTAATTTCGCCAGAGCCATGCTCCAACGCGTTATTCACTGCCTCATTTAAGGCTACTTCCAGTAATTTACCGGTTTTAAAATCGGCTTCGCAAAGAAGCTCGGCGATTCTTTTTCTTAGTTGTTCATACTCTTCTTTTTTCGCAAAATGAAACCGTTGCGGCCAGCGGATCGAGTCAGTGATCTGAAGACATAATGCCGAAGCATCATCCCAGCGTTCAGGCGATATTGCTAATTGTCGCAACATTTTTTCTGATTGCTCAAGGTCATGGAGATTGTTCAATCCTGCCCGCGGTAATAGCTCAAAAAGACCATCAGTCATAAAATAGAAGGTATCACCCTGCTGAATCGAAACCGTGTGTGCCACAAACACCGATTTAGTACTAACCCCGATAAGCGGTCCGGACACCTTGACCACCCCGTTCAAATGACGGGAGGATGCCAAGAAATAATTGATCCCACCTGACACATATGTCAAACGGCGCTTTATGTAGTCGAATTCGAAATACAACACTGCGGCAAAGGAAACGTCGGAGAAATATCTTCCCGCCTCCAGATTCAGCTGTCGCAAGACTTCCTGCGGTGCCAGCCCCTTCTCCATATACCCTTGCATCAGCACATTTAAGGCCGCCGTTTGCAGGGCTGTCCCAATACCATGACCGGTGGAGTCAGCAATATACCCTCTTAATACTGATCCGGTTTTATTCCACATATAGTTGAAAAAGTCGCCACTGGCCAGGCGATGCGGTTCATAAATCGTCGATATAGTCTCATACCGTCCCAAAGCATTGACCGGCAACAGCTGCCGTTGTACTTTTGCGGCAAAAGCCACTTCTCGTCTCAATTCATCTTCTAGCCGGCGCTGCTCAGTTACATCACGATAGGTGACCATAAATAGCTGCTTGCCTCGATACTGCACAGCGGCTGCGGAACGTTCAGTGATAATGATACTGCCGTCCCTGTGATGTAATCGCCTAAGATCAATTGTCGAAATTCCCTTATCGAGAAGTTCGGAAAGTGATCGGTCTACCGACTCCTCGGGCTCGGCAATCAACTCATATATGCTGAGTTGTCCCAAATCATCCTGCGTATATCCAGTCATTTGATAAAAGCGTTTGTTGGCCTCGACATATTGCCCGGTTTCTGGATTATAGAGTGCGACCGCATCGGAAGCTTGTTCGATCAACGCCCGATAACGTGCTTCACTCTCTCCCAGTTCCTCCTCCCGCTGATACCTTTCAGTAATATCAACCACTGTACAAATACACCCGTTGACTTTACCGAAATCATTGCGCAGATAAATCAGCAGGCTTGACACCCATCTCACACTGCCATCCCAGCGGAGAAAACGATATTCACGGGAAAATCCACTCCCATGTTGAATGGCTTTTGACCATTGCCGCCAGACTTTTTGGCGGTCATCCGGATGCACCGCGGCAAGCCACCCCTTTGCGCTGGCCTGCCTAATACCGAAACCTGATAGATTACACCAATATTCGTTAACAAGGATATAGTTTCCGTCAGTATCGGTTTCAACGATGCCAACTGGAGCATGTTTTACCATATGGCGGAATCTTTTTTCACTTGCCGTCAAAGCCGCTTGCAGCCACCGCTGTTCGGTTATATCCTGAAAAACGCAATAGAGCCGGCGAGAAAGACCCTGGTCGTCGAAGCCGACCTTGCCCTCAAACGCGACAGTGATATTCGATCCGTCTTTATGAACCATCTCAAACTGGACATCGTGCATTTCTCCTGTATCTAAGAAGAGCGGCAGATTGTGGCGAAAAATCTCTACATACTGAGGAGGAAGAAAATCGCCAAACCAACGCCCAATGACCTCACCACGCGAATACCCCAGGTTATCCAGCCAAACTTGGTTGACTTCAACAAAAAAGCCCTCTTCGTTCAATAACTGATAGCCAACAGGCGTATTTTCATAAAGCAACCGAAATCTTGACTCACTGTCCCGCAAGGTAGTTTCCGTCTTCTTAGAAACAGTGACATCATGACCTGTAAATAAGATACCGCCAGGATGTCCCGGTTCGTCAGGCATCAGCCGTGCGGTCCAGGAAACCCATACCTGAGAGCCGTCCTTTCGCTGATATGGTTCAATCCTGCCCGTCCAGTCCTTCTCACCAGCATGCTCGGCGGCGATAATATCGCGGATTGCATCTTCCGGCTCCGCCCAGCCAGGGATGATTCGTGCAAAAATATTTTGCCCAAACAATTCTTCTTTGCCGCAACCAAACAAGGTCAGACCAATCGGATTGCAAAATTCAATCCGTCCTGCCAAATCACCCTTAATCAGTACACTGCCGATATACTCCAACCAATTTGGCTCTTGGGGGAGTATTCCGCATATTTGGTCCATTTTCTGGCAAGCTGGCGTTTTATGCATTTCCGTCCCTCCGCTGACCGGCCAGATCAACTCTAACCATCGCCTACTGGGTGCCTGCCTTTTCCATTATTTCATCATTCTTCATTATTCGACATATTCCTGCTTGAAAGTTGCGATCCCCTTACTTTAACAGACATAATTTCGCTTTCCTTATGTGGCTTCAACACTACTCAAATCCCAGCGTAGCTGGCACACACACAAGTGCGACCAGCATAAGCCGGCCGCACTTGTCACCCATATGCGCAGGATTTTCATCACCCAATATTACCACTTACCATTTAATATGGATATTGTTAGCCGGAATACTGATTTTACGCGGTATGCCATTGATATTGTCTACCCTTTCGCTTCTGTAAAGTTCAATTATCCTTATTCCTGCGGGAGGGGCAGACAAGCAGTCAAACACCAGCCTGTCGCTTGCGCCGTAAAAATGCTTGATTCGTATTTGGCCATAAATCTGCTCTTTATTAGGATAATAGGCAACAGCTAATGTCTGATATGTCCAATATTCGACGACACCAATCAACGAGTCATCGATCCAATCAACAATTTGCCATTCAGGAAAACCGCGTGAAACGGAAATTGTGACTGAAAATAGTTGTCCCGCCATCTTGAGTCCCTCCCTCAATACTACGCGAAAACAAACTCTTTGCAGATATACTGTCCGATGTCGGCCCAAAAACCCTCTATCACTACTTTGAGATCAGAATGACCAATATAAACATGCATACTCCGTGCCACTCAATAGACTTGCGCTGTTTCAGGCCTCAAAATACCATTCGCGTTGCGCGAATATTTTATTGCGTGATTTTGTGCATGATAGTGCCCAATACAAAAACAGAATCACTCGTCAAGCGCTGCTCATTCCCAGACAAAAAAGACAACCGGTCCAGTGCCGATTGTCTTTTTTAAGCATTTTATCGCATATCCGTTCTATACTTTGGGTATATTTTTACCATAAAAGATTTCTGCCATTTCTTTTTTTAAGCGTTGTTTGATCTTTTTCTTCTCCCCAGGCAACAATTCTTTTTTCGCCGTACCAAACAAGTAATTATCCAGATCAAATTCTTTCAAAATCATTTTGGTATGAAAAATATTTTCTTGATATACATTGACATCAATCATTTGGTATAGCTCACGCGATTCTTTGGAAATATAATTTTGAATCGAATTAATTTTATGATCGATATAAAACTTTTTCCCGTTTATGTCGCGGGTGAAGCCTCGAACCCGGTAATCGGCTATCACGATATCGGAATTAAAACTGTTAATCAAATAGTTCAACGCCTTAAGTGGTGAAATCTCACCACAGGTAGACACATCGATATCAGCCCGAAAGGTACTGATCCCTTTGTCAGGATGGCTTTCGGGATAAGTATGGACAGTAATATGACTTTTGTCCAGGTGAGCGACTACCGCGTCTGATGCGACCGCTGGTCCGAGAATGCTCTCCTCTTTACCGGCAACGTCGTTCATCTTTCCTTCCGAAATGAGCATTGTCACACTGGCCCCTTGGGGTTCATAGTCTTGATGGGCGATATTCAATATATTGGCGCCGATCATCGTAGCAACTTCTGTCAAGATCGTTGTAAGACGCTCGGCATTGTACTCTTCGTCAATATAGGAAATATATTCTTGCCGATGTTGCACTGTTTTCGCATAACAAATATCATACATATTAAAACTAAGTGTCTTGGTCAGATTATTGAAACCATAAAGTTTTAACTTTTTAATTGTTTTTACGTCCACTTTTCTCCCTCATCAAATTGGTTTTTCGATCTAGGCAATTGATTTAAAAAAATAGAAAGCGGGAAGCGCCCGCTAGCATTTATTTCGCTGTCGGTAAAAATATCCCTCTTTTTGTGGTCCCTGTCTCTAATTTTTAGTTCTAGCTTTTCAGTATTCATTCTGAAGACAAAATTATTGGGTTTTAAAAATTATAACACCATCATTACAAACACCGCATAACAACTGAACGGTGATTATTGTTTGAGATAGATGGAACGGATCTCTTTGAGCACTTCTTGCGCCCGGGTTGAGACTTGCGGAATCGAATACCCGATATATAACGGCGAAGTCACAAAGCGGGGCATGATCTTTGCAAATATCTTCCCATCAAGCTGATAAAAGAACAGATTATAACTGTTGCAGCTTTTGTGAAAGTGGTGGAGGAGGTAATGAACCACCATCTGAATATAATCCGCCATCAGGTTTAAATGTCCCAGTCCATCCAGTTTGATGTTAAATTCCATAAAACCGATCCTGGGCTCGGTGGCAAGATTCAATTCGACCCCATCCTGCTGGCAAATAACATCACCCTCAAAGCTTTTTCGGACGATATTGCGGGAATAATCGATATGCTTCAAGCCTACGATCTGCATATGGGGGTGGTGTATGGTACCACCGGAATACGGCCCATGGTTTTTATAAAATATGACTGATTCATATTGGCCACTCTGGATAAGTTTTTGCCATTGTTCCATCCCGAAACGAAACACTCGATATAAATGATCTTTCGGATAGACAGACATCTCCGAATGACAATCGTCTGTCTCGATCAGAACGGTTTGAAAACTATCCCGCAAGACTGGATACTTATTGACAACTAACAGAATCGGCCCATCTTCAGCGATAATCCCTGCCAATAGATTTTTGGAGCAGAACGGACAGCCCTCATGTTGATTGCCAATCGTTACCGGTTTGGTCATACCAATACTGGTATCAAAAAGTAAGTGGGTTTTGTTATTAGGCATCTTCGTCTCCTAGACCTAAAAAATCATGTGTAGGTTCTTCAAATTCAACATGTTTTCTTGTAATCCTCCCTTGAGGCAGTAAGGTTTACAATATTTTTACCTCATGTGAAAAAACAATACCACTACCACAATATATTGGTACTAATCATAAATGCCTCCCCCTATATAGTGGTAATATATAATTAAATTACACCTACGATAGTCGCATGATCATTGCAATATACTACTATGATATCTTTTGGCATTACTAGTCCACATGTGGCTGCAGAACAGTATTGATTTTTCTACCAGGACAAGCAGATAAAATTATAAGCGTTTTTCGGTTTGACATAAAGGATTTTTTTAGATTATAAAGAATAATACGACTACAATCAATTTTAGTGGAGTGATCATTGTGGACATGAATGAGGTTCTTCGATCTGGTTTTTCAGTCATTGTTTTTGCCGCTTTAGCGATTTTTTCCATTGTCCTTTTCCTCTAATATGATACATAGTAAGACAGGGTATTTACCCTGTCTTTTTTTTGAGACTGCCAGGAAGTAATAGCCGCCCTATCCGGCAACAGCAAAAAAACGAGGCGCTGCAAACGCAGCGCCTCGTTTTTGTATCGCAGTTTTTGGGATCTAAAACGCGTGCTGACTTTCCAAACAGGCGATCAGACCGGCTTCTATCTCTCCAGGAGCTCGGTCTTTCAAGTAACTGTCAAGTGCGACAAAGGAGAAATCCTTGGCTTTGTCACCGAGCACGGTTTGATCGACCCCCGTGGCCATGACTATACCACCAGGTTTCAATCCCTTCGTCACGTCGGTTGCCGCAAACAGGCTGTTATCCAGGATCACTACAATATCTGGAGTCACGTTATTAGATGATCGAATCCTGATGGGATCAGCGTCTGTTCTTACCACAGCATAAGTGGGCCCACCGGGACGAAAAGCGGCGAAGGCGTTGAAGACTTGAGCATGTTTCCCTTGAGCCATGGCATACTTTCCGATGGCTGTAGCCAATTTGCCGAAGGGCTGGCCAAAACGGCCGTGCAAACGAATTTCCCGCATTATTGTTTCGCCTCCCTGCGTCCGTAATAGCCGTTCACCGCGTCTTGCACGCCTTGGATCTGCTCAGGAGTGAGCTTCTTGAACCTGCCTTGCGGTGAAAGATAGTCGGCGACCGGGATAAAGGATGGTTCGTATGTCCTGATTCTTACGCCGTCAACCACTTCAAACAGTTCCCAAAGGCCACTCTCAACCGCTCTTTCGGCAGTCGCCACCGACTGGTCGGTTGGAATCTCCCAGCCGCGATAACACGGGGCGAGAATGTGAATATAGGCAAATCCGTCATGAGCAGCTGCTTTCTTGAACTTTTCAATCAAATCCAGCGGATGGGAAATAGACGCACTGGCCACATAGCCTACACCATGGGCCACCATGATTGCCAGCATATCTTTCTTGCCGGTCCCTTTCCCCTTCTTCTGATTGCTGGTCATGGCATACATCGGCGTCTGGCTGCCGGTTTGGCCACCGGTGTTCATATACATTTCGTTGTCATAACAGACGTGAATAATTTTGTCGTCACGTTCTGCTGCACCAGACAGAGACTGAAATCCGATGTCGGCCGTACCAGCATCACCAGCCCAGGACACGACGTTGACATCTTTGATACCCTGTGCATCCAGCGAAGCGCGGATCCCGGCCGAAACCGCCGGAGCGATCTCAAACAAGGTGTGATAAAAGGGAATGTTCCAGGCGGTCCTTTGATTGTTGCCACTCAGTGTGGCCATACAAGATGCCGGAATGGTAACAATCGTCCGCGATCCGAGGGCTTTCATGGCCTGCCGGCCAGCGATCGCGGCTCCGCAGCCCCGGCACGCGGCGTTACCTGGTCCGAATAAATCTTGTTGCGGTAAATCTTTAATATTCAGCGTCACAAGCCTTCCTCCTTATAATCCGAACCATTCATATGCTGTATCTTGCGTCGCCCGCTCCTCCGACAGGCTCATGACCTGCCGGATTTCTGCCGGCCCAACGTCGCGGCCGCCCAAACCGACGATAAAATTTTTCACTGGAACCGAGGAAACGCCATACAGCGCCGACTTGGTTTCATTGCCGAGAGCACCGCCGGCACCAAAAACAATGTTCTTGTCCAGCACCGTCACCAATTCAACATTTTTCAGCATGGCGCGCAGAGCAGCAGTGGGGAACGGGCGGAAGGACCGCACTTTGACCAGTCCAACTTTTTTTCCTTCGGCGCGAAGAGCGTCAATTACAATGCGGGCATCACTGACCGCCGATCCCATTGCCACTAAAGCGTGCTCGGCATCATCCATTCGATAGCCTTCGATCACCCCGGACCAGTCGCGCCCAAAGGTACGGCCGAATTCACCGGCTACATCGTTGATCAGGTCAAGAGCGTGCTCCAAGGCCTCATTCTGACGATATTTATAGTCCATATAAAATTCGGGGCTGGTTACGGTATTTAGCCCTTGTGGATTGTTGATATCCAGGGATACCACCCGTTTGAACGGCAGAAAGGCATTTACCTTGGCTTGGTCTGGAACATCGACTTCTTCCTGGGTGTGGGACTGAATGTAGCCCTCGTAATTGACCATGGCGGGAAGTCGGCAAGCCTCAGCCACCTTAAAGGCCTGCAGGGTGGTGTCCAGTACTTCCTGGTTGTTCTCACAGAAGAGCTGAATCCAACCGCTGGCGTCCTGTGAAATGGCGTCGCCATGCTCCGGAAAACGGCTGTGCGGTGCGGACAGGGCCCGATTGGCAACCGCCATGACTACCGGTTGACGCATTCCAGCCGTATGGTACACCACTTCAGTCATATAAAGGAGTCCCTGAGAGTTGGTAACAGTAAAGGTTCTACTGCCGGCTAGTGACGCCCCAAGAGCAGCTGCCAAGGCGCTATGGTCACATTCTACCCGCACGAAGCGCGTATTGAGTTCACCGTCTTCGATAAATTTGCTGATGGTTTCCATCGCCGGGAAGGCCGGCGTAATCGGATAATAGGCCAAAACTTCAATTTGGGCTAGTTTGGCGCCATAAGCGGCAGCCTCACTGCCTGTTAACAGAGTCAAACTCATTTCTTCGCCTCCTTAAGGGGAAAGACGCCGCGATCACCCTCGAATTCGGGTTCCATGACAATGGCCTTTTGCGGACACTGGACCGCACAAGTGCCACAGCCGTTGCATAATTTCAAGGCAACAATCACCTTGCCAGCTTCTTGCAATAGAGCGCCTTCCGGACAAAATAAAGTGCAAACCAGGCATTGGTTGCATTTGGCACCGATAGCCGGGTGCTGTTCTCGCCACACGATTCCTGACGGCGCATCGGCCATACTGCCGGCTTTAGCCGACGGAACAACAGGTAGGTTCTTAACCAAAATATTGCCTCCTTTAAATCATTATCGCTAACCCGACATGAGCTAGGGTTCTGTTTATTGGGTGACTATGGGAGAAGGCCTTGCGGCACGCTTCCCTCGTGCAGTGCTGGAACGATCGGGGGTTGACCCGTCTTTTTCAATATTTGCTGCCCCTCTGCCGATAAAATGAATTTGATAAAACCATTGGCCACCTCCGCATTTTTGGCGGTTCCTGGTACGGTGACCGCGTTGCGGATGAGTTCGCTCAAGTTAACGGCAGCCGGGAAATTGACTATTTCCACTGCGTCTCCGGCCGCAACCGCTGCTGATAAATAGACCACTCCAGCGTCGGCTTTGCCGTCTTTCAAGGCTTGGACAGCCTCGGGAATGGTCCCGGCCTTAACCGCTGTCCCATCGATAATCTTTAGTCCCAAATCGGCCTTTCCTTCTGCAGCAGTCGCATTTTTTATGAAATCCAGGGTGCGAAAAGTGGCCATGTCTTTTTCACCGGTAACTCGGACGACTCGAACCCCATCTTTCGCCAGGTCGACCATCTGTTTGATCGCCATCGGATTCCCCTTTTTTACGATAACAACCATCTCATTGGCTGAGAAGGTGACAGACCATACGGCGGCTGGCTTGTCGCCAATCTTCTTGGCCATCATGTCTTTGATCACCGCGGGGTCCGAGGGTGCGAATACGTCGCAGGTGTCCCCTTTGAAGATACGCTCAGCCAAAAGCTTGGAAGGCCCGGATGTGAGATTTATCATAACACTGGGGTTCTTGGCCTCAAACGCCTTTTTGAGTTGGCCCATCGGGCCAGCCAGCGAATCGGCGTGAAACACTTCGATTGTCACTTGTTTACCCTCCGCATTCTGGGTTGCCGCCGGGCTCTTGCCGCAGCCAGCCACCACCATAGTAAGCATCAGCAAGGCGATTAAAACGAGGGGTATTGTCGGTTGACGCAATCATATCATCCTCCCTCATCAGCATAGCACCAAAAATCAAATTTTCAGCACCGTAAAGAACAGCCAAGAGATAACTGATCCTACGATGACCATCGCAAACCCCCAGGCCAATAGTTGCCGGAAAAACTTAGTTTTATCAGTTTTTGGTCCCGCCCCGCCGAAGAGCAATGCTCCTGACGGCGACAGTGAACTCAAATCGACGATATGGCCGGCCAAAACAACGGTATACACTAATGCCAGACCGTCGCCGCCACCCATTTTCGCCAGCAGATCAGGGATCATCGGTATAAACGCCGGCATGATGACACCAGATGTACTTGCATATACCGAAATCAGCGAGGCCACCGAACCGACCACCAGAGTGGCGGTATCAGGCGTCGAGACTTTGGCGATAAAGCCGGCGAACAACGCCATTCCGCCCACATTCTGCATCAGACCGATGAGGACGGTTACGCCGCAAATTAGTAGAATAGTTGGCCAAGGCATTGCTTTAATGGCTTTGCCTTCATCGGCTGCATTCAGCAAGGTGAGACCGGCGCCAATGGTGAAGGCGGTAAGGCCCACATCACTCTTAAAGATCAAAGCGCAGACCATTAACACAAGTACTCCGACCATAGTAATCTTCTGCTGATAGTTGAACGGCTCAACCGGAACGTCAAGAATCCGTTTGACAGCAGCCGCGGCTTCCGGGTCCTGCTTTTTCCATAGCCGCAGACCACCGAACAGGCAGTAAGCGGAAAAACCGACGACAGCGTGACCGAGAAAGGTATTCCAGAACAAGTGCCAGGTTATCCCTGTATAGCCAATTTTGGCGGCCAAGCTGTTAGCAATGACCCCTGCCGGGGTGATGGGCGACATGGCCGCCGCTTGGGCCCCGTTCCCGATCATCATGGCCATGACAAACACCGGGATGCCGACTTCTTCCGCCAGCAGCAAACAGGGAGCTGAAATCAACGCCAAGATGGCGGTATGACCCGGCCCAAGCGCTGACAGCAAAAAGGCTACAAAGAAAAGGACAATCGGCAGTATGCCTACGCTGCCCCTTACAGCCTTAACCGAGTACTTGGTAAACTTGTCGATCGTCCCATTGGCGATAGCGATACCGAACAAGTACGTCGTACCGGCGAGGGTCATAAAAAGTGAAAGCGGGAACCCACCGATAATCTTCGCAGTCGGAACATTCCCGATCTGACCGACAATAAACGCAAAGGCGATAGCCAAGACACCAACATTTTTAGGTGAGACACAAGCAATAATCAGAGCAAGGACCAAGGCAATCAGCGAGAGAATCGAAACATCCATATTTTGTCCTCCTTCTAAAATGACTGGTTCGGTGTCACGCCACACCATGCGGCCAAAACGACGTAATTTTGCACCGATCCGTCTCTAGGATTCACCCGTAGCCGCTCAGTTATCTCATCCCGGCGGCTTTCTGACTACTGTTTACACTATAACTACCGCGTCCCCCCCTTCTTTCACAAAGATAATCAGATCAATACAATCAGCATGTAAATATCACGTTCATTGCATCATCTTCTCTTAACAGAATAACCGCAAATTTCATGCCAACAATGCAATTGCACCATAAGCAAACAAAAAGTTCACGGACAAACCCTCGACAACCTTGTGTATACTGCCTGCCAGACAAGTCAAAAAATGAACATGCGACTAGCTTAGCGTCCTGGCAAGCGAGCTACATGTTCAAATAATGCGACATCGTTGTTTTATAAATGCAACATTTTATTTTGCCAGTTTAACAACGGCAAGAGGTAATAGCGCAAAAGGAATCAATTACGCTCTGCCTGTTTGAGCTTTCGCCATAGAGTCGAACGACAAATTCCCAGCAATTCGGCGGCCTGCTGCTTGTTCCCGCCTGCTTTTTCCAGCGCCTGCCGGATCACAGCCGCCTCCGCAGCTTGAAATCCTTCCTCTAGTGTATTTGGGGCTGACAGGCGGTTTTTCAGACACCGCGACACATCGACCGCCGTGATTTCTGGGGCGCCTGCCAACGCGACCAAACGTCCCACGATATTCTGCAATTCCCGGATATTACCCGGCCAATCGTATTGCTGCAATAAAGCCAGTCCATCCAGAGAAATAGCTTTCACGTCGGTACGGTACTGTCGGTTGAATTTTTGGATAAACTGCCCCACAAACACCTCAATATCCACCTTCCGCTCACGCAGAGGCGGCACTTCGATGGTTAGGACTTCCAAACGATAATAGAGGTCCTCACGAAACTTTTTCTCCTGCACCGTACTCCATAAATCGCGGTTTGTTGCCGCAATCACCCTGATGTCCACCGGAATGGTACGGTCATCACCCAAACGATAAACCTCATGTTCCTGCAATACGCGCAACAACCTGGCCTGGCACTGGGCAACCATTTCGCCGATTTCGTCCAGGAATATCGTGCCGCCGTGCGCCTGCTCGAATAGCCCCATCTTTCCGCCCCGTTTGGCACCGGTAAATGCTCCTTCGGCATAACCGAACAGTTCGCTTTCCAAAATGTTTTCTGGAATAGAAGCGCAATTTACCGCGACAAATGGCCCGTTCTTCCGGCGACTGGCGTTGTGGATGGCATGAGCAAAATATTCTTTGCCCACTCCTGTTTCGCCGAGCACCAGTACAGTAGCATCAAAACCGGCCAGGCGATTGGCATCATGAATCAAACGCTGCATAGCCGGCGCCTTGGACTGGATATCGCTGAACTTATGCCGCGCCACCCATCCCCGTCTGGCCAACTCCCGCCGAGTTTTCTGCTCCATGTCCTGCAGTTGTTTCAACTCCTGCAAGGTGGCTACCATGCCGCTGACCGTGTCATTGACGATAATGGGATGATAATTGACCACTACCTCCGTATTTTCGCCGATGATTTCCACCAGACCGGTCCGCTTCTCCTTTAAATCAGTCGCCTGGGTCATGGTCTCGACAAAGGCGGTTTCCTGGGATATACCTGTTCCCTCTAGTCCGAACAGCCGGCGGGCTTCGGTATTGATGGCGGTGATTTTGCCCTGCTTGTCCACCGCCAACATCCCATAGTCAACCGCATTGATAATGGTGTCAAGCTGCCGGGCATTCGTCTCCTTCAACCGGAGCTGGGCCAGAATATTTTGGGCAACAGACATAGCCACCGTCACCGCTTCCTGTCCCGAATGAACAAGAACACCGGGTAGCCCCCTACGGTTTGCGGCCTGGACTATCGCTTGATTACCGACAATACAAGCTGCCCCCTGGCGAATGGCCTTCTCAACGCCGTCAGAATAATCCCAACGATGGTCGAAAGGAATTTTAATGGTTGCGTTGCCAAGTCCCAATATACCCTCAATGCTGGCCAGACCGTCTATAACCTCTTGTTGTTCGACAATGGCTACCGGTGTTGCGACTAAGCTGGCTTCGAGATACGCCCGCAGGATATCATATCCGCTAAATTTGATTTCAACGCTGTGAACCTCTGGCAGCGCAGCGGCAATCATCTGATAGGTCAGGCCCCGGCTAACAAGTACTTTTGTACCCTTGGCTACCGCCTCCCGGGCAGCCGTTACCCCTTCATCCAGCCGGGCCTGGCAAATTTCCATCTCAGGAAGGCCCCAGCCCAGATCTTTTGCTAATTCGACAATCTCCGGTTGTGGCGCGATAAGCATTATTTCCGCCATCTATCCCTACTCCTATTTTTATCCGGATGATATGGGCAATCTATAGCAGACACATTCGCTAAATCGCCTGCAAAAACCTTTTGCCTGCCACTAAAGCAAAAGCCCGCCTAGGCGGGCTTTTGTTACTGCTACTTCTTAATCAACGATCCAAATCCAATACTCTTGTCCCCTACCTTATCCGCTTAGCCGACCTTGGGCAGAACTCCTGGAAAGACCCAGGCTTGCAGCAAGATGATGGCAATAACGAACAGGAGGAGATAAATCGAGTATTTCACTGTAATCCGGAAGATATCGGTCTCGTGCCCAACAAGGCCGGTGGCCGCACAGGCAACCGCGATAGACTGCGGCGAAATCAGCTTACCGATATCGGCGCCGAACAGATTGGCCGAAATGGTCAGCAGCGGATTAAAGCCAAGCTGCGTAGCGGTAACCTGTTGCAATTTGCCGAACAGGGCTGCCGATGACGTGACCGAGCCAGTCAAAAATACGCCCAGATAGCCGATGACCGGCGAAAAGACAGGGAACATCATCCCGGTATAGGTGGCGAAAGCCAACCCGAGGGTAAAGGACATACCGGAATAGTTGGCTAAAAAGCCGATACCCAGAACAGAAGCCAGGGTGATCAGCGAATAGGAAAGCTGCTTAAGCGTCTTGGAAAATACTCTAACCCCGGTAGCTGGGCTAAGTCCCAACACTACCATCGAGATCAGGGAAGATATCAGCATGGCTGTTCCGGGAGCGGAGAAAAAGTCCCAACGATAACCGGCGGCGTATTTAGCAGGTGCCGCTACGATGGGCGCTGTCCGGAAGACAATGCCGTCCAAACCAGGCCAGGAGGGAATATTGACAAACCATTGCAGCGAGTTGGCGACATAGCCTTTAAATGTCGGGGTTCCCCAGACACCCATGACAAACATCAGGATAATAAATGGGGACCAGGCCCGAATGATCTGACCAGTACTGTATTGGATCGCCGTCTCCTTGGCGACATCGGTGTCATTGGGAAAACGCCAGATATGAGCCGGTTTCCAAAACTTCAGGAAGACACCCAGGCAGAGCATCGACACAAAGGACGACAAGATGGCCGGCAGTTCTGGTCCCATGTTCTGGCTAACCAAATGGTTGGTGATAGCATAACTGACACCGGCGACAATGGCTGCCGGCAAAACTTCCATGACATTTTTCCAGCCGGCCACAACTACCATCATAAAGATAGGAATGCCCAGCGCCAAGATGGTCATATCCCAGCCAATGGCCTTGGATACGATTAAACTATTGATATCAGTCACTGTGGACATCATGATGGTTGGAGTTCCCACCGGTCCGAAGGGGACAGGAGGCGTATTGCCAACAAGGCAGATGACCGCCGCCGGCAGAGCCGGGAATCCCAAACCAATCAGCATTGCTGCCGCGACGGCCACTGGGGCGCCCTGGCCAGCAACGCCCTCCATGAAGGCCGAGAAACAAAAGGCGACCAATAACGCCTGAAGTCTCCGGTCTGTCGACAAAGAGGAAATAGAGCTTTTAATAATTTCAAATTGTCCTGATTCAACTGTCAAATTATAGAGGAATACTGCCGTCAAAATAATCCAGCCGATCGGGAAAATCCCGTTGAGCATTCCCAGGGCCGAGGCCGATAAAGCGACACTAACAGGCATTCCATAAGCAAAAACTACAATAGCAATAGTCAGTATTAATGTCGATACACCTGCGATATGTCCTTTCATCCGCTTCACAGCCAGCGCCCAGAAAAGATAGAAAATCGGAATCGATACTGCCAGCGCGGTTAACCCCAGGCTACCGCTTACCGCTGAATAATTATGAAACCATTGCACACGCGACACACCCTTTCGTTTCTCTTTTGAGTCATTGCTTCCAGCTGCGCTCTCGCCATTCGCAATAGCAGACTGGCTTACGCCACAATGAAATACATAGGAAGTAACCAACCCTAATCGTTATTAGAATTCCGCAAATTTTCGCAAAATTCGACACACAACATAGGGCCGCGATTCAAGAAACCGCTATTTTACTGAGACCCATCAACATGCTTCGAAAAACCGACCTAATGCGACGGCAGAGAAGCCTCTATCGAGCAGGGTTATCCCAGCCCCCACGGGGGAAAGCCTCTTATCGCAGTTACGACTCCCTTGGAAATAAGAGGCTTTGATGCTATTTAGCGTTTCACTTCAATTTGAGCCATTTTTTCATAATAACGCACCAGGCTGCTGTGATCATTGTCACCCATGCCGTCCACTTTCAGGGCCTGCATGATTTCCATGACCGCGGCAGTCAGCGGCAACGACACCCCGACTTCGTGGGATGTTTCCAATACATTATTCAAATCTTTAATATGGAGATTGATCCGGAAACCGGGATTAAATTTACGATCCATCATTAGTGGTGCCTTGGCATCCATTACTGTGCTGCCAGCCAGTCCACCCCGGATAGCCTGAAAAACCAGATCTGGCTCGACGCCAGCTTTCGTTGCCAGGACAAGCGCTTCCGACACGGCGGCGATATTGAGGGCAACGACGATCTGGTTAGCCAGTTTCGTCACATTGCCGGCACCGATATCACCGGTCAGCACCACTGAGCCGGCCATCGTCTTCATGACTGGATAGTACTTATCAAACAAGTCTTTCTTGCCGCCGACCATAACCGACAGCGTGCCGTCGATCGCCTTGGGCTCGCCGCCACTAACCGGCGCGTCCAAAAATTCAATACCCTTCTCAGCCAGTTTGACGCCAACCTCCCGGCTCACCAGCGGGGCGATCGAACTCATGTCGATCACGACCTGGCCCGGTTTAGCACCTTCAATAACCCCGTTTTCTCCCAGCACTACCTGTTTGACATGTGGGGAATTGGGAAGCATGGTAATGACCAAATCAGCTTGCTGCGCGACCTCCTTGGGAGTCGCCGCGGCCTTTGCACCTGCAGCAACCACTTCATCAACCGCCGCCTTAACGACATCACAAACAACCAGTTCATACCCTGCCTTGAGCAAGTTTTTGCTCATTGGTTTTCCCATGATCCCGAGACCAATAAACCCGATTTTCATTGTTATTCACTCCTTGGTATTTGTTACGAAAATAGTGTTTTCCGATCCTTACCAATTTCGTGTTATGGTGACTATTTCCTGCAAAAGAAACCGGCAAATACGACGTTTCAACGCGGAATTTTTTTCTTAAGGAATAATCCCCCATCAGTCGTCATTTGCCGGTTTTTTCATAGCTACTTGTTGTTATCCTGCTGCATTCCCGCATCGCAATGCGTATTTCTGCCTCCAGCGGTCGCCTGTCCAATCATATGACCCAGGCACCCAGGCAGAGCCTTGTCGAATCCGGGATTTAGATAAACTCTTTGACGCAATCGACAGCAGGTCCCATCGAGCAATCGGTGTTCTTCTCGCAGACAATATCAATGATGTAAGGCTTCTTGGACTTGACAGCCCTGGCCAGAGCACCTTTGATGTCTTCCGGTTTGGTAACCCGTTCGCCAGCACCGCCGAAGCCTTCAGCAACCTTCATGTAATCCATGACATCCTGATTTTCGTCCATGGAGACTGCGTGCTCGTAGCCATAGGCATATTTCTGGTTTTGCCGGATAAGGCTGAGATAGGCGTTATTCACGATGACAACAATCACCGGCACATTATTAGCCGCAGCGGTCGCCAGTTCCTGAACATGGAAGGTGAACCCGAAGTCACCCATCACCGCGACGGCATGTTTGGAGGGGTTGCCAATTTTGGCGCCAAATGCACCAGGAATATCCCAGCCCAGCGTACCAGCGCCGCCGGAAGGCATATACAGACCAGGTTTGCTGACATCTTGCAGCTGGCCCGACCAAATCTGATTCAGACCGCAGCCGGTGGTGAACATGGCGTCGTCTTTGAAGAATTTATTGAGTTCTTCGTAGACTCTATGCGGCTTGATCGGCACAGTGTCATAATCAGTTTTGCGTTTCAGCTGGGCTTTCAAGGCAGGCAGAGCGGCGATGCGGGCTGCATCTTTCTTCTTGCCTTCCTTGGTTGCCACCTCGATCAGGGCTTCCAGAGCAAACTTGGCGTCAGCCACGATGCCCAGATCAGGCTGGAATATCTTGCCGATTTCTTTTGGTTCCACGTTGATGTGGATAAACTTGCGGTTGCCTTTATAAACACTGACATTACCGGTGTGCCTGTCGGTAAACCGGCAGCCGATCCCGAGAATCAGGTCAGAGTCGACAAATACTTTGTTGCCGATAGGCTGGCCGACCTGAATGCCTGCATGACCTGCATCCAGCGGATGATCAACAGGAATACCGCCTTTGGCCATATAAGTTGTAATAACCGGCATTTGCATCATTTCGGCAAATTTTACGCAAAGCTCGTTTGCATTGGCTAAAATAACGCCGCCGCCCATGATGATGGTAGGGCTTTTGGCTTCATTGATCATGGCAATTGCTTTTTTAATGTCAGCCATGTCCGGACGGGGGTTTTCCCAGGCCAGGGGCTGATATGCATCGGCATCAAATTCGATTTCAGCCATCTGTACATCCAGCGGCAAATCGACTACTACCGCGCCAGGTTTACCCGACTTGGCCAACTTAAAGGCATTTTGCATTACCTCAACGATTTTGCTGGCATCTGTTACACAGAAAGTAGCTTTGGCTACAGGTTCGCAGATTTTTGCAATGTCAACGCACTGGAATGCATCTTTACCAAGCTGAGCGGTAACCGCCTGGCCAGTGATGGCAAGTACCGGAATCGAATCGATATTGGCGGTATATATGCCAGTGGTAAAGTTGGTAGCGCCGGGGCCGGACGTACAAAGAGCCACCGCCATTTTGCCGCAAGCCCTGTAATAGCCGTCGGCTGCATGAACAGCAGCTTCTTCGTGACGCACACAGTAATGTTTAATACTGGACATTCCAAGGTACTTATAAACCGGATTGATACCTGCACCAGGAATTCCAAACGCGTCGGTAATACCTTCTTTTTCCAGGATTGTGACAATCGCCTGAGAGGTAGTCATCTTTTGTTTCGCCATATTCGTATCCCCCATTCATTTATTTTCCGCGGGTCGATCGGGAATTTTGCTATGTACCGGTTGTCCGACACTCAGTAAGTAATTACAGAGATTTCCTCCTTTAAACTAATCTCATTATATCTTACTCTTTTCTTCAGGTAAAATTCAATTTCTGAATATTCCATATGCCATTAAACTATAATCGTCGCTCTGGCCCCTTCTGCCATGCTCCGTCAGGAATCTCTTTTCTGCCCCCTTAACAAACAGCAATTCACCGACCTTGTACGCCGGTGAATTGCGATAATTTCTCTTGTGCATAATCAACTGATTCATCTATCTATCCACAGGTAAGAATATACTGCCGAGGCATCGTCGAGCTACCGTCCTCGGGATACACCTCTGACGCTCGCAACGCACTGCGCCAAAGCCTTGTCGAAAGCAGCGCGGGCTTCAGCCGGATCAAGCTGCGGACGATAGCCGATCTCCACAGTTGCCTTATCCCAGCTAATATTCCAGGTTTCACCCAGAAATGCCGGTCCGTCCCAAGGTTTTGCGGTCTCTATTTTTAGCGGCGCCGTTGACTTCGCATATTCAATAATCTTAGCACCGATCTCCTGCCAGGTTAAAAAGAAACTACCCAAATTATAGGTCGCCCCAATCGCATTTGGATTTACGGTGACTAGTTCGATCGCCGCCGCCAGGTCTTCCATCCGCAGAAATGCCCCGCCGGCCCCATCGGCTACCCGCAGCGGTTCACCCTGCATTGCCCCACGGATCAGTTGCCGCAAATGTTTGCCGCCAATGGTCTCGCCAAAAGCCCACCAAAAACGCAGCACCGTAACTGGCACGCCATACTGGCTGCAAACCGCCAGACACAGTTTTTCCGCCGTATATTTGGCCACTCCGTACATCGGCTTGCGAGCCTGCTCCGGCCAACAAACTTGCTCCTCTGTCACCGGTTGATCGCCGGGTATGCCGTAAACTACGGCTGAGCTGAGATAAATATAGCGTCTGACTTTCGCTGTTGCTACAGCATCCATCAAATTGATATGGCCGACAATATCACCGCTGAAAAGTTCCCGCGGGTCTTCGGCAAAACTCCAGGCCAGGTTGACGACTGTATCACAGTCTTCCATAGCCTTTGTCAGTACCTCAGGATCGGAAAGGTCGGACTGGACAACCGACAGGTAGTCACCAGGAGTTAACGTGGCCACCGCCTCTGGCAAATCCAGAATAATCACTTCGTGTCCCCACTCACAAAAATGCGCGGCAATCTGTCGCCCCACATCGCCTGCTCCGCCGGCCAGCAATATTCTCATGTTGGGCCTCCTTGGTTTTGAGAACGCCGTATACGTTGTATACGGCGTTCTCTGAATAAGTTATTTCTTGGTGACCAATGGCACTAAACACGCCAGGGAAAAAAGGGCAAAAGCTGCATTGATATATAAGCTATTGTTTTGTGTCGCCCCGACATAAGAGAGTGGAAATCCGAGCCAAAAGGCGACGAACGCGGCATTCATCAATGGTGTACGATATTTTTTCCCCCAGGGAACAGCTTTATTCTCTATCGGATTCGCGGTCATTTCCCCATCTCCTTCCCTTTACGGTAAATTCCGGAACAGCACATAGACGAAAAGCCAGGCGTTGATTCCCACAAGCAACGTAATGATTAGACAATATGGCAAAGTCCGGTTCATTACCTCGCTTTCCCGCCCGTCAAGACCGGTTGTTGCTGTTCCAATAAGTACCTTAGAGGGAGCGATGGAACATCCCACCGAACCACCCACCGATTGTACCGCCGCCATGATTACGGTGCTGATACCCAACACCTTGGCGGTTTCCACCTGAAGTCCCCCGAACATCACGTTGGCATTGGTATTGCTGCCGGTAAGAAAAGCACCAAGCACACCAATCAGCGGCGAGACGATCGGGAAGAGGGAACCTGTGGCGTTGGCCATACCCTGGGCCAACAGATTGGTCATACCAGTATCGTTCATGATGAGCGCCATCATGACCATGGTCAGAATGCCGATACTGGTCGGTACGCACTGCGAAAAGGTGGTCTTCAGCGCTGCCACCGCCGTGCCGGGTTTCCACCTGCCTGTGGAGCTGAAGATAATATAGCCGAGGAATGCTGCCGCCACCAGGAGTGGTGCCGGATGGGACAATATGTTGATACGGGAATACAGTTTTTCAGCATTGACGGCATAACCAAAAGCGGTTTTCATCGCCGGGAAATCAAGTCCCCAGGTATAAGGGGCGAAGATGGCTGATATACCTTTAATCTGCGACGCAATCGACAGCGCAATCAAGATGTAATATGGTACAAAAGCCTGATGAAATCCCATTGTTTTTGGAGCACCTTGCTCTGCTGCTAGCTGCTCGGGGGTTTTGTCGACACGATACAGGGAGGTGCGCGATAACAGCGCCATGGTGGCGCAACCCATGAGGGCCGGGATCAGTGTAGCCAGTTGGGCCGCACCGATAAAGTTCATGACCCACATCATTGTACCCATCACCGCTGAAGTAATAATAATCGCCGGAGCCCCCCGTTTGACAGCAGCCATTCCGCCATAAATATGAGCAACAGAAAAACCGGTGGCGATAATCGGAATGATGAATAGAGAAGCCATCCAAGGGCCGATAATCTCTCCCGGGATCTTAGTGACGAGCTGGATGGTGTAATACGACGAGCCCATCGATCCAAAGGAAATCGACCAGGAATGCCCCACTAAACATGCCGCCGCGGCAACCGCCGGTGGAAAACCCATGACTACCATAATGGGCGCGACCACAGCAACCGGTACGCCGAAGCCAGCGATGCCCTGCATGAAAGACGCGAAACACCAGGCCATCAGCAGGCATTGCAACAAGCGGTCTTCGGTGACCTTGGTCATTGTGTCGCCGATGATTTTAACGGCACCGATTTTTTCCACGACATTGTATAAAAATACGGCGCCCCAGATAATTAAGAGCACATAAAGTGATAGACTCAACCCTTTGCTGTTGGCAAACGCCAACAAACGGCTGTCTGCCCCGAACACGAATATGCCGAGCAACATTGCAACAAACCAGGAAATCGCCCCCGACTTGGGCGCTCCCCATTTAAAAAATAGTATTGTGAATAGCAGTACCAATATGGGCAGGAAAGCGAGAACCCAATTTACAAGGGTCAACGTGACTCCTTTATCCATGTATTGGCCTCCTCCCATTCAGACTTGCTCTATCAAGCCTGTGCAGAAGTAAGCCCCTGGTTCCTTTTGTTCACAGGAACCAGGGACTTCATGCTGCGATCAGAGTATTACTTGGCCGGCGGTAGAGGAACTTCCATCCCCAGTGACTGGGCCCGCTGGTTGATCCAAGCTTGCATCTTCGCAATATGCTCAGGCTGCAGATGCGAGAAACGCTGTTGGGTTTTGAGATACTCTTCGACTGGCTTGAGTTTTTTCGGCATGTAGTTCCATTTTTTCACATTGTTCTCGATCTCGTACATGAACCACATTCCGCATTCCACAGCCAGTTTGCCCAATTCTACTGTACGATCAGCCGGGAAAGTCCAGCCTTTCGGGCATGGGCAATGAACATGAAGGAATGCCGGACCTTCAGATGCCAAGCCCTTACGGACTTTGTTCATCAGGTCGACCGGGTAGGAAACCGAAGAGGTAGCGCCATATTTGACTGCAGGATGGCCGCCGCCACAGAAGATAGCCATAGGATCTTTCGGGAAGAATTTTTTGGCTTCTGGGATTTCGGGACCGGCTGGAGTAAACATGGTGGTCGCGCCGTAAGGAGTCATCGGCGAAACCTGGATGCCGGTGTTGGCATAGGATTCGTTGTCATACATAACGAACAGTACGTCATGTTCGCGATACATCATAGCCGAAGCTGCCTGCAGACCAATGTCAACAGCGCCGCCGTCACCGGCCATAACGATGATGTTGGGGAATTCGTCTTTGATTTTGCCTTTTTTGATCATTTGTTTGAAGGCTACTTCAATACCCGACGCCACCGCGCCGCCGTTGGTGATCTGAGCATGGGTCCAGGGCACAGCCCATGGGCCGCAGGCGTAACTGGTATTGGCCACATACATACAGCCGGTAGGGCCGATGAAGATGGTGTTTTTGCCGGCGGCTTTGGCGATCAGCCGGTATGCGAGCGCCGGGCCACAGCCAGCACAGGTACGGTGCCCCGGAAGGTAATATTCCTTCTCCGGCGCCTGCGCGATGGATTTTATCAATTCGGCAACTGCCATTGTTATACCCTCCTTTGTTACTTCTTGCTAGGTGCCGCTTGCTGCCAAGCGTATTTCACTTCAAGCGCGGCTTTGTCATAATCGTTGAAGTTCACCCAGGTCGAGCTTTGAATAATCTTGCCGGCTTCCATGGTCTGTTTCATCATGTCAGCCATCTTGAAGAACTCTTCATGGGTGATGGTCTCGCCACCCAGACCGGAGGTGAAGCCTTGAACGATCGGCTTATTCTGGGTTTCAGAAACCGATGCTCTGGTTTCGACCAGCAGTACTCCGCCGCCGCCAGCTGCGCCGTAGGAAGTGTTGGTGTCGATAACGCCGACCACTTTGAATTTCGGCAGGATTTGCTGAAGTGCGATGTCCGGGAAGGGGCGAATCCAGCGCAGGCGGCACAGGCCGATTTTGTAGCCGGCTTTACGCAGATACTGGATAGCACTGCGGCAAGTAACGGCATGGGCGCCAGACACTACGAATACCATATCGGCGTCGTCGGTCATATACTCTTCGACGAAAGGAGCATATTTGCGACCGAAAACCTGCTCGAACTCGGCAGTAACTTTAGGAATCAAAGCTTTGACGCGATCCATAACCACGTTGCGGTCCCACTCCAGCGGCGGTCCCATTTCTGGCTCGATCTGCGGTCCCATGATAACGGGATTATTAACATCAAGACGGAATTCAGGTTTGAATTTCGGCAGGAACTTGTCGACCTGCTCCTGATCCGGCATGATATAGTCTTGGGAAATATGAGTGACGAAATAGCCGTCCATCGCCACGACCTGCGGCAACATGATGCTGGGATCTTCACCGATCCGGAAATACATCAAGCTGTTGTCGAGCGATTCCTGAGCGTCTTGCGCCCAGCCATAAATCCAGCCGTTGTCGCGCATTGTCAGAACATCGGTATGCTCCGAACCAAAGTCACCGGGGGGATCAAGAGTGCGGTCGCCGATAAGGGCCTGGATCGGGCAACGGCCGCCGGCGATCGGGGAATACGTTTCAGCTGCATAGGTAACGCCTACACCGGAAGTACCGGTTGTAGCCCTGGCTCCAGCCATCGAAGCGCCATGGGCGATACTGAACTGAGCGTGTTCGCCTTCGCCGTGAACCATTTCGCACTTCATCTGGCCGTTGGCGATACGCTTGGAAACTTCAGCCATAACAGCGGTGTACGGTCTGATCGGATACGATGCAGTAACATCAATGTCGGCTAATTGCCAAGCGTCAGCGACTGCGGTCAAACCTGTACCTCTCTTTTTAATCGGCATTTTATTCACTCCTTAATCGTCAAAATCTAGCTCGGGCACCCGGCTGATAGCCCCAACTGGGCAAACATTGCTGCAGATTCCGCAGCCTTTGCAGAATTCAAGATTGAAGCTGATCCCATTGTCTTTTGAGTAATCCACTGTGGCATCCGGACAGGAGATCCAGCACAGCTTGCATTCAGTACATGTGGCCTTGTCTACGACAGGCCGCAGATACCGCCAGTTGCCGGTAACCATCGACTGATTGTCTTTTGTAGGGGATTTGACGATAGCGGCAAACGGAACTTGTTTATAAACCTTAGACATGTAGACACCTCCTCACTAATTCAAGTTCGCTTATTTCCACTTAATCTCTTGAGGATTTTCGGGCAGACCGCACGAGAAAGCTTCGCCACCACAGATCGGCAGTACAACGACTTTGTCCCAGCCCTGTTTGACAGCTTCCTTATTAACGGCAACTTTAACCACCGAGTCAAGTTTCACATAGCCGGTAGCCTTGGCTACCGCTCCAGCGATGGCTGCGCCAACGCCGGCGCCGATTGTCGTGTCGTCTCCAGAACCTTCGGTACCGTCAAAGGTCAACAGAACGCCAGCTCCGAACGCGTTCGCATCGATGGTAGCAATGGCTTTGACGTTGGCCAGGTTTGCTTTCGGGGAAAGATAATTGAGTAATTTTTGCGGGTCGCGGGCTGTGTTGATAATCACTACGGTTCCGGGTTTGATACCGCCGAGGACGTCAATCCCTTTAACCATTGTGTCTTCACAGATAACGACCACATCAGGATGATAGTTCTCGTATTCATAGTAGGTCTCGATTGGCTCAGGGCTGAGACGGGCGTAGCTTCTGCACGCCACACCAATTCGGTCAGGAAGGTCGACGTAGTTATCGAAGGATTGCACATACAGGCCTTCTGCTGAGCCGGCTTTGGCCATCAGCGTGGCAACGTCCCGAGCCTCCTTGGCCAGAGTAACCCCTCTGGTCCATACGGTGATTTCCCGCATTTTGGCATCGATAGCAACTGCCAGTGTCATTTTTTCTCCTCCTTTGATTGATATCTGGGAAACTGAGATTCACGGAATAAAATCTTGTCTCCACCTCCTTATATAAATCGATCCTAACTGGTAAGTACCCTTACAATTCCCGTAGGGCGGCTTCGAAGTCAGCCAAGCAGATCTCGAGCTCAGCTTGTGTTGAGTTTCCCTGCGTCTGGCGGATTATTCTTTTAAGTCCTGTCAATGAGGCCTGTTTGCAAATGGCCTCAATATCAGAACCGACCAGCCCATCTGTCCTTCCAGCTAAAAGGTCAAAGTTGACATCACCTGCCAACGGTACCCCGTCGGTATGGATCTTGAAAATGTCTTCGCGATCCGGCCGCGTGGGTTTCGGCAATTCGATCTTGAACCCGAACCGCCCTGCCCGGACAAGAGCCGGGTCAACCATGTCCGGCCGGTTAGTGGCTGCGATTACAATCACGCCGGCTGTATCCAGCAGATTATCCAGCTCCAGCACCAGTTGGCTGACCAACCGATCGCTGCCTTGCTTTTCTCCCGCCCGACGGGCAGGAGCCAGAGCATCGATTTCATCAAAGAACAAAATGCAAGGGGCCACTTGTTTCGCCCGTTTGAATATCTGACGCAATCCCTTTTCGGCTTCACCCATCCAGCGCGAACTGAGCGTCGACCCGTCCACCGAGATGAAATGCGCGCCGCTGGAACCGGCGAGGGCTCTTACCATCAGCGTCTTGCCTGTTCCGGGAGGGCCGGTGAGTAATATACCTTTTGGCATTCCTTGCCGTGTTTTTTTAAATAGTTCCGGATACTGAATCGGCAGCTCGATAATCGCCCGCAACCGCTCTTTCACTGTTTCCAGTCCACCGACATGATGCCACTGGGTATTGGGCCGGTCGGCAAAAAATTCACGGGTGGCGGTTGGCTCTACTTCCCTAAAGGCCTGATAAAAATCATCCATGGTAACCCGGCAGCGCGCTACGTCATCATCGTTCAGTTCATCACTGGAAAGATCGATGGTCGGCAGTAGGCGCCTGATGGCATTCATCCCGGCCTCTTTACAGAGGATGGCCAAGTCGGCACCCACAAAACCATGGGTCATTTGGGCCAATTTCTCTACATCCACCGACTCATCAATCCGAATATTCCGGGTGTGAATTTTCAAGATTCTGAATCTTCCAGCCATATCAGGAGGATTGACCGATATTTCGCGGTCAAAGCGGCCTGGCCGTCTGAGGGCCGGATCAACCATTTCAGGTACATTGGTGGCACCAATGACGATGACCTGTCCACGGTCCTTTAGTCCATCCATCAACGCCAGTAGCTGGGCAACAATCCTTTTTTCCACATCGCCGATGACGTCAGTTCGTTTCGGAGCAATGGCGTCAATTTCGTCGATAAAAATAATTGCCGGTGCACGACGCTGTGCCGTTTCAAACATTTCTCTGAGCCTGGCTTCACTTTCGCCGTAAAACTTAGTGACAATCTCCGGGCCGTTGACATGAAGGAAGGTGGCGCGACTTTCGCTGGCGACCGCACGGGCCATCAAAGTCTTCCCAGTTCCAGGCGGGCCGTATAACAAGACACCCTTCGGTGCCTGTACACCTAGTTGGCGGAAAATTTCGGGATATTTCAGCGGCAATTCGATCATTTCACGGACCCGTTCCAGTTCTTTGTCCAGTCCGCCTACATCTTCGTATGCCGCTCGCAAGCTCTGGTCTTCCATTACATCCGGCTTGACTACTGTTATCTTTGTTCCGCTGTTGATCAACACCGGACCTTGGGGAGCAGTACCCATCACGTTGAAATATTGGCTTCTGGCACCAGCCAGCACAATCCGCACTTTATCGCCCATCAGGATCGGCAGACCACTCAGAACCCGCTCCAAATGTTTCATGTCCTGAGAGTCGGTGAAATCGATGGTAGTATCCACTGGACTTAAGAGAAGGGTCCGGGCCGGCTGACGTGTCACTTTGCGAACTGTGATCCGTTCATCGATCCCCACGCCGGCGTTTTCGCGGGTAATGGAATCGATCTGACCCAAGCTCATTTTCTGGAAGTGAGAATAACAGGGAACCACTTTTGCGACCGTGGTTTTACGACCCTGAATCTCGACAATATCGCCAATGATTACGCCGGCCTTTTCCATTTCGTCATTATCGATGCGGATATGTCCGAGTCCTACATCGTCTGGCATGGCGTCAGCAACTTTTAAGGAAAGGATTTTAGTTCCGCTCAAACGTCAATTCCCCCCGCCGCTCTTTCCGCACATCTTTCATATTTTTACATATACGCCCTTCCTGTTTGCTTACCCTATATAGATAAATAAAGAACATAAAGCAAAATAAAAACTATAGGGCTATCACATTTTCGAATAACATCATTCAGTTCCAGCCCTGGGCGATCCTTTGGTTTTAGCCAGCATTCAAAGGCATTCTCCACGTCAAAAGAAAGAGCGACAGTCTGACGACTGTCGCTCGAAACCGCATTGATCAGCGAATCTTTTTATCAAATAAATCCTGATAAAACATAAATTTTTGACTCGGTCTGCCCACCGGGCCGTATGACAACATTTCTTTTAACCAGCCGATTTCTTTGAGATAATTAACATATCGTCTCACAGTGACCCTCGAAATACCCAGTTTTTCCGATATTTCAAAAATGGAAAAATAGCCGTCTTTTTCCTTCAGCATTTTTAAAATCAAATTCAATGTTGACTGCTGCAGACCTTTCGGGAGATCATTGTCCTCAAGCTCCTCCTCTTTCGCGCCAAGCTTGAGCATATCCACTTCTTTTTGCGACAATCGATTATTGGAATGAAGCCTGTTGTGATACTGAATGTAACTCAGCAACGATTTTCGCAAACGATGATAAGTAAATGGTTTTATGATATAATCGGTGGCCCCGTACTGAATCCCCTTCTGGATCGACTCAGTATCATGGGCAGCCGTCACCAAAATCACATCGGTATTGAGCCCAGAACTGCGAATATACTTCAAAACCTGCAATCCGTCGATTCCAGGCATATAGATATCGACAATCGCCAATTGGGGTTTTAGGTCGTTGAGTAATTGCTGCCCTTCCTCGCCACTCTGCGCACACCCGACCAGTTTATATTCCGGCATTTTCGCGACATACTGGCGGTGAAGCTCCAGCACCATAGGGTCATCTTCAATTATGACAATCTTCAATGTCTTCTCCATGCTACCTCCGTTAACCATTTGCCGTCATCGGAATTTTTATAATAAATCTGCAGCCGTCGTTTTTTCCAGAAGAAATACGAATCTTTCCCCCATTGAAGTCAACTTCCTGCCGAACAAGCGCCAGGCCGATTCCACGCCCACCCTGTTTGGTTGTAAACCCTCGCTGGAATATTTTCTTGCGGTGATCATCCGGAATACCCGGTCCCTGATCATCCACAGTGATGGTCAGATACCGCTGTCCCTGAAAGATGCGAACTTGGACAAATTTACGTTCCACCGGCATCGTCGCGGCGGCTTCAATCGCGTTGGTAAGCAAATTGCCCAATACCGTCACCATCGTCGCGCTGCCAAACCTAGGCGGCAAAGTAAAAAGCCTACTGCCAGATGCGATCCGGAGAGTGACCCCCTTTTCCTGGGCCTGACTGACTTTGCCCAGCAGCAACCCCGCAGTTGCCTTGTCCCGTATCCTGCTGACAATAAAACTCACCAAATCCTGTTTTGACTTGTATATCTGAGTAATCAACTCCACAACCTTATCGTATTGGCCCATTTGAATCAGTCCGGAAATGGCATGCAGTTTATTGATAAATTCGTGGGACTGGGCTCTGGTTGAATCAAGCAGCATCTTGACTCCGGTCAATTCCTCGGCCAGCTGCTGAACATCCTGCTTGTCCCGGAAAGTGGCAATAGCCCCAATCACCTTGTCATTGACAATGACCGGCACCCGATTGGTAATGACTGCCTTTTCCCCGATCAGCTGTTCTTGATCGTATTCCGCCTGACGAGTGGCGACAACCGACGGCAGGCGAGAGCTGGGAATAACCTGATTGACGTCGTGGCCAATCGGATTAAAGGTCAGTCCGAGCAGTCGGATGGCTTCGTTGTTGGCGGTGGTAATTAACCCGTCTTGATCGATGGCGACAACGCCTTCGCGCATGGAATGAAGGATCGCGCGGTTTTGTTCCAGTAAAATCGTTACCTCGTGGATCCGCGCCTGGAGCTGCTGATCTGTGTCGCAATATAGCTGGGCGTTATTAACAGCGATCGAGGCATGATTGGCAAAGGTAATCAGGACACGCTTATCCGGCTCGGTAAATTTGCGATCTCCCCGGATCCCGAGAATAAGCAGCCCAATAATCCGGTCCTTGTTGCACAACTTGATGGCCACAATTTTAGAAAGCCCTTCTTCCCCGAAAACGGTTTTCAGGTACTCCGTCGGTCCGTCATGAGAAGAAACAATCGTAATCTCCGGCATATCCAAAGAACTATTGATGGCAATTGAACGCGGCGACTCATCTGACTTCCAGCCGTGAGAAACTTCCGTCAAAAATTTGCCGTTTACATCGACCAGCGAGATACTCCCGCAGTTAGCCTTGAACAAACGGGCGGCGTTGATAACAATAAAATTTAAAACCTCAGTGAGATTTAGCGACGAAGTCAGCCGTGCTGAGACCTCGTTAATAATCCGGAGTTGTTCAAACTGTTTAAATACCGTGTTTTCATAAAGCAAAAAAAAGCATTCGGAGACATAAACCCTGGCGCGGTCCAGCAGTGCGTCGATTTCCCGACGGGAATGATTGAGGGTTGGAAAGTCATCCGCCAGGTGGATCGCCATCACGTCTTTCAGTGATGTTTCATATAAATCAAATACTGCCATGATATCTGAGAGCTTCACGCCTTCTTCCAGGCGTGCCTTGCACAACCGTCCCAAAAATGATTTCAAGTGACTGAAAGAATTATCACTGATGGTTTTAATAATTGCTTGCGTAAAATTGGCAAATTCTTTCTCCAGTTCTCCCCGGTTCATCCTGGCATAAGACAGTGGTTCCTGGCCTTTTTCCAACTCCATCAGAGTACCGGCATTAACCTCTTTTTTGATTGAACTCAATATTCTGTCTAATTCCGGGATAATAATCACTCCCCTGCGGATATAAGCGCGGTAAGTCCGGGCCAGTCGCCTTGACAATGACGGTGGATAAATATATTATATAATTAAATTTGGAATATTTCCATAACTCAGTATAAATAGGCACATCTGGTAATGTCATCTCATTTTTTGAGAGGGTGAACTGATGAAAAAAGACGATGCTCTTTTTACGCCAGAAACCGGAAAAAGTGTCAACGATGCTGCTTCGACAGAGGATTCTCTTCCGGTTTGTGATGATGCCACGATGGCTCCGGCCGACACTCCACCCCAAACCTTGACCGGTCGTCTCTGTAAATCGGTCAAAGGTCTGGCAAAAGATTTTGTCGACTACTCTAAGAAAGCAGAACTATAGATTGTTGCACCACTCAGTAAAATACTCTTTACAATGATTATGGCACATACCCGCGTAAAGCGGGTTTTCTTATAGTTAAAACAAAGAGGAAATTCATGTTAAGTCAATACCTTCGACGTTACTTCCCGGCACTCCTATCATTTGACGCCACATTCCAAAAAATAACAAAAGCATAAAGCGGACTATGGCCGTTTATGCTTTCGGAAAACCATCTGTATTGAGTTCAGACCATCAAGTCCTATTTTAAGATTAGCCCTATTGTTGCCATCGCCAATATGACCAGACTGCACTGGACAAGCTCCCGCATTCGATAACCCCTTCCGCAAATAGTGTTACAAATAAACTACAAAAATTTCGCAAATCGGTGTGACGAACAGAAACATTCGGATTTTAGCCCGATTGCCCCAGAAACATTATATGACACAGTTTATAAAAAAAATCGAAAAATGTCAATTTATTTTAATGCCGATACCCTACCTTTTTGCTGCAGCAATACCGGCAATGGGTCCCTGATAGAATCTTTCAGGGGCCCATTGCATCTGCTCTATCTCTTTAACAACTGTCCATAACATCAAAGGGAGCAGATAAACCGGTAATGTTACATGCCGAGAGCGCTCATAATCATGACAATCGCCAAACCGACAAAGGAGACGATAGTAATTGCTACCGACCAAGTTTTGAGAGTCTGCTCAACCGTCATACCGAAGCATTCCTTAACAAGCCAAAACCCAGAATCGTTGACATGCGACAGAGCGCAGGCCCCGGCACCGATTGCCATCAGCATCAGCTCCGGCGATGTTCCGGCGCCAGGAGCCACAAGAGGCAGCACCAGACCGCCAGCGGTCATCATTGCCACTGTCGCCGAACCGACGCTGATACGGATAATCGCACCCAACAGCCAGCCAAACAGCAGCGGCGGCATATTGACGCTGGCTGCCGCGGCTGCCACGGCTTTGGCGACTCCGCTACTCACCAGAATATTACCAAAAGCGCCGCCAGCGCCAATAACAAGCAAAATCATGGCCACCGGCCCGAGACACTCGGTGGTGAATTTCTGCAGCTGCTCTTTGGTAAAACCGCGAGAATAGCCGAAGGTGTAGAGGGTCAGTAGCAAGGCGAACAACAGTGCCATCGAGCCGTCGCCGACAAATTTAAATACTTCATAGATCAAACTGCCTTTTACTAAAAACAGGTCTGCTACTTTGGATAGCAGCATCAGTCCGATAGGAAAAAGCATGGTAAAGACCGCCACGGCAAAGCTGGGAGGATTGTCATGAGTTTTGGCTTTGCCGCAAAATTTTTCGACCATCTCCGCAGGTGGCTTGATATTCATTTTATTGCCGATATAGCGGCCATAGATTGGACCACCGATAATGGCGCAGGGAATTGACACAATCAGACCATAAATCAGCGATTTTGCCAGATCGGCATGGAATAGCTGAACAACCGCCATTGCTGCCGGGTGTGGCGGCACATAGTGATGCAGCGTGCTAAGGGTGGCAATGAGGGGAACAGATATCGTAATAAGCGAAACGCCGGTACGAAGGCAAAGAGTAAATAGAAGCGGGATCAATAGAACGACCCCAACCTGGAAGAAGACCGAAATGCCAATGATAAAAGCAACACACATCATGGCCCAGTCGAGGTTTTTTTCTCCGAAAATGTTTATCATTCGTTTGGCAATGACTTCGGCAGCCCCTGATTCACCCATCAGTTTACCAATCATGGTACCAAAGCCGATAACAATCGAAATAAACCCAAGGGTCGACGACATACCTGCCGTAACCGATGCTACAACCTTCATTGGAGTCATGCCAGTTGACAGTCCAAGAAATAAACAAGCCATAATAAGGACTAAAAACGGATTCACTTTATATTTGACAATAAAGACCATTAATAAAACAATACTAATAAACGCCAACCACAGTAAAGACAACCCAATCACCTCTTCTCAAATGTTCAGTAAAACAGTAAACCATCGCCTGGCGGCGACTACCGGCGGCAGTATTTTGCGTCTTGCTTATTTCTTCGCCTCCATTCTACAGCTTTTTGCCGCCACTCAACCCGAAGAACATCATCTAGCAGTCTATAAATTAACGATTAAATATAAATATTTGCAATATTCATGCCAATAGCAACAGTCCGCTTTTCCTCATAAAACGCCCCATAATGCCACAACACTTGATGCGTAAATCTAACAATCTGTTTCAGTTTCCGCATCAAGTGTTGCGCTTTTAGCTAATCGAATATGGTACCGTTTTAAACGACGATAAAGCGAACTGCGATTGATACCCAACAGTCGCGACGCCTCTTTCTGGTTATAATCGGCCATCCGCAGGGCCTGAACAACCTTCTCCCGCTCCGTTAATCCGGCAAAACTGGCTTCGCCTGCCGCAGCCTCTGCTTCAATAGCAAACTCGCGGTTCGCCATCAGGTTTTGAATTACTTTCACCGTAATTCGTTCACTGTTGGCCAAAATAACCAGTTTCTCCATAAAATTGCGCAACTCGCGAATGTTGCCCGGCCAATCGAAATGGTCCATATACTGCTTCGCCGCTTCGTCCATCGTCAGCTTCTTGCCAAACTGCCGACAGTAGCTCTGCAAAAAATATTCAGTAAGCCGCATGACGTCACCATGGCGTTCCTTTAAGGCCGGAAGGTTGAGGGTCAAGACATTGAGCCGGTAAAACAGGTCTTCGCGAAATTTCCCTTCTCGAACCAATTGATGAAGATCTTTATTGCTGGCCGCAATAACGCGACTGTCCACCGGAATATACTTGTCGTCACCCAGCCGCATGACCTCCTTCTCTTGAATCACCCGCAGCAGGCGGCTCTGGGCGTATGGTTCCATTTCCGATATTTCATCAAGAAAGATGGTCCCGTTATGTGCCAACTCAAAGAGACCCGGTTTCCCTTTACGGTTGGCGCCGGTGAAGGCCCCTTCGACATATCCGAACAGTTCACTTTCCAAAATACTTGTGGGGATGGCGGCACAGTTAATTGCCACAAACGGACCTTTCTGGCGATGGCTACTGTTGTGAATACTCTGCGCGAACAATTCCTTGCCTGTCCCGGATGCCCCTAAAATAAGCACCGTGGCATCGACAGTGGCAAACTCCCTGGCTATCCGTTTGGCAGCCAATATTTCCTTCGACTCCCCCAGTACATCGGTGAAACGATACTTGGCGACCAAGCCTTTGGTATAAATTTCTTTGCGTATCCTGGCCTCCATTTCCTGGATCTGGGTAATGTCCTGAAAGGCGATCATCGCTCCGGTGATGCTGCCAGCAACCTTTATGGGGGCAATATTGGCTAAAACCGTCCGGTCATTCGCCTTGATGATTTCACCAACAAGCTCCCTGCCTCTGACCAAGCACTCATCGACGCTACACTCCGGCAATACTAGTTCCAGCCCTTGATCGACAACCGTGTGAGCCTCTCGCCCCAACAATTTTTCCGCCGCCGGATTGAACACAACGACTTTTTTGTTCTGATCAATGCTGATAATCCCCTGGACGGAGTAATCCACCAGGACGCGAAATTCCTGCGCACGCTCTTTTTCGATCCGTCGGGCATAAGCCACCCGCTCTGCTTGCTTAAAAGCACTCCGGATGGCAGCTTCTCCCGAAGTCAGCAGTACAGTTTTCAACCCTAACCGGGCCGCTACCTCAGCCGTTTTGATCCCCGTTATCAGAACATCTACCTTCTCCGGATCGATCTTTTCCACCATCAATGGAATGTCTTCTTCGCTATTGAGAGGATAGATAAGTAAATCGAGCGCCATCGCCTTAGTCAGAACGGTAATATCGAACATCATATTTTCAAAAGCAACCATAGCAATCCTCGGTTTAGCCAAGCCGGTCACCTGCTGAGCCCCCTGCAGCGCTTCGGCCAAATCCTGAACCGTAATCGGGATTTCCACTACAGGGGTTCTGATGCCGGCCTTTTTCAGTAACTGCGCCGTTCCTCCCCGGGTGACAATCACGTCGACATCGTCGCTGTCCAGCTTTTCGGCAATAGCTAGTCCCTGTTTGAGTGAACCCAAGAAAAATTTTGTTCTATCTTTTAACTTCAGCTCCGCCGTAACCCTCCGGCCCTGCTCTAGAATCTGCTCATAAGGAGCAATCAGCACGATGGAAGTCATTGTTAGCCTCCTCTGGCCTGCAACAAGCATGGCCCAAGATACTCTATACATTTACACAAACTTGCCCGGACTCCTCCAACTGCTTGAATCTTCCCACTTTGCAAATAAACAGACTGCTGCCAAAATAAAGAGACTGCCTGCTGGCAGCCTCTTTATTTTAGTGTTTGATTAATACTTCGGAGGAGACGACAACAACGGTTTGGTTACCCCGTCGACGCCCACCAATCCCAATATGGTTGCGAAAACTTTCTGCGGTCCAAGATAAGCATCCTTAGGGTCGAACCACTCTCCCGGCGAATGGTTCTGTCCGTCCTGACCACCACCACCGAGAGTTACAGCGGGAACCCCAATACTGATCGGAAGATTTGCGTTTGTGCTGCTGGCAATCATGAGATCGGGTTGCTGGCCAATGGCTTTTGTCGCCAGCCAGGCGCTCTGGACAATGATCGCATCTGCCGCTTGCGTCCCTGCCGGCCGATCGCCAACTAATTTATAGGTCACACTGATCTTATCACTGCCCCATCTGGCGTTTTCTTCGTCAACCGCCTGTTGGAGGAGGGCTAAAATCTTGCCTTCCAAACTCAATAATTCCTCCTGGCTGTTAGACCGCATATCAAGCAGCATCGTAGCCTCTGCGGCGATAGCGTTGACCGACGCCCCACCGCTTACCGTTCCGACCGTAAATGTGGTTTTAGGATTATTCGGCGTCTGGATATCGGCAATTTTAGCAATGGCTCTTCCCATGGCATGAATCGCGCTGGGAGTGCCGAAGGCAGCAAAACTATGCCCTCCCGGACCCGAAAAGGTAATTTCATAGCGATGACTGCCGGTAGCCAGATAGGTGACTCGTTTCACGCTGGTGCCATCAACCGAAATCGAGCCTGCAATATCGCGATTGTCGCGAAAAAAAGCCTTCATGCCGCGCAGGTCACCAAGTCCCTCTTCCCCTACCGTACCGCAGAAAACCACGTCACCAACTGTCTTAATGCCAGTGGCGTTAAATGCCCGCACGACTGTCAGAACGGCTGCCAAACCCCGGCTGTCATCAGCAATTCCCGGGGCGTACAGTTTGCCACCCTTTTCGACGGCGACCGTGTTTGTCCCCTCAGGAAATACGGTATCCATATGGGCCTCTACCAACAATTTAGGGCCTTTTCCCGCTCCCGGCAAAACGCCGAAAACATTTCCCGCCGCATCCATCTTGATATCTTTCAGACCAAGTTCGCTCAGGCGTTTTTTATAATATTCGCCGCGCAGTTTTTCTTTAAACGGCGGGGCAGGAATGGCGCAAATCGCCTTCTGATCAGTCAGTGTATTGGCATCATCACCGCGAATAAAATCCAAGCCTTTTGTGAAGGCCTCCAATTTCCCAATCTCGCGAAATGTCGACTCTGCTTCAGGCGATACCTCATAAGTAGCCGCAGCAAGAGCAACCCCCATCCCAAAAATCATTGTCCCAAACACAACCAAAAAACTCAAAATCGCCAACCGCAACATCCAAAACCCTTCCTTTCCTCAAAGCCTGCGCTGAGATTATTCAGTGAGGCCATCCACAACATCTGATGGTACATTTTTATTCTTCTTTGCATAATTTCCTCTGTAAGGAAGAAAATTCCTGCTGCAGGACAACCGCAAAATACGTCATGAATGCCGTACTGGGTTTATTTTTATCAATTCAATGCTGCATGATTCCAGCAGGGAATTCACAAACTAATTGCAGAACCAGCTAATTCTTCGCAAAGGAGTGATGCGTTCTATGCCACTCAAGTCATCCTATAAATCCCAATCCACCCGTAACTTATATGAGTTTGCGGAAGAATTTGGCGATTTTGGCGATCTTAGCCTCACTGAGACGCCAAACAAGCAAAATGAAGACACTGCCGCAGCCGAACGGCGCCCCAGGGGTGACATCGATGCTTAAGCCGCCCACTCTATGGCCGGAAAACGAATTCTTTGACCCGGACATAATTCATTCAGAAGAATTATCGCCCAATGATTTTGAGCCTGCCGACCACAACGAAGAAGACCCCCAATATTGGGACCAGATGATTTTTCCCCTAAACTAGCTTCTGTCTGACGAAAATAAGACCGACTACCAGACACACCGCGCATAGAATTTTCACCTGACACACATATTACGATTAATGCTAGATGGGAGGTGACTCATATTGCCTTTTCAAAACAATCTAACCCACAAAGAGAAGGACTATCTTGAAGACGCTCTGCAAATGGAAAATCTGAGTATTACTAAATGCAGCGTCTATGCTGATCAGTGCAGCGACCAGGAAATCCAGTCGCTCCTCATGGACATCGGCAAAACCAAGCGCCAACACGCCAATAAGCTTAAACAGCTTCTCGGCCAAACAAGCAATCAGCAATTTCAGTGAGAGGTGATTAGATGGTTTACCGTAGTCGCAACAGTACCAGCAGCCGCAACCGTTTATCTGACCGTGACATGCTTTTTGATATGCTAACTACCGGCAAATGCATGTCCCACTTGTATGACCATGCCATCATGGAATCAAGCCACAGCATGATCAGAGAAACCTTCGAAACCTTACAGCACAGCGAACATGAAATGGCAGAAACCTTATTCAATCTTTTAGAGCAAGAGGGCTGGTATACCGCCAGCAGCCGTCCCCGTAGCGAATTGCGTCTGGATGAGCGAAATCAACCACGCAGCTCTGATGTCCGCTCCAATCCGCGCTCGATTACCAGCAGCGGCACCCAGCGCTACGGAAGACATTCTTCCGGGAGTGAACAGCCCTCACGGAGCGGGCGTTCGCAGTCAAGGGCCGGAGCAAATTCCCAGTTGGAATGGACACTATAAGAAATAAAACCAGGCTCTTGCCTGGTTTTTCCCTTACAATCTAACTTCGAGGGCCGCCAGCACCCGATCGATCGGACTAAACATTGTCGCTTGCTCCGACCCTGCAAATAATAATCCGACAGCGTGGTTGTCTTCACTCAATACCAGCGACCCGCTATCCCCCGGCATGCTCATCGGTCCTGCCAGGATTTGCTCGCTAAATATTCCGTATTCCGAATGGCCGACCCCGATTTTGAGAGTCACGTCAGTTGCCAAAACCATACTAAAAGTCAAACCCGAACTTCGTCCGCTCTTTTTAATTGTCATTCCGGGCTTTGCTTCTTTGACGCCGGCAACTGCCCCGACTTCGATAATACCTGCGGAAATCGACTCTGGCGATACCGGGACAGCCACTGCACAATCCACTAGATTGACTTGCTCATTTTCTCGCAGCACCTGGATGCGATAGTGTGGTTTTACCATGTGTACACATTGATTAAGTACGGTTTCAAAGAGGTTGGCAATCCTGCAGCGGGATTTGTTCACCTCGCTATGAACAGGGATAAATCTTTTTAGATGGCCGATCACCGCCTCCTGGATTTCCCCGCCATCATACATTCCCGGCTGAAGAATTACATCACCGGGCTGGGCCCGCTCGTCCCGCCCGTTACTCAAATTTGCCAAAACATGATTATTCGATAGGATCAGCGGTTCGCCGCTGGCGAGATCGTAGACTACCGCCCCAAACGTTCCGGCAGAAACTTTATAATGACCGATACTCGCCCCCGGCTGTGCCGGCCGGATCATTTCCTTGCGATTATCATTCAGCAGCCGGACATCCCCCACTTCAATCACATCGGTGACCATCCCATCAATCTGCCGCGGAATGATCGCCGATCGCCGCAAGTCGCTATTGTGCTGCTTTTTTCGAACCAATATCACAGCTGCTTCTCGCCCGGTATTTTCTCCCCGTACCCATTTATGGCCGCGGCCCACTCCCACAACATTTTCAATACCGGCCATTTCGCGAAACAGCGCCAAAAAACCGCGCTGGACCATATAGCATACCTCCCCAAACAAAGTGTCTAGTCTATGGTATGCGGGGGGGCATTTTTCTGTTATGGGACTGCCTGTACACCATCAACCCGGACGGAATAGCGACTAGCTTTATTTTTCTTTACAATTCACCCCATCTTCAAACTTTATGAGTATCGACCTCGCAATACCTTACATTCTGCCAGTAATGCGATTTGTGTTGGACAAGCGGTATGGATAACGGTAAAATTAAACTACTAGTAGTAACGCGTATAATTTGCACTCCTGTTTTACGATGCCAGTTCTTTTGAAAAAAAATAATAAGGCGGTGTTATTATGTACGAACAGGAAGTTCTCCACCTCGTGAAATCGGAACTTGCTTTCATGGGAACAGTAGACGATAACCGGCCCAAAGTCAGGCCAATGAAGCCGTATATCGACCGCGAGGGTCACATCTGGTTGTTTAGCCGCTTTGATTCCAAAAAAGTCTCGGAAATGGAAATTAACCCTCGTGTCGAGCTATGTTTTGTCGGCCAGAACCAGGAAGTATTAAATCTGTATGGCCGGATAAAAGATGAAACCAAACCCGGGAGCGCCACCTTCCGGGCTTTGCGTGATATGATGTTCGCAGAAATTCCTGAAATGAAAAATTATTTCAGTGATCAAGACCTCAACAGCCTAATTATCTATCGTCTCATCGTCCATGAGATTCGCTACTGGCGTCCTTCCGGCGAATTCACGACTCGGGTTAACCTGCCTATGGAACAAAATCCCGATGTTGAACTCAACATGTGTCAAGGCGGCTTCTGTTTGATGCCGTAGTCTTCTAGACTATAGGCAGCAACAGACAATATGCTCTCATGTGCTTCATTCATAAGGGACAAAAAACAGACCGCCTAAGCTGCGGTCTGTTTTTACTATTTATAAAAATAAGCTAGATAATTAAAACGAATAATAGCTACTTGATTCCCCTGTTTCGGCCAACTTCCATCGGCCACAGTCCGGCATGCATCAGTTCTTCGGCAAAACATAGATGGTTACATTTTTCGCGCCCCAGTCGAAGGCTTCATCCAACGAATCCATGGCCAAATCAATGTGATTTCCTATTATGGCTCCGCCAATATCATCGGCGATGGCTTCGCCGTAACCGGGAATGTACAGTTTGGTGCCGAGGGGGATGACGTCAGGATCGACGGCGCACAATCCCCGGCGAAGATAGGTGCCGCGATAGGTATAATCAGTGCAGCCTTCATCATAACGAGTATAGGCGGTTACCAACATCGGCAGGGTATAAAGATAGGACGGCGTGCCATCACTGGTCTGAGGGGAACGATAGGTTGGTTTGCGGGGAGGGCTTTTGGGTTTTGTCCCATGAAAGTTTTTCAAAGCGCCCCAGGTTCGTGACCCGACGACGCCATCAGCTTCAAGCCCTGAATCACTTTGAAATTCCTTGACTGCCTGGAGAGTTTTATAGCCAAACACCCCGTCCGCATTGCCGCTGAGATAATTCGCCTTGATGAGATCTTGCTGGATGGCGATAACCTGGCTATTTTTCATGCCGAATTTGACTACGGAGACCGCATTGCCGCCTGGATGTGTCTCGGGGGGAGGCTTGGCCTCTTTGTGCCCGCCGCTGAAAATGTCATGGATGATGTTGAATAAGAAAAAACTCGCATAAACAGGAGCCGTCTGGTAAAAACCAATACCAAAAATAATAAGGACGACAACAATCAGCTTCTTCAGTTTGCTCACGACTCCTTCAGCAGCATTTTTGCCGAAATTACTTACCTTAAACATATCATAAATTTAGGCAAAAAAAATGAGTCAAATTTCCTATTTTACTGTTTTTTACGCAGGTAATACATGGTATTAATTAACCATTAATTACCTTGTCCACTAATTCGATTCAGCGCTGAAAGTCAAAAAATTACTGCTTCGAACTATCTTGGCGCGCTATATGGAGGGATTGTGGCTTAATGGGTCGAAATTTATTTGATAACATTGTGTGAGGAGACGGAAGATAGCATGACCAAACTGAACCTTGGCTGCGGCGAATCAAATATGCCGGGATATTTGCGAGTCGATATCAACCCCAATGTCAATCCCGATGTGTTGCACGACTTGAATGTATACCCTTATCCCTTTGCGGAAAACCAATTTGACGAAGTCTGGGCAAGCCATATCATCGAACATTTAAATGAACCAGGGAAATTTCTCCTGGAGGTGTATCGGATCACCAAACCGGGGGGTAGCATCATCCTCAAAACACCCCATTACACCAATGTTCACTCCTTTTCCGACTTCACCCACAAGTGGCATCTTTCCACCTATTCCTTCGAACCCGGCCATATCGAATATTTTTCGGGAATGAAATTTGACCGCAAGGTAACCATCAAGTTACGCGGCCTGTTGTGGAAATTGCTTGGTTTTGAACTCTTTATCAATAACTTTGAATGGTTCCGCCGATTCTGGGAACGTCATTTGGCATTCATCATCCGCGCCACTGATATTACCGTAGTAATCCAAAGCAAAAAGCCGTCGGTCTAAGCAGTCAGGCAAAATAGAAACCACTCTATAAATAGAGTGGTTTTTTTCATGACTGCGCCAGAAGAGCCCGCTTTATTTCATCCATCTTCCCCCAGGCTGCCTGTGCCCCCCGGGCAATGCACAGGGTAATTTGCTGCGAAGTATTAAGCCCAAGATCAAAAACTTCTGGACGAATCACAATATCAGCGTACTGCTCCCCCTTTAGCAGCGTCACTTCCCGTCCCATGATATCAATACACTGGAGCAGGATCTCACCCACCGATTTTATCTCGTGATTCGGCTGGCCGGAATAGCCAAGATCTACGGCAATAATTATGTCCGCTCCCATATGATGGAGAATGTCGGCAGGCAAATTATTTTTTACCGCTCCGTCCACCAGCGTCATTCCGCGATATCTTTTTGGCAAAAATATCCCCGGGATCGAAATGCTGGCCCGAACGGCATCGGTGAGCAGGGAGTTGTTATAATAGCGGGCATTGAGAATGGTCCGTTGTCCAGCCAACGGGGTCACAAAAAACACTGTGTCGCCTGAGTTGATATCGACTGCGGTAATTGCCAATGGAATCAGGGTATCACGCACCGTACGCCGCTGCCAGAAATTGGCTAAGTATTCCTCGATTTTTTCTCCCTTGACCAGTCCTGTGGGTAAAACCGACCAAAAACGAAATCTGCCGCTGAACAGCCATTTCATGCCATGTTTGAACAAATCCCCCACTGTCACTTTAAGATCAACCAGTTTTGTGACATCCAAGCTTTCGGCGATGCCCTGCATTTGCCGCGGTGTATAACCACAGGCATGCATGGTCGCAATAACAGAACCTGCACTGGTTCCGGCCACCATATCGACCGGAATATTGTTTTCCGCCAACACCTTGATAACGCCAATATGGGCCAATCCCCGCAGTCCCCCCCCGCTCAACGCCAAACCGACCTTGGGCCTGCGCTCATAGTGTTGACCATTGACTTTGACAATTTGATTTTTCACCGTAAGATCACCCCGTGTAATATCCTATGACTGCGGACGGCCACGGTGTGAATGAAAAAACCGCCTGATAAAATCAGGCGGTGCTTGCTATTCTTTTTCCGTCAGAATGATCATCCGGGGAGCATCGGCGTTGTAGATCCTGCCATCGAACCCGCCATAAGTGGCCCGAACTTTCAGACGATTCTTTTCGAGAATCGATTGTAATTCCGGCAATGAATAGGCCCGCAGAACAAACTCGTACTGTGTCTTGGTATCTGTCACTTGATTGATCAGCACCCGCTTCATGGTCACAATGCCCTGCTTTAGCTCCACCTTGTAAGAAAGTACGTATTCCCCGCTGGGATGGCGCCAGTAGCGGTTAAGATTATTACGCACCATCCAATCCCGGTTGAGTAAATCAATCAAGAATAATCCGCCGGGTCTGAGAGCTTCCGCTACCCGCCGCAGCACCATCGCATTCTCTTCATCTGAAAAATAACCAAAAGCGGCAAACATATTAATTACAGCATCGAACTGGCCGGAATAGTCCAATTCCCGCATATCACACAGCCGGAAAACAACCGGCACATGCTCTTCCTCTGCCTTTTGTCTGGCAATATCTAAAAATGCCTGATTCGCATCCACCCCGGTCACGTGAAATCCCTGCTTTGCCAGCTCAATGGTATGACGCCCGTACCCGCAGTGAAGATCAAGCAACTCTGAGCCATCAGGCATATTCAAGACTTTCTTGATAAAACCCACTTCCTGGTCAGTACCAGCGAGGGAATAGGTTTTTAGATCCCCAAAAATTTCTTGTGTCACGCTATTTGCACCACCATTTATCACTTCGCCTAAAATACTATTTTGCCCGCAAAACCGGCTCCGTTTGCAAATAATACTAACCCTTTTCCTTGGAAGACGATGGCTTTGGATAGTAAATAACACAATTGCGCCTGGACCGTTTGGCAAGATAAAGCGCCGTATCGGCATGCTTCAAAAGTTCTTTGTCCGTATTGGAGTCTTGTGGATAAGCCGCGACCCCGATGCTGACCGTCAGTTCACCGCCAGGCTGGACGTGACGACCGACAAAGGGAAATTCGGCCACGGCGGCGCGAATGCGTTCAGCAACAAGATAGGCCTCGGACAGACCAGTCTCAGGAAAGAGCACGGCAAACTCTTCACCGCCATAGCGAACAAGGAAGTCCACATCGCGGCAATTTTGCTTGATAATCATAGCTACCTGGCGCAACACTTCATTCCCCAGGACGTGGCCTTGGGTGTCGTTATACTTCTTGAAGTGATCCACATCCAGCATCATGAGGGACAGGGGGCGGCGGTAGCGTAGCGCCCGTTTGAATTCACGGTCCAGTAAATCAACGAAATAACGATAATTATAATGACCAGTGAGCGCATCGGTGATGGCCTGCACTTCTACTTCGGCCACATGTTGGGCATGAGAAATGGTTAAGGCTACCTGTCCGGCCAGTGTCCTGAGTAAATTCAGTTCATAGGGGCGAAGGGGACGGTCTTCTGAACATTCGATATCCAGCACGCCAATAATCCGATCGGCAAAAATGAGCGGTATCGCAACCTCGCTCAAACCGTTGCCGCCCCCTTGTACATAATTCGGCTCCTTGTGCACATCGGGAATATATACCATATCACGGTTAATCACCGCCCGCCACGTAAGGCCCTGTTCGTATGGCAAACGCAAGTTACTGATGAGATAGCCGCGGTTAGCCGCCAGGACCAGTTCCTGCTTTTCCTCATCCAGCAGCAAAATGGCAGCGGCGGTAAAACCTAACTCAGCGATAATCCCATCCACAATTTGGTCCAGTACTTCCTGTTCGTTGACAGTCTGCTGGGAAACAGAAGTAATACGGTATAACGCGGCAAATTTTTTATAGGCCAGATCCAAATCCATGAGTCGAAAATCAAGTTCTGAGATGACAGCGTGTAATTCGCGGTTAGTCGCCTCATTTTGCTGCGAAATAGCGGCGAATTCGGCTTCCATCGCCACGTTTTCCGTCACATTACAAACACTGATGATGACATCACCCGCCTGTGGGGCTGGTACAAACCGCCAGTTCAAATATTCGATCATATTACGAGAAGTTTCCCAGCGAAATTGTTTGATATCCACCGGTTCCGACAAAATGGAGCAGGAATGAAATGCACTGAGAAGAACCTCTGCCTGTCTTCTAAACAATAGGCCGAAAAATCTTGCCAGTGGTTTCCCTTGATAAAAACGGCTTCTATCCGGCCGTCTGGCTGATTGGATAAAGGAGATCTTTCCCTGCTTGTCCACATAAGCCAGAGCCGCTGGCAGGACTTCGGTCATTATGTTCAGCATCGCGCGCAGCGCCTCAGGTTCGTTCACAGGTACTCAACCACCTTGAAATAAATGCAATATTTTTCTAATGTTCGTTGGATTGACCGCAAAATCCTGCCCAATAATTGAGTCAGTCATGAAAAGGCCCAGCAGGCAAAACTAGACATTTATCAGCGATTGGGACGCATTCAACAGGAAAATGCCGCTCAACACAAAGAGACGCCCGCAACTGCAGGCGTCTCTTTCATTCTGATTTTATTTTGTGATAAAGTCTGCGCCCCGGCGGATGGCTTTTTCATTGATAGCCAGCAATTCCGGTTTTTTGGCAAACATCTTCGAGAAAGCCTTCATGATTGAGTCATAACTCACAGCACCGGAAACGGCGATCACCGCCCCCAGCACTACCATGTTGGCCACCTTCATATTCCCGAGTTCACCGGCGACGTCGTTGGACGGAATGCGGTAGACCGTCACATCCGAACGTTTGGAGTCGCGTTCGATCAGCGAACTGTTGATGATCAGCGTCCCACCCGGCTTTAAAATTGGTTCAAATTTATCCAACGAAGGCAGATTCATGGCCACCACAACTGACGGCTCGGTGACGATCGGCGCTCCCACCGGCTCATCGGAGACAATAACCGAACAGTTGGCAGTCCCGCCCCGCATCTCAGGGCCATACGAGGGAATCCAGGAAACGTGCTTATTCTCGATCATCCCAGCATAAGTGATCAGTTGGCCCATCAGCATGACTCCCTGTCCGCCGAAACCAGCCATAATGATTTCATGGGTCATTTCGCCACCTCCTCGGTGGTTTTCAATACACCCAGCGGATAGTAGGGCATCAGACTCTGCTCCAACCATTTCACCGATTCCAGCGGCGTCATTCCCCAGTTGGTGGGGCAGGTGGAAAGCACTTCCACGATGGCAAATCCTTCGCCGCGAAGCTGGACTTCAAAGGCTTTTTTTATAGCAGCCTTAGCTTTGGCCATATTGGCGGGATTATTCACCGCCACCCGGGCGATGAATTTAGCGCCGTCAAGACTGGACAACATTTCCGACACTTTGACCGGATTGCCGGCTGACTCCTGCTTGCGCCCGTAGGGCGAAGTGGTGGTTACTTGATCCACCAGCGTCGTCGGCGCCATTTGCCCACCGGTCATGCCGTAGATGGCGTTATTCACAAAAATCGTGGTAATCTTTTCGCTACGAGCCGCAGCGTGGACAATTTCGGCGCAGCCGATGGCAGCCAGATCGCCGTCACCCTGGTATGTAAATACAACCGCGTCAGGATGAACCCGCTTCACGCCGGTGGCGGCAGCCGGAGCCCGGCCGTGCGCCGCTTCAACAGTATCAAAATTAAAATAGTCATAGGCCAGCACCGAACAGCCAACCGGCACCACCCCGATGGTTCTGTCGCGAACATCCAGTTCATCGATTACCTCGGCCACCAGACGGTGAATAATCCCGTGATGACAGCCGGGGCAATAGTGAAAGGGTATATCAGCTAGAGATTTTGGTCTGGCAAACAATACTTCCGCCATGTTATTTGCCCTCCTTGTCTTGCATGATCCTGGTGATTTGAGCCAGCACCTCTTTGGGGCTGGGTATCATTCCGCCCATACGACCCCAGTGATACACAGGCTTCTGGCCATTTACCGCCAGGCGGACGTCTTCCACCATCTGTCCGGCGCTCAGTTCCAGCGTAAGGAAAGCCTTGACCTTGGGCGCGACGGCGGCAATGGCTTTTTCGGGAAAAGGCCAAACTGTGATCGGCCTGATCAGACCAACCTTCATTCCTTGCTCTCGCGCTTTTTCCATCGCCGACTGGGCAATCCGTGAGGTGATGCCATAGGCCACCAAAACAAGGTCGGCATCGTCGGTATGCATGGTCTCATAGCGAACTTCGTTGGCGCGGATGGTGTCGTACTTTTGCTGCAGACGAATATTATGCTGTTCCAGTAACTCCGGCTGAAGATAAAGGGAATTAATCACGTTGGACTTAGCCCTTCCCTTTAGACCGGTGCTCGCCCAGGGTTTGGCCGGCGGAGTAGATTCGCTTGGCTTAAATTCAACCGGCTCCATCATTTGTCCCAGTGCACCGTCTCCCATCAGCATAACCGGAGTCCGGTACTTATCGGCAAGATCGAAGGACAGAATGGTCAAATCAACCATTTCCTGCACCGAATTGGGTGTCAGCACGATCAAGTGATAGTCCCCATGACCACCACCTTTGGTTGCCTGGAAATAATCGCACTGTCCGGGCTGGATACTGCCAAGGCCCGGTCCACCGCGCACAATATTCACAATCACGCAGGGCAATTCAGCCCCGGCAATATAAGAAAGGCCTTCCTGCTTGAGGCTGATGCCGGGACTTGACGAAGATGTCATTACCCGCGCTCCGGCTCCGGCGGCGCCGTATACCATGTTGATCGCCGCGATCTCGCTCTCGGCCTGCAAAAACACCCCGTTTACCTGCGGCATCCGCCGGGCCATATATTCGATCAATTCGCTCTGCGGTGTTATGGGATAACCGAAATAATGACGGCAGCCGGCGACAACCGACGCCTCACCAATCGCTTCATTACCCTTCATCAATACTTTTTCCGCCACACTGTTCACTCCCGTCCTATTTATGAATCTCAATCACAACATCCGGGCAAGTCTTTGCACACAACATACAGCCGATACACTTACTTTCATCGCTGCACATCGCCGGACGGTAACCCTTGCTATTGAACCGGTTGGCAATCACGACAATTTTCTTGGGGCAGGCCACTGTGCACAATTCGCATCCTTTGCATCGCTCTTCGTTAAACACGGGTTTGGGCATCTAGATTCCCCCTTCTAAGATATTAGGACTCGATTTATCGATCGTCGGAGAACCCAAGGCGTTCTGAAATCGACCGCCCTTTGTCTCTTAACGTACCGATGACCCTTTCATATCGGCCGGGAGCCAAAACCGAACTGGCACTGGAAACCGATAAAGCGGCAATCACCTTGCCACTGGCATCCCGTAGCGGAACTGCAATACAAGTCAATCCTTCAATCGTTTCATCACAGCCAATAGCATAATCTTCACGCCTTACGGTTTCCATCTCAGCTAAGAGTTCCTCCCGCTCGGTCAAGGTGAAGGGTGTAAACCGTTCAAAGCCCCGTTCTAGTACCATCTCGATGATTTCCTGCGGCGCATTGGCCAGCAGTACCTTGCCGATGGCGGTGCTATGCAGCGTAATGCTGAAATCGAATTTGGGAATAATCAGAAACGGACGCTGGGGCTCGACCTTGTCGAGGATAAACAACTCAGTGCCGGACAATACGGCGAGCAAAGCGATTTCCTGGGTTTCTTCCGCCAACTCGCTCATAAGCGGCCGGGCTACTGTCCTGAGGTCAAGCTGGGACGCGCAGGCCTCACCCAAGCGAATCAGACCAAAACCTAGGGCATAACGCCCCGAATCGGTTTGACGGACAAAACCCCTGAGTAACAATGTCTGCAGGAGACTATGTACCGTGCTCTTTTGCACCCCGAGCAATCTGCTCAGCTCGGTGACCCCCATGTCCCGCTGATGTTTGCCAAGCAGCATCAACATTTCAACGGCCCGGTCAACCGAAGCTACGATATAGGGGGATATTTTCTTTGGCAACAACATCACCTTCGTTTCCGCTGACCGAACACTGTTCTGTATGTTATAACATATTCTTTTTTCCATGAAAAAAATCCTGCCATTTGTCTGTCCTCCTGTTATGAATACAAAATACCATAATTTTCCGTGTGAACAATACATTTGTCACCAATAGATAGATTTCCCTGTTACAGCAAAATAAAAAACCCTGCCTCGTGGGCAGAGTTTTTTATCGCAAGCTGATATTACATTTCAAAGATGAAACCAGGGAGGGAACCGTCCTCCCTGCCAAATTCTAATTACAGGATAACAGCGATATCACCGGTCTTGGCTTTTGCGGCATTGCCTTCGTCGGTATCCAAATGCATCTCCAACTTGAAATTGTCATGAACCCGAATGAGAACTTTGTCGAAGATCAGGCAACGATCTTCACTGCCTACCCGGACTTGAACGACGTCTTTGTCTTTCAGGCCGCACTCAGCGGCATCGGCGGGCGTCATATGAATATGGCGGCAGGCAGCAATAACGCCTTCCTGGAGGACCACCGATCCTTTCGGTCCAACCACCGTCAAGCCGGGGGAAGCCTTAAGATCGCCTGAGTCGCGTACTGGGGGAACAATCCCCAGTTTCATTGAGTCAGTGAGAGCAACTTCGACCTGGGTCTGTTTGCGAACCGGTCCCAGTATTCTAACCTTTTTAAAGCTGCCTTTCTCGGTCATGAGATCGACAGTTTCCTCAGCCGCAAACTGCCCTGGCTGGGAAAGGGTCTTGTAGGTATGCAGCTCATAACCTTCGCCGAATAAAGTTTCGAGATCTTCTTTGGAAACATGGATATGGCGGGCGGAAATGCCCACTGGAATTGCGGATTTTGCCATAGCGGTTCAGCTCCTTATATTTATATTACTGTAGGTATTACTCGATGATTTCCGAAAAATAAACGACTGTAACTGTGTCAATTGGCGTCAGTGGCTTGTCGTAGATGGATTGCAAAAACACCAAAAGGTCTTCCGAATTGGCCAGATCCGGGTTTTCTCCCTGTAAGTCTTCGGTTGTCAGCTGGCAGATGGGCTTGAGCAGCACCCGGTCGATGACCGCGGTATAAATCTTTTTCTTCTGGGAAAAACGTTTGCCTACCGTAATCCAGACGATGTCACCTTCGGTGTATTTTGAGGTCTTATCCCCCAGCCGGATGGTACAGGTCTTGCGGCGACAGACTAGCTGGCTATGATAGTTGGAAGAATAGAAATTTAACGCGCGCATACCCAAATCCCTCCCTGTTATATTAGCCTAACCAAGTTTTAATCCGCTCCACCGCTTGGTGCAGACGTTCTTCCGGCTGAACCAGCGCAATCCTGACATAGCCTTCGCCATGCGGGCCGAAGCCCAGTCCAGGAATAACGGCAACGCCGGCGTTCTCAATCAAAGATTCGGCAAAATCAAATGACGACTGCTTGGTAGGCACAGGTGCCCAAATATACATAGAAGCCTTCGGACGGGGAACTTTCCACCCGGCGGCATTGAAGCCGTCGGCGATAATGTCGCGCCGCCGCTGATAAGCAGCTGCGGTCTGAACAACACAGTCCTGCGGCCCGCTCAGGGCCGCAACAGCAGCCATCTGAACCGGGAAAAAGATCCCGTAGTCAAAGTTGGATTTTATCCGCCCAAGCACTGCAAGAGCTTCAGGGTTGCCAACCACGAAACCTACCCGGCACCCCGCCATACTGTAAGTTTTCGACAGGGAGTGAAACTCAATGGCCACTTCTTTGGCGCCAGGAATACTGAGGAAACTCGGTGGCCGATACCCGTCAAAAACCAGTTCGCTGTAAGCAAAATCATGACAGACCAAGAAGTTATGTCGCTTCGCCAGCGCCACCACCCGTTCGAAAAACTCGACCGGGGCAATCGCTGCCAGCGGGTTGTTGGGATAGTTAAGGATCATGATTTTCGTGCGTTTCAGCACATCTTCCGGAATGGCGTCCAAGTCAGGCAAATATTGATTTTCCGGAAGAAGGGGCATCCGGTAAAGTTCAGCATCAGCGGCAAGCGGCCCGGCGCTAAAAATCGGATAGCCGGGATCGGGAACAAGTACCACATCGCCAGGATTGATGAAACACAGGGCGACATGAGCCAAACCGTCCTGCGAGCCGAGCAATGAATGGACTTCCGTTGCCGGCTCAAGCTCCACACCGAATTTTTGTCGATACCAATCGGCAACCGCCTGCAAAAACTGGGGGGTTCCTTTGGACAGCGCATAGCCATAGCTGCCCGGGTCCTCAATACCACGCTTCAGAGCCTCAATGATATGGGGCGCTGGTGCCATGTCAGGGCTGCCGATGCTAAGGGTGATCACATCCTTGCCGGCGGCCACCGCTTTTTTGCGTAAATCGTCCACCTGGGTAAAGATCGCGGACGACATTCCCTGCATTCGTGCGGCTTGTTCCAACATGCTGTCACCTCCGTGCTTGAATTTATCGGGTCAAAAAAGCATCTAGCGCAAATTACTTGCCTGCTTTTTTCTTTTGAACATATTCGTGAATGCTGTCAGCCGCCTTTTTCCCGGCACCCATTGCCAAAATAACGGTGGCCGCGCCGGTCACGATATCGCCGCCGGCAAAAACGCCGGCTTTGGTGGTAGCGCCTGCATCATCGGCCTTAATATTGCCGCGTTTATCCAGATCCATCCCGGGGGTGGTATCCTGGACCAGCGGGTTGGGGCCTTGACCGATGGCCATGACCACAGTATCAACATCAAGCACGTAGTTGGAATCTGGTACCGGGATGGGCTTGCGGCGACCCGAATCATCCGGTTCGCCGAGCTGCATCTTGATACACTCGATGCCTTTTACCCAACCGCGGTCGTCGCCGAGAATACCCACCGGCGCGGTAAGCAGCCTGAAATCAACACCTTCTTCTTTGGCGTGTTCCAGTTCTTCGGCCCGGGCCGGCATTTCTTCCTCTGAGCGGCGATAGACGATATATACCTTTTCCGCGCCCAGCCGAAGGGCAGTACGGGCCGAATCCATGGCCACATTGCCAGCCCCGACCACGGCCACCGCCTTGCCGACGCGAACCGGCGTGCCGGTGTGGGGAAACTGATAGGCTTTCATCAGATTGGTACGGGTCAAAAATTCATTGGCCGAGTAAACCCCATTCAGGTTTTCGCCCGGGATATTCATGAAATGCGGCAAACCGGCGCCAGTGCCGACAAATACAGCATCGTAGCCTTCCTCAGTCAGCAGTTCATCTATGGTAAAGGTTTTACCGATGATGGCGTTGACCACAATTTTCACACCCAGCTTTTTCAGAGCCTCAATCTCCTTGCGGACAATGGCCTTGGGCAGGCGGAATTCGGGGATGCCATACATCAGCACGCCGCCCGGGGCGTGCAACGCTTCAAATACCGTAACCTGATAGCCCCTGCGTGCCAGGTCGCCGGCAGTGGTCAGTCCAGCTGGGCCACCCCCGACAATCGCCACTTTACCCAACTGTTCCTTACTCAGCTCGACCTTATCCTCGCGCCCCTGCTTGATGGCGTAGTCGGCAGCAAAGCGCTCCAGGCGGCCTATGCCGACCGGTTGACCTTTTTTACCCAACACGCAGTATTTCTCGCACTGGTCTTCTTGAGGGCAGACCCGGCCGCAGACCGCCGGGAGGTTGTTTTTGGTCTTTATTTCGTCAATGGCGGCATCAAAGTCGCCGTCGCGGATCTCCTTGATAAAGGCGGGAATATTGATTTCCACCGGACAACCCTGCTTACAGGGCGCGGTTTTGCACTGCAGACAGCGTTTAGCTTCCGCCTGGGCGGTCTCCGCTCCATAGCCAAGAGCCACTTCGCTAAAATTGCGGCGGCGTTCTTCTGCTGGCTGCTCCGGCATTTTGTGTTTTAGCGATGACATGAGCAATCACCTCCACACTTATGCTCCATTTTCTCGTGTTCATGATACATCCGTTGCCTGGTCATGAGTCCATTAAAATCAACCTGGTGGGCATCGAACTCCGGGCCGTCAACACAGGCGAACATATTTTTATTGCCGACGCTGACCCGGCAGCCGCCACACATGCCAGTGCCATCAACCATGATCGGATTCAGGCTGACGATGGTATGGATGCCGTGCGGCCGTGTGACTTCAGCTACCCCCCGCATCATGACTACCGGACCAATGGCCATCACCAGGGCGATTTTTTCACCGGCGGCGATCATATCTTTAAGAGGATCAACCACCAAGCCTTTATGGCCTTTAGAACCGTCATCGGTGGTGATATATAGCTTGTCGCTCACCGCCGTCATCTCTTTTTCCAAAATCAAGAGGTCGGCGTTGCGGGCGCCAATGATCGATACGACTTTGTTGCCGGCCTGCTGATAGGCCCGGGCGATCGGATATACCGGCGCGACGCCGATACCGCCGCCAATACAGACCACAGTGCCGAAATTCCCCATATGAGTGGCCTTGCCCAGCGGACCAGCCAGATCGAGGAGAGCATCACCAACGGCAAGCTGCCCCAGTTGGCGGGTCGAACGACCTACCTCCTGGAAGATCAAGCTAACCGTGCCGGCCGCACGATCAAAATCAGCAATGGTCAAAGGAATGCGCTCGCCGTCTTCGTCAATCCTGAGAATGACGAACTGACCGGGCTGGCACTTTCTAGCCACCAGCGGCGCTTTGATGACGTACAGCCAAACCCCGGGGGACAATGCCTCTTTTTTCACGATGGTGTAAATATTCCAGTCTTCTTTAATAATGGTCTCCATCCTCCTTACCTCCCTAAAACAAGACAGCCCATTCAGGTTACTTTTTCGCGACCAGGCGCATGCCTCGTTTGTCTACTTCGTATTTGAGTTGTTCTTCGTCAATGGTGGTCAGTTTCCGGTTATCCAGCAGGATTTTGCCGTCAACCAGCACGGTATGAACATCAGCGGCATTCGCGGCATAAGTCAACAGCGAAAGCCGGTCATGCCGTGGATACCAATGGGTGGCGTCCATGGCGAAAATAGAGATATCGGCCTTATAGCCTGGTTCCAGTCTGCCGGTCAACCGCCCCAGCCCTACGACCTCCGCTCCAGCACTGGTAGCCAGTTGGACGGCCTGAGCCGCAGGAATGACCACAGGATCCAGGGTGCTGACCTTGTGGAGCAGAGCCGCCAGCCGCAGTTCCTCAACCATATCGAGATTATTGTTGCTGGCCGTACCGTCGGTGCCAAGTCCCACAGTAATGCCGGCAGCCAACATCGCCGGCACCGGCGCGATGCCGCTAGCCAATTTCATATTGCTGCCTGGGTTGTGGGCTACCCGAACCCTTTTCTCCTGCATAATGGCAATGTCTGCCGCCGACACATGGACGCAGTGGGCAGCAAGAACACCACTTTCAAACAGTCCCAGCTCATTCATCAGAGCAATAGGCGACTTACCGTGTTCTTTTACACAGGTTTCCACTTCACCGACGGTCTCCGCCAGATGGATGTGGATCTCCGCCCCCAGTCGCTGGGCTAAAGCAATCACTTTTTTCAGATACGCCGGCGGACAAGTATAGGGTGCATGCGGCCCCATCATTACTGTAATGCGGCCCTCAGCACCACCATGCCACTGCCGGTAAAAATCCTCGCTTTCAACCAGCGCCTGCTCGGCGGTAGGAGTCACACCGGCCATCCCTCTGGCCAAAACGGCCCGGATGCCGCTCGCATCCACTGCTCTGGCAACATCGTCCATGAAAAAATACATGTCGGCAAAGGTGGTTGTCCCGGTTTTTATCATTTCGGCGATAGCAAGCATGGTTCCCCAGTGCACGTCGTCACCGGTAAGATTGGCTTCCGCCGGCCATATTTTAGTTTGCAGCCAGTCCATCAACGCCATGTCATCAGCATAGCTGCGGAACAGCGTCATCGCCGCATGGGTGTGGGTGTTGACCAGCCCCGGAAGGATAAGCTTATTTGTACAGTCGATGATGCGATCAGCAGGCCACTCGGGCGGCACGGCACCGACTTGGCTGATGGTGGTGCCGCTGACGGCGATGTCGGTCTTTTCCACCTTGCCGTCCGGTCTGACGACTTCCCCGTTTCGCAATAATATGTTAGCCATTACGTTCCTCCTCTTTGCCGCTGGCGATAATGTTCCAGATAAAAGCGGCGCATGACTGCTACATCTTCGTCACCCAGTACCTCAGCCCCGCCCAGCATGTTGGCGTACAAGTAAATTTCGGCGGCCTTTTCCACCAGCTCACAGGCCAGTATGGCCTCTCCCAGTGTAGCCCCGCAACCAATTACCCCGTGATTGGCCAGAAGCACAGCTTGTTTATCGGCCAGTGCTTCCACGGTATTTTCCGCCAGTTCTGCTGTCCCTGGCAGCGCATATTCGGCCACGTCAACCGCTCCGCCCACCAGTTGAATCAAGTCTTCTATCACTGGGGGGATGCTTTTTCGGGCCACGGCGCACGCGCTGGCAAAGACGCTGTGGGTATGCACGATGGCCTGGACATCGCGGCGCCGGTTATAGATGGCCAAATGCAGCGGCAGCTCTGACGAAGGTTTGCCGCCAGTCACCACCTGACCCTGAAGATCGACAACAACGATTTCCTCTGCCGTCAGGCTACGATAATCGCGGCCCGAAGGAGTAATCGCCACCAGTTCTCCGCCAGGAATACGGGTACTGACATTGCCCCAGGTCCCCGTCACCAGCCTATTGGCCAGCAACGTCTGACCAGTTGCCACAATCTCAGCCTGGATAGCGATCAAATTATCTGGTGCCATGCCATCACTCCTCGATCTCAAGCCTTTCAACCCGGAGGTTACGCCTGGTTCATGTACGCGATCTGCTCGGCTGTCAGCTGATCGATGACAATCCCCATCGCCCGCAGTTTAAGGGAACCGACCTGACGATCCAGTTCATACGGCAAATTATATACTTCGTTTTTCATTTCTTTGTGATGATTCAAAATATGCAGCACAGAAAGTACCTGCATAGCGAAGGACAGGTCCATAATCTCGGTAGGATGGCCATCCCCTGCTGCCAGATTGACAAGGCGGCCTTCTGCCAAGAGATATACCTTGCGTCCATCTTTCATAACGAACTCCTCGATATTCTTCCGCACTGTGCGGTGCGATACCGAAAGTTCGGCCAAATGTTCTTTGTTGATCTCGACATCGAAATGACCGGCGTTGGACATGACGCACCCCGGTTTCATTACCGCCAGGTGCTCTCGGCAGACGACGTCGCGGCAGCCGGTGACTGTGACGATAAAGTCGGCGCGTTTTGCCGCTTCCAGCATGGTGGTTACCGTGAATCCGTCAAAAATCGCCTCGGCAGCCTTGATAGGATCGATCTCGGTCACGATGACATTAGCGCCAAGGCCCTTGGCGCGCATGGCCACCCCTTTGCCGCACCAGCCGTATCCAGCCACTACCACCGTCTTACTGGCAACCGTCAGGTTGGTTGTACGAATAATCCCATCCCAGGTAGACTGACCGGTACCATAGCGATTGTCAAACAAGTACTTGCAATAGGCATCATTGACAGCCATCATCGGGAAACTCAGTTTCCCAGCCGATGCTAACGCCCTGAGGCGATGAACACCGGTGGTGGTTTCCTCCGATCCGCCGAGAATATTTTTTGCCAGGTCGGAACGTTCGCCGTGCAGGAGGGACACCAGGTCGCCGCCGTCGTCGATGATGATGTCCGGCCGGGTATCAAGCGCTTTATGTAAGAATAGGTCATATTCCTCAGGATTGGTATTGTACCAAGCGAATACCTTCACTCCATTGGCAGCCAAAGCAGCCGCCACATCATCCTGGGTGGACAGCGGATTACTGCCGGTCACAGCCACATTGGCGCCGGCGTTTTTCAGCACCAGCCCCAGATAGGCGGTCTTAGCCTCCAGATGCATTGTGACAACCAGATTCTTGCCTTTCAGCGGTTTGGTCTTAGAAAGTTCGTCATTCAGCACATTGAGAACCGGCATGTGCTCCTTTACCCAGTTGATTTTATCCTGGCCCTGAGGCGCCAGATTTTTGTCGCGGATCATAGATTCCATTTATTTTCCACCTTTCATTGGCCTTATTTTTGCGATTGCTTCGGTATAGGGCGCAGTGAGGACGCCATGTTCAGTGATGATTGCTGTTACCAGGCCATTTGGTGTGACATCAAACGCCGGGTTAAACACGGTTACTCCTTCGGGCGCGGTTGTCACCCCGCCAAACGAAGTCACTTCTTTGCTGCTCCGCTGCTCAATCGGGATATCCGCGCCACTTTGAATGTTAAAATCAAAAGTGGACACCGGTGCCGCCACATAGAACGGAATGTTGTGTTCCCTGGCCAGTACCGCTACGCTGTAGGTGCCTATTTTGTTAGCCACATCGCCGTTTAAAGCAATCCGGTCAGCCCCGACGATCACCGCCTGGACCATATTTTGTTTCATTACCCAGCCGGCCATATTGTCGGTAATGAGCGTCACCGGGATACCTTCCTGCACCATCTCCCAGGCTGTAAGACGGGCCCCCTGCAATAGAGGTCTGGTTTCATCGGCAAACACCCGGGTAATCTTGCCATCGGCCCAAGCCTGACGGATGACCCCCAGAGCGGTTCCGAAGGCCACGGTAGCCAGTGCGCCGGCGTTGGAGTGGGTCAACACTGCCGTCTTGCCGGAAAAAAGCGCTGCCCCATATTCAGCCATCCGCCGATTGGCCCGTTCATCCTCTTCGGCAATCGCCACCGCTTCCTGCTCTAGAGCCACCAAAATCTCCTTGGCAGCAATGGCAGGATCATACCGGCTGGCCACCGCCATCATCCGGTCAATGGCCCAGAAGAGATTCACCGCCGTCGGCCTGGTTTGCCGGAGTTCCTCGGCGATGACTAACAACCCGTCCCAAAACGGAGCCGACTGTTCACTCAGTTCGCGGGCCCCCAGCACCAGTCCGAAGGCCGCCGCCGCTCCAATGGCCGGGGCACCGCGGACTTCCAGCCGCCTGATAGCCTCAGCTACCCGGCGATAGTCATTTGTCAAAATATATTCCGTCTTGCCTGGCAGCAAAGTCTGGTCGAGCAAACGGAGCTTGTCGCCCATCCAAGCGAGAGACTGCATCATTTCACCGCCTTCTATAGTTTAAAGCCGCCGAACTCCGCCAAAGCATGGCGGCAGGCGCAGTCTTGTGTTGGATCAATGGCACTGATGGCAGCCATAACAAGACGCTTGATGTTTTCGGTATTGTCCCGCATGGTGTCAAGCACTTCACCATGGGTCAGCGGTTGCTTGGAAATGCCTGCTGCAAAATTGGTGACCATGGAAACGGTAGCATAGCACATTTCGGCTTCTCGCGCCAGCGTCACTTCCGGCACATTGGTCATGCCGACCACGTCGCCGCCCAATAATGTGAAAGCTTTAATCTCGGCCGGTGTTTCAAACCGCGGTCCCTCGGTACAAAGATAGGTCCCGGCTGCGTGCACCGGTATCCCAATGTCTTTGGCAGCTTTCAGCAGTATGCCCCGCAGGTTGGGACAATAAGGTTCGGTGACATCGACATGCACTACGCCGCGTTCGCCGCCTTCATAAAAGGTCGTCACCCGGTTTTTGGTAAAATCGATAAACTGATCCACTAATACGAAAGCCCCCGGCTCCATGGCCAGGTTTAGCGAACCGACTGCAGTGGTGGATATAATATTAGTAACCCCGATCTTTTTCATCGCCCAAGTATTGGCCCGGTAGTTGATCAGGTGGGGCGGGATGGAATGTTTACTGCCATGACGGGGAATAAAGGCGATTGCCTGACCGGCAAAATCTCCCTCCTTATATTTTACCACACCATAAGGAGTGCTGACTTCTTCCTCCCGAACATTGTCCAGAATACGCGGATCGTAAAGCCCGGTTCCACCGATAATCGCTATATTTGCCATGATATCCCACCTTATAATAAAAGATTATCTTTATTATAGTGTTGACCAAATGTCCCTGTGTAAAACTTTTTATGGCCGATTCTTTGACACTGCCAAAAGCAATATATATATTTTACTATATTCTAGCCTTATCTAGCTATGCAAAATGCAAAAAAACAGTCCTTATTATATTTTAATAAGGACTGTTTTTCAGTTTCTTACTTAAAAATCCCGAAAGGCTTGCCCATTGTCATAAAGGGTTTACCGAAGTGGGTGTTCAAGACCACCGCCCCGCAGGCATAAAAGGTAACAAGGGAAATACTCATCTCGGTCCACGCGGCGACCAGGTGAGAGGCGTGAGCCGCAATGTCGAACGCATTCAGCGCCAGGGCAGCCAAGAGGATATCAATCAGCACCATGATGGCAAATATCACCTTGTTCACTTCCATGGCCCCAATCGTCATGAATAGCGAAAAAATCAAATATCCGGTAAAAGCCCAGCCAAGCTGCTGGACATCAGCAGCAGCAGCCAAAATCGGTCCGAAAACGCCCATTTTCATCGCCCAGCAAGCGGCGATCGCATACCAGAAGAAAGCATAGGCGCCAAAGACGGTCGCACCCCAAATATTATTATGCTTGAAATCATACATCGAGGCCATCAATTGCGCGGTTGCTCCCAGAAAAACCGCATAGACAATAACAAAAGATAATCCAGTTGTCCATCCCAATTTTTGCGATGCTGCCACCATGGTAACCATTGCTAACCCAAATAGTCCTAAGCCGGTAGGATTTGCGACAACCAGTTGCACTTTTTGATGTTCGGGACTGCTGCTCATTCAATACCTCCTAAATTATTCTTTATCTTCAAGCGAATACCCGGAAGCACCGCTTAAGACCGCCCGGACATAAAAATGCACCCGGTCATTCTGCAGAAAACAGAACAAACACTGGTGCCAGCTTACTATCATCTATTGTCGTTTATGAGCAACAGACCGCAAACCCTCAACAGTCTTCCTGTATTTCCAGGTTGGCAGTCCTGCCGCCCGGTCCATACATTTCATGGCCCTATTCAAATTCGGCACCACATCTGCTAAATACAAATAAATTCAGTTCAAATATAATGTCATTCGACATATTCTCTATGGTCGTCGAAAATCCTCTTTATCACTGAGCAAATGATAATCACTTAACCCCTAATCGGCCATAAACAAGATCATTAGCCTGTTATTCCGGCATAATCACGATGAATAACCGCTCAGCAGAGTGATTGGGAGATAATCATTCATTTCACGTCTTTTTCATGGCAAAGAGGAATCAGCTCTGCCATCGTTTCAATCACATGGTCAGGCTGAGACGCCATCACATCATCCCATGGCACATCACTCCAGCGCACCGCCACTGTAGCAACTCCAGCCGACTTGGCACTGATGATGTCAAAAGGACTGTCCCCTACCATCAGACATTCTCCGGCGTCGAGGCCGAGGCCCGCCAAAGCAAGTTGAACAGGCTCCGGATGGGGCTTGTGGTGGCTGCACTGTTCGTGGCCGATGATCACCGAAAAATATTTATCCAAATCGAACAATTTCAGGCCGCGTAGCGCTGTCTGATGGGTTTTTGAAGTTACAATCGCCATCAGCACCCCGTCATTATGCATACGTTGCAGTGCGTCAGCCACGCCGGTGAAAATTTTCGCCAGCCGGTCGTGATGAATCACGTTGTACTCCCGGTAAGTTGTGATCAATTGATCCACCTTGTCCGGTCCCATCACTTCCAGCGCCGCCCGAAGGGGCTGCCCGAAATACGCCCGGGCAATATCCAGATCGGCCTCCCGGTTGTAGTGGACTTTGATGGTGTGTTGAAAGGACTTAAGAATCAGATCAGTCGTATCCAGCAGTGTACCGTCAAGATCAAACAAAACACCTTTGTATTGCAATGTTTTTCCTCCTTGTCCAATCCCGTCCCCTTTATTTGAAAAGGTAAAAAGGAGCCTAAGCGGCTCCTTAACCCAAGTCCCATCCTATGGACAACGCCTGCAGATTAACAGCGAGGGCCTTGCTGGGAACAGCCTCTTGCATGGCCTCTTCCCAAAGTTTTTTAGGATATCCCATACGTTTTGCAGCCACTGCCAGCAAGATAACATTGACTGTCCGCGTTTCCCCGATCGACTGAGCCAGTTCCAAAGCATTGACCCGCACTACGTTGATCCCGGCAGCGGTCAGCCGGTCGAAGATTTGCTGCGGATAAACCGCCGCACCAATAATCACCGGCATCGGCGGTATCTCCTGGTCATTAATGATAAGTGTACCGCCAGGTCTTAGATATTCAGCCCACCTGAGCGCTTCCAGATTTTCAAAGGCGAGAATAATATCGGCTTCGCCTTTTTCCACCAGCGGCGAATAGACTTTGTCGCCGAAGCGTACATGGGTTACTACGCTGCCGCCTCGCTGGGCCATGCCGTGAACCTCAGACTGTTTAACCGCCAATCCCTCAAGCATGGCCACCTGGCCGATGATTTTGCTGGCCAGCAGCGTTCCCTGTCCGCCTACACCGACAATCAAAACATTCGTAACATCAGCCATTGGTAACACCCGCCTTTTCAATTGCGCTGAATTTGCAGACCTGCAGGCAGACACCACAGCCGTTGCAGAGGGTCTCGCTGATAACAACCCGGCCCTGTTTATTCTCGATAGCCGGACAACCCAGTCGCAGACACATTTTGCACAGTTTGCAGCTCTCTGTGATCTGGTAGCGGCCAAAATCGCCGCGGCTCGAGAGCAGAACACATGGTTGCTTGGCAATTACTACCGCTACTTCGCCGCAAGTCACAGCCTCATGCAGGGCCGCCTCCACCGCTGACAGATCATAGGCGTCGACTGTCCATATCTTTTTCACCCCACATGCCTTGACCATCTCGGCAAGATCGACTTTATTTGTGGGTTCATTTTTGATAGTAAAACCAGTGGCCGGGTTTTGCTGATGTCCGGTCATACCGGTAATCGAGTTATCCAAAATAACCAGAGTGATAACTCCGCGGTTGTAAACCGCATCCATCAGGCCAGTTACCCCAGAGTGCAAGAAGGTGGAATCACCGATGGTGGCAATAATTTTTTTGCCAGGCATCATTTTGGCCATACCCATGGCGATGCCTACACTGGCTCCCATACACATGCAGGTTTCTCCGGCACTGAGCGGCGGCAAGGCCCCCAGAGTATAGCAGCCGATATCAGTGGTCACCACATCAACCACTTTGTTAATTGTGTAATACACCCCGCGGTGTGGGCAACTGGGACATAAGACAGGCGGACGCACGGGAGCGTCGGCGGCTATCGTCCCTTGCACCGCGACCTGCCCTAACAGTTTTTGCCTGATAAGGGCGACGCTGAGTTCACCGATGCGCGGGAATAGCTCCTTACCGATCACCGTGATGCCGCGGGCTTTGATTTGTTCTTCCAGGAAAGGTTCGCCTTCTTCGATGACATAGACTTTTTTATGCCTGTCCACAAAATCGCGAATCAAGTTTTCCGGTAGCGGGAAGGTCAGGCCGAGCTTCAGATAGGTCGCCCGGTCTCCCAGCGCCTCCCTGGCATACTGGTAGCCGATACCGCTGGTAATCACGGCAAACTCGCGGCCTTCGCCTTCCACCCGGTTGCCGGGGAAGGACTCGGCAAATTCGGCCAGCCGATGCAGGCGATCTTCCAGGGTCACCCGGAGTTTCCGGGCATGAGCGGGCATCACAACATACTTGCCAGGATTCTTTTGATAGGGCTTCAGTGGCATCTCCATCCGTTCCCCCACGGTCACCGGTCCCTTGGAGTGGGAAATGCGGGTGGTAATCCGCAACATGAAGGGCATATCAAATTGCTCGCTGAGCTCCATACCGGCAATGACAAGATCCTTGGCTTCCTGGCTGTCAGTCGGTTCCAAGAGACCCATCTTCATAAATTTAGCATAATAACGATTATCCTGTTCATTCTGGGAGCTATGCATACCGGGATCGTCAGCCGAGACGAGAATAAACCCGCCGTTTACTCCGGTATACGCCAAAGAAAATAATGGATCGGCCGCCACATTGACGCCGACATGCTTCATGGCGACTATAGTCCGTGCCCCAGCGAAACAAGTTCCCAGCGCGACTTCCACCGCCACCTTTTCGTTAGGCGCCCATTCGCTGTAAATTTCCTCATAGCCAGCAATATTTTCGAGAATCTCTGTGCTGGGTGTTCCCGGATAGGCACAGGCAGCCCGGACACCAGCTTCATACGCACCACGCGCAATCGCTTCATTGCCTGACAATAGCTTTTTTATAATCAACACCCCTTGTAAATCAACATGATTCTAATTTCGCTTTTTTTGCAGAAAATACCTGCCGCAGATTATAAATTTACGCCTACCAATCCACCCAGTGCACCTGCGGCCAGCCCGGCGACAAATTTATTGGCCAGCACCAGCATCGATACAGCGTCGGTGGACATTTCCAGACCGATAGCCAGCGAGATCAACACATACACGCCACCAACCGCCATCCCGATGAGTAGTCCGGCCGCTCCGGCCCGTTGAGCCGCATAGGCGCTGCCGATAAAAATACTGGACATCGTTACGGCGACCATAATATAGCGCATATAATTTTCTACCAGCAAGTTTTCCGTCCCCAGGCTGGCCAGCGACAAAAAGAGAACGCAGATTAACGAAACCACAAGACTGACCAAAACACCTTTACCTATCATTACCGCAAAACCGGGAGCTTTTTTGGGCTGGGCGCCAAACCGCGGACGCCGCAACACTTTAGCCACAGCATTCCCTCCCCAGAGTTTTACTGTAATTTATGCTAGGTCGATAAATTCCATTCCTCCAGAGAACGCATAATGGTATAGTTTGTCAGGTCAAAATGAATCGGGGTGACCGAAATCCGGCCCTTTTTTAAAGCTGCCACATCGGTCCCGGCTTCATTGTCGCTGTCCACCAAATTGCCGCCCATCCAGTAGTAGACACGGCCCCTCGGGTCAGTGCGCCGTTCAAACGTGTTTTCATATTCAGTCACTCCGAGTTTAGTGATCTCAACACCAGTCAATAAGTCGGCTGCCATGTCCGGCACATTAACATTGAGCAGGGTGCACGGCGGCAACTTGCGCTCCGCCATGTTCAGCACCAGTTTCCGGGCAAAGCGGGCAGCCGGCCCGAAGTCGCTCGCCGTCCAGGCATTCAGAGAGACCGCGATAGCGGGAATACCGTGCAGCGCGCCTTCAATGGCTGCACTGACCGTGCCGGAGTAAAGAACATCGGTCCCCAGATTGGGTCCCTGGTTGATTCCCGACACGACAATATCAGGCTTTTCTGCCAACAAGGCCTCGACCGCGATCTTCACACAATCGGTAGGAGTGCCCCCCACCCGCCAGGCACAGAGCGGAGGATCTACAATGCAAAATTCATCGACCCGGATGGGCTGATGAACAGTAATTGCCTGGCTGGTAGCACTGCGTTCACTGTCAGGCGCCACCACCGTCACTTCGCCGACAGTCGATAGTTCCCGCCACAACGCCTGGATGCCTGGCGCCATAATGCCGTCATCATTAGTGAGTAAAATACGCAAATTCTATTCCTCCCTACATTTGGCCGATAAACTTATGGGTCTGCGGAATCACCCGCACATCTTGCAATAACTGAAGTGCTGTCGCCTGCAGTTTTCCCACTGTTTCCGGCGCAATGCCGCTGACATCACCGACCGGTGTTACAGGTTGGATCACCAGGGGGATACGAGCATCCACCGCGGCAATCAGCCGGACGGCGCGGAAAAATTCCTCGTCGCCGGTCTCGCCGCTAACCACTATTTTTACATAGAGGTCGTGGCCTGCTGCCAATCGTAAAAATCGTTCGTGTTCTTGCCAGTACTCCGCCCTTGCCGAACTGGGCAGTTTAATATCCATGCTGATAATATCCACATATGGCAGTACCAGCGCCAGTTCGTCAGGGAGGGTACCATTGGTCTCCAGGAAAATCCGCCCCTTCACCAAAGGCAATAGCTGGACCAGCGCCTCAGCCTGACATAGCGGCTCCCCGCCGGTAAAACTGACGGAATGATGAGGTGCTTTCAGAAGCCAGTTGATCCGATCGGCCAATTCACTCATAGTCACCGGATTGTCCACACTGCTAAAATCACGCCCCCCAGCGGTGATTTCAATTTGTCCGCTTACCTCAGGTTGGCGGGATGACGGCGTATCGCAGTAAGCGCATACGGCATTGCAGCCTGCCAGCCTGACAAAAACCTGACGGTAGCCGACATATTTTCCTTCTCCCTGAATCGACGAAAAAACTTCCACAATATCGAGTTGTTGCACCAGTCACTCCTCCCGGTAAACGGCTGCCGAATGGGGTGATTCCCATACCTTGACCAGCTTGACGGTCACGCCCCGGGCAGCGATGAGATGGGAATTTAATTCTTCATAAATATATTTGGCAATATTCTCGGCAGTCGGGTTGACGGTGCGGAAAGGTTCGATTTCGTTGAGATAATAATGGTCAAGGGTATCAATCACTTTATTCACTTCCTGCTTGAGGTCGCGAAAATCGATCAGCATTCCGAGATCATCCAGTTGATCACCCACAACCGTCACTTCGACCTTCCAGTTATGGCCGTGCAGTCGGCAGCATTTGCCGGGATAGTCCGGCAAACGGTGGGCGGCCTCAAATTCAACTATGGTTGTCAGTTCAAACATCGTTAACCCTCCCTTTAATTAGTATGGATAAGCTACTAGAAAAAAAGCAGCAATTTCAGCATCCATATAAAAATAGATGAGTTTTTCACTCATCTATTTTGGGTTTATTTTGCGGCCTGCTTACTCAAAAAGCTCTCTTTGGGAAACTCCTCTGTCTGGGGCAGCAGCACTACCTCATGGTAGCTAATGCTGCGTGTGTGCTCAGTGTGACTCCATTCGTGGTCGTTCCGGTGCAGGTAACCGAGAAAGGTGATCGGGATCCAGCTATAAACGAATAAAGGATATAAGATCAGATAAAACCAGGATTTGAGCGGCGCCCGGATTTTAGCAAGAACAATAACCGGGAATATGTACTGGCCTACCGCTATAATACTCCAAACTTCCACCGGCAACACCATGTACAAGATATTTGTATAGAACGGTACGAAGTGATAAAGATAACTGAGGGCTACAAAGGTAGTCGACAAAATGAGGAAATGCGGCTGCAAGAGGTGAAGAACACCATCGAGAAGCCGTATATCGCGTTGACGAATCCCTTCCTGAAGCAGGCGGGGAATATAACGGCTGGCAACGTCGAAATGGCCTTGGGCCCAACGTTTGCGCTGATGCCAGGACTGTTTAAATGTTAGAGGCTTCTCGTCATACACGATGGCGTCGTGGGCCCAAGTGGTGGGAATACCCCGCAGCAACACCTTCATGGTAAATTCCATATCCTCGGTCAAACAGGTGGCTCCCCAACCAAATTCCTGCAGTACGTCAGTGGCGATGCACATGCCTGTGCCTCCCAGGACGCTCGATAAGCCGAGGTTGTACTTGGCTAAATGCCAGATATGATTGACCACCCAGAAAGAAATGGCGAAAGTTCCAGAGATCCAGGTATCATTGGGGTTTTTCGCATCCAGATAACCCTGGATAATTTTTTCACCCTTACACAGGCGGTTGTTCATCTCCAGAAGGAAGTTGGGATGGACCAGGTTGTCGGCGTCGAAAACTACAATGCCGTCGTATTTTCGCTTAAGACGAAATATCTTGGCAAAAATCCATTCCATCGCATAGCCTTTGCCTCGCTGTTCGAGATTAAAACGTTCATAGACGATGGCTCCAGCCCCACGGGCCAACTCGGCTGTACGGTCCTTGCAGTTGTCAGCCACCACAAAAATATCGAACATTTCTTTGGGATAATTTATTACATGAATATTCTCCAGCAGCTGACATATGACATTTTCTTCGTTATGAGCGGCAATAATCACGGCAAAGTTCTTTTGAGGCGTGAGAATTTTCGTCTCATGTCGACGCCAAATGCCAAAAAAGGCAATAACAAAATAATAAAGGGTAAAAAACACGATAATCAATTGCATTGGCACCATTATATAATCAAAAACATGGCTCATGGATTTTTTCTCCTTTTTAATGGGCGCGTCGTATAAAAATCCACTCGTCTTTTATGAGCGAGAATGACGCTTAATAATACAAGACTTCTGGGTAATTACAGCTTCTGTCAATCTAAAAACTTTGTTGCGGAATCAATCGGCCTAATACTCAGACCTTGATTGAAATTCGCCGACCGAACTGGCTTTTCCTGCTTACTTACAAGGCTATCATTTAATATATCCAGGTGAAAAAGGATGTATCCTGATCTCGCTCAAGCAGCGCAGTTGCATTGAGCCCCAGGCATGAGGAAACTAGCTGGCGACCTTGGAATCGAAGAGGGCAAAAATCGTATTTAAGATACCAAAGACAGCATAAGTAAAAAAGGCGGCAAACAAGAGAGCTTCCGGCGACAAGAACACAATATAGCCTGCTAAGGCCAGTGCTAAAATTGACGGAATCACTCGTATTTTTTCCCCTTTACCCTTAAAGTCGGGATATTTAATCGTACTAACCATCAAATACGCAAAAACCGCCACCATCAGCAAACAGGCTGTTGCCGACAACTTGGTTCCCAAGAGGACAGAAGTAGCGACAACACAACCACCGGCCGGAATGGGAAGACCCATGAAATAACCCTTCACGGTACCGACATTCACATTGAAGCGAGCCAGCCGCAGTGCGCCGCAGGTAGCAAAAGCCGCCGCCACCAGCGACCCCAGCCAACCGAAATCCTTGAGTAGAAAAACGTACGCCAGAATGGCCGGAGCCACACCAAAAGATGCTAAATCACACAATGAATCGAGTTCTTTCCCGAATTCGCTGCTGACCCCAAAGTAGCGGGCCGCTCTGCCGTCCAATCCATCGGCGATCATCGCCGCGACAATCCATAATGCGGCATAAATATACTGACCTTGAAACGTGGCAATCAGAGAAAACACGCCAAAGATCAGATTTGAGACGGTTAATAGATTAGGAATAAAAGTTCTCATTCGCCCAGCCTCCCAATGACCGTTTCGCCGCCCCGAACTTTGTCCCCTTTGCGGACCAGGATTTCCACCGTCCGGGGTACAATTAGCTCGGTGCAGGAGCCAAACTTGATCATGCCATAACGCTGGCCCCGCCGAAGGATGCTGCCCAGGGTCACCCATGACACGATCCGCCGAGCCAAGATTCCGGCGATCTGGGTAACCAGTACCCGCATCCGATCGTTTTCTATCCCAATCGAATGCCGCTCATTTTCGCAGCCGGCTGACTCTTTATATGCCGGGCGGAAACGGCCGCACGTATACTGCTGAAATTTGAT
>JARLHX010000415.1 GCA_031292035.1 Negativicutes bacterium | reverse complement strand
GTCGGTCAAGATGCTCTGGAGCAATTTGAGCGTCTGAAGCGGCTGGCGCAAGTCATGGCTCAGTGCCGAGAGAAAACTGAGCTTGCGGACTTTGGCGTCCTCCAGGTCATGCCGGGTGCTGGCGAGCTCGTTGGCCAGTTGATCGAGCTCCGTAAAGTCGGTGAAGGAAATAACAACGCCCGACGATTGGTGCCCGGCCACCGGGTACGGGGCTGTTCTGCGTCGATAACACAGGTGATTGCGCGCGGTTATTTTCCTTTCTACCGGGCCGCTGTTATCCAGGACGCTTCGTGCATCTGCGAAAACATCGTCGCCCAGCCCTTCAGAACAGAGGTCTGCCAACGGCCTGCCGATGTCGCCCTGGATAATATTCAGCAGTCCTTTGGTCGCGGCGGTGAAAAACAGAATATTGAGGTCCGCATCCAGAACAATAGTGGGCATTGCAACGAGGCATAGAAAGTGTTGAAACCCAATGGCTGCCTCGTCGGAGGCTGACCCTGGGGCCGCAATCGTCATGTCAACGGGGTCGGATGGATGGGCGTTTGGGCGCCTCATAATTTTGTACCTCAGCAAGGGGGCTTCGAGGATATAGACCTGACGCTGCACTGCTTTCGTTCCCCTCTTTCAATAAGGTCGGGGGAGGGCATGGGCAAAAAGCGAATTAAGGTGTGATTTGCGACAGTCGGTCGTATAGCGCCTAGGTATATTCCGAGTCTGTCTGGCTTGGGTTGAAATGGCTATCGTTCGGGTAATGCCCAGACGGGCACCCCATGCGTGCGTCGATCCCTTTGTGAGCGGCGGCAAACGCGACACGCTATTTCCTGAAGGTAAGCGATCGATACACTGATGATCGCAGGAGTCATGATGAAAGCCGATAATGAACTCAAGGTCGATGTAGTCGGCGAGTTGGCATGGGACCTCTCCATCAATGCGGCTCAAATAGGTGTTGAAGTCCAGAACGGCATCGTGACGCTCAATGGCTATGTCGACAGCTTCGTTGAAAAATGGAATGCCGAAAAAGCGGTCGAAAAGATTGCGGGCGTTCGTGCGCTCGTCATCGAAATAGATGTGCACCTTCCAGGGTTGAGTGAACGCACGGATTACGATATTGCGCTGGCGGCCGAAAGCGTTCTGCAATGGTCATCGCATACCGGTACTGACGCCGTCAATCTGATGGTGGAAAACGGTTGGATCACCCTGCTGGGGGAAGTCGACCGGGAATATCAACGCCGAGCGGCCGCTACGGCGGTGAGTGATCTGTTGGGGGTACGCGGAATCATTAACCATATCACCGTCAAACCTGACCT
>JARLHX010000414.1 GCA_031292035.1 Negativicutes bacterium | reverse complement strand
TCTCGGGTGGTGGGATGTTGCTGCCTCCGGGAAGGTCGGAGTGGGGGGCTGCCCTGACACAGTTTGTGCCACAAAATGGGGTACAAACTGTGTCAGGCCTTGCCGCCTCGGTATCGTGGTTACGGGACGACGTTAAGACGGCCTGAGCGGGTCACCCCGCAACGACCTGATTTTGCAGCTGTCACGCTATTGCTGAAAACGTCAATGGGTTACGGCCCGTTGTTGAAAATCCGGCCTGTAAAGTTGCTCGGTTCGTGCCATTTTGGCACGTTTTCGGACGTCGCCGGAGCATTTTTGGCGCACTGAACGATTGCGCCGGGCACCAGCACAGGCGCATGCGAGGCTGACATCTGGGCCGTGGCGCCGAGCAATCGAGACGCTGAAACGGACATCCGCACCGGCATAAGCCGCTGGCAGATTCCGACCCTTTGCTGACGTTTGTCGCCTCTGGTCCCAGGTCCGATCTTGGCCGTGAGAGGACCGGCAGGTTTCGGATTCGCAGCCCGTTAAAGCTGACATGCCTCAGGCAGGCGCGCTTCGATCACTAACGCTAAAAGGCCGCAAGTCCGGGACGTCGCTGCCTTTTCGGCGAGCAGGCAATGGTCATCTTCAGGCCAGGCTGGAATCTAGCTATGCTGCTGTCAACGGGGTGTGTGGGCACTCCACATGAGAAATTTCGGCTTAAGGAGTGCTGCATGTCAATCGACCTTTTCCAGACGCTACCAGACCTTCATGACGACAAATTACATGCGAAATTTAAGCTCCTTCGAGACAACTTGACGTTAACTGCAGAGAAGGCGGTGATTATAGAATGGGCGGATGGTTTTATTGATAGAGACAACAAAATTGTAAAAGAATTTCAAACTAGTTTTCACTCCGCACTATGGGAAATATTTCTATATGCCTTTATGAAAGAAGCCGGCTTGCAGGTCGATTACTCGAAAAATAGACCAGACTTTATCATAACAGCACCAAAGAGGATGTTTGTTGAGGCCGTCGTCTCAGAAATAAAAAATGAAGGCAGAAAGGAAGATACACGCGACTTTGATGATATGCTCGAGGCAACAATGCCAATCACAAAATCCCCCTTTTTTATGTAATAATAGACGAATCGATTACCAGGCATTCAAACTCTATTAGACAAAAATCATCGAAATACCTTAACGAATACACGAAATGCCAATGGGTCGATGAGGGAGTGCCATTTGTAATAGCTCTTGGATCATATGACCAAATCCATTATGGAAGGGAATTCACACATTCTATGATGACCCTTCTTTATGGGCTACGCTACGATGTCAGCACTGGCTCCTACAAACAGGCCGAGTTTATCATAAAGCCAGGGACGCAATCTCCCATCCCTGTTGGCATATTTACCAGTAATGACTATTCGCACATTGCGGCCGTGATATTCTCGTGCACGGTTACCCTTGGAAAACTAACTTCGATTGCGATCTCACAAGGAAAATATTATGGCTTAAACGGGATTCTTAATATTAAACATGACTATGATCACCCGCACTTCAAAGGGCATATCGTATCGAGATCGTCGCCCGAATACCTATCAGATGGTGTATTTGTATTTTACAATCCGCATGCAAAAAATCCACTGCCGATAGACGCATTTCATGCAACGAATGCGATCTCTGTCTCAGTTGACCCACAGGGAATAAGGATAGAGGGAGAGAATCTCCCGATAGTACAACGCATAAACATGCTGCGAAATATCGTGGAAAATGATTTATTTCTCATAGAAACGCTTAATTCCTTTAATTCTTAGGCGCAGCCACGCATATCTACTTTATGTATTCCATACCATAGGTGGGGTTAGCCAAGTGTTGCTCCCTGAAGGCGTGGCGTATCGCGGCTCCACTATAAACGACCGCCATCGAGGGTTGCGATACACGACAAGAGCGACCGTAACGGGCGCAGACCTGTCCGGCTCCGCGCAAGCGGCGGGAGCCGGGGTAGTCAGATTTCGGTGCCCTCAGCAAGCGTGAGCGCGTCCTCTACATCCACGCCCAGGTATCGCACGGTATTCTCGATTTTGGTGTGGCCGAGCAAGATCTGAACAGCGCGTAGGTTGCCGGTCGCCTTGTAGATGATCGACGCTTTGGTGCGGCGCAGCGAATGGGTGCCGTACTCCTCCCGGCGTAGGCCAACGCCGACAACCCACTCGTCGACGAGCCGCGCGTATTGCCGGGTGCTTAGGTGGTCGGCATGGTCGACACGGCTGGGGAAGACATAGTCAGCTAACGTGCCGCCACGTCGTTCCAGCCACGCCAGCAAGCTTGCGCGCGCATCGGACATCAGCTCGAACTGCACCGGCCTGCCGGTCTTGGTCTGGATGACAATGGCCCGGCCTCGGATCTGCCCGCCAAGCACTAGGGCGTGTCGTCAAATAGGGGATTCCGGAAATAGGGGATTCCGGCGCGGCGCAAAGTTCGATTCATAGGCAGTCAGCCAATTTGGAGCTGACCGATGCGCCGCTATGCCCTTCGTGACGATCAATGGGACCGTAT
>JARLHX010000413.1 GCA_031292035.1 Negativicutes bacterium | reverse complement strand
CCGCACCCTTTCACCCTTACCCTTGGAGACCCAAAGGCGGTTTGCTTTCTGTGGCGCTTTCCCTGGGGTCGCCCCCGCCGGACGTTATCCGGCGCCGTTTCTCCGTGGAGCCCGGACTTTCCTCCGTCCCGAAAGACGGCGACCATCCGGCCGACTGGCCTGTTCCGCATAGCAGCCGGACAAGGCGCGTCAAGTCTTTTTGACGCGGAGGGCGCGATTCGTCGCTGGCGACGTCAAAAGCAGCAATCGGCATATTGAGGGCGGTTGACCGCGCCTTTCTGCGATCCTAACGTAAACTGTTATTTTGCTCGGGCGCAACGGCGCGCGGGACAACGGCGATCTCGATTACGTAGGCGCAAAGACAAAGTGGGAGACAACCCCTTGGCTCTCGACCCTCCCCCGCCCAAGCAGACTGGAGCGCCAAAAAGGCGCCAGGCTTTTCCTTTTGGGCAAGCGCAATGGGAAGGGCCAAAAATGTCTAATCTTAATGATCCTTTATTGCTCGAATATCTGTCGGCGGCGGACGCCGTTTACCCCAGCCCTTTCCTGCCGCCTGATTTCGATCTCCAGCCGCTTAACGACCTGAACATCGGTTGGCCTTACCCGGAGTCCAATTATGATTGACCCGACACAATTGCAGTATCTCGGAGCTGCAAAATCCGCTTATTCGCAAGACGGGTCTGAGCCGCCAGGCATGGTTCTGCTCGCCACGTCAGAGTCTGTTCAGTCGCCTAAACTTCCCGGACAGGCTCTGAAATTCTTTGGAGAGTAATTCATGGCTACTACTACGCCTTCGCAAGAAGACTATATCGCTGCTAACAGCGCGATAGACGGTGTCCTAGACCCGGATGCACAACTCGGTGGCGCTGACACAGCACCACCTGGTCTGATACCACTAAACCTCCCTAACCAAAACACCTTAGAAGACACTGCGAATGGTTTCTATGCGCAGGCTTACTCTGATATCGCTACCGGAGATGTTATAATCGCCTTTGACAGTAGCGTCGTGAGTGCAACTGATCCAAGAAATGTCGACGATCCTACATATAGTGCGGGTTCCCTGGCTGCAGATGGCCTATCATTATCCGAAGGGTTTGGTGGACTGCAAGGTATCGCGGAGGATGTGACTCCGGAGGCACTTAAAGATGCAGCTGTTTTCGCCGGCGCAGTTCGAGATTTTGTCGCAGCAGAAGCTATTTCTAACCTGCAGCCGATACCTAGTATTTATGTTACTGGTTTTTCACTTGGAGGTGCTAAAGCCGAGGAAGCCGCACTCAATTTGACTTTAGGTCCCGGCGGTATCGCAGGTGGGGAAACGTTCGGAGCTCCTGGGCTACCAAATTATCCCATATCGTCCACGGCAAATAGCACAGTATTTGTAAATTACGTAAATTATGGTGATGCTGTTGGTAATTATGCCAAAGATACTGAGTTAGCAGAAGTCTCTTTCACAGGTTATCATTTCGGAGCGGTACAATACGTAGGTAACTCTGTAGACCAAAGTTCGCTACGAACAGCTACAGATCTTTTGAAAGCTGGATTAGACCTCGCTGGGGCGGCCCTATGGACAGGCCAACCCGCCCTATTGGCTGCCGCTGCGGGAGCTGAGCCAGCGCTCGCGCAAGCAATTGAGCAAATCTATCAAGAAACTATAGTCACACACTCGCTTACCGCAGGAATTTTTAGCTACGCCGAGTACGTAGCGTCGTCATTAGTACAATTTCAACAGGCACCTCGGGGTGTCGACTTCGCTTCGTCATATCTCCCGCAAATCGCGCAGGTCATCGCTGCAAAGACTCAGCCAACGGGATTGCCGCTACCTCCACCGACGAGCTCGGTCTACAGCGTTACACCCAACACGCCGTCCGTGGCAGAAGATTCCGGGACATTAAGTTTTACGATTACCCGCACGGACACCTCGCAGGCTGCTACGGTCTATGTCAGTACTATTCAGGATCAGGGCTCCGTCAACCCAAATGGCAATTACTATTACGACGGTCTGCTCAATGATAAGGTGACCTTTGCCGCAGGCGTGGCAACGGCCCAGGTCCCGCTGACCATAAACGATCAGCAACTGGCGTCGGGAAGCGAGACTTTTCGCCTGGCCGTCCAACAAAATGCCACCGACCCGATCGGAACCTAGAGCGGACTCCGATCAAACTGGATCATATCCGCAGGCTGCGAAATAATTTTTGCATTCTGTGGGCTTGAAGATGTCGGCGCAAGTCTCGAGAGAGCGCATCAATCCGCCGACGGTTCGCTCGGCGATTTTTCGCAAAT
>JARLHX010000412.1 GCA_031292035.1 Negativicutes bacterium | reverse complement strand
CGCCGATTTGTTGGAGGGCGGCTTCACGGGGCTCGAAACCTTCTCCTTCGACGTCGGCGTCTCCTACACCCACGAAGCCTGGCGCGGCCGCATCCGCGCCAGCGCCGGCATCGGCGCCTCGCTGCCGGCGGACGACGTCGCCCGCTTCGACGCCGAACTGGCCGAAGCGCTGAAGGAGGGCTGGCCAGTCGAGCCGCTCGTGGTGCCGCATCGGGTCTGGGCGCTGAAGGGGGAATGGGCGGGGTGAGAGGGGGCGTGGAGAAGCTCGATTAAGAAGCGGCTAATACGTCTCGCGCGCCGGGTTCCATATTGGGCTTATACGACTTTCACGGATCGAGCCATTATACGGGAATAGTTGAGACGATCCGTTCAGGGTGTTTTGTCCGCAATCATCTCACGGAGAAACGCTGGTGGCTCCGTGTGAGGCGGCGGTCGAACATGGGCGAAGTACTGCCCAGCATCCGGTCCCCAATCGAAGTATAGTCCGTGACCGGGTTGGTTGAATGCTGTGCGATTTTCAGGGGTGATTTCGAGATTTACCCTACATAACAACCTAGGACCTCGCGATCCGACCTCGGTAATGAATACCTCTAAGGCGTACAGTCCGATTGAGAATTGAAACGATGTTCCATCAGGGGGCAACAGAAAATGATGATCGGTCGCAAAGCCAGTTTCAGGTACGAATAGGCCGCTTCCTCTGCGAAGACCTTCATTGCCATATACCCAAATATTGAAATTTTGCTGTGTTTCCCCACGATGCACGCGCAAGAACATATTTTCGACAATGTGACCTCGTTTGCCGGTCGAGTAGAGCAAGGTGCGGAGGTATATTTTCTGGGGCGCGGTCTTGGCTTTAGAGCCGCCGTCAGGGCCAAAATAAATTACCGTAGGTCGTGTCATCCGAATCTCACCTTTACGCAACAAGGTGAGCCAAGCGGTAAGTGCCGATACAGCGAGCGCCAGAATCGAGACCACAAGTGCTAGCAATGGGATGTTCGGGCTAAACATGGTGGTCACGCGGGTTTATGATTTCGAATCGTGAGAGAGTGCGCTAGTACGATAGCTAATTCAATTTCAATCCGTAGATTTTTGATGAAGGCAAGGGGGCGCAGAAATCAAGACTTTCGCACAAGAATAAGAGCCCTAATTTTCAACGGGTTTTGTTGGGTAAATCCCTTTGCAAAGCTGGCGTAGTAAAAAGGAATATTGCCGTTGACGACGCCAAGGCGGCCATGCTTATGACCGTCTTGATAGAATGAAGGCAATCAGAGATGCTTATTGGCAGTGTCTTTTATGACGTACTGGTGTTGGCTATAGCCTTCAATCGAATTTAGCATGGCACTAAATATCCAGGATGTTCTGGATCATAAAATGTACATTCGTGATCTACGCTACAAAATGAAACCCCTTTATAGCCATCGATGCAGGGACCCTCTAGGCACTTAGTACCGGAAGGAACTTTGTGACAATCTACTATAGGAACGCGACGTAATGCCATTGTTTCCTCAATTGTATTGTTTGTGCCATGCAGTTGCTTTAAATACTCTTCCCAGGCGTCTTTGGTGGATCTTTTTAAGCCCAATTGTAATGCTTCGGCTTCCGTATGTGGATCAGGATGATTCATTTCGCGGCCCCGTTATTGATGCTGTTGACTTTGAATTGCAGTTGCGACTGCTTGTCCGATAAGCTGGGCTTGGTGAACATTCGCGGCATCATCTGACCCCACTTTTCCGAGCGTTATCAACACGTCTTGAGTTCTCGTCCGTGTAGCATTGAAAAACGGGGAGTTGTTATTAGCCGTAACGTCCACAAATTTCCAAGTTGGAGTAACATTACCTCCGTAAACGATGACGAATGATATTTCATAAGTAAACGTAGTGTATGGAGAGTCGCCAAGACTCTGGTCTTTTTTTACTGGATGTTTAACAGGCCCCGCTTTTTCCGCCTTTGAATTTTCATCCTCAGCATATAGAACGCTCGGATCGTTAGCGATTGCTGCTTTATTCAAAATGAAGTCACCAATTTTGAGATCGCTTAAAATAAAAACCGATGAAGCATGGTAGCAGTCTGTTCTCGCTTCTGTAAGTAGGTTTGCAAATTTATATGTGTATCCGATTGTCTCGACACGAGTAGCGTCAGAAGACGCTTGAAGCCCGATAGACGTAGAGAATAACTGTGAGGTTGTAACATTGCCGTTTGTCGAGAAGTAGGAAACGGCGTTGCGAAGTGGTTTACTAAACGTGATTCCCGGATTGGCCGCAGCTTTCTCATCAACGGTTAGCTTCATTGAAACTTTTGCTTGCCACTGATTTAGCCAATCGATGGATCTACCTGCAGTAGGCCCGTTAGCAGGAATTTTTTTAAGTGCTGTTCGAACTCCCTCCCTAATCTCACATTTAATTTGAGAAGCTAGCTGGGTTTCATCGAAGCTCTCTTGCACTTTGATCTCATTGGGTTCCTGCATTTCGGGAACGGTGAGGCCAAAGCTGCATCCACCGAGGCATACAGCGGATACAGCGAGCAAAATGAATGATCTAAGTATGGACATAAGTCGCCTCGCTTAAAAGGCGGGTGCGGCCCATATCTTAACTAACCCTCTCGGCTTGTCTGTCGCGAATCTGCAACAGCGGTAGCAATTCGTTAACCATTCCCCTATCGCGCGATATACCCCTGATAATATCCTTTATCATCAATACTCTAGGTGCTTACCGTGACTGTGGCTGGCTTTTAAGTGGGCGCATTTTGCCGACAGCGCTCTGGGCTGCGCCGGAGCCGCAACGGTGGCGCCGCATATGGACAGGAAAAGGCTAGTTGCGTTCTGCACCTGCGAACCCGAAGTTAATGCCGGAAAAACCGGCGCTATCTGAACCTCTTAAGGTTGCGGCGGTGTTTTGCTGCTAAGTTTTTCCAGACATTGCCACAGGTGATTGTCGCGTAGATAGGGATCAGCAATGCAAGGATCGGGACAAGGATTGTATGACCGATGTTCTGTAGCAGGGGTATAATAGCCAATTCGGAGATGAGGCCGCCCATTAGCAGCCAAGCGCCGCCGGTCGCTACAATCTCAAGTTCGTCTTTCTCAAACGGTTGCTTTGCCGACCGGGTTTTCTGAATTTTGTCCCAGGTTTCGAAGACCACTCCGAAACAAACTAGGCTTATTGCAGAGACTGCGAATGGATCGAACGCGGCGTGATGATCGGGAGGGATTATGGTCCCACAGAGCCACCACCACCAGGCGAAAAGCAGGCATAAAGTGGCGAAGATGTGATAAGCGCGGGCCGCGTCCCTCATACGGGTACTCCTTCAGTAACCTACGTTTGCGCGTGGCCTTCACAGGCCACTATTGTGGATTTTAAGTAGTCCCGCCAGCATGTCTAAGCTAGCGCTTTTTGTCGCATTGGCGCAAAGGTCAAGACTTTTGCAGCAAACTTAACGCATTGATTCCGCGCCAGTTTTTCGGTGCACAAGTCCGGTGCATAAAAGCTCGGTTCCTTGCGCGAAGGCGTTATTGGGCGGCCACCGTCCCGCCCCCTCACGACATCGCCGACCCCATGAGAAACACCCCGAACATACCGAGCGTCACGGCCGTGGCCTTGGCGACGTAGGGCGTGGCTCCGGCGCGCGCGAGGCCCGCGCCGCCCGCGATCCAGATGCTTCCGCTTGCGATT
>JARLHX010000411.1 GCA_031292035.1 Negativicutes bacterium | reverse complement strand
CACAGCGTGCGGTGCCCACCTTTATGGGCGTATCGAAAACCAGTACCACGCTTTCCATGGTCTGGACTTCGTGCACACCGAACTGTCCCCTCAGTACGGCTGGTCCGCCCCTGCTTTCGCCGCGTTCGTTTCCTCGGTTATCGAGACCGGCGCCCCACCTTCTGAAATGGACGGCATCCGTGCTCGTATTCGTGAAATCGGCCTGGAATCCTACGATTGCCTGTCCCCGGCACTGATGGACGCGCTGGCTACCCACATCGCGAAACAGAACGGCGTCCTGGCTAACTAAACACGCAGATGTAATCGACAAAGTACTTCCCCAACAGTGGCTACTGCTGTCCGAGGTACCCGCGCGCCCGCTTAACAGTGGGCGCGCGGTTTAAAAAACATTTATTTTCTGCAAATTTTTTGACTGTTATTTGATTATTTATGTGAACCATAAAGTATTCGTTCTGGGTAGCTCCCCGCTAAATCAGCACTACGCGGTCAGGACCAATCCTCGTGTTCGGGGAATAACCGAAGCGTCAAACTGATGCGTGGCCCCACTGGCATCCAGGTTCTCATCAATGCATGCATCCAGTGTTGCTGTGTGGTGCCGCGCATGACGATCAGTTGGCCGTGCTGCAGCCAAATGACGCAGCGCTCACCTGATGCCTTGTGCTTGAAAGCGAACTTTCGGGTGGCGCCAAGGCTCAGGGACGCGATCACTGTGCCATCCCATGCCTTGGCTGCCATCCTGATACCGGTTAAGCACACAACTGTTAAAGGTTGTACCCGTGACCTGTTCGACTCTGCTCCTGATCGTGTCGAGGCTGGGCAGGTTCCCAGCGCAAGGCTTCACGCAAAAGGCCTGAATGTGAATACCGAAATGGTTGATCCGCGTACCAGGCAACCTGCCGTCCGCTTTTAACGATCTGCCCGTCGACAAGTCCTGCATCCGCCTGCCACGGCACATCGCGAGAAAGGCTAAAACACGATGTCGGCCTCACGGGGGGAGAAAATAATGCCCAAGTCATTGACCTGCCCATTCACAGGCAGAAAATTCAAGGTATGGGACTCAGGCAGGAACAAGTCAGTTTGCATAAAACTTCAGAAATCGAATTAAGCGCCAAGGAATATTACGACTCGTCTCACTCTAGCCCTTTGGGCGTACTTCAATAACATTCAATCCAGAGACACAGTCGAAATGAATATGCTGGAATTAGAATCTGTACGAAATGTATTCAAGTGAAGGTCAGGCAAGGCGGAGCTATCAGAATGACAGTGAGATTGTCTCGCGCGGCTCACGGTCAATGTCGTCCGACCGCATTTATCTCCCGCGGGCATTCTATATGCTGAGGCGACCACACCGACTTGGTGCCATTCTTCGTTTCTTACATGAGATGCTCCATGAAACTGTCTCCCCTGTGCATCACCGTTACCGCTTCGTCCTTTTACGCTGCCTTCGCTTTGGCCTCGCCGGCCATCATCAAACCAGTGATCAGCCTGTCGGCGGCGAAAGCGGCGGTATCTTCTGTTGCCATGCTATCGCAGGCGAACCAAGCGCCTTTTGTGATCAGTGTGGTTGATGACGGCGGTCACCTGATTTATCTGGAGCGTGCCGATGGTGTGCCCAGCAGCATGGTTGAAGCTTCAATATTAAAAGCCCGAGGCGCTGCCGGTTATGGGGTGAGCACCAAAGTGCTTGAGTCCTGATCAACGGGCAACTGGCAGGCGCCGTGGGTGTGGCAGGCGGCGTGTCAGCGGATGATGGCACGCTTGCAGAAAAAGCGGCTAGAAGGGACCGTCGAGCACCCAGCCACCGATAATTATCACTCAATTTAAAATAATTATCGGCGTCAGGACATGCTTAGGAGGGTGTAGACAAAATCAAGCCGTCAGTCGGCGTGCGAGTATACGTGCCTCGGCCAGCCACACCCATGCCTCACTCACAGCGAACAACCGGTCGTGGT
>JARLHX010000410.1 GCA_031292035.1 Negativicutes bacterium | reverse complement strand
CACGGTTCAGGATGTCTGGAACAGCACGCCTGCCTGTGGTTATCCCTATGTCAGTTCTACACTGGGTGCGTTTGGTGGCGTTCCGGTGTCGACCATGATTGAAGGGGCGCTGGCACAGCAGGTGGCCGGTATCGGTGCCTATGTTTACCTGAATCAGTCGTTGTATGTAGAACTGACCTCTTATCAAACAGCCAAGGGCGATTTGTCTTTTTTGAGCCTGGGTAACAAAAAAGGGGACACCTACCATCCATTAACGTATCTGGACGGTTCCAGCCCTTATATGAGGCTGGCCTATACCCACGAGTGGGGGGCCCAGAATGTCATGGTGGGTGCCTTTGCAATGGATGCCAAAATTCTACCTCTGGACGACTCCAATAATCCGATCTATGGCTTGGGCAGTACGGAATATAAGGATGTGGGTCTTGATGCCCAGTATCAGTACCTTCTTGTTCCGCATACGTTTACGGCCCAGATGCGGTATATCAAAGAAAGGATCAATGATGACACCCAGACGCTCTACGACGGACCGGCTTCGCTCAGATCGTTCAATGTGAAGGGCAGTTATGTGTACCGGGCCAAATATGGTGCGAGCCTGGCCTATACCAACGTCAACGGCAGCGCAGATGCTACCGCGTATCCGGACAGTGCAATTTTTTCACCCGATACGCGGATGTGGACGCCCGAGGTGTTCTGGTTGTTGATGCAGAACATGAGGCTCGGGCTTCAATACAACTATTTCACTCGATACTTGGGAGCCACGAACAACTACGACGGCAATGGCCGGAACGCCAGCGACAACAACACGACCTATGTTTACCTGTGGTATGCATTTTGACGTGTTGAAAGCAGAAACGAACACCGGAGAACGTTGATATGACGGGGGACTTCAATCGATCAAGCATCATCCTTTTGCTCTGTGTTGCTGCACTCGCGGGGTGTCGGGGCGTGGACAGTGGGCAGTCCGAGAAGCGCTCGACCATGACCGGTGTCGCGATGGCAACCAAGGTCTGCTCCATGTGTCATGGGGTGACGGGAGAGTCGACGTCTCCCATGTTTCCCAAACTGGATGGCCAGCAACGTGAGTACCTGATCCAGCAGCTGACTGACTTCAAGGGCCATGCGAGAAGCGATGAGAGCGGTACCCAGTACATGTGGGGATTTACTCATTTGACCGACACCCAGATCGGCGAACTGGCCGATTATTTTTCAAGCCAAAGCCCCATGAAAGCCAACGCGGGTACGTTTAGCGAACGTGGCGAGTTGATATTTCACAAAGGTCTGCCTGAGTCCGGCGTCATTCAGTGCAACTCCTGTCACGGTGCGGAGGGGCAGGGCAATGCTCAGTTCCCGCGTCTGGCGGGCCAGCATGGCAACTATTTGATCCGGCAGATCAAGGTTTTCCAGCTGACCGAACAGCGTCCTCGTGGTGCCTTGATGAAGCAGGTCACGCACGCCCTGTCTGACGCGGATGCGGCAGCGGTCGCTCATTACATTGCGACGCTGGGGGCAAAAAAATAAAGGTCGTCTTTAACGGTTGAAAGGTTGCCTTGAAGCTGCGAGACCACGGAGAATACGGCGAAGTAGAGGAGCATGAGAAAGCTTAACGTGTAGAGGGCATCGTTGTTGTTTGCCAAATCGAATCTCGCCCAGCAGATCCACAATAGAAAAAGCGTTTCGGCAACCATCGCGACGCCGAGAACGACCGACACGGTTATGAAGCCGCCGCTGTTCCACGGCTCGGGATGCTTCGACGGTTTGACGTTGTCTGCACCGGCGCAAAGATCGGCGT
>JARLHX010000409.1 GCA_031292035.1 Negativicutes bacterium | reverse complement strand
TGTTTGACACGGCAGTGGCCCTGACTGGTCTGACTGAACGAGAAGCCAATCTGGAAGGCTATGAAACCGTCGTTTGTCACAACATTAAACCGGACAAGCCGGAATATTACCACGGAAGCGAAATGATTATCAAAGCGGTGGCGGATAAAGCTACCGGCAAGTTATTAGGCGCACAGATCCTGGGCAAATCCGGTGTCGACAAAAGAATGGATGTGTTAGTCACGGCCATCACCTTTGGCGCAAAGGCGGAAGATTTATTCCATCTGGATTTGGCCTATGCTCCCCCCTTCTCTACGACAAAAGACCCGGTGATGTACACCGGGATGATTCTGGATAACGCAATTAGGCGGGGCCGGGAGCTTATAACCCCGGAGGAGTTAAAAAGAAAAATCCAGGCCGGAGAAGACATATTTGTTATTGATACCAGAATCGCGAAGCAATACCAAGAGGCGCACATTGACGGGGCCGTCAACATTCCGCAAGACCAAATCCGAGAGCGCCTTGATTCCCTCGATAAGGAGAGGCTTACCGTCACATATTGCAATAAAGGTGTCACCGGCAACGCCGTGCAAAACATCCTGATCAATTACGGATTTAAAAAAGTGTATAACTTGTCGGGCGGATATAAAAACTACGCCATGAATAACAAAAAATAAGGGGAAGCGACCGGATCTTCGTCGTTTCCACCCCTCCCAATCATGGCGCAAACTTTCGTTTGCGCCTTTTCGGCATCTCTATATTTGGCATACCAGGTTGAGGAATGATTTCACACATGATTAACAAAGTAGTAACAGAACAGTAACAAACCCCATGTTGATAAATGTTAATATTTCACTAGAATTGGTGGAAAAAAATAATACAAAAGATCTCTCACTCAAAAGCTTTAAGGTCGATAAACCATACAGTGCAGAAGGCCAGAAAAAGGAGGCAATCATATGGCCGAAAAAGAAAATTTCTTGATCGTGTGTACTCAGAACAGTTCTCGCAGCCAGATGGCCGAGGGGTTTTTCCGTAAATACGCAGGAGATATCATCAACGTATACAGCGCAGGTTATCAACCGACCTCGGTTCATCCATACGCGATTGCCGCGATGAGAGAAATCGGCATCGACATCAGCGAACAAAAATCCAAGAGTCTGATTGATTTTCTGGGCTGGATATCGTTTGGGCATGTAATCGCGGTTTGTCAGAAAGCGGCGGAAATGTGCCCTGCGACCTTTCCCGGTCTACATCAGGTACTTTCATGGCCATTCGATGATCCTGCCGCGTGCAAAGGGACTGAGGACGAAAAAATGAGGAAATTTCAGGAAGTGCGGGATGAGATTGATCATAAGGTTGTGTCGTGGCTGCAGGAATACCGCCAGAAGCCCTAAAGAAACGAACGAAAGGACTCATGGTATTCTTTCATCAGCCAGTTGCATCGCCTGGTCGGCACAAGGTTTCAACCCTCAGTCGATGTCACCAAACAGGCGAACATAGTTATCACCATCGACTGTTGTGAAATATGACGTGTCAAGAGGATGAGGGAAATATGGGAGTAAATCCCCAGCTTCTTAACCAACAATCTATGTCTCCCCAAAAAGCTGACCATTTTAGGTCAGCTTTTTTCATCTGGTGTATCCTTTTTGATTCTCTTTCGTCTATAGGGATAAAGGAGGTGAAGCATAATGACATTTGACTTACGGACGATAGCCTTGATCTCTATCGGTGCGTCTGTTGCCGCCAACTGCCAGCCGTGCCTGAGACATCACTCCACCAAATCTCAGGAGACCGACCTTTCGGATGAAGAAATTCAGGCGGCTACTGAAGTGGGTAAAGCGGTAAGGATGGGCGCAGCAAAGCAAATGGATCAGCTTCTCGCCAGATTAGGAAAACCCTCATCGCAAGAACAGTCGAACAAATCAGGATGCTGTTGCTGACCACAGGCGTCATTTCAAGCTTTAGGAGGTACAAATCATATGGCTGATAAATGTTGTTCATCATGTATCACCGACCGGATTTGTCCAGACGGCTACCGATACGTTCAGCACCAGCTTACTTTAGCTCCCAAGCATGCGGTCCTCTCCTGCGAAGGCGCTTGTATTAAAGGAGAAGTCGCCCGTACAGCCGCCAATATTCTTGCCTATCGGCTTCACAGGGATAAAGCGGTACGGATTTGCCTGGGAGATGCCACTACTGGCAAATCGGGGATGACCGAGCTTGTACTGAGAGCCCCGGAAGTCATCGCCATCGAAGGCTGGCCGTTATCTTGCGGCCTCACTTTATTGAAATCCCGTCTTCCAGATATAAAGGCCACAGCAATCGATATCAGCAAACTATATTCTTTTGACAGGGAAACACATTTCGAAATATTCGACTTGCCGAGAGAAAAAATCGATGAATTCGCGAGTATTGTCGCGGATCAGATATCAAAAAAGTATTTCCTTGAATGACTGGAGGTAATAGTATGGGTTGTTCCAGTTGCCAATCAACAGAAAAGATTAGCCGCGTAGTCTACGGTTGCGCCGGCTGCGCCGATGTCGGCTTTGTCGCCGATGACGTCAGCCGGAAACTACGCCGGGATGGATATGCATCACCCAAAGCCAGCTGCCTGGCGGGAATCGGCGCCGGCTTCCAGCCTTTTATCAACGCCGCCAAGGCTGCCAATATAGTAATCACTATCGATGGCTGCGAAATCGGCTGTGCAAAAAAAGTCATTGAAAATATAGGACTGTCGCCACAGTCCTTCATTTTAACGCAAATGGGTCTTAAGAAAGGCGAAACGACGCCCACCATGGAGATAAGTGATAGCCTGTGCCAAAAGATCATGAATCAGTATAAAGAGGAGTGACGGCCTATGTGGTGGTGCAGTGGTCCGCCTTGGAATTTCTGGGGCTTCCCATTTTGGATGTTTTTTATGCCCGTATTTTTCCTGCTGGCACTATACTGGTTTTTCCGCTTTTTTCGACATAGCTTCGCTGGCTGCTGCGGGCATAGCCGTTTGAATGACAGTCAGTTGGCTGATGAAGTGCTTAATCTGCGGCGTGAAGTGGACGAACTTCGAAAAGACAGGAAGTAAGAATCTTGGATCAAAAGGCTGCCGGCATCGACCGGCAGCCTCTAATCTTTCTTGATTAGTCCTTGTTCCATAGCATATTTGACTAGGTCCGACCGTTTTTTGGTGTCCAGTTTCTCCATGATCCGGTACTTATATGTTTCTACAGTCCGGGAACTGACAACAAGATTTTCGGCAATCTCGGCATTAGAGTGACCCAAGGCAATCAAGGTCAGCACCCTTCGTTCCTGGTCACTCAAAGGTTTACTTGTGTCCAACTTTGTTTTTGTTTTCAGCTCCCGCATTTCAGTGAAAAGCGTTTGAGCCATATTAGCCTGCATAAAGACCTGTCCGGCGCAAACGGTGCGAATGGCTTCATACAGCACATCATCGGCCGCTTTTTTTAGGACGTATCCCATGGCACCAGATGAAAAGCCTTCTTTCAAGTAGCGGATATCCTCATGCATGGTCAGTAATATCACTTTTAACGAAGGATCAGTCTCTCTCAGTTTTGCCAGGCATTCCAAACCGCTCATGCCCGGCATGGTAACATCCAGCAGCACCACGTCCGGTTGGGTCGCTGCGACGAGCGACAGGGCCTCCTCGCCGTCGGCAGCTTCGCCGATAACCCTAATATCGGCTTGGTTTGCCAACATCAGTTTGAGGCCGGATCGCATAAGAGTGTGGTCATCTACTATAAGGACTTTGATCTCTTCCATTCAGCTTACCTCCCCGTTCAAGGGAATCCTGGCGTACACCGTCGTACCTCGCCCAGGAGAAGATTCAATGGTAAATGTCCCGCCGACCAAAGATGCCCGCTCTTGCATCCCATATAGACCTAGCTTGTTACGGGCATTTTCGGCTAGTTCCTCAACTGCAAACCCCATCCCATCGTCCTCGACAATAGCTTCAAGTCCTTTGGCATCACAAGTAATAATGACGCTTACATTTTCGGCTTTTGCATATTTGGAGATATTCGTCAGCGCCTCCTGGACGATACGATATACGGTTACTTCAATCTCATGCGCCACGCGATGATCAACGGACCAGTTAACGTGCAGATCGACATCGATTCCATGAACGTCGCGATAATCAGCGACATACTTCTCAAGCGCCGGAATCAAACCCATATCGTCAAGAATACTCGGTCTTAGTTCAACTGCTAAACGATGAATTTCTCCCAGTGTGGTTTTCACGACTGCCCGCATTTCATCGATCCGACACTCCTGGGCTGTGGCCGGACAACTTTCGGCTAGGCTTTTCAGCCCCATCATGAGCGATGTTAAAGTCTGTCCTGTTTCATCGTGCAGTTCCCTGGCGATTCTTTTTCTTTCGTCTTCTTGCGCTACAATGACTTTTTGTAACAACTGGGTGCGTGCTTCTTCCTTCTGCCGAAGTTCCGTCATCAGACGATGAAGATAGTCGGCCATAACATTGAAGGCACCTGCCAGTCGACCCAATTCGTCGTTGGACTTCACTGCGGCCCGCTGGGTGAAATCGCCCGCTGCAATGGCGTTGGTCGCCCGAACCAGGTCACGAACCGGCCGCATGAGTCTGCTGGTCAGCAACACCATTAAAATAATCCCT
>JARLHX010000408.1 GCA_031292035.1 Negativicutes bacterium | reverse complement strand
ACAGTGCCTGGGGAGGGCGGTGAAGGCGGCGAAGGCGGCGAGGGAGGCGAGGGCGGCGGTGAGGGCGGAGGCGTACTCGGTATGGACGACCTTGAGAACTCCCTGAATCTGCCGCTTGTCGCAGGGGCTGTCATCCATGACCGGATGTACTCCGCCCTCACCACCGACCTGGAAGATCCCCGGCCCGCCAAGGGACAGTACGCCTTTTCGACCGAGGGGATCTATGGCGGCTATAGCAAGGATGAAGCCAACGGCTACGGGATGAGCGGGGTCTTCAAGCTGGTCTACGGCCTCACCGATACCTGGCGGGTCGGCGGCAGCTATATCTGGTCCGGGGACCGGCTCGACATGAGCACAAATGGACAAATAACCAATAACATCAGCCTGTTCGGTGGGATTATCAGTTATGGAGACTATAAAGGCGACGGGCTCAGGGGCCGGATGGCCGTGGCCTACGGGAGCGGAGGGGCCGATCTCACGCGCAACTACCTGACCGGCGATGGCATGTCGCAGTCTTACGGTCAGATGAGCGTGGAGCAGTACGGATATGCGGCGGAGGTCGGCTACGGGTTCCGGGTAACGCCGAAGACCCTGGTTATTCCGAAGGTGAGTTTTGACTGGACGCGCAGCAACCTGGGCGCATACACCGAAAACGGCGGTGAATTTCCCGCCCTGTTTAACGGCACGACGCTTGAGGACAGCTTCCTGCGCGGCGGAGTTGCGGTGCAGCAGGCAGTGACGCCGCTGCTGAATCTCAATTTTGATGCCAACTATGTGGTCCGGCTGTCCAGTAATCAGGATACGGTAAGCGGCACGCTGATCGGGCTTGATTCGCTGGGCAACTTTTCCCAGACCATGGATCTGAGCATCATACTTCAGAACATGCCGTTATCTTAATATATATTATTTTAATTCTTGCCGTCAGTAAAATTTGTAAGCACTTTGTAAGCAGATCTAGACAATATAGATCCATCTCGTTTCCTTTCTTCAGTACATAAAAATAGCCGATACAGTGTGAACCGTACCGGCCTAATGGTAATTATTGATTCGGTGATAAAATATCTAAATTAATCATCAGTAGAATTCACAAAGCCCTTACTGGTGCTGGGTTTTGATCTGAATCGATGAAGATCATTTAACTGTTTAGACACCGGATCAATATGTTCTGCCGATTTTTACATCTTTCCGAGCAACTGTGTAATCGATGACTTGAAGGCTCCGGTTTCAAAAGAAGAGATTAAATTTTCCGGTTTATCGGTTCTGTTTTCCGGAAAAACTTAAACTTGGACAAAGATAATGGGATGTTGTTTTTAAAAAATGTTGGCGTCCCTAACCCTACAACGCAATATATAAAATTTAATCATTGATTCTTTGAAGCATTGTCTGCTATTCTGAGCAAAACCTCAGAAAGGAGACAAGCCATGTTACCAGACATTCGGCAAACAGATTTTTTGTATACTGTTCCAAAGTT
>JARLHX010000407.1 GCA_031292035.1 Negativicutes bacterium | reverse complement strand
CGGCGGTGTCGTCGACGGCTTTGAGTTGTTTTTCGGCTCCGGTTGCCACCTCCCCGATGACGATAGCGATTTGGTTGGCCGCCTGGGCCGACTGTTCGGCGCTGGCGGTGAGTTCTTCGCTTGATGCGGCGACCTGGTCGGTGGAGGAACTGACCTGTTTGATCAGGCTGCGCAGATTGCCTCTCATCCTCACCAGCGAATCAGCCAGTTGACCGATTTCATCGTTAGAAACGAATGTCCGCTGGCGCTCGCTAAGATCACCGTTGGCAATTTCCTCGCTATAGGCGACCATTTTCTTAATTGGGTTCACGATTCGCCGGGCAAACACGCTGATCGCCAGAGCCGCCAGCAATAACACAACAATGATGGTGACCAGTGAGATGACTGTCAGCGACGACAATTTTCCGGTCACTTCTTTCGTCGGCACAGACACTCCCAGCGACCAGTTCATTCCCGGCACCGGAGCATAAGCATAGTATTTATCGATTCCCTTAACTGTAAGTTGGAGGATTCCCTGCTCTCCTTTGACCATCCGGTCGGTGACCTGTTTTTGGCCGGGATCGGCGTTGGCATCCTTGAGAGGATTGGCCTTCATCGCCACCTCTTTATCGGGATGGATGATGGTGAGACCATCTTTTTGCGCCACAAACGCATAGCCTGTCTGACCCATCTTGACTTCCATCACTTTTTTTGCCAGGCTGTCCAACGTAACAGTTCCATACATCACCCCGGTGACCTTTCCATCCACCTTGACCGGGATGGCAACCGGTGCGATGAGATGGCCGGTGGATTTGGATATAACAGGGTCTGAGAAGGATGCCTCGCCTCGCACCGCCCGCTGAAAATACTCCCGGTCGGCGATAGAGCCTCTGGCACCGAGTGAGGTGATAAAAGCACCGCTCAGATCAGCATAGCAGATAGCGTCATAGACAGGATTCTCTCTGGCGGCGTTCACCAGGAAAGGCATCATCGCTTCGGTGTTACCGCTCTGGACCACCGGCGCCACCGACATGATGGTTATCTCGGCCTTACGGCCCTGTAGCCAGTCAGCTACATCCCCGGCAGAATTCTCCGCCGTTTTGGCGAGACTGTCATTCAGATCTTCCATCAGCATCTCCCGGGCCTTCCAATAGTTGAGGCCGCCCAGTGCACTCAGAGAGATAAGAAAAATGACCAGAATAATCACCGTTAATTTTGTCTGTAGACTCTTCACAAACGTTTTCTCCTCTTGTTTCACATTTTTTGCCGGCTCTTTACACTTTTCAGGTCGCCTTTGGACAAAACAAAAAGACCCTGCCAGGTCCCTCTCCCGATATTACGAATACCGGATCGGCAACCTGGCGATCATAGGCTTGCGCCCTTCAGACCCATGGCTTTGCGTCCTTGCCTTTCAGCAAGTTTGCCCAACAGTATAAACGTACTATCCACACCGCATATTCCCTGAAAATACCCCTTATCAACCTATTTCTGGCAAGCGTGTAATGATCAATCCCGAAAGACCAATTGCCGCCACAAAGATTATATTAGCAAGCTTTTTACCCTGTCAACTAAATTTTTTTCAGTGTTTGCGGCATCGACACGCTTTTTGTTAAAAGATGTCGATTTTTGACATAGAAAAACCAGAGCCAGGTAAAAGCGGCTCTGGTTTTGTGGCGATTGATATAAAGAAGGTTGATTAAGCGTTTATCGGCCTGCGGGCGCAGCAACGGCCGGCTTGTCCACCGGTTCGGAAATAGTCAGGAGAACAAGAACACACAAGGCCGAGCAGGAAGCTAAAAACAGAAAAACGATATTCCAGCTATAGGCGTCGAGAATCATGCCGGCAATCAGCGGAGCGCAGGCACCACCGGCCTGCCCGCCGGTGTTGACCACTGAAGCGGCGATGGGATAGATTTTTTTGGTAGTCAACCCCATAGGATACGCTAAAAAGGAAGAATAGCCAATATTGAGCAATAAGCCGGTGAAGAACAAAAACAACGCCAGGAGAAACTTGTCGTTAGGGGCGTGAACCAGGGCAAACATGGTACAGGCGGTAGATATTGTGGTGATGAACATGGTTGGTTTCCGCCGTTTATCCACGATATTGTCCGAAAACCAGCCGCCGATAAGGTTCCCCATGACACCGCCCACCCAAGGCGCAGAGGCCACAAACCCCATCTGCATGATCGACAGCTTCTTTTCGACCATCAGGTAGGTAGGTATCCAGGCTAAAATGACGTTGCCGATCCCGGTAATCAGGAAATAACCGATACAAATCCCCCAGATGTCCCAGGAGCGGAAGGTGCGGGCCGTGGTATCCAGCGGTTCGACCTTTTTCGCCCGGATGATTTTATCCAGCCAGACCATATTGTATTCTTTCCGCTTGATTGTTTTGCTCTCTGTCACCTGCTCATTTTTGATATAATCCACCTCAGCCGGCGAGCAGAAGCGACTCTCGGCCGGGTCATTTTTCACCAAGAAGAACCAGATAACAGACAAGATGACTCCTGGGATGGCAAATATCAGAAAAATTTCGCGCCAGCCGGCCATCTGAATAATAACGGCACAGACTGGCGGAACCAGGACCGGACCGAATTTGGCTGCTGCCAGAAAAATTCCTGTTGCCAGACCTTTCTCCTTTGCTGGGAACCAGTGATTGATGGTGGACACCAGGCCGATCGGCAGCGGTGCTTCCGCCAGCCCCAGTCCCAGTCGATAAAGTTTGAGCAGGAATATCGAGCCGGACGTACCGATCATGCCGGTAAAAATCGAAGTTGCAATCATAAAAAACGAAAATACCCTGCGCACCCCGAGTTTGCTGCACAAAAAACCGGCCGGGATCTGACCGAGGGAATAACCTACAAAAAACAGGCTGATAATCCCGCCGGCTTCGGTATTGCTCATTACAAACTCTTTCCTGATGAAGGGCAGGGCGACCCCGATATTTGCCCGGTCAGCGGCGGCAACCGAATAGATCACAAAAATAAGTGCTGCTACAACCCAACGAAACCTGGTGAGCTTTCCCATCATTACGCCAGGTTGACTTTCAGTCGTTATCTGAGACATGTTTTTCCTCCTCATCATTTGCCGCTAAAGGGCACCTGCATCAGGGACTTTCCTCCCAGGACCGAACAATAATGTCCCAGGTAGCCGGTTTTTTCCCTTTAAACCTGTCTTTCGCATTTTTTTCTATCAGCCAGTGTAAGCGCTTAGTGGTCGCTATGGTCATGGTCGGCTCGACGCCTATTTCCTGGAGCATCGCTGTTACGTCGCTCATCTCGTGGGCTTGCCGCTGGGCATGAATGGCGCCTGCCGGAACCAGCCAGTTCAATAATTCGTTAAAAGAGGTCGCATCCAGCGTCTCCCCGATCGATTTGAGCACAGGAGTGTCCACCTGCAGTTTCGCCGCCGCCTCGAGCATCTCCACCGCCAAGGAGGCGATACCTTTCATGTATATACTGCGAACCAGCTTGATAGCTATGGCGTCCCCGGCGACGTCACTCACCTTCTCCAGCGACATATTGTAAGGTGCCAACAGGCCGATAAACCGATCACTGCCGCTGCCGCTCACCAGCGTGGGCGTCTTGTGCTGCTGCAGGCTGATCGAACTCATCAGCGCCCCGTCGACAAAGAATGCCTGTCTGGCTTCTACCGCTGCTGCAATTTTTTTCTTGGTGGGCGCCGAAGAAGTCGATACATCGGCATAAATTTTGCCAGCGCCGATGCCGGGGATGGAGTCTAACGCCGCCTGCAGGGCTTCGCTACCCTGAGTGGCGCCAAGAATCACATCCGCCTGCCGGGTCACCTCCACCGGCGTCGCAACAAGCTCTACTGCGGCTTCTGCCGCTCTTTCCCTGAGCAGACTACCGTACACGGCGTCGACCGCCAGTGGATCATAAGCGATGACCCCGGAGATTCCTTCTTTTTTTAGCCCGCGGGCTATTTCGAAGCCAACCTCGCCAAATCCGATAAATCCTAGTTTCAAAATTTCTGCCTCCTGTCGATCTGATTGTGACTGCTTTACCAGTAATTTGTCTATAAATAGCCTTCGAGGACGTGCTGGCAAAACCCTGCAAAGCTCGCCTAGCTGGCGTTGTCTACTCTTTTTTCGCCGAATATGACGCTAGCCACATCCCTTCGGCTCTTTCCCGAAGTTCCAAAGAAGAAAGCCGCGGATTTCCGCGGCTCTTCACCTCCGACTGTTTTTATTGATCCTTGTTGATATGTCGGCCAAAAGTATAATAAGTAATTGCCATAATGATCAACCAGCCGATGCCGCTGTAAATTCCGACCCGGAAGAAATCGTGGAAGTAAAAGGTGGTCAGAATGGCGACTAACAAGACAATACCCAGGGCTGGCAACACCGGATGCAGCGGCATGGTGAAGGACAACGGACGATCGGCTGCAGTACGCTGGGCCCTAAATTTGAAGAAGGTCACCAAAATCATGATCCAGACAAAGAGAGCGCCAAACAGAGCCACGCCAAAGGCGTACAAGTAGCTGCTTTCTGCTCCCAGCTTTTCAAAGGCCACCGCCAAGGCAATGCCGACAGTAGAAATCAGCAGGGCGTTGACCGGCGTCCCTTGTTTAGACAGCTTGCCAAGCCCCGCCGGCGCATAACCGCCCCGGGACAGCGAAAACATCATCCGCGAAGTCAGATATAAGTTGGTATTCATGCTGGATAGCGCCGCTGTGAGGATGACAAAATTCATCACGCCGGCTGCGTAAGGAATACCGATCTGGGTGAATACCTGCACAAAGGGACTGACCTTGCCGCCAGCCTGAGTCCAGGGAACCAGCGCCAACATGATGGTCAGCGACAGCAGATAAAAGAGGATCAGCCTGAGCACCATCGACTTCATCGCTTTCGGAACCGAAGTCTCGGGGTTCTGGGCCTCACCTGAAGTCACGGCGATAACCTCGACACCGACGAAACTGAAGATCGCCATCATTACCGCCATCCAGACACCGGAAAAGCCCTTAGGCATAAACCCGCCGTTCTGGGTCAGATTAGCCAGTCCCACCGGCTCGGTGCCGAGACCGAACACCACTGCCAGTCCGGCAATAATAAACAGGATAATGGCACTTACCTTAATCATCGCAAACCAGTATTCAAACGCGCCGAAATTGGCCACTGAGCGGGCGTTGACGTAAACTAGGACCGCCGAAAAAGCCACCATCCATACTACACCCGGGATGCCGGGAAACCAGAACTGCATGAAAACGCTGGCGGCAATGACTTCGCCGCCAATGGCGATAACCTGGCAGAACCAGTAAGTATAGCGGACCGTCCAGCCGGCGAAAGGACCGAGATACATCTCGGCATAGGTGCCGAAAGAACCGGCCGACGGATGGGCCACCGCCATTTCCGATAAAGCCCCCATCATGATCAGCGCCACCACGGCAGCGATCAGATAACTCACCAGTACCCCCGGACCGGCCATGCCCACTGCAAAGCCGCTGCCATAAAACAGCCCTGTGCCGATGGCCCCGCCAATACCGATCATCGTCAGCTGCGGTTGGGTCAGCCCCCTGTGAAGCCCTTGCTCTCGTTCAACTAAATTAGGGGTTTTCATCGTGTCAGCTCCTCTCTTTTTCTAGCCGCCTGTTACCAGACTGGCCACCTTCAGCAGGCTGCCATCAGCCAAGACGGCCTGGTCTTCCACCACCTCGCCCGGACCATTTCCGCCGCGATATAAAACAAATAGCTGCTTGCGGCATTCTTCGGCGGCCTGTTCGCCATGCCGCTCCCCGACAGCCGCCACCACGACGGCGACTGTCGGTTCCTCATCAAAGACAAAGGTGTCTGTTTTTCTTTTGAGCAGCAACCTGACAACGCCAAGATATTCTACCTGCACCGTAACATTCGCCAATCAGAGAATCCCCCTCTTGGTCAGATCGGCCGCGATGCGATGTAGCCCCAGTCCATCCAGTCCTTCTTTGGTCGGCAGCCCGGTGGCAGAATCCCATTTTCGGGCTGCGTAGTATTCATCCAGCATCGGTTCAAGCTCCACCACGCTGCCGGCAGATGGCCCGCATTCGGCTGGCAGCGGCTCTTTGAGAAAGCGCTCCGGCAATGTATCGTCCTGCCGCCGGACCCCTTCGCGAGCAATATAAGCCCTTTCAACATTCATAATCCGTTCGGCGCTCCGCTGCAGCCCCTCTTCGGTAAAGGGCAGTCCGGTATCGGCTTTGAGAAGCTCGGCCGCCTCGGCGAAGGAGAGAATCTCCATATTCACCACCGTATTCTTGCAGACATTCAGGCTGTCAGCCAATACGCAGCGTTCTTCATAAAATTTCACGACCTTACCCTTGCCCTTATGTTCCAGACGAAAGGCCGACTCAGCTGCGCCAAACCGGCGCACACCCTCCTCGGCGTTTTCCGTAAACTCAAAGGACGGCTCAGCCCGGAGATGATCGCCGCCGCGGGTAGCAACCGCGACGCCCAGCGCGTAGCCTTTCAGCCCCCGCGGGTCGGCCTGGAAAATCTCTAGGCCCTTGACATGCATGGCATACTTGGCGGTATCGGCCCCCAGCCGTTCGGCAGCCTTTACCACTCCGTCGGCCAGCAAATCACCGAACCCCTGGCGATGAGCAATCTGCGTAATCAGGGTCAGCACCGCCTCGCTGTTGCCCCAGACAAGATCCAGTCCGCCGGTATCGGCCTGGGTGATCATCCCGCGCTGGTACATCTCCATCGCAAAGGAAATGCATTCTGAGGTCGATATGACATCCATGCCGTAGCGGTTGCAAAGATCCACCCCTTTTAAAGCTGCGCCGATGTCGCTGACCCCGACCCTCGACGAAAAACCGGCCAAGCCTTCAAACTCCGGCCCTTCACTCTTTAGTCCTTTATACTGGCCGTCAGTCAATTCAAAATAGCGGCTGCAGGGAATGGTGCAGGAGAAACAGCCCTTGCCCTTCTTTTTATACTTCTCTGCCAGGTATTCTCCGCTCACCTGTTCCGCTCCCTCAAACCGTCCGGTCTGAAAGTGTCTGGTGGCCAGACAGCCGGCCTCGTTAAGGGCATGGACAAGACGGGTGGTCCCCAGCATGATCCGCGGCTGAAACTCGGCATGACTGCTGATCTGTTCATGGATCACCGCCAGCAGTTCCTCTACCTTGGCCCGGTCGGCGGGAACCAGCCCGCCGGTTCCTCGGATGGCGACAGCTTTCAGATTTTTGGAGGCCATCACCGCTCCCATCCCGGTCCGCGCCGCCGCCCGCACCAGGTTGCAGAATACACCCGAATATTTCACCCCGTTCTCGGCCGCCAGACCGATGGTAGCCACCTGGACCTTGGCGTCGCCAAGTTCCTGGCGGATGGCCTCCTGGGCGTCGAAAACCTCCATGCCGGCAAGATGTCCGGCCGGCCTGATTTCCGCCCCGCCGTCCTTAATCAGCAAATAACAGAGCTTCGGGGCCTTGCCTTCAACAATAACCTGATCAAAACCGGCGAATTTCAGTTCCGGTCCGAAAAAGCCGCCGGCGTTGGAATCGCCCAGTTTTCCGGTCTGCGGCGACTTGGACGAAATATTGACCCGGCCGGACCCGGGAAAAGCCGTACCGGTCAGCGGTCCCACGCCAATAAACAATTTATTCTGCGGCGACAACGCATCGACCTCAGGCGGCACTTCATCATACAACCTCACCATATTCAGACCCCGGCCGCCAATGCAGCCCATAAGCAGTTCCTCCGGCAGCGTCTCCACCCAGATGCTGCCTGTGGTCAGATCGACCCGGAGGGCCTTGCCACAATAACTCACTAGCGCACATCTCCCTTCCGGCCAAATGTAATGGCGCCTGAAGAGCATTTTTTCACGCAGCTGGGATCGCCTTTACACAGCCGGCAAATACCGGCCTTGCCGCTTGCTCCGAAAACCACCGCCCCAAATGGACAGGCCTTCAGGCAGAGCTTGCAGCCGATGCAGCGCTCCTCATCCACCAGCACAGCCCTGGTCACCGGCTCCTTGGTCAGCGCTCCCGCCGGACAGGCGTTAATACATGGAGCGTTGCCACACTGCCGGCAGACCTGCGGCCGGTCGATTCCTTCGGTTTCCTCTTTGGCGATTTGGATAAAGGCGCGATTAGGCGCAAACTCACCAAAATTAGCCATCGAGCAGGCTAGTTCGCAGGCCCGGCAGCCAGTGCACTTATCGGCGTCCACCAGCATCCGCGGCCGCACCTCTTCCTCGGCCGTTGTTTCTTCATTTAAAACATCGATCCGGTAGATGACCATGCCGTTGGGATCGGGACAGCATATCCTTTTTGTATAAGGCACCCAGTCATTTTCCTCATCGATTTTCCGCTGTTTCAGGGGCAGCATCGGCATCAGGCTCTGCAGGGCCCACAGACAAATATGTTTGCCTGGCGGTATAATAATTTTTCCGCCCTGCACCTCAAAATAATCGCCAAGCGCCATCGGTAAGTCGCAAAACCCCCGGATTTCTTCAACTACAACCCTTAGATTGTACATCTCACCACTCCCTCTCCCTGAAAGTAAAATAAAAAGCCTCTCATCCCGTGTAGGGACGAGAGGCATAAACCCCGCGGTGCCACCCTGATTGGCTGAAACAACATTGTTTCCAGCCCGGCATTTCAGCTACGGGATGACATACATCATCCGATACCTGCTTCCTTCGTTAACGGTGGAAGACCCCCGACAGCTACTACCCCGCCAAGGCGGCTCGTTCTGTATCTCCCAGGTCCATTCCACATACCGAGTAGTGCCAATCTCACACCATCATTGGCTCGCTGAACCCTCTTTGCCATGTGTACTCTTCCTGATCATCGATGCTCACCATATTAGCTTGTAAATCATGTTATCACAATTATCTGTTAAATGTCAATGATCGCTTGTCTTCCGCTGCGTCATTAGGCCTTCGAAAAGATCATCCGCAGCACGTCGCCGATCACCTTGGCATAAACGGCAAAGGATTCCAATCCATCGCGCAGGTCATCCACCACGTCATTTTGCAACGAGGACAGGGCACTGCTTGTCTGCTCGGCGGTTTCTTTAAAATTGGAGGCAAGCTCGTTGACGTTGGCCAACGTCTCAGGCAACAAGGTCAGAGTCGCACGAATGTCTTCATCATGATCGTCGAGAATGCCCCGGACATGGCCCAGCACGCAGAGCGCCCGGCGAAGAACGGCAATCAGATAACCGCTGACAACCACTGTAATGGTAAAAAGAATAACAAGTCCCAAATCAAACAGCGATATATACATGGCAATCCCTTCTTTCCGCGGAATGGGTCAGCGAGCGGCCGGCAATCCTGCCGGCCGCTCGTCCTATTTGTCGGAGGCAACCTATTCCTTGACTTCCGGCTCCACAACAGCTTTGGTTTTCTTCACCTTCAGCTTTTCTTTGGCTTCCACTACTTTTTCCTTAGTCTTTTCGGCGATTTCCTTCGTTTTGGCAGCGATTTCCTTGGCTTTTTCGGGAAGCTCTTTGGCGGCCTTGACGATATCCTCCCGGGTTTCCTTGCCTGATTTTGGCGCCAGCAGAACGCCGGCGGCAGCTCCCACCGTTACGCCGATAGCGGCTCCCATTGCCACACTTTTCAGCGCCTTCTCGCGCGCTTTCTTCCGGCGAATTTTTTTGCCTTTTTCAATGAGATCCATAAGAGACATATCTGACACCTCCGGTAAATTTGTCAATTTTCACTTTGTTCTAAATAACTTTCGACAAAAATATCAAAAAACCTTGCGGTGTTGTAAAATATTCCATCATCCCGTACCCTTTGGGACAATGCTTGGGGGTTTTAAACAAAGAGAAGACCAGGACGTTGTTAGCGAAAGTCCTGGTCTGCCTTCTGTCGTCATCTCTACCCTGTGTAAGCGGCAGATGCAAAACCGCGCTGTGGCGGCAAATCGATTACAGGTTGGTAACAACCAGGCTGCCGCCGGTCAGGACTTGCCCTGCCTTCGTGTCAAATGGTTTGTTTGTGCTGATTTTGACACCGTCATCGCCGACGATAGTGCCCTGCTGGTTCTGCACCGAGAAGGCGCTGATGTTGGTCTTGTCGCCGGAATCCAAGGTTCCGTCGGTATTATTGACAGTCCCCTGGGTGGTAATAGTCAGATTGCCGCCGGCGCTGATGGTACCATTGGTATTGTCGATGGTACTGTCGGCACTGGTAGTGGTTGTCGTCACTTTAGTGGTTTTAGAGCTGCTGCATTTGGTGGCCGCGCTTTTTACATAGCTGACAACCGTCGTGGTGGTAACATCGCCCTGGACGGTGAGTTTAGCATCACCACCGGCGTTAATGGTACCGAACGTGTTGTCGATAAAATACTGGTTGTTGCTGTTGGTCGTCTTAGGCTGGTTCTGCGAACTGGTGCAGTCGGCGCGGAATCCGGAAGTATAGCTGGCGAGCTGGCCGCTGCCGTCCTGGGCCGTGACCGACAGATTATTGTTGGCGTTAATATAGCCATTGTTGTTATTGAGGGCATAGATGGTATTGACGCTGCTGCTCTGAGCCGAATTATTGGAACTGCCGCAGTAGCTGCTGAAACTGTAGTCGTTACTGCTGGTACTGCTGCTGGTCCCCAGCACAGTAACGGTGACGTTATTGCCGCTGATATAGCCGGAGGTGTTGTCAATCACATACTGGGGGCTGCTGGCGAAAACCGTCGCCGGACTGGAGCATTTATCGTAGCCGCCGGTCGTGGCCTGGGTTTTTCCGGCTAGCTGCACTGTCAGCGAAAGATCACCGCCGGCGCTGACATACCCACCGGTGTTATTGATCAAATACTGAACATTGCTGGTGGTCCCGGTCGATCCTTTCGACTCATTGCAATAGCCGGTAAATTGATATGAATTGCCGCTGGTACCACCGCTGCCTGCGGTTATGGCCAGATTGCCGCCGGCACTGATGAAACCGTTGGTATTGTCGACAGCATATTGACTGCTGCTGCCAGTGCTGGGCACCGAGCCGCGGGAATCACCGCAGAAACTGGTGAAGCGATAAGAATTGCTGGCGGTAGACTGGGTGTTGCCTGCACCTTGCAGGGTGATTGTCAGATCACCGCCGCTGCTGATAAACCCTTGGTTATTCTGCAGCGAAGCTGCGGTAATATTCGTATTGGCGGCGGCATTCACCATGCCGTACTGACTGTTGACAAAGGCGCCCGGGGTTGTGACGGTCAGTGCGCCAGCAGCGTTGATCGAGCCCCCGGTATTATTGATATCGCCTTGGGTGGCTGTCAGGCTGACTGCCGCCCCGGCGTTGACCTGGCTGCCGGACAGGTCCATGGAGACGGCTTTCACGCTGATATTACCTGCTGCCGCAGTTGAGCCAGCCAGTCGGACCTTCCCTTTGCTGTCTATCGTCACATTACCGCTAAAGGCTGAAATGGCACCCAGATTGTTGACGCCGACACCCCGATCGGTGCTTACCAGTCTAATTTTGCCGGCGTACATGCCGCCCAAGGCCGCCACGTCGATAGCCACCGCCGGAGCCTGACCGGCTCCACGGGTGTGTTGGGTATTCAAGGTTGCGTAGTCAACCGTGTTGGCGCCTGTAATCACATTGAGTTCATTGGCGTTGATGACGCCACCGACTGAAACCGCGCGCGTAATCAGGTCCAGCCGGCCAGCGCCGGTGGCATCAAGACCCGCGCCCTGGATGGCAATCTGCCCGCCGGAAACCCGGAAGGAATCCAGGCTGCCGCTGCCGCCAAAAACCGGCGTGCCGGTGGTGAGGACCGCGCGGCTGGCATTGATGAATCCTGCGCCATCAACGACGATGCCGTTGGGGTTGGCGATAATGACTTCAGCCCGCTGACCGGCTACCTCGATGAAGCCGCGCAATTGGCTTACACCGGTACCAGTCACTTCATTCAAGATGATCTTGGCCGGACCGCCAGCAAGGTTGGCATTGCCATTAATCTGGCCCCCCAGTTGGGTCTGGACGCTGCTCGCCGAATTGTTGAGAATCAGTCCGGCGGGTCCGACATCCAACTGGGTGTAAAGATTGCGGGAAACTCCGGCCGCGTTGGGTGCGGCGATCTGCACCACCTCAGCAGCAGACACGGTCAACGGCTGAACGGTCAAGGTGAGAATAAATACCCAAAGGGTAAGATTGGTAATCCATTTTCCTTTTTTCGTTCCGGTCCAGGTTTTTGCAAACATTCTTTCGGCCTCCTTGTAATCCTTGTTCTTTGACTATTGCGGTCCTGGTGCAAACTAATCCAAACTACTCATGTTCTGATTCTCATTATAGAAACGAATACCAAAAACTTACATAAGGCTGTAGTCTTATCTTTCCGCAGACGACATAGGACTTTAGTTGGAAAAGCCAGTCCTGGCAAAGAGACGCCGCACTGCTCTTTGCCCAAAATTGCAAAAAAAAAGCCCGGAGCTTATCCGGGCCGTTGTGTCTTCATCAGGTACGGTATTGGTTGATATCATCACCGAAATGATGGATGACCTTTTTAAATTCACCGATCTTGTCCATCATATCCTGGAGCTTGTCGTTATAAATGTGGACTGCGGCGCTCACCTCTTCGCTCGCAGCCGAGTTTTCCTCCGAAATGGCGGCCAATGTCTCCATCTTGCCATACACTTGGTTTAAGCCGGTCATTTCGCCTTCCAGTTTCCCAATCATTCCAACAATATTTTCGGCGACACTCCGGACATTATCGACATTCTTCCGGTTGGCTGAAACCACTTCGTCCAATTGCTTGCTTTCGGTCGCCAAGACGCCATATTCTTCTTCAATCATTACCACCACGCTATTGATGATTTCCATCAACACCTTCAGGTCGGTGGCGATACTGCCGGAATGCTCATGGGATTGCTCGGCCAGTTTCCTGACCTCTTCGGCGACAACCGAAAAGCCCCGTCCCTGTTCGCCCGCCCGGGCGGCTTCGATGGCCGCATTCAGCGCCAGCAGATTGGTCTGCTCGGCGATGGCCGCCACCATCCCGGTAATCTCATTGATCCGGTTGGCCTGGGATTTCAAATTCTCAGCCGACACCTTCACATCGGCGAACTTGCGCATGCTTTCGGTCAGCTTGTCGCTAGACACCTGGACGTCGGCAAACCCGTTGTTGATCTCTGTCACCGCGCCTTCCAGATCATCCTTGTTGCGATTCTGTTCAGCAACCACTGTTTCCAGGGTTTCCAGATTGCCGCGGAGAATGCCGACAGCCCCTTCGGTCTCTGTCGCCTGGTTGGAGGCGGCAGTGGCCACATCCAGTACGACGCCGGAAATCTCGTTCGAGGTGTCGCGCATCTTGTCAGCCAGCGTATTGAAGTTTTCGGCATAGCCGTTCATTTCATCAGTGATGCCTTTGAAGCCGATAAATTCGCTTTTCACCCGCTTTTTATACGCCGCCAGCAGTTGCATGATTTCTTCCAGTTCGTCGGCGGTACGGATATTATTCTCGGTAAAATAGCGGCGTTCCTGGATGCCGGCGATTTCCTCGCGAATGGCGTCCATCGGCCGGAGCAATAGCCCTGATACCAGCCAAGCCACCAGCCCGACCGGCAGCGCCGCCCATAGCGACGTCGGCAGACCGATCAGCGTCAAAAGGGCGCTGACCGCCACTGTTCCGAGCATCGCCGCAAGCCCGATCTTCAGCGACAGTCGTTTCACGATTCCTACAGCCAGCAGTTGATTAAAGCGATAAGAAACGGTCCGGGTAATCGGGTTGGCGAAGCGAATCTTGATTTTCAGGCTGTCACCCGTCGACTCCACCGTCTCGGTCTGGATAGTCTCTTTGAAATATTCGGACGCACCGGCGAGCAGACCACGGAAATAGCCGAACATAGCGCGCTTGGACCGATAGCTCAAGACCGCCTCATACTCACTGACAGGATCGATCAGCAGTTCAGGCGGCGTCGCACCGGCAATCCGTTTGACCACAACGACATGGACATCATACATCGACCGCAAGAATGAGTACAGGTTTTCCTGGCGAAAAAACGCCGGATAGGCCTTGGAAAAAGTCGTAACATTATCTTTGCCGATGGCAAACCAGATGTCATCCACCGTTTTATTCTGTTTACCGGCAATATATGCAGCAAACTGGCGAGGTTTCTCATCAGCGATATCCTCTGTCGGCAAAAACATTTTATCTGCCGGCCAGCCGACTTCCTTACCCGCCGCAGCCACAAGCTCATTTCCCCAGAGTTTCTGGGCGGTTTTGACCCAGGTTCCGACAATAGTACCCTTCATGAAAGTCCTCCCAATTACTAGACATTATTACTTAAAATATTTTTTTCGCCATACGATATGAATAATCCTGTCAGATATGGCAGAATTAACAAAGATTTTATTCCCATACAGACCGTGTCGTCTGCTTCAGCAATAACCAGTCTCAGAGCAAGGTGACAACCCGTTGCTCCCGGACACTCATCTGCGCGGCTTCGATAACCCTAATGCCGTCCCTGGCTTCAGTCGCCGCCACCGGCAGCGGCCCGCCCTGGGCAATCGCTGTATAGAGCCCCTGGTAAAAGGACTGATAGCTCCCGGGAATGGTCTCCACTTTGGCCACTGCGTTCAGTTCGTTACCCACCGCCAATTCGGCATAAAAAGCCTCCTTGTCCCGGCCCCATTCCGGATGCCCCGGCCTCAGGCCACGCTGGAGGTCATTTTGCTGCGGATCAAAACCGTATTTGAGAAAGCTTCCCTTGCTGCCATGAACCAGAAAATGCGGTCCGGGCTTCTTCACAACCCAGCCGGACTGTAAAATGACCCGGAGGGTGTCATACCCGAGCACGACATGAAAGTAGTCGTCGACTTCAGCTCCGACCCGCTGCTTGGCCAAATCGGCATAAACCGTTTTGGGCAGGCCGAACAAGTGAAGGGCCTGGTCGATCAAATGGGAGCCAAGGTCGTACAGCGCTCCTGACCCTTCGCCGCTATGCTCCTTCCATTTGCTGCTGATCTCGGGCCGGAAAAGATCGTAATGGACCTGGTATGTATAAATATCGCCAAGCAATCCTTCTTGAACGCATTTTTTCACTGTCAGAAAATCGTTGTCCCAGCGCCGATTTTGGAAGACGCTGAGTTTAAGGTTCTTTTCGGCCGCCAGGTCGATCAACCGGTCGGCATCCTGGACGCTGTTGGCAAAAGGCTTTTCGACAACAACATGCTTGCCGGCTTCCAGCGCCTGTCTGGCATAAGGATAATGGGTAGGGTTGGGGGTGGTCACCACCACCAAATCGATCGCCGGGTCGGACAAGAGACCATCTATATGGGGTACTACTTCTGTCTGCGGATAAACGGCGTTGACCTTTGCCGGGTTTGAGGACACAACCTTGGCCAAGGTCAGCCCCTGTACCCCAGTAATCAACGGGGCATGAAATACCGAACCCGACATACCATAGCCAACCAGACCTACTCGAACTTCCTTCATCCTTGCTTCCTTCTTTCCCAAAGTGATTTCGCTTCCACATCATCGCTAGAATAATATTCTGGCCATTCCAGTATTAAATATCTGTTTGTTTAGCCAGTGTAATCTCAATCCGTTCCTTGCCTTTGCCGATATTATTTCTCTTGAGGGCGATCCCCCCGATTTCACCGGTGCTGCGGATATGGGTCCCGCCGCAGGGAACTCTGGCAAAATGCGTGATTTCCCAGTAGCGGATCTCGTTTTCGGCGTCGCTAAAGTCACTCTTGATCGGCAGGTCCCGGTCGATCATCCGGTTGGCCTCCCCTTCCAGAAAGTCGAAGGTTTGCGCAATGTTGCCCTGCCAGACAAAATCCACCCGCGCCTTATCGGCGGCAATATGGGCGCCGATTTTTTCGGGGCTGCCGTAATGCTGGGTCACCAGTTCCAGGATAATCTCGGCGGCAAAATGCAGCCGCATGATCTTATAGCGCCGCTCCCAGTCGATCCTGATGGTCACCTCATCGCCAAGGCGTAAATCATGGCCCTCGTCCAAACAATAGATAATCTGCCTGCCAGCTTTCTCGGCCCGGCGAATCGGATGGCTGTTTATCGTTCCCCCGTCCGACTCCTGCCCGCCGGCCGCCGCATAGGCAATCGTTCGATCCACCGTGACCTGCGCTCCATCCACACTGGTCACCCGTGCGGTCACTTCCGTCTTGTATGGGTCTTCCCAGAATAATTTCTCCACAACATCCATTCCTGTGAGCCCCCATATCTACAGCAGTTAGCAGAAAAAGCGCCAGCGTAAAACCGGCGCTCATGGCATCGTGAACCACAGACTGACAGTTAGCGGTCTTTTCCTGCCATCACTGCCTGCCCGACAACGTCATACATCTGAGCCAAGAGCTCCGGATCGGCAATAAACATTCTTTCTTCCCGGCCATCTTCTTGAAAAATCATCGCCAAAGCCCCGGCCTGATCGGCAGAAAACACTTCATCCAGACGATGATACGGGGTAACACGCCACTCCGCATAACGCCCATCCATGGTTCGGCGGAAAAAATACACGGCTTTGTCGGTCGCCACCAGCGCACCTGGCTCGTCTTCCCACTTGCCCTCAGTCACCAGCTGGATTTGTTCTCCCAGCCACAGCACCGGCGGCGTATTCGCGAAAAGGTTCTGCAAGCGTCCGTCCAGCCGGGAGAATCCGGAAATCATGGTTTCCACCGTAGTTGTGGCGGCAAAGTCTCCCTGAATGACGGTATAGTGAAGCTGTTCATCCTCGAAAATGGCGACTGCAGCCTGAATATCCTGCAGTTTGCTTTTATAAACAATAATACACGGCACCATATCCACAGCCATGCGCGTCGCCGTGAGACCGCGGCGCAGAACCTCGCTCAGCCGGGTAGTCAGTCGGGCCTTATCACCGCAAGACTTTAGCACCACACTGTAGTGATCTTCGGCCTGCCCGTCCGGCGGCAATGCAGCCGGAATCATCTTTTTGGCAATAACAGGCTTGGAGAGCACCGGCAACTGCGCCTTCAGCTTGGCGAAAAGGACTGCCGCCCGACGCTGAATTTCAGCCTGATCCAACCCCTGTCCCTGTTGATCAATGATAAACTGATCGCAAAACCTTACTACATCGGCGTATGTCTTCACCTCGTACTCGGCAAACGCTACGGCAGCAACCGGCAAATCGGCCGGGGACTTTGGCGGCGCATTTTCGGGAGCAGTGAACTGGGCGAGATTCTCGCCGCAATGAGCGCAAAACTTTACAACAGCTGCCTGGGGCAGTTTCCCGCCACACGCAGGACAAAATCGCAGCACCCTCATCCCTCTCTTCTCCACTCAGCACAAAATATACTAAATCATTCGATTTCCAGCGAAAAAAACCTTCTTTTCCTCATCCGACAGCGCTGGCCTGGACAGCACCTGAACAAAAGAGACTATGGCCGCGGCCATGTCCCAGACGAAAGCAGAAGCCATAGTCTCTTCAACTTGGTTCAGAAAGTAATCCTTTCTGACAAAAACAAAAGCGATTCGCCGGTTTAGCGGAGGAAAGTGACCATTTCGGCAAGCGATTTCCGCGACGGCGGGACTGGCTGCTCATCAGCATAGCCGATCGGAATCATAGCCACAAAATCTTCCTTTTCGCCCACACCGATGATCTTCTCTACCGCGTCTTTGGCCTGCGTCGGTCCAGCCATCCAAACCGCCCCCAGTCCCAAAGTATGTAAGCCCAACAACAGATGATCGACAAATGCCCCTACCGTCTGGATGCGGGAGGCGGAGATCTGCCGGCAGTTGTTGATTTCTGCCACCCGCGGCTGATCCATATTGCAGGCCTGCAACTTGTCGGCGATGGATTGATAAATACTGGCGGTAACAAGGATCAGTGCTGGCGCCTTGGTGAAAAAGCCTGAATTTTGCTGCCAGCGCTCCACCGTTTGGCGGTCAAAGTCGGTCTTGCACAGCGAAGCCAGGTAATCGGTGACCTCCTGGACGGCCGCGCCGATTTCGGCGATCTTGGCGGCGTTGGTAACAACATAACAGTGATAAGGTTGCCTGCCGCCGCTATTCGGCGACCAGCCGGCCGCCTCGATGGCTTTGACCAGCAGTTCTTCGGCCACCGGTTGATTGGTCCATTTGCGGACCGACCGCCTTGCTTTAAACAGTTCTTCTAGTGCTGAAAATTCCATATTGTCATCCTCCTTTAAGAGGCCTTCGGCCCCGATGATGCTGTCTTTACATAGCATAAATTTCCATGTCGCCGCATTTTCTCCTGCTGCGACCTGCATATAATGGGGCTACTGCCACGATTTCACCGCGACGCCTAAAGGGTCAGCGCCATGGCGGCGCAAGTCGCCGGACAGGTGGATCCCATCGCCGACAGTGTCAACACCTCCACCGGGATCTGACTCCGATCGATTGCAGAGAATCCGTATCTGGCGTAATATTCTTCCGCCGTATCTGTCAGTAAATAAACATGGGAGAAGCCAGCCCTGCGGCTTTCTCCAAGAACGTGTTCCAGCAGACTCCGGCCAACGCCGGCTTTTCTGGCGGCAGGCGCGACCACGAAAGAGCGCAGCAATGCCGCCTTCCCAAAATGCTCCAACGCCGCCACTCCTAACAGCGTCTTGCCTTTCGCCAGATAATAGGTCCCCTGGCCGGGACCGACATCGGCTGTCGTCAGTCCGCAATTTTCGAGTAAACCGCATACTGCTGGAAAATCGTCGCCTTCCGCCGCCTCAATCACAAAGTCTTCCCCGGCGGCAAGGCTCCTGACCGGCTTTTTCGCCCGGATAAAGGCGCTGACCAGCGCGCCATTCAGCTCCGCACGCTCTTCGGATGTTGTCTCAGGCACGATCCGCTGCCCGCTCGCACTAGCCAAATCATATACTCTGGTAATGACGACCTCAATATTTTCAAACCCGGCCTGCGTCAGTTTCGCCCCATATTCGGTCTGAGTCAGAGCCCCGGCCACACAGCCCGCCCAGGCCAGCAGATTTTGCCGGATGCTTTCCGGCAGCGGTCTGGTTGTGACGATGTCCGACACCGCAACCCGTCCGCCCGGTTTCAGCACCCGGTATATTTCGCGGAAAACCTTATCCTTGTCGACTGACAGGTTGATCACACAGTTGGAAATGACAACATCGACAGTGCTTTCCGGCAGCGGGATGTCCTCGATATGGCCTTTGAGAAATTCGACGTTGGCTAACCCCGACCGGTCCTTGTTGGCGTTGGCTTCTGCCAACATTTCATCCGTCATATCAAGCCCGTAGGCCCGGCCAAAGGGTCCGACCCTTTTGGCGGACAGCAATACGTCGAGACCGGCGCCACTGCCCAAATCGAGAACAGTTTCCCCGAAGTAAAGACTGCCGAGAGCGGTGGGGTTACCGCAGCCGAAAGATGCGGCAATCAGTTCCTCCGGCAGGCCGTCCATCTCTTTTAAGTCATAGAGATTACCAGTGATTACGCTTGTTGCGGCGTCGGTTCCCCCGCAACAGCCTGTTGAACCGCAGCAGCCCGACCTTACCGTTATCGCCTGAGCATACCTCAGTCTCACCTGTTCGCGAATATCGTCCCCTGCGTCCTGTGCTTTCATCCATATCCCCCCCTTGCTTTAGATCACTGCATTAAAGAGATAGCCAGTGATAATAATGGCCACCGTAAGGATGCCGGCGAAGATCCCGATCAGTTGCACCTTGAGCACCCGGCGCAGAATGATCATCTCGGGAAAGCTGATGGCGCTCACCGACATCATAAACGCCAGCGAGGTGCCGAGCGGCAGTCCCTTTTCCATCAGCGCATAGATAATCGGTACCATGCCTGACGAGCTGTTGTAGAGCGGCACGCCGATCAAGACGACGAGCGGTACCGCGAGCGGATTGCCGCGACCAGCGAAGGTCACGATAAAATCTTCCGGCACAAAGCCGTGGATAAAACCGCCAATCGCCAGAGCCACGAGGATATAAGGAGCAACATATTTCAATAGTTCAACCGTAAACGCCCGGGCAGTCTGGCAGCGTTCCCGGAAGCTCGGATCGCTCATTTCAGCTTGGGGCGCTCTGCTCTCATAGACATAGTCTTCGACCAAATGCTCCAATTTCAGCTTGCCGATGACATAGCCGGCGATGATGGCGATTGTCACTCCGGTTGTGGCGTATAGCAGGGCGACTTTCCAGCCGAACATGCCGAGCAGCATAACTAACGCAATTTCATTCACCATGGGCGAAGAAATCAGAAACGAAAAGGTAACCCCGAGCGGAACCCCGGCTTCAATAAAGCCGATAAACAAAGGCACAGCCGAACAGGAGCAGAAAGGAGTCAGAATACCGATCAACGCGGCGAGTATATTACCGATAAAGCTATGGCGGCGGCTCAAAAACTTTTTGGTTTTCTCAGGTGGGAAATAAGAACGGATAATGCTGATGACAAAAATGGCCACCGCCAACAGCAGCAGAATCTTCGGTGTATCGGCGACAAAAAATTGCAGGGCCGAAGCAAATTTATCTTCTGGCGCCATGCCCAGCCATTGGTATACTATCATGTTTCCAAAATCGTCGAAATCAAACATACACAATTCCTCCTATCGCCCGTTCTTGGCGGGCGAAACGATTAGCAACACCGCGGGCCTTTTAGCGCCTGGACGAGGTATTGCAGGCTCTCCACAATCTGTCCCTGCTTATCAGCGGGAATAGCGGCGATTACTTCTTCAAAATATCCAGCCATCCTCATCTCCACCTCGCGGAAGATAGACTGTCCTTTTTCACTGAGACGCAAATTAAGATATCGCCGGTCGTCCGGGTCAGCTTCGCGCAGAATAATCCCATCACTGACCAGTTTGTCGATGGACCGGCTAACCGTACTTTTATCGAGTCCGAGAATCTCAGACAATCCGTTGAGGGACATGGTGCCTGCCCGGCCGATTTCCACGATGGTATGGCACTGGCTCAGCGTGATATCGCAGCAAGAAGCTTCACCGCGTTCCAGGACACCAAGACGCCGGACCAAGAGCCGCAACGATTCCCGCAGCATGCCGGCCTGATTGGTATTGATCATTAAAAATCCACCTCTGATATAATTGTATCACACAACGGTTGCACTATGCAATCATTTCCTATCAACATTCTCTGTCACAAAACGAAATCAAAGCAATCCCCCGCTGCATCGTTCATAGCAGCGGGGGATTGCTTTGATTTCCGTGGCTGTCGCCTCCCAGAGAAGATGATTTAGGCGATTTGGGAAACTATCGTGTCGATTTGCTTTTGGCCGAATCGGGTCTGATCATACAGACGAAGTGTTGCTTCTAATTGATTATACAAGTCGGCAGCGTCAAGCTTCTCTTCTTCCCTCAGTTTGATCTGTTCCATCGTTTCCCGGATCTCAATAATCATTTCGATCTCTTGCTGAGAGTTACGCATTAGGATCGCCTCCTTATCGTAAATTTTCAAATTGTCTTAGCGATAAAATTTTTCTTCGCTTGTAAGCCGTACTTATCTTATAATTAAAGTACCACAAGTCCAGTCACTGCCACCATATATCTAAAGATACATTTCAATCTGCTATGCGGGCTTCCTGGATGATCCGCGCCAAATACTAAAGCGAGGTGCCCAAAAGATGGAGGAAAAACACCCTCAGATCCTATTTGTCGACGATGAGAAGCATTATTTATCAGCAATTGAAAGGTTGCTTGTCGACGACTTTGAACTGACCACCACCAATGATCCCCGCGAAGCCCTGCAGATTATAAAAAACCGCGGTCCGTTCGCGGTGATTGTTTCCGACTTTGAAATGCCGTCGATGAATGGCGTTGACCTGTTATCCCAAGTACTCCTGATCGACAAATCCATTCAGCGGATCATCCTGACCGGTGTTCCTGATCTGACTGTTGCCATGGAGGCGATTAATCGCGGCAAAGCCACCGCCTTCCTGACAAAACCGGTCACAAAAGCCGCCCTCTGCTCTGCCCTGAATGATGCGATCAGCGCCTACCACGACCTTCATCTTAGCAACTACCGGTTTGGCACCCCGCAAGAGCTGCTAACCGAAAAAGAAAGCGAAATACTGCTGCTGTTAACAAAAGGCTTCTCGAATGCGGAGATTGCCAACCAGCTCTTTATAACAGTCGGCACGGTGAAAAACCATATGATTAACATCTTTCACAAAATGAATGTCAACAGTCGCAGCAAAGTAGTCGCCAGGGGAATCGAGCTGGGTCTGATTGTCAAGTAACTAGGACTCAGGGGACTGACCACCGTGACGAAACCCAGCCTTGGATATCGGACTATAATGAGACAAAAAACCTGCCCTTCGTCATTGTGCGAAGAGCAGGTCTTTTTAACTTTTCTTACTTCGTCGCCGCCAGCGCTTGCTCCAGGTCGGCAATCAGGTCGGTGGCATCTTCGAGGCCCAGCGACAGGCGCACCATGTCGTCCGGGGCTCCGGCCTTGACCCGCTGCTCGGAGGTCAACTGCGAATGGGTGGTGCTGGCCGGGTGAATGACCAGCGACTTGGCATCGCCGACATTGGCCAGCAGCGAAAAGATGTTGAGGGCGTCGATGAACTTTTTGCCTGCCTCCAGGCCGCCCTTGATGCCAAAGGTCAAAATGGCTCCCGCCCCGTTTGGCAGGTATTTCTTGGCCTTGGCATGGTCGGGATGGCTCGCCAAGCCGGGGTAGCTCACCCAGGAGACCAGATTGTGGCTGGCGAGATATTGGGCGACCGCCAGGGCGTTGTCGCTATGCCGCCTCATTCTGAGATGCAGCGTCTCCAAGCCCTGCAGAAAGAGAAAGCTGTTGAAGGGGCTCAGGCAGGCGCCAAGATCGCGCAGGATCTGGGTCCGGAGACGGATGATGTAGGCCAGGGGCCCGAGGGCCTCGGCGTACTTCAAGTTATGATAACTGGGATCAGGTTCGCTCAACAGGGGGAATTTGCCGCTCGCCCAGTCGAACTTGCCGCTGTCGACGACAATGCCGCCCATCGAAGTGCCATGGCCGCCGATAAATTTGGTGGCCGAGTGAACGACGATGTCGGCGCCGAATTCGATCGGCCGCAGGAGATAGGGTGAACTGAAGGTGCTGTCAACGATGAGCGGCAGTCCGTTTTCATGGGCGACAGCCGCCACCTTTTCGATGTCCAGAACATCGATCTTGGGGTTGCCGATGGTTTCGGCGTAAATGGCTTTGGTATTCGGCGTAATGGCTTTCCGGAAATTCTCCGGATCGGCGGAGTCGACCAGCTTCACTTTGATGCCGAGCCGCGGCAGGGTGTAGCCGAACATGTTGTAGGTACCGCCATACAGCGAGGCCGAGCTGACGATTTCATCCCCGGCTTCGGCGATGTTGAAGATGGCCGAACTGATGGCCGCGTGGCCGGACGCGAAAGCCAGCGCTCCTACCCCGCCTTCCAGGGCGGTGATGCGCTTTTCCAGCACGTCGGTGGTGGGGTTCATGATCCGGGTGTAGATGTTGCCCGATTCTTTGAGGGCAAAAAGGTTGGCAGCATGTTCTGAGTCTTTGAAAACATAGGATGTGGTCTGATAAATAGGCACGGCCCGCGATCCGGTGGTGGGGTCAGGCTCTTGGCCGGCATGTACGGCCAGGGTGTCAAAACGCAAGTTTTCCGGTAATTTCATCGCGACTGAGTCCTCCTTCGAATATTTATTATTTCCGTTAGCTGATTTTGTCGAATTTCGCCGTAAAGATAACAAAGACCTTTATATTTTCAATTCTTAGCCCCATTTGGCCCTATCGCCCTCGCAAGACCTCAAATCCCGGCACCGAATCCCATCCAGTCATTGACTCGCTGTTTTTCGACCCGCTCAATCTGCACCACATTGCCATCCTTGAGGACAACCACGACCTGACCAAAGCGCACCCCCTTCAACGCTGCGGCCAGCGGGATACGGAGGCTCTGGGACTTAGCGTCTTGCCCGGCCGCCAGGCAAACCCCTGTCTTTTGTGCCAACTCTCGCGGGTTCAGCCGGATTTTTTCGGCTTTATCCAGCTGGATCAGGCGACCATCCTGGACGATCAGCGACACCGTACCATGACAGATCTTCTGGATTTCCGCCTCGACAAGATCCCAGACGTCATTCGCTATCTCCATGCCTGCTCACTCCCCCGCAATGTTTATTCTTCCCTCCACAGTCGACTTAGCGCGCGCCGCGGGCTATATCCCATCGCCACACACCCCTTCGACGCCAGGCCGGTCGATTGTATTTTCAAACCGGACGACCTTGCCGCCGCGGATGACGATGACGACGACGTCGCCCTGCGGTTCACGGTTACCCGGCGAATTCGAAGCTATCTTATCGCTGCCGGAACAGCTGAGACTATTCATCTTCTCCCCACCCTTTCCTTGATAGAATAAATTGAAAGGCCCCTTTCCAATGAAAGGGGCCTTGATCGACTCAAAAACTCCCTCTCATCTTCCAGGATTTCTCCTGCTGGAATTAGCACCTCTGCGCTGCGCGCCGGTTGCCGGGTGTCATCGGGCCAGTCCCTCGACCACTCTTGATAAGAGAATACTATATTGAATTGTTTTAGATATTACCATATCGTTATAAATATTGTCAATAGCCATTAGAAAACTTTTTTATAGCAGGCAAACTTTCAAGCGATGTGCTGAAAAGGCGATAACCGCAATAAAGAAAGGGAAATCCGGATTGTTTATTCGTCGTAGTTTTTGGTATACGCCGCCAGAATCAGGTCATCGGGAAGCTCATTTTCCCATCTGGCCACCACTAATGTAGCGATTACATTGCCTGCCAGATTGACGGCCGTCCGGCCCATATCCATGATCCGATCCACCCCAATAATCATGAATAATCCTTCGATCGGCAGATTGAACATAGGAATAATCGCCGCCAGAACGATCATCGCCGCCCCAGGAACACCCGCCGTCCCTTTCTGGGCCACTGCCAGCGTCAAAATCACCATAAGCTGGGATGATAAATCCATAGGGACGCCGTACATCTGGGCGATAAACACCACAGCCATAATGTGATACAAGACCGAGCCATCCAGATTAAAAGCATACCCTGTCGGCAGCACAAACCCGATGATATGCTTGGGCACGCCGAACTTTTCCAGTTTTTCGATGGTAAGCGGCAGGGCCGCTTCGCTGGATGCGGTGGTAAAGGCGATAGCCAGCGGTTCTTTGATGACCCGCAGAAGCTGGAAGAAATTCACCTTAATCAGCAGGCAGGCCACTACCAGGACAGTTAGGATGAAAACAAAAAGACCGAGATAAAGCGAACCAATCAGCTTGGCCAGGGGAATAACCAGTTTCAGTCCATACCGGCCGACCGTAAACGCGGCAAAGCCGAACACGCCGATCGGTGTCAATTTCATGACATAGTTGGTAACAAAAAACATCGCTTCCTGCAGGGCCTCAGCGGCCTGGATAATGATTTTTCCCCGTTCTTTCATGGCTGCAACCGCCACCCCAAAGAAACAGGAAAAAAATACGATTTGCAGCAGATTGGCCGAGGCGGCTGCCTCGACAATATTGTTGGGAACAACATTCACCAGGACATCAATGATGCTGAACGACTTTTTGGCTGCAGCGGCGGCGGCCTGGGGATCGACATTGATGATGGCCACACCCGCACCCGGCTGAACGAGATTGCTCACAATCAAACCATAGATCATCGCCACCGTGGTGGCCAGCTGGAACCAGATCATGGTTTTCAGGCCAAGCCGTCCCATCTTTTTGAAATCACCGGCGCCAGCGACACCGGTAACCAGGGTAGCAAAAATGAGAGGAACGATCAGCATTTTGATCATCCGCAAAAATACGTCACCCACCGGTTTCAGGGCAACACCGTACGCCGGGTAAAAATGACCAAACAAGATCCCAAGGAAAAGCGCCGCAAAAATCTGTTTGGCCAAACCAACCCTTTTCTTAGGGGCAGGCGAAAGATTGTCTGGTGATACTGGCATTGACATTCACATCTCCTCTTTCTCTCCCGAATAACCGATGCTCCTCTTGCGGTTCCGGCCAAAACCTCAAAATGCAGCCTGCTCCGCTCTATTCCTGCTCTAAGCCGCTATGCAGCTTGATATATTCGACAAGCCCGCCACAGGCGATGATTTTCATCATGGTCGCAGAAAGGGGAAGCCCTTTCCCGGCGACCACGCCGTTCACGGAAACCTCGATCCCGTCCGGCAGGGTTTCGATTGCGATCAAGTCATCTTCCCGGATATTCGTTGTATCGAAAACCACCAGCAAAATGCCATTATTGATGCCATTGCGGTAGAATGTCCGTGAAAATGACTTGGCGATTACCGCCGGGACGCCGGCGCCGCGCACCACCAGTGCCGCGATTTCCATGGCCGATCCACACCCGAAATTACTTCCTGCCACGATGATATCGCCCACATTAACCCGCCCGGCAAAGTCCGGATCGATATCCTCCATCAGATACCGGGCCAGTTCCTTTTCGTCCAGGGTATCCCGTTTACGGCGGGAAGAGATGATGTAATCGGTATTGATGTTGTCGCCTAACCGCCGCGCTCTGCCTATGTGTCGCATTGTTTCACAGCTCCCTCGGGTCGCTGATTTTCCCTGTCACCGCCGCCGCCGCGACCGTGGCCGGCGAACCGAGATAGATATTGGCCTGGATGTTGCCCATCCGGCCGATGAAATTGCGATTGGCAGTGGAAAGTACATTTTCACCTGCGCCGGGTATGCCGGGACTGCTGCCACAGCAGGGCCCACAGCCAGGCGGCAGGATCATGGCCCCCAGTTCGGCGAAGCGCTCGATCAAGCCTTGCCGCAGCGCCTCCACATACACCTGACGGGAGGCCGGTACAACCAAAAGCTCAAAGCCGGGATAAAGGGCCTGCCGTCCGATGACATCCAGCGCCAACTTTAAATCGTCAACCCGCCCGTTGGTGCAGGTCCCCAGAACACCCATCTGAATCGGCGTCCCCAGCGCCTGCCCCACCGGCACCACAGTATCCACCTGGTGCGGCAAGGCAACAACCGGCGTTATGGCCGCCAGATCGAGCTCAATTTCCTCCACATACCGGGCATCGCCGTCAGCCTCGACCATTTCGACTTCTCGCTTAAAATAGGCCCGGGTGATAGCGTCTCCTGGCATGATGGCGCACTTGGCGCCTGTTTCCACCATCATATTGCAGACTGTCATCCGTTCTGAAAGGGTCAGCATATTGACTCCGGCGAACTCCACCGCCTTGTAGGTCGCTCCATCCGCCCCCAGCCGCCCGACAATCGTCAGGGCGATATCCTTGGCGGTGACGCGCGGCTGCAGGGCTCCGGTCAACGTAATCTTGACTGACTCCGGGACTCGAAACCACAGCCGTCCCGAGATCATCGCCGCCGCCAGGTCGGACGAACCGACACCGGTGCCCAGGGCGTTGAAGGCGCCATAGGTCGTAGAGTGAGAATCCCCGCCCACAATCAGGGCGCCAGGAACGACATACCCTTTTTCCGGGAGAAGCTGATGACAGATACCCTCCCCCAGATCGAGAAGCCGGCACTGCCCCTGGCGGCAGAACTCCCGCATATTTTCTTGCATTGCCGCCACTTTATCGTTGGGACAGGGGACATAATGGTCAAATACCATGACCACCTTTTCCGGGTCAAACACCCGGCTGCCGCCCATTTTTTTGAAAAATTCCAAGGCCAGCGGCCCTGATCCGTCGGTGGCCATAGCCACATCAACGGCGGCAACCACACTGTCCCCACTAAACGCCATTTTGCCGGCATGGCGGGAAAAGATCTTTTCTGCTATTGTCTGTCCGGCCATTGACTCACCCCTGCCTGTCTTGGCAATTCATATCCTGTGACTATCACAGCATTTTTGCAGCAAACACAATCTCTTCCGTCACTTTCAGGAACTGATCCACTTCCTCCGGAGTATTAAAATGCATTGGCGATACCCGGACAATCCCCGGCAGGCCGAGATCCCGAAGAATCCGCTGCGAAAAAGCGCTTGTCGCCAGACGTTCAAATACTGTGATACCTTTTTCCTGATATTTTTTGGTACTGGCCGTGGCGTCCAGCTTGTCGATGTTGATTGCCAAAATCAGGTCACGGTGGCTCGGCGCGTCTGGCACTGAGTGTACAGTAACTCCCGCCATATGTTTCAGTCCCGGCACTGCATTGCCGCCGTACAGCAGGCGATGGAGCAGCGCCTGTTCATGGCCATTGATCTTCGCCATCCCCTGCAGGATCTGGGCTCTCCGGTCGTCGCCGGCACCGAATTCCCGGCCAATCCAGCAGATATAATCAACAATCCGCGACAGGCTGTTAAACCCGGAGGGGTCTGCACTGCCCACAGACCACCGGTCCTTGCTTTTTCCATATACTTCGTCGTGCGGCAAGGCAGCGACCCGCTCCGATATATACCCCAGCCCCAGGCCGCGTTTGCCAAACATTTTGTAAGGAGCCACCACCAGACCGTCAACCCCCAGGTCGGCGACATCAACTGCCGCGTGGGGCACATGCTGGACTGCGTCCACAACGATATAAATATCGGGATTGATCTTGCGCGCTTCTGCGGCAATCAGCTTAATATCAAGAACCGCTCCGGTCATGTTTGAGGCGTAAATCACCGCCAGCATACTGGTATTCCGGTCGACCAGGGCGAGAATCTCGGCTGGATCGACCGACCCGTCCGCGTGGTTTATCGGGGCGATACGCACCTCTTTCCCGGTTTTCCCGGCGTAAAAATGGACCGCGTCATAGCTGGCCGGATGCTCCAGCTTGGTTGTGACCACATTGGTTCCTGGCACATTAGCGAGGATGGCCCCGATAATATGAAAAATGGCTCTGGATGCGCTAATCGACGGCAAAATATCGCCGCCCTTGGCTCCCACCAGCAGGCGGAAATCCTCTTTTCCCTGCTCCACCATATCGCCGAGCCATCGGGCCGCCTTGCTCGGACGAGACGGGCTGTCAGGCAGGGAGACAATCAGTTGGTCTTGCTCGGTCACAGCCTTTAGCCTAAGCGACCCGCCGGCGTTTTCAAAATAGACCCTGTTTCCGTTGATCGGGTCTTGATCGACATACCAAAACCGTTCCCGTATTTTGGCAAGAAATTCTCCGGAAAATACTTCCGGCTTCGCGTCTTTCATTTATCTTCTTCTCCTTTTCGGCAACGTCGTAGTTTTAGAATTAATTACTACATTGCCTTTGATTTTCGTAAAATTTACTACATTTCCATTTTATCTGTCAGCCGGGCTGCTGTAAAGTCGTTTTGTTGTAAAAAATCCTTTATTATGGTACAGTGAAAAATATAATACATCAGCCGAAAGGTGATTGAATGAAAAAAAACCTTCTGCAGCGACTGCAACAGGAAACAGCGCGAATGACACCCAGCCAGCGCCGGGTGGCCGACTATATTTTAAAAAATCCGGTAGACTCCTCCTTTCTCACCCTCGATGAACTCTCGTCGCTTGCGGCAACCAGCACAACCACAGTGATGCGTTTCGCTGTCAGTCTCGGCTTTTCCGGTTACGCGGAATTCCAAAAAGATTTGCAGGAACTGCTCCGCGACCGGGTCGCCCCTCCGACCCGACTGGAAATCAATACAAAAGATTTGCGGCGCAACAGCCTCTTTTTGGATTGTGTCGATGTCCAGTTGGCCAATATCAAAAAAACCGTCGGCTTTTTGTCTGATGACGACCTGGATCATTGCCTGAATCTTATCCAGGCGGCTTCGACCGTATACATCGTCGGGATGCGCAGCAGTTTTGCGGTGGCCTACCACCTGCATCACGGCCTGAACCAGGTTTTAGGCAACTGCAAACTGTTAAAAGCCGACTCTGGCGACAATATTGACGACATCATCAATATTAATCAATCCGACCTGGTGATCGCCATCACCTTTCCCCGCTATGCCCGCCAGGCGATCGACCTTGTAACGGTCATGAAGGGATTTGGCCCCAAGGTCATCGCCATCACTGACGGCTACCAATCTCCTCTGGCTCCGCTTTCTGACCTCGTCCTGCCTTGCGCCTTCCACAGTCTGGCATTTCATAATTCGATTGTCGCTCAGATCTTTTTAGCCGATTTTCTGATCACCGCCATTGCCGTCCGAGAACCATCCAGGACGAAAAAACGGCTGGAGGCAGCCGAAGGATTATTTAAAAATTTACACATCCATATCGATGGTTAGACCTCACTACACGGTCTTACCGAAAAATACCCGACCGTATATCAGACAAAAAAAGCATCATCTGCGACAGCAAATGGTGCTTTTCTCTTTTCTATCGATATTCAGCTGTCGGCAGCCTTGGGGAAAAACGGCTAGAAGCCGTCGACTTTGACAATCTGCAACGTATAGTCTCTGCCCAGATCGACATACTGACCATCGTTGAGACGGACCAGCGGCCGACACCCAAAGTCCTGCTCAAAATGAATAATCTTCGCCGATTGGCCATTGTCCAGCAATACCCCATTGCCGATCATGAGCGACTTGAGCCGGTTGGTCAGGGTCAGACAAGCATCAGGATTCAGCTTGCCAAACATCGCCTCCAGAAATTCTTCAATAGCCGCCAGGGGCGACATGGCCCGTCGATAAACAAGGTGAGAGGTCATGGCTTCATAGATATCGGCAACAGCAACCAGCTGAGCCAAAGGAGTAACATCTTCGCCGCTCAAACGGTCAGGATATCCACTGCCGTCCAAGCGCTCGTGATGCTGCAGGATGGCCGACTTTATCGCCGCCGAAATATTGGGCGATGATTCAACCATTTGAAAGCTGTAATAGGGATGGCAACGCATGACATTCATCTCATAAGGCATCAATTTGCCGGGCTTGTTGATAATCCGGTCAGGGATCATCACTTTTCCGATATCATGCAGTATGCCGGCGATGATCGCCTCGGTGGTCTCCTCCTTTGACAGTCCAAGCCACTGGGCCAGGCCACCGGCAATAATCGCGACATTCAGACTGTGGCTTAGCAGCAGATCGTCATGCTTGGCAGAGGTCTGCAAAAGCCGCAATACATCGCGATAACAAAGCAATTCGTAAGACTGGCTCGCCAGTGTTTTGATCTGCGGCACAGGAATGTCGCGGGAACTGCGAATCGTATCAAATGTATTCTGCAAGGAATCCATCATCAAAGAATAGGAATTTTGAAACTTCTGGCGTTCCTCCATATCGGCGATATCATCCTGCCCCATCAAGGCAATATCCACCGCCTGGCAGCCTGACGATATCAGGTAATCAATCAGTTTCTGCGATAAAACGGTGTTCTCCGCCAGAAGAACGGCTTTCTTTCCGGGAACCACAGCAGCGCCAGCAAGGACCATCCCTGGCCGAAGGTGGCAGACCAGATATCTTTGCACCGTTCTAGTCATCATCAATCTTCCTTCGCACAAAAAAAATGCCGCTGCGTTCCTTCCAGGCACCTAACAACGAACCAATCGCCCGCCCAGCATCCGGTCGCAAGGGAGAGCTCTTTTATTTTTTCGACAATAATCACCATTTCCCTCTATTTGCTGGCAGCGAAATGACCGGCAGCCGCCAGTAGTCGAAAAGATTTCCGGACATTTACCGGTTCGACCGGTCCACTACTAGAGGAAAAATCAACAAAGACGAAGTAATAACCATGTATATCCATCCAGCAAAACATTCCGGTGGATTTCTCACTCAACACCCGGACAACTCCGGCAGAAAGGGCTGAACCTCAGTGCAAAATCGGATGAAAGAAAAAATTATTCAGGGCAACCCGGTCTTGGGCCTATCAGTAATGATTCCCTCTGCCCAGATCGTCGAGATGGCGGGAAGACTAGGCTTCGACTGGGTCCTTATTGACTGCGAGCATGGCTCGATTTCACTGGAGACGGTGGAACTGATGACCATGGCCGCCGAAGCCAGCAACATTGTCCCCATCGTTCGCCCGCCGAAAAACGACCCTGAAATTATTCTGCAGTATCTGGATCGGGGTGCGATGGGTATCCAGGCCCCGCATGTCTCTACCGCCAGCCAGGCAGAAGCAATCGTCGCCGCCGTAAAATACCACCCCCTTGGCACACGCAGCCTGGCAGTCGGGACACGTTCCGCCCGCTACGGCTTCAAACTGAACCTGAGCGAATATGCCGAGGAGGCAAACCGGGAAACGCTGATCTGTGTCCAGATCGAGGACAAGGAAGCCTTGGACAATGTCGCCGCCATCTCCCGCGTAGCCGGAATCGACGTAGTATTTCTCGGCCCCTCCGACCTGTCGCAGTCGATGGGTTACCCCGGCGCTGCCCACCATCCTGCCGTGCAAGCGGCGATGCAGCAGGCCTTTACCACCATCCTCCAGACTGGAAAAGCAGCCGGCACTGCCGGAAATTTTGAAAATGCCGCCCTTCGCCTGAATCAGGGAATCACCTACTACTATACCCACCTTACCACCGTGCTTGCCCGCGGCAGCGCCGAATTTTTCGCCCTGGCCAAAAAAGGCTGATGCTATTGTCATTTTGTCATTATCCTCTTGCCTGATATAATGAATATAGAATCACCAAAGCTGGGAGGATCGCGTTGATGGAGTTGATCGAGCCTTATCTTGACAAAAAATCGTTTTCGAGTCAGGTCTATGAGGTGCTCAAACGAGACATCTATGATCAGCGACTGCTTCCTGGGGAAAAGGTGAATATCCGGCATCTTGCCGAAAAGCTGAACTGCAGCATTGTACCGGTTCGCGAGGCATTGTCCAGGCTCCATGCCGAAAACTTGCTTGATTTCACCCCCTATCGCGGTTATATTGTCACGCCGCTGTTGAATGAAGCCTCCTTTCTCAATCTATTTATCGTACGTGAGCTTCTTGAACTCAAAGCCACCGAACTGGCTGTTCCCAAAATTACAGACAGCCATCTGGATACTATGAGGCAAATCATCCGCCAAGGTGAAATCGCGGTAGATAACCGGATTAGTTATGAGGATTTCAAACCATTCACCGACGCTGATTATAAACTCCATCATCTGCTTTTTGAGGTTGCCGGAAACGATTTTCTGCTGCAGGCCTGGGAGACGCTGCGAGTCCATTTGCACTTGTCCCGGCTCTATCACCTAAAAGGGGTAGTCTATGCCGGCCAAGGAACCCGTGGCCACTGGGATGTATTTCACGCCTTAGAGAAAAGAGATGTTGCCGCCTCCCTAGCTGCCCTCCAAAATCATTTAACTGGCGCGCGCACGAGACTATTTCCGGCAGCAAAACCATAAAATAGAGAACTACCCGACTTTTGCAATACCCCTCGCGTTTGACTCCAGCGGCAACCTTTATAAATCATAGTAAAAATGAGCCTGCCGAAAATCGGCAGGCTCATTATTTTCAAATCATTTTCTTTCTTATGCTTCTGGTTCTGCTTGCTGCTTCTTCACTTTTACGACAAAGAATGTGAGAAACGCCCCGGCAAGGGCCACCGCTGCCAACGCATAAAGACCACTCGAAAAACTGCCTGTCATCTGTTTGGCTAAGCCGACCGCCCACGGTCCGGCAAAACCGCCAAGATTACCGACTGAGTTGATCAGGGCAATCCCCGCAGCAGCCCCGGCACCACTGAGATAAGCCGACGGCAGCGGCCAGAACGGTCCCTTGAAGCCCATAATGCCGATAGCGGCAAAACACATCGCCACGATGGCCCAGATGGTGTTCCCGCACCAACCGGCAACTCCCAAGCCGATTGCAATCATCAGGCAACTTGCAATCAGATGCCATTTGCGTTCCTTGTTGCGGTCAGAGAGATAGCCGATGACCAACATCCCGGCGCAACCGATAATATAGGGGACAAACATGACGAAGCCGGTCTGCATGGTAGAAAATCCAAGTTGTTTGATGATCTGCGGCATGAACATCGACAGACCGTAATTCGTCGTGGTACTGACAAAATAAATGAAACAGAATGCCCAGACCATGGGATTGGTGAAAACTCCCTTGACACTGGATTCGACTTTGCTCACTGCCACTGTTTCGCCATCAGACGCCAGTTCTTTTGTTATCCAGCGCTTTTCCTCTTCGTTAAGCCAGGACGCTTCGTGCGGGCCGTCCGGCATATACTTCCATACGGCAAACGGCAGCAGCATCGCCGGCACGCCCTCAAGGATAAAGAGCCATTGCCATCCCTGATACCCGAGTGCGCCGTCAAGCTCCATGATCCATGTCGAAATAGGCGCCCCGACGGCCAGCGAAAGCGGAATGGCCAGCATAAACCTGGAAATGATCCGCGCCCGGTAGCGGGCAGGAAACCAATAAGTCAAATATAAAATAACTCCCGGAAAAAAGCCTGCCTCGGCGACGCCGAGCAAAAATCGCATCGCTAAAAAACTATTGGGTCCCTGGACCCAGGCCATCGCGGTGGCAACCATGCCCCAGGTAAGGAGAATCCGGGCAATCCATTTACGGGCACCGACCTTAGCCAAGATCAGATTGCTCGGAACCTCGAAGATAAAGTAACCGACAAAGAAGATGCCGGCGCCCAAACCATAGGTATAGGCATCAAGGCCGATCGCCTTGTTCATCGTCAATGCCGCAAAGCCAACATTAACCCGGTCGACGTATGCGATGATATACATTAGCATCAGCAGCGGTGTAAGCCGCCAGAAAAGCTTGCTCATAACCCGTTTTTCTATGGCGTGTTCCATCTTTATAGCCCCTCCCGATATTTTCACATACATATGAGTCCATTTAGACATCCCTGTATTTAGTCTCGAGAAACGCATCCACCCGCCTTGCGGGAACTTCAAGCCTCCATCCCTTTCGCCACCTTCCTCCTTTTGTATAGTAAATTCTGTTTATTGCCGGAAAGTCCTCTCCGTATTACGCCTTCTGTCACACATTTTGCTAGCTTCACACGGCTTTTCTGTGTAATCAGCCGAATGTGGCGATTGCTTGCACCAACGCTATCGAGAAACTCTGCAAATTCTCTACTTTATCCCATGCCTGGACATACTACTCCAAACTGGCTTTTCGGTTTGGAGGCGTAAGAATGCCTGTGCCTGAATCCATTCAACACATCATTGATGTCCATACATCACTGGTCCAGCTTCGCTATGAGCACTGGCTATCATCTGAGGCATATAGCTTGGTCTGGTGGATTTTGTTGACTGGTTGGCTGTTGCCCTGGGCTATCTGGTTTTGTCTAGTAGATCGGGCTCACATCGTCGAGCTTACGTTATACGGCACAAAAATAATGTTTATCACTACCCTCCTCGACGCCTGTGGGACGGCGCAAACCCTGTGGATATACACCATTAAAGTGATCCCCTTCACCCCCCATCTTGAGACGATAGACTGGGGAGTACTCCCTGTGATATATATGCTGGTTTATCAATATTTCCCTAGTTGGAAAGGCTTTCTAACCGCTCAGATTGTTGTCGCTCTTCTGTTCTCCTTATTTGGCGAATCTTTTATAACCAACGTTATGGGAAGCTATCTGCCGCTCGACTGGAAAAGCTTTTATTCTTTGCCGCTCTATTTGATCCTCGCCATCTTGCCCCGGGCCAGCACAAAATATCTCTTTGGCCTCGAAAGAAAAACAAATAGCGCCAGGGAGAGGCAACCATGAGCGATAGCTACACCCCACGCCGCAAAAGACTGGACCTCTCGCGCTTCGACACCATGCAGATGCATGTTCGCCATCCTCTGGTAGCCGTCTGGTGGGCCATGTCTTTTGCCGGCTTTGGCCAGATGATGGTCGGCAGCTATGTCAAGGGCTATGTGCTGGTGCTGCTGGAAATCATCATCAATATCCAGGCCCATTTAAACCTGGCGATCATCTACTCGTTCACCGGCCGGTTTGAGCTGGCGAAAGCGGCTGTAGATCCCAGGTGGCTCCTGGGTTATGTTCTTGTATATGTTTACGGGATATGGGATTCCTACAACCTTACCGTAAACACCAACAAGCTGGCCGTACTGGCAGACAGAGAAAAGGCCCCGATCGATGTATTCAAAATGATTCCCTTCTCCCTCAACTACCTGGACAAAAGAGTGCCTTGGGTCAGTCTCTTCTGGAGCTTTGTACTGCCTGGCTTAGGACATATGTACATTCTCCGAATGGCTACCGGCTATTTTCTCATCTTCTTCTGGTTCCTGTGCGCTTATTATTCGCGGATATTCCAGGTCCTGCAGTTTACTCTGATGGGCGACTTCAGCCAAGCCATCGCGCTCGCTGATCCGCAGTGGCTGCTTTTCATGCCTTCGATCTACGGCTATGCAGCCGCCGACGCCTACTCGTCAACAGTGGAGCTGAACGAAATATTTGATGTGGAGCTCCGTGAATTTCTCCAGAAAAGATACCAGGTATTTGCGCTCGCCCTGCCCATTTCGGAAACAGAGGAGTCGGCAAAGATGTTAATCGCAGCCACTTTTGACCATTCGCAATTCGTGGAGCTGGCAATCACCGAGCTGGAGGAGAAAGGGATCGCCAAAGAAAAGATATTGGCAATCCCGCTTGTTCAGGAGCACAAGGAGTTTGCCATTTTGGATACCATCCACCGGGCCGACGGGGTAAGCATATTCGATACTGCCTCAGTCTTCGCCACCGCCGGCATGACGCTGGGAGTCGTCTATGGCTTTATCTGGACCTGGGGACCGATCATCTGGGGATTGATTGGGCTATTCGGAGGGGCCGGGTTAGGCTTTATTTTGGACTATATATTAACCAAGCGAAAAATTTCTGCCCGACAAAAAACCAAGGAGTCAGAACTGGTGCTGATTATTAGCTGCGAACTAACCCAGAGCGATTGGGTGGAGAAAGTCCTGCGGAACAATACCGCCTTTGGCATCGGTAAAGTCACCGTATAGTTCGGAAAAAGGCCAAACCTGGTAATGCCGTCAGCCCTATTCCTGCTTGCTATTCTTAGTCGCTAGCGGTAATACACCTCAGTCGGCAACAGTAAAAGCAGGGACCTGCTGATAGTTTTCATCAGCGGACCCCTGCTCTCCAAGAAACCAGTCTAAAATGTCCTGTTCTGTCCCTGCACTATTCTGGCGACCAATACAAAAATCCATCTTCCAATTGGTATTTTGCAAAAAACTCCTGGCGACGATTGGGGCCTGCCGGGCAGGATTCGCCGTCATAATAGCTAAACGCATTGCTATTCACCGTGCGAACCACCGAACTGGCAATCCCCTCTCCGCCCCACGAAGCTTCCGACGTCTTCACAAAAAGATATATCGTGCTTTTACTGGTAGCCGATGGCATGTTGATCCGCCTTGTACTCATGGGATTTACGGCAAACCAGCCATGACAGCGCCATGTACCGGCTTGATCTTCGTAATCGACAACCGCCACCTGCATCGCATCACTATAGGGATTGCGAATATCCATCTTGTAAGCCAGGGCCTGGGCAGGGAGAAGACTCAATACCACCATCACCAATAACAATCCGCTGAGAAGTTTACGATAAACCCGGTTTTTGATTTTCATTTGCTACACCCCTTTCTATTTTGTGACGATTTCAATCATCTCGCTGATGGCGATCGATATTCCGCCAGGCCAGTGTATCGCTTTTTCATCAATTGTCGCCGCATGAAACACCCGCGGGTCTCTCAGCTCAGAAAATCGGGCGGTATGCAGCTTTTGTTTCATATCGATAGTCACCGAATGGTTGTTATCAAAGCGGACTACAACCAGATAGTCGGCATCGAGGACCACTTCTATGATCTTCCCCATATCACACCTCAAAGCGCAAGCTCACCACGAGATCCAACAAAAATAGACTAACTCACCTTAATGATATAGTGAATTAGCCTGTAATAATACTATCCGAAAGTATACTCTTTCAGCCTATTTTTTGTTCAATGATGATTTTCGTCAACGCCGTCCTGCTGCTAACAGCCATTTTTACAAAGATACTCTGCAACGCTTTTTTCACAGTCACTTCGGCAATATGCAATGTTTTTCCGATCGCCCGATTGGACAGGCCTGTTGCAACAAGCTCGGCAACAGCCCATTCCCGCTCAGTCAGTTGCGACTTGCTGTCCTCGCTACGCAATTTTGCCGACATCGTTTCCCTTTTTTTCGCCATTGCTTGGGAAATCGCGCGAATCTTGTCGATAATTTCCCGGCAATATCCCTTCTCTGCCAGCGCTGCAAGGATATCGGCAATGTATTCGCCGTTCTCGGCAAAAGGCAGGGTAAGCTGATCAGGTGCCGCAATGTCCAGCCCTTTCTGCAGGGCTTCCTGTGCCTCCTCATGCCGTCCCAGTTTGAACTTGGCTGCCGCTTCATAGATATAGGTGTACACCTGTGCCAACAGATTGGGGAAAACGCTTGCGATGCCGATAAATTCCTCGGCCAAACCGATGAGTTTCGGATATTGTCCGCCGATTAGCAGCGCTTTGCCCCGGATCATATTGAGAAAGGCGTAGCTAGGAAAATAGATTGAGCGCTCCTGCAAATCACCTTTTACAATCCACGCCGGGATCTTTTTCTCCTGGTCAAGGTAAGAATACACTGATCCCTCACACATATCCCAGGTATGGATATATAGATATAGTCCCCGCTCTTTGATCTCTTCCCGCGTTTGCTGCAGGGCAGCCAGTACAGAGGCCAAGTCTCCCTTCACAAGCGCCAGCCTCAATTGGAGATACAGCGCGCATAACACAATGGCAAATTGATTCTGGGCCTGGGCGACAAAAAGGGCTTTATGAGCAGTAATTTCCGCATTTTCAAAATCGCCGCGGTAATAATGCCGCTCGGCCTGCATCACATATTCCGCTCCACTGCCATGCCCGCCGGTCAAGCGGTAATAATGCGGCATAGCCACATTCATTTCCTGCACTTCTTGTGCAAGCCGGCCGCTCTCCCGATAAAACATATAGAGTACAGACGGCGACCCGAAGGTCCATGAGCCCTTTTTGTCGATGAACTGTGACGACCCCTTCAGCAGGCTGCAGGCCCTTTGATGGTGCTCCGACATCCCGGTAATGCTATTATACTCGGCAAAGCTGCACAAAAGCTCGAGTTCTCCCGCCAGCTGATCTTTCGTCGCTTGCTGTTCTTCCGGCAACCATTCGATATAGCCACCGATTTCTCCGCACTGCTGGGCAAACAGCTCCATCTCATTAAAAGAAAACAGATTGATGGCATAGATCAGACAGGCCCACGGATGCTCTCTTTTGATCTCGATGGGGCAATCGCTGAAATACCGGATCAATTTATCTTTATGCTCGTTGCTGATTTGGTTGCCTTTATCAAGTTCAATCGCCGTTACCAGACTCTCAAAATCGTCGGCTTTATAAAAATAATCCATAGCATGGATATAGTCGCCGACCTTTACATGCCATTGTCCTGCCGCCTTCCAGATGGCCTGCTGCCTGTCCAGGTTCAGCCTGTCAAAGATTCGCCGCAGATAACTTGTGAAGATATTATGCATGTAATAGATCCTGTTGATCTGGTCATGTTTGATAAATGCGTTTTGGGTCACAAGCTGTCGCAGCAGCGCCTCGGCGTTCTCCTTGTTCCCCATATATTCAGCCTGTTCCAAAGAGAAACTGTCAAAAATACAGATATGCAGCAAAATGTCCTGGACTTCAGCAGAACAACGCCGGTAAACCACCTTCTCGATCAGTTCATACAGGCTGGCTTGCCGCTCAATCCGGCCGTCCTGGAGGAAACCCAGGATACAAAGATATACAGCGCTGACCCAGCCTTCGGTGTAGGCGAGCAGAAAATCCGCCTCCTCAGGATTGGGCCTGACCCCGCATAACTTGCAATATTCAACGATATCGGCTTTGGTAAATTCAAAACATTTTTTGTCAACAACCAGACAAGAGCCTTTTAGGGCAAGCTCGGCTGTATTCTCGCCGAAGACACTGCGCGATACGATCACAATATGCAGATTAGGACACTCGGCTTTGACCAGTCGTTCGATAAAGCCATCAATATCGCCAGAGGACAAGAGATGGTAATCGTCAAGGACGAGGACCGTTCTTGACGAAAACTCGATTCCCCCGACAATCCGGACGGCCTCCTCCATAAAGACGCTGTTGCTGGGCACCCCCACACTCGCAAGACGGTCGGCCGCCACCGGGTCCAGTTTCCGGAGCAAACGGCTTAAGCCATTCCAAAGACCGGCAGCCGAATCATCGGTTAAGGTCTGCCATAAAACCTCGGCCTTACCGCTTTTTACATACTCCCTCACCGCGGTCGTTTTACCATAACCCATCGGTGCTTCGACAACCGTCAGCGGAAACTCCCATATTTTATCCAGCGCCTGGATGATCGAGCTACGCATATAAAGTGCCTTTACATTGTGTTTGGGCATAGACGCGCCTCCCCGACTATTCGCGGTCACAACAGCGTGCGGCATATAAAAAATACCCCTATATTCAGTAACATTACCATATTATTCTGAACTGGTAAAGGTCTGGCACTATCGAGCCCTTGTTGTGGGGACTGTCAATGCCGAAGATATTGGGGCGGGACGGGCATCACTCAGCCCACCAAGTGCGACTGAGCTCCAACTTTCCGTCGTTCGCGCCACACTGCCAAAGAACAGCAAAAGCCCCGCATTTGCGGGGTTTTTGCTGTTCTTTGGCGATGATTATTCTGTTCACCAAAACGGCATTGTCTACCCAGGTATTTTGTTAATCCATCATTTCCAAAAAGGCTTGCACTCTGGTTTTGATTTGTTCGACATCGCCCTGTGAATAGTCGGTCTCGATATGTAGCAGCGGAATATTGCCCGATTGCTTCAGACTCTCGCGCAGTATCGGGCTCTCGACGTTATAAGTATGGCAGCCTTGCCAAACAATGTCCACCACCCCGTCAGCCCGGTAATCGCGGCATACTTGGTTGACAAGGTCCAGTCTGCGGGGATTGGGGCTCATACAAGAACAGTGCGTATTGAGATATTTATCGGCAATCGCTTCCAGGGCCGGTTTACTTTCGTCAACCAGATTGACATACTGCTTCATACCGGCGCAATTTTCAATATAGACCACCGCGGCCCCGCAGTCCTCAATAATCTTGAGCACCTTTTCCGCGCCCAAGCCTGTCGGAACACCGGTGACCACAATCCGCTTCGCGCCCTTGGCCAACGCGCTCGCGCCCTCTGCCACCCGCTGCTCCAGTTCAGTAATCAGGTCTTTGACCTGGGCAGAAAATTCCTGGCGGTCAAAAACAAAATTTCGCGCCCAAAGCACTTTGAGGAGATCTTGTCCGGTAAGCGGCACCGGATCCAGCTTCATAAATGCCGCCAGTTTTTGAATCAGCAGCCGTTCTTCGTTCAGCTCACGGATCGCTGCAGCCAGCTTTTCATCGGTAATTTGGACAGCAAAGGTTGCTTCTAATACCTTTTTAAATTCTTTGACTGATTCAAGCCAGTAGGCGCTATCAGCCTCATTCTGGTAGCTCTGCGGCAGATTCATGACATGCAGCGGCTTGAATTTTGCCATCAGCTCAAACATTTTCTTCTTGCCGTCGCAGGTGGTTTCGCCCACAATTAAATCGGAATGGAGAAAGAACGGGCACTTGTCGGTGACTGCAAAGCCATAGGAAGATTTGATAAGCGGACAAAAGTTGCGCGGCAGGGTTTTTTCGCCTTCGGCAATCGGTTCTTCCTTGGTGGCGCAAAGAGCGACAGCGACGGCTCCCGCCGCCAGGGCGATCTCCTGTGGCGCGAACATACAGTAAAACCCGACCACCTTTTTGCCATCCTCTTTCAATTGCTTGAGCGAAGCCCCGGCATGGGGAATTGCCATATCAAAATGGGCCATGGCTTGAGCACGAGTAACTTCCATTTATATTCCTCCTTTTTGTAAATCCTCCCAGGCAGATAAAGCAGCCCCGATTGAGCCGGCATAGACAGCCTCCCCGGGAACAATAACCGGCATCTTCAATTCTCTTTCCAGTTCCCGGCGCAGTGGAGAGTGGCAGGATACACCACCGGTAAGCAGTACCGGGGCACAGGGTGAAATACGGGCTGCCATAGCGGCAATGCGCCCGGCAATCGATTTATACAGTCCAGCTACGATGGCCGCCCGGGGAATGCCGTGATTGAGAAGACCGATGACTTCCGATTCGGCGAAAACGGCGCACATCGAGGTGATGGGCTGGGCCTCAATAGACTCCTGGGCGCCGAGTTCTATCATTTCCGACATGTCCAGCCCCAGTGCCTGGGCCATGACCTGGAGAAATCGCCCTGTACCGGCCGCACACTTGTCATTCATGATAAAGTCGGTTACTTTGCCCCCAGCCTCGACCCGGATGGCCTTTGCATCCTGGCCGCCGATATCGATTACCGTTCGCACATCGGTATACAGGTAGGCGGCGCCCCTGGCATGGCAGGTAATTTCGGTAAGGGCCTTCGTGCTAAACGAGAGTCCAGTCCGCCCATAACCGGTAGTGTAGACACTGACAAGACTGCCGGCATCCAGCCCCCAGCTCGCCGCCGCTGTATTCAAAAGACCGGCTGCCGCGCGGCGCGGGTCCCAGCCTGCCGCCTCCATCCAGCTGGCATGGCGTGTGCCGTCATAAAGGGTAATTTTAATGGCTGTTGAGCCAACATCAATCCCAGCTACAGTCTCTTTCATCGCCTGTCCATTCATTGATTAATTTTATTATATTAAAAGATCAATTCTATATATGCCGCTTAACTCCTTTGTATTCAAAGAGAATAATCGGAACCACCATCCACAAAAAATAAAAACCCGCAGTTTTTGCGGGTTTGATGCTTAAAATAACTTGATCCTGTTATTCAGTTCCTTCCAAATGTGCCTTTAGTCATCTAGTATTGCTTTACAGGCATCACCATATCTCTGACAGTCTTGACACTCGCCGCCAGCGACGTGAAATGCAGCCGGATATAAAAATCCACGAAAGACCGCTGAGTTTTGTAAATCGGAATCCTTTCCAGGGCATAAATGTTGCTATCACGATGCACCCTGCCCAGGTCAACGGTGAAGGCAGCCCGATAGCCCGCCTGCTGCACCATTTTTTCGACCTCGCGGCTGTATGATCCGCCGGGATAGGCGAAATATTTCACCGGCACATCGAGCCGCCACTCGATTCCTTCGCGGGATTTGACAAGCTGGGCCATGATTTCCTCGGGGGGCAGCGTCTTGAGAGCAACATGACTGAGGGTATGGGAACCAAAGACAATCCCTTTTCCCTTCTGCCGCATTTCTTCGATTTCGTCCCATTTAAGATAGCCTGGATCATGTCCCACGACATCGGAGATCAGAAAAACCGTCGCAGTCAGTCCATACTTTTTCAGGATGGGATACGCATTGTCGTAAAAATCCTGGTAGCCGTCGTCGAAAGTAATCAAGACAGGCTTGTCTGGAAGAGGTTTTCCCTTCTCAATATAGTCAATCAATTGGTCAGGCGTGATAGCATGAAAACCCTGATCATGAAGATAGGCCATTTGTTCTTCGAATTCCCCTGTCCCCAAGGCTAAGGGGGTATCGGCTCCATCCAGCACCTTATGATAATTCAGCACCGGGACGCCGGTTGACGATCCCATGAAACTGTAGTATCCTCCCAGGCCTAGGGCAATAACTCCGACTATAGCTACATATAAAGTCCAGCGTTTCACGGAATATCTTCCTTTCCTGCCAGCCCCGCCGGCATGATAAGTCCCCTAAAAGATAGATCGAGGATTTATCATTTGAATGGTAATCGGTGGTGTTTATTAACAAAATTCTTCACCGCCACCTGTTTTCCCTTGCGCAAAAACGAAAAAGTATCTGACCCACCTTGCACTCAATCTCGCGCACGCCACCAGCAGCCCTTAGTCAGCGCCGATAGATTTCTGCTAAAGCCGGCGTAATCTCAGGGAAGGAAAAGACAAAACCCTGCTCTATAAGGCGCTTGGGGACTACCCTCTGATCGGCCAGCAGTAACTCGTCCGCCATCTCGCCAAGAGCCAGCCTGGCCATAAAATCAGGCATCTTGGTCCAGCTGGGACTGCCGAGGACCTTGCCTAAGCTGCGCATAAACTCTGCCATGGGCACCGGACCGGAGCTGGTGAGATTGTATGGGCCCGCCATGTCAGTCCGGCCCAGCACCAGCGCCACCGCCCGGACAAGATCCTTGCGGTGGATCCAGGAAAGGTACTGCCGGCCGCTGCCGATCACACCGCCGACACCCCAGCGAAAGGGTCTGGCCATCTGCGACAATACACCGCCATCAGGCCCAAGCACAATACCGAAGCGAAGGACTGCCACCCGCACCCCCTCCGCCGCCGCAGCCAAGGCGGCCTCTTCCCACTGGCGGCACACTTCAGCCAAAAAGCCTTCCCCGGGAGGGCTGTCCTCGGTTTGACTGTCCAGGGAACGCCGCTGATAATAGCCGACTGCCGAAGCGTTGATCAAAACGCCGGGAACTGCCAGCCCCCTCTGCCGGTTGCGCCGTAGGGCTGCGACTATCCTTTGGGTGGTATCCACACGGCTCGCCAGGATCTTGTCCTTAATCGCCGGACTCCATCGCTGCCCAATATTTTCTCCCGCCAAATTCACGATACCGTCAAGGTTGGCCACTACCTCGGCAGGGATTAGTCCGTCAGTGTCAGGGTTGATCCTATTGGCCATCAGTTGACTGCCGTCCCGGCTGAAGATAAGCGGTTCATAACCTTCTTCCCGGAGATGGCTCACCAATGCCTTGCCGATAAACCCGGTGCCGCCCACCACCAAAACCTTGTTCATCGCCATCAAGCCTCCCCTTGACGATTCGCTTCTAGCTTGCTCAGGCCCGATATTTTCCGAACATAGTCCTCAATGGCGAATTTGCGCCGCAGACCGTTGGCATTCATGTAGCGGACCTTACCGAAGATCGGGCGCTCTGGCCAGGGACGGTCATGCAAACCCCCGATACACCACGCAATATTAGCGTACCCATTGGGGTCACATCCATCCAGCGCATAGCGGTCATTGAGATAAATCGTCCAGCGTAAGGCTTCTGCCGGTTCTTCGGTCCACTCCAGCAGCCGCTTTGCCCAATACATTCTGAGATAGCCATGGATTTTTCCCCGACTCACCAGTTCTGTCTGGGCGGCATTCCAGATTGCATCATGGGTGGCTGCTGCCTCCAATTCTTCCAGTTGGTACAGCGATTCACGCCGATCGCTCCGGTGCTGCATCAGGGTGGCCTGCCCCCAGGCCGGCAAACCGGCAAAACCGTCATATGACGAATTGTAATAACAATAGTTGTCTGCCAGCTCCCGCCGAACCACCAATTGCTCAAGAAAAGCTTCGCTGGATGAGCCCAAAGAAGCCTGGCGCAGCACTTCGAGGGCCACCCGTTGGGGGGCAATATGGCCGAAATGAAAATAAGACGAGAGCCCTGACCCTATGTCCGCGACCGGATCATTGTGTTTTGCGCCATAGTCTGCCAGACGCTCGCTTAAAAAGGCTTCCAACTGCCGCAATGCACCCCTGCCACCAGGTTCGACACCGGAAACAGAAGGCCCGCTCGGTTCGGTTTTGAGCTGTTTACGAACCCCCTGCCAGTCAATGGGCTTGTCAGGTTCGATTTGCGGCTGCTGCGGCTTTAGCGGCGGGAACTCCACCAAATAGTGAGGCAGCAGGCGGTGCAATTTGGGTCTAAGGGTATAAGCCCCATATTCTTGTTTGGCAGAAACCACCCAGTAGGGAACGATGTTGTGGGCGTCCACTTCGAAAACCGGCAAACCATTCAGACGAGCAGCCACCTGAACCAAATCATGCCTGCATTGCCGCAGTGGGCTAAAGTCGGCAACCAGTCCAGCGATCTGGCGGGTGCTGCACCAGCGGGGGATCTCCTCGCCCGGATCACCCAGCAATATGGTGAAAGGGATATGCAGCGGCCGCAGTTCGGCCTCCACCTGGGCTAAACCGCACAATAAAAAATCGGTCTGGCGCTCCGCCATCCGCTCCTGGGTAATGTTGATGCAAAAAAGCACATGCATCTCTTGCCCGAGGGCCACCGCTTGTTCCTGGGCAAATAGCAGCGCCCAGTTGTCACGAACTCGCTGTTCGCGCCTCATCCAATATATGATACTCCCGCTGGCGAAACTCCCTTTTTGTATCTGACGCTCGCGCCGAATCATACCTTTTCCTCCCCCACTGCCGACCGGCCTGATAACAAGATATTCCCTTGCATCAAGCCCTGTCTCATTCTGATCCTGGGCAGTCAGCCTATCTTTGCCATGAGGCTGGTTTTGGCCCTACAAGTTCTAAAAAATGGTTGAAAATGCGCGGCGGATTGTCGTTGCGCAAAATACAGATTTTGATACTGTGGGGTGCGGTGCCGTGCAGACAGGAATGGGCGACACTGCCTGAAACAATGGCGTCACAAAAAATATAGCCAAAAATGAAAGCCTCCGGGGACGACTCCTTTACACCGCCACTGACCAGGTCCCAAAGGGGATTGGACACTTCGCCGACATATACCTGGGCAATTTCCCAGCTGTTCCATTGCCTGCGTACCGAAACCAAGTCTGTTGCCGTAACCGGCTTTTTCACTTTTGGTTTTGACTTCACGCCTGTCCCCTCCTGCCATCTATCAGTATGTGATGATGATGAAGCTTTGAAACACTGTTTGCTGTCAGGTATTACACTTCCAACCTGCCAATTCCTGCTGCTCAAGGTTAGTGAGGGCAAGCGGGACCGAATAGGCGCCAATATCCCCTCCACAACTCTGCCAAGAACAAGAAAAAACCCGCGAATTCGCGGGTTTTTTCTTGTTAAGCTCTACTTTATTAAACTCATTTTCGCCAAAATAGCTTTCAGCTTGGCCAGATTGTCTTCGGTGCAGGGGGCGTTCGGCCTGATCGGATCGCCGACCTCAAAGCCGAGCAGCCTTACCGCTTCTTTGGTCACAACCGGCCAGCTGCCAAGACCAAAGCCGATGCGCAGAGGGGCAAGTTCATACTGGGCATCAAGTGCTCCGGCCATGTCGCCGGCCATAAATTTATCATAGATGCTGACCACCAGCTGCGGCGCCACATTGGCGGTAGCTGCCACACAGCCGTAACCGCCGTAAACCATCGTCCCGAGGATCATGGTGTCCCGGCCGGCCATGACTCTGAAATCTTTCCCACGGGTCCGGCGGATATATTCCGAGGTGAGGGTCAGGTCGCCGCTTGAATCTTTGGCGCCGACCATATTGGGGATGTTATTTGCCATTTTTTCCACCAGATTGGCCGAGACATTGACCTTGCAGCGGTCAGGGTTGTTGTAAATCAATGCCGGCAGCTTGGTCGCGGCGGCAATGGCCCGGAAGTGTTCATACAGTTCATCTTCATTGGGGCTGATGAACATCGGCGGCAAAATGGTGATGGCTTGCGCCCCGGCCGCCTCCGCCATGATGGCGCATTTGACACATTCCCTGGTGGTAATGGAGCCAATACCGGCATATACGGGAACCCGACCTGCCGTCTGATCGACTGCGATTTCCACCGCTCTTTTTTGCTGCTCGAAGTCTAGTCCATAAAATTCGCCATTGCTGCCCAAGGCGAAAACGCCGTGTACCCCGCCCTGGATGACATGTTCAATGACTTGACGGTAGCTTTTTTCGACTACCCTGTCTTCGGCGTCAACCGGAGTAACCACCGGCACAATGACTCCTTTGATAAAACTGATATCCATATTGTTAGCCTCCTGAATTATGACTAGTTTTCTGCCATTCTCCCCAGAGATACTGCTATGCCTGGGCATTGTCTTCTTTAATCAATTCTACCCGTTTAATCTCCGGCACAATGAATAGGTAGGACGCGGCTCCTAAAAGTCCCATGCTGCCAACATAGATCAAGGCGCCGTTGAAAGATTGCGTCGCCTGGAGAATATAGCCGATGACTATCGGTGTGGCGATACTGGCAATATTACTGGCGAAATTGAAAATCCCGCCGCTAAGACCAACCATTTCCTTCGGCGAAGTATCGCTGACAATGACCCACCCCAGTGCGCCTACCCCCTTGGAGAAAAACGCCAGGGTCATTACCGCAATGACAACCCATTCACTTGTCACATAGTTAGCAATCATAATGCTGCCTGACATGACCAGTCCAAGTACGATCGGGGTTTTACGCGCCACCGTCAGGCTGATTCCCCGCCTTATCATCCAGTCGGATACAGCGCCTCCCAATAAATTGCCGATAAACCCGGCGATGGCCGGAATGGCAGCAATAATACCTACTTTCAGAATAGACATACCTTTCGCTTGAACCAGGTATGTCGGAAACCAGGTGAGAAAGAACCAACTAATCGTATTGATACAGAACTGAGCAGTATAGACACCGATCATCATACGGTTTGTAATCATTTGCCGGATATAAGACCACTTGATTTCGGTCTTATTGCCGATATCCACCAACCCTCCGCCCGCCTTGATAAAATCAATCTCGGCCTGATTTACGCGCGGATGAGCATGCGGATCATAAATTACCCTAAACCAAAATAATGCCAATGCGATTCCTGCGAGACCCATAAAATAGAATACATGCTGCCAGCCAAAGACAGTCGCAATCCATCCCATAATCGGGGTGAACATTGCTAATGCGAAATACTGCGAAGAATTAGGAATGGAGGTCGCCAGTCCACGCTGGTTGGTAGGAAACCAACAGGCGACAACGCGGGCGTTTGCCGGATTAGACGGCGCTTCCGCCGCCCCCATGAGAAACCGGTATAAGAAAAACACAATAGCAACCGATGCACCGCTAAAGAAGCCCACCGTCCCCTGCAGCGCCGTAAAAAATGACCATAGAAAAAGCCCCAGCCCGTAAACTATCCGTGACCCAAACTTGTCCAAAAGCCAGCCGCTGGGAATCTGCATCGCGGTATAAGACCAACCAAAGGCGGAAAAGATGTAGCCCATTGACACGGCGTCCAACCCCAGATCCTTCCGAATGGCCGGAGCGGTCATCGCTAATGTCGCGCGATCCGCGAAGTTTAATGTAGTTACAACAAATAACATCGCCAATATGCCATATCGAACATTAGTCATAAGAGGTTTCGCAGCATTTTTATCCATTCACACTCTCCTCCTCTGTTCTGTTAACCCTCAAAATCATAGAAGCAATCGGCGGGCCAGCCATTGAACCCACCACTCGCGCCAGGGGAGTTCACCTGGTTTAGCGCTTCCGAGGCAACAGCCCTAAACAGATTATTTCTTCAACGGTTCAGCTGTAATTTTGGGCATAGATGCCGTGAGGGCGGCCCCCGCCACTAAAAAAGCCACCATAATATAAATTCCCCAGACGAAACTGTCGGTGTACCAGACTACCCAGCCCACTACCGCCGGACCGACGAGCCCTCCGAGATTGCCTAACGCATTAATAATCCCGCGAACTCCGCCCAATACGTCAGAAGGGAAGAGCAGCGGCGGCATCGTCCAGAAAAGGCTTGTCGCCGGCTTCAGGAAGAAACCGCACATCACCAAAAGCCCGAACGACAACCATACATTGGTCTTAAAGGCGGTCGATAGCAGTAAAAAGGCGGCAAATCCCAGCAGTGTCATCACCGTATACCGGCGGCGATTGAACTTTTTATCAGACAGCGCGCCAAAAATATACAAGCCGGCCAGGGCCACAATAAACGGCAGGGCATTCAAGAACCCCAGCATACTCATCCCGGATTTGGTGATTTCTTTTACAATGCTCGGCAGCCACAAGACATAACCGTAGTTGCCCACTTGATAGCAGAAATAGATTAAAATCAGCTTCCACATGTTGACACTGGAAAACAGCGACTTGTAGGAAACCGGCGCACCGGTGTTTTTCGCACTGAGCACCTCTTGCTCGGCAGCGATCTTGGTGGTGAGATATTCCTTTTCCTCTTGGCTGATCCATTTGGCCTCTTCCGGGCGGTTGCTGATCAGTGGCCACCAAATGAAAATCAGCGCCAGCGACATACTCCCCTGGACAAAAAAGAGCATGCGCCAATCATAGTACGTCAGGATCATCCCTGACAAAGGACCGGCAATGGCAGCGGCAATCGCCGTATTGCTTACAAAGAAACTGTTTGCCCGACCGCTCTCTTCGGCGGGAAACCAGTGGGCGATGATCGCAAAAATCGCCGGCCATACGCCGCCCTCGGAAATCCCCAGCAAGAAACGCATAACTAACAGTTGGGTTGAGTTTTGAACAAAGCCAGTCAAAATGGTCAACCCACCCCAGCCCAATATGCTGAGTCCAATAAATTTTTTCGCGTTGCCTTTTTCGGCGATATGGCCGCCAGGCACCTGCAAAACCATATAACCAACAAAAAAGATTCCTGCCGCCATACCGGCCACACTGGCGGTCATGCCCAAGTCTTTGCTCATTCCGCCGGCAATGGCGAAACCAACATTGATGCGGTCGATATAGGAGATGATGTTAACTAGAATCAATACCGGAATAATCCGCAGCCAGCGGCCACTTGGTACTTTGTTTACAACGCCTTCATAAGACATTTGTTTCCCCCCCCACTTCAACACAAAATATCATTCCGCGCTAATTGCTGAGCCGTCCCTCATCATCAAACCGCATCATCTCAGGTTCACCGCTTACCGTGATGGCCGGATTGGCTTTTGCTTCACTCAGCAAAGCCTCCGAAATCCAAATTTCACCCAGGTGCAGGGTATCTTGGATACGCACCAACCGAACCTGGGCAATATCTCTTGCATTACAGGTCTTGATGGCGGCCAAAATGGCGTCACGCTCGGTTTCCATGGTCGCCGGAACCCGTACCGGCGCTAAAACGGTGGAAGTAAAGGCGTTGGCGTACATGGCTGCATAGTTAATCCGGCTGACCAGCCGTCGTGTCGTGAAATCGGCCATACCAATTCCGTTGGCGTTGCCATGGGTTTCGTCGGTCAGGTCAAATACGACGAGCTTCTCGACCTTGGGGCCACCTGTCGCAAACGGAGTAGGGTAGCGGCTGGTGATATTCGGGTCCATCCCGCTCCCGGAAAACTCCTTGCCCATGCGATTGACAAGCAGAACATCCATTGGGTCGAACAAGATCCGGGGCATATTTTCTTTTGCTTCCACCAAAAGCTTGGCATCTTCTGCCACGATTTCGGCAGCCGGAACACCGACAATCTTCATCGGCTTGTCATACGCGTTCTCCACAAGGCCAACCCCGAAGAGGATCTTGGTTTTAGCCAGGGTGATCGCCGACATTGCCAAAATATGCTTGGCCATGTGACCAAAGCCATAAGCGTGGCAAAAATCGGCGCCCTTTTGTTTCCCGAGGCCGATGGTAATCATTTTTACCAGGCCGCTTTCCGACGTGCCCCGGAAGGCGGTGTGGGGTTTGACCCGGTTCAGAATCACGATGCCGTCGGCCTCATAGGCATTGCGGTCGATTAGGACAGACAGTCCATTGTCCAAGTGCCCGAGTTCCACAACCTCCATCGAAGAGCGGATCGGGCAGCCCAGCGACTCCTCGGTCACACCCAGCCCTGCGAGAACCTCAATCTGGCCTGCCGCTGACGCTCCGCCGTGACTCCCCATGGCTGGCACGACAAAGGGCTCCGCCCCGCGGCTTTTGAGTTCGGCAACAACAGCGGCGGCAATCTGGTCGATTTTGCTGATCCCCCGGCTGCCCACAGTTACCGCGATCCGCATGCCGGGCCGGACGGTGTCGCCGACCCCCGGTTTGGCCAACTGCTCTTTCACAGCCTGAGCCACATTCGTGACCTCTGTCGCCGGAAAATGCTGTTTCACCTTTACAATCCGCGGCAACGGCACATTTTTGATTAACTCTTGAATAATGTCCATTTCTCATTCTCCTTTTGCAAAACTACACGGTGGGCCATACACCCCATACCGCAAAATCATTGTGCCCGGTGGCTTCCGCCCGGGTTAATTTACCTGAGGCGGCAGCAATGACTTCCTCGAAAATACGCTGTCCGACCTGCTGGACCGTTTCTTCGCCAGTAATAATCGTCCCGGCGTTGACATCCATATCGCAGCGCATTTTCTCAAAGGTGAAGGTGTTGCTTGACACTTTGACCGTCGGAGCGATGGGTGATCCCATCGGATTGCCCCGGCCGGTAGTAAAGACAACAATATGACAGCCGCCAGCCACCATGCCGCTTAACTGCTCTGCGTCATTGCCGGTCGTGTCCATAAAAATGAGGCCCTTCTTTTCGATCGGCTGAGCATATTTGATGACATCCTGCACCGGCCTTGTGCCGGCTTTATAAATACAGCCAAGCGACTTCTCCTCAATGGAGGACAGACCGCCTTCAATATTGCCTGGCGACGGATTGGTGCCGCGCAAATCTACACCGACTGTCTTCATCGATTTCTCAAATTCTTCGACAGTCTCAATACAGCGGGCGCCCACATCCTTATTGACCGCCCTGGCGGCCAAGAGATGCTCGGCCCCCATTAATTCGGGTGTTTCGCCTAAAATGGCGGTACCTCCGGCATCGATCAAGAGGTCACAAGCCGCCCCCAGAGCGGGATTTGCCGACAGACCCGAGCAGGCATCCGACCCGCCGCATTCGGTCCCCAGAATGAGTTCCGACACATCAATGGGCTCACGAACAGCCAGCGACGCATCCAGCACCATTTTTTGCGCCGCTATCGAGCCTGCCTGCACGGCGCCAAAGGTGCCGCCCTCTTCCTGAATGATGACAACATGTACCGGCTTGTCCGGGCATTGTTTTTTTATTTCGGCAGCGACGTTTTGCGCCCGGATCAGTTCACAGCCCAGCCCGACAACCACAACCCCAAACACATTGGGATGGGCGCCATGACCGACAAACACTCTGGCTGCCTGAACGGCGTCTGGCGAAAGCCGGGAGCAGCCATGGGCGTGCTCAACCCACATTGTCCCTTTTATCCCCAAGGAAATACTTCTGGCCACATGATTAGCGCAAGTAACGGTAGGCAGAATCAACACATGGTTACGTACCCCCACTTTACCGTCCGGACGCCTATACCCCATAAACTTCATACAATATTACCCCCATACTTGTTGTAACTTGACTGTTATGTCCTAATGATTCTTGTCCCCGCGGCCGCGGCAACTTTCGGTATTATGCACATGAACATGCTGGCCGGCCTTGATATGTGCAGTTGCAGCACCGATTGATTCGCCGTATTTCCGTATGGGCTGACCTGAGGTTATGTCCACAATCGCAATCTTGTGCCCAAACGGAATGGGATCAAGCGAAGTTTGCGAACCGGGAACTCCGTCCAGCATAAAGGTCACTTCTGTCCCCGGGCTTGCCATTTCAACCACAGTGGCAACATTATCCCCTGACTTCATTAGAATTGCTCTCACATTGCTCATTATATCCCTCCCCGAAACGTTAGTTATGATATCCCCTGTTCTCGCTTGTCAATTCCCCTCATAGATCAACTCTAACTAGTGTTATTGCAAATTACGTGCCATAACTGCGGCCATTGCCAAATCAAAGGTTATAACCTGCCGATCCCAGCACTAACAATAGTTGATGACCATACCGACTCCTTACCCAGACTTTACAACCGCTTGACGGCGCCTGAAAACAATAAAACGTTACAAAATGTTGCGTTCCATTTTGTAACGTTTCACCCATCTGCTTTGCTAGTTATCCGGGTTTCATTCAACACCATTACTGGTCGGCACTTTTATTCTGCCAACCCTTCAGCCTCCGCCATAGGGTTTGCCGGCTAATCCCCAAGCGAGCAGCCACCCGACTATAATTAAATTCTTCTTCAATCAGCAATTGTGTGATGGCTTCCTTTTCCATTTGAACCAAAGCACCATTGGTCGGAAGAGCAGCTACCTTAGAAGGGTTGGCGCGGATCGGCAAAACCTCCTTGACATCGCCGTCTTCAATCACCGGCTCGGTTGCAAGCAGCATCACCCGCTCCAGTCCGCTGTATAGCTCGCGAACATTGCCACTCCACGAATGAAGCTGAAGCAGTCTCACCGCCAGCGGACTAATCCCAACGACATCGGGATTTATATTGGAATAAAGATGCAAAAAGTGTTCCACAAGTTCCGGGATGTCTTCCACTCGTTCTCTTAACGGCGGAATACAAAGCCGGAGGATATTCAGACGGTAATATAAATCGTTACGGAATGCTTTAGCAGCCACCAGGGTCTCAAGGTCCTGGTTGGTTGCAGCAATCACGCGCACGTCAATCGGGATGACACGATCAGCCCCCAGGCGCATCACCTCTTTTTCCTGCAACACCCTGAGCAGCCTCGATTGCAAGGGTAGCGGCATTTCACCAATTTCGTCCAAAAAGATGGTTCCGCCGTGAGCCAGTTCGAACAGGCCCACCTTGCCGCCTCTTTTTGCGCCGGTAAAAGCCCCCTGTTCATAGCCAAACATTTCACTTTCCAGCAAGCTTTCTGGAAGAGCGCCGCAATTGATCGCCACAAACGGCCCGATCTTCCGTTTGCTCAAATTATGAATACTTTGCGCCAGCATCTCCTTGCCTGTCCCTGATTCACCAGTGATCAGCACCGTGGAGTCGGTCATGGCAAATTTCTTCGTCCGACCTTTTAAGGTTTGCATGACTTGGGATGAACCAATAAACTGGTCAAGGGTTGCTTTGGCAACCAAGCCCTTGTGATGCAGTTTCTGCCTGATGATTTGTTCAAAAATCTGAAGTTGAGTGACGTCCTGAAAGCTTGCAATAGCCCCGACTGTTTCATCATTTACCTTAATCGGAATCCGTTTTGTAGCGATGACCTTCTTCCCAATGTGCTGGATGTCGGCAAATTGGGGGATTCCCGATTTCAAAACATCAATGAGCTGAGTGTTGCTGATGACCTCTCCGACACTCTTGCCGACCGCCCGGGCGGCAGTGCGCTTAAAGATATCTTGCGCCATCGGGTTGAAATAGGTAATGCGGCCATTTTTATCAACAGCAACGATCCCGTCAGTTGACGACTCGATAATGGTATTCAGCAGTTTGGCCCGCTCTTTTTCTGTTCGCTGGACAATCGCAATGGTTTCCGCTTCTTTGATGGCCTTGTAGATGGCATTCTTGCCTGATTCGATGAGAATTCCTTGGATTCCAAATTTGACCGCAACGCTGCTGGCGCTATTATCGCCGATGATTACACTGATCCCGCTGTCGATCGCCTCTTTTATTACTTTATGTACTTCCTCAACATCATCTTTGGCGGGAAGCTCCAGTTCACGAATGGAAATCCCCATCAATTCGCCCACTTTTTCGCATTCGTAAACAACACCCGGAAATCCCATTACTCCGACTTGCGCGCAGCTATCGCCAACCTGTTTTAGCGCCTGCATAATATCCACCGCGGTAACCTGAATATGCACGACCGGAATCTGGATGTGCTTTTCGATACGCGCCGCAGTATTGCCGCGGCTTACAATGACTTCAGTCCCCTGAGCAATCTCTTCCCGGCTCTCGATTACCCCTGTCCCCAGCGACTTTAATAAAACGGCATTCACCGTGCCAATCCACTCAGCCGCCCGTTCTTCGATGACTTCGAGCGCGGTTTTATAAAGACTGGGAAAGGGAGAGATAATCGTTGTTTTGATATCCATTTCTGTTTTGTCCTCCACAATATCCACTGATGATAGGCAAAAACCGTGTCTTATTAATCAATGTATCATAGAGTCCTGTCGCGTGCCAATACATCGTCAATCTCTTCACGCAACAACCCCTGACGTTTGAGCCATAATTGCAAAAAAGCCAAAAACCTTTTTGTGGCAGGGGAAGCATTTTTAATCGAGTTAAGGGCAATACCTATCGTCCGATATACAGGTTTCTCCAGACTGACAATACTTAGATTGCAAGCATTGTGACGCAAGACCATCTCTGGCAGAATACTAATACCTAACCCGTTTTGCACCATCGCAATAATGGCTTGGTCTTCCGCAATTTCATATTTGATTCTCGGTGTAACGTTATTTTCACGCAAGATTCGCCGCACATCATCATTGCTCCCCCACTTCGGCATGATAAAGGGTTCTTCTTTAATTTGATCAAAGAAAATCTTGTTTTGGTGTTGCAAAGGATGCTCCCTGGGAAGAATACAAAACATTTTATCTTTTACTAAAGGAATCGTTTCAAAGGATTTAAATGCCGGTAAAGACACAAACCCAAAATCAACACTTCCGTTCAATATCCAACCCTCGATTTTATCGTAATCACCCTCTGCCAATTTGATTTCGAGTGACAGATGCTGTTTTTGGAATTCTTTCATAATGCCTGGCAGCCATTGCGAGGAGACGCTGGTAAACGTCCCGATCCGGATCGTTCCAATCTCCAGTCCTCTAATGGCAGCAACCTCTTGCCTTAGTCGTTCGTCAGACTGCAACGTCTCACAGATGCGCGTCAATAATCGTTCACCATTACTCGTCAAAGCAATACCGGCACGGTCTCTTGTGAGTAATGAAAAGCCGAACTCTGTTTCAAGACTGGAAATGGCATGACTAACCCCAGACTGGGTTAAATTTAAGCTTTCAGCCGCCTTCGTCAAACTTCCCAATTCAACAACAGCGTGAAAAACCTTGTATTTGAAGATTGTCATATCATCCTCGCCATTACATGAATTTTATTCATATATAACATTATATAAATTCTCTTTTCTAATTTAAAGTATATATTTATACTAGTAGGTAAGCAAGTGGAGAAGTCAGACAACGTGCTGTTGGAGAATATCATGCCTGAAATTGCAGTAACAAATCGGAATATGCAAATACAGATCACCACTGCTTTACTGGCAGTCTATTTATTTTGGGGCGGAACCTACCTGGCGATGAAGGTTGCAAGTGACACCATACCGCCCTTTCTTATGGGAGGACTGCGTTTCTTCACGGCAGGGGCGATAGTATACCTATGGGAATGGCGAAAAGGAGCCGCTCACCCCGAAAAAGCGCAGTGGCTGAGCGCCGCCAAGGTGGGTGGTTTGCTGCTGGTATGCTCGATGGGAGGCCTGGTCTGGGCAGAACAATTTGTCCCCTCCGGCATCGCCGCTATTATCTTTGCCACCGTCCCTTTGTGGATGGCGATCATTGCCTGGGTTTGCCAAAACAGCGGCCGTCCCAAAACCTTTGTTATTGCAGGGCTGACATTAGGTTTTTGCGGCGTAATTCTTCTGGTACAAACCTCGGTTACCCAGATCGGCAGTAATCCATTGGAATGGCTGGGCTATCTCGTAGTAACTCTGGCCTCGGTCACCTGGGCCTGGGGTTCTTTATACTCGCGTACCGCACGCCTGCCGGAGTCGCCCTTTCTATCGGTAGCACTACAAAATCTTACCGGCGGAGCCTGCTATTTTTTTATCAGCCTACTATCCGGCGAATGGACCGCATTTTCCGCAAGCAACATTTCCCTCGACTCGGCCTTTGCCCTGGTCTATCTGATCATCTTCGGCTCCCTGATCGGCTTTGGTGCCTACATATGGTTACTAAAAACCGCAGACCCCACCCTTGTTTCCACTTATGCCTATGTAAACCCAGTTGTAGCAGTATTCCTCGGCTGGGCGCTGGCTAACGAACAACTGGCACTCTCAGATAGCGCCGCGGCTGCTATCATCCTATGCGCGGTAATTATCATCACTAAGAATCAAACTCGTACCGCATAGGTCCTCCTATTGGTCAAAAATTGGTATTATTCTAAGTTGCTCGTCCAAAAGAAAAAAACGCCTATTCTAGAGGCGTTTTTTCGTGTTCACACGGCGGAGGCAAGCCGCGCCCCTGCAAACCGACCCATTTCGTTGGTAATCCACGATTATATTTTCATGGGACTCAATCCGAATCGGACTAATATTGGGTCGGAGCTACCGAGCTATAAACCAATTTAGCCAGTCCAACAATATCGTAAACAGGTAATCCTGTTTCCTGCTGAATATCACGGGCAAAAGAAGGCAGATTGGAGCATTCAAGGACAATCGAGCGGACGTCGGAATAGTTATGAACCAGACGTCTCGTCACTGCCAGCAAGTCTTGTCGCATTTTGTCCACATCCAATACCGGATGGCCTTCAATCACTACCTTACGAAACTCCGGCTCATTCTCCATTCCTTCAATGGCGATTCCTGTTCCCGGCGCCACACCCGCCAGGCGCAAATGTTCCTCTTTCAGCAGCCCGCTATGTCCCGTAACCACACCTATTTTCCCCTGTTGGCCCTGCATTCTCCAGACAAGGGGAATCAGGAGAAGGCTAGAACTAAAAAAGGGCACCGACAAGGCCGCCGCAATTTCCTGCTGATAGCGTGCGAGTAGTCCGCAATCACCGGCAATAGCCCTGACACCTTTGGCCTCCAGCCGTTTTGCACCCTCGATTAAGATTTGGGCGGTGCGTTCATCCCCATCCACTAAATTCATAAAAGAGATCCCATCAATGATTTCATAACATACCGGAAAATCCAAAGTAACCGCATGGCCTATATCGCCGGGAATACGGGGAGTAACGCCTTTAAAAACGATAATGCCTATTGATTGCCCATATGCGGAAAAACCGCCCTTAACTATCATGCTGCCGCCTCCTCAGTACTAGCGCCGGAAACACCAGGGACAGGTTACATGCTCAAACAAGTCATTTCCTAATTCTTTCATTCGTGGCATGACGATAAATACCCTTGCAAAATGTTGCCTTATTCTCATCCCCAGCTAGCGGCGGCCAAACCCCATTGTTCTCATTTCCTAGAAAAACAGCGTCCAAAGCTGTTTACCGATAAGTAGCGTCGTAACCACCAGGAACAGTGGTCTAACATAGGTTACCCCTTTATGGATCGCCACGTGCGCACCGGCCCAAGCGCCGACTGCCATCGCCAGTCCCATCGGCAGGGCGTAGTGGAAATCAATCAAGCCTCCCCAGCCGAAGACAACCGTTGCGGCAAGATTGCTGGCAAAATTGGCGACCCTGGAGTTGGCGGCCGCGCAAACATAATCAAACCCAATTAAGAGAAACCCAAAGATAAGGAAAGTCCCCCCGCCCGGTCCAAAAAAACCGTCGTAAAACCCAAGCAAGAAAACCAGCACCCCACTCAAGATTCCTTCCCGACGGCTCAAACCCCGGTATGACGAGACCGCACCAAATTCTTTTTTGCATAGCGTATAGACCATTACCCCGACCAGCATAACTACAAGCAACGGTTTGAGGAAATGAGGAGGAATCAATCTGACGACACAGACGCCAACAGCTCCGCCGGCCAGTGACAACGGAAAAAGATAGCGCATCAACTTCAGGTCAATCTTGCCTGAGCGCAGAAAAGACAATGTGCTGGTCAGCGTACCCATTAGGCTGGCCATTTTATTTGTGCCCAACGCATGGACCGGCGGTAGGCCGGTCATCAATAGTGCCGGCAGAGAAATAAGCCCTCCGCCGCCCACGACTGAATCGATAAAAGCCGCGACAAAACCGCTGGCCATGAGAAATAGCAATATCCCAACATCCATGTTTACCCCAAAACCTACTTCCGACAATAATAGAAACCCGGACTACACTCAAAAGCCTTTTGGAAAAAACAAGCCAGCCCCGAAGCCCGAGGCTGGCCCTTTTGCGCTCCTGCTAAACGAAATTACCCCTCGCAGGGATTTCCCATATCACTTCTACACTTGATACTATTTGACGAGATCATACCAGCCCCTCCTAGGCATCCACACTTGTCGTGGCATCCTTATCCACGGGATCACCCAGCACCCCTTCCCATTTAGCCAGAAGAACCGATGCCACGCAATGACCGATCATGTTACAGCCACTGCGAGCCATGTCCAGGATTCGGTCGATACCGAGAAGAAGGGCCAGACCTTCTACCGGCAAACCAACGGTCGAAAGAGTTCCGGCCAAAACGATAAACGAGCCCCCAGGGATGCCGGCTACCCCTTTTGTTGCCAGCATCAACGTCAGTATGATCATTATTTGCTGCGAAAACGATAAATCGATTCCATAGGCTTGGGCAATAAACATCGATCCTGATGCAATATATAAGGTGGCACCATCCATATTAAATGTATAGCCTGTCGGTATGACAAAAGAGGAAATGAACCTAGGAACCCCCATCTCTGCCAACCTTTCAATGGCGATTGGGATGGCTACTTCCCCGGTAGTCGTAGTAAACGCAATCATGAACGGTTCCTTGATTGTTTTGAGTATTTGCCACAGGCTGATCTTAAAGAAAGCCGCCGTACCGCCTAGAACAACAATGAGGAAAAATAGCAATGAGCCATACATTGTCAAGATAAGCTTGGCCAGGGGAATCAGCATGGCAAGGCCAAATTTCCCGACCGTCCATGCCATCATGGCCCCAATGCCGATAGGGGCCAGCTTCATAATATAACCGGTAAACTTAAACATAATCTGAGCAACCATGTCGGCAAACGCCACCATTGGTTCGCCCTTTTTCCCCAGTGCCGCAGTTGCTACTCCAAATATGGTGGCAAAGATGACTACTTGCAGCATGTCTTGCCGGGCCATGGAGTCAACAATGTTCGTGGGGATAATATTGATTATATTATCCTGAGTGGTTTTTGGATCGCTTTTCGTGGCGGTCAGCTATCCCATGTCAATTGCAGTCATAAACCCCTCCCCTATATTGGTCCAATTTGAAGAAAAAGGCTCCTAAGGTTTTAAAGCAACTCTTACGACATGTACGATTATTGGATTGTCAGCCTGCTCGGCCTCTGAGTTATAATCGATGTATATAATTCACTGAAAATTTCGAACATCCTGCAAATTTCTCCAGATAAACTTACAGGAGGCCTGCAATTATTGGTACAACGGGTTACTTTCATGCTTCGTTGCTAATCTCAACTTACGTTCTCATAACAGCTCTTCTTACCACTGTTGAACAGACTATACTACCATAAGGTTCAGGGGCACCAAACAAAAAAACGCCTTCATTTAGGCGTTTCTTTGTTTGGTATGGTTTGGTGGAGGCGAGAAGCCCCCCCTGAATCCTCGGATCGTTCAAGATCAGCTGCAGATCGCAGTATTGGATATTGCGTGGATATTCTTTGTATATTGAGTCATGGAACCGCCAGAAACCAATCCTACGTCGCGCTGATACCTTATAGTCCGGGCTAAAATCCGCAAGAGTTTTTCGCCTTCTCAAAGTTGTCGCGCTAGCTGACGCCCCCGATTAACTTCCATCTTTCTCTGGAGTTCCGAATATTCGTACTGAACCCTCAAAAGTAATCTAATCGGCTAGAAACCTTATCATCTGGCGGGAGTGTGTAGGAATTGAACCCACTAGCACCGGGTTGCGCCGCTCAAATGGATTTGAAGATCGAAGAACCACTAGGCCCTATTCGCTCCCAATACCGCATTCCTGTCATGTCAGAACGAAACTATTACTTTTCAAAATCAAACGGCCAAGCCGTCGTACCGCCCTCTAAGTTTTTAACACCCATAAATCCGGCCTCTTGTAAAATGAGAGCAGCTTCATATCCTCTAAGCCCAAATGAGCAGAAGGTAATAATATCCGCGCCAAAATCGATTTCATCCAAGCGGCAGCGCAGCTCATGCAGCGGGATATGCTTCTGCCTGCAGCCCGCCAGCCGGCTTCGCGCTGTTTCCCGGTCTGTACGGACATCGAGAAAAACAGTGCCTATCTCCGCTTCCGCCTTGCCCATTAACGGCGAAATCCCTGTGAATTTCCCGTCCAGCTTATTCATCACTACATTTGCCGCCACAGCTACCGGATCAATGGGGCTATTAAAAGGGGGAGCATATGTCAAATCAGCGTCAAACAAATCTTCCAGCGATCCTCCTACTGTCAGGGCCATGGCGATCACATCCAGTCGTTTAGAAACATCACTTCGGCCATAAGCCTGTGCCCCCAGAATCTTGCGTGTCTTTGAATCAACGATTAATTTAAGCGTCAGGGTTCGCGCCCCGGACATATAATGTGGTTTATCAAAAGCGGTGATCACTGAGGCAACATAATCAATACCCATAGACACAGCTTCAGACTCATTCAACCCCACTGCGCCCACATTGATATCGAACACCTTCACAATAACTGAAGCCAAAACTCCCTTAAACCGCAAATCCCCTCCGCAGACATTCGCGCCAATCACCCGACCGTGTTTATTGGCGGTCGAGCCCATGGGGGTGAGCAGCTTTTTCCCAGAAATCAGATGGATATTCTCGACACAATCCCCTCCGGCATAAATATCCGGGTCTGTTGTCCGCAAACATTCATCTACGATGATGCCCCCTGCTGACCCGATTTCAAGTCCAGCGGCAGCGGCAAGTTCTATGTTGGGTTTTACTCCTACCCCGGTTATCACCAGGTCTGCCGGTATGATCTGCGTATCGGTTACCACTCCGCTGACGGTATCCTTTCCTTCGAATCGGAGTACTTTCTCTTGGGTAAAAATTCGCACCCCCTTATTGCGCAAATACTTCTCTAGGGCCTTTGCCATCCCCGGATCCAGAAAGGCCGGAAATATTTGTTCCTTCATTTCTACAACCGTGACTTCCAGTCCTCGTATCGCTAACGCCTCAGCCATTTCGATTCCAACAAGACCGGCACCGATAATTACCGCCTTTTTATATTGTCCGTTTGCAATCCCTCTGTCCACCGCCTGTGCCTGGCGGGGATGCCACAATGGAAGAATGTTTTGCAGTTCAGCGCCAGGAATCGGCAGAGTTAATGGCAATGCGCCGGTGGCTAAAACCAACTTATCATAAGGAAAACAACATTCACTACCATCCGCTTTGTTCGCGAAAAGGGTTTTGGCGCTTCTGTCAATACGAGTGGCGGTTATGCCGGTTTGAACATCGATATTTTTTACTTCCTGAAAATATGCGATATCTCTCAAATAACCGGCCGAAGTTTTCATCAGCTCATCCAGCTCTTTTACTTCTCCTTCAACATAATAGGGCATACCACAAGCCCCGTACGAGATCAATTCGCCCTTTTCCAAAACAGTAATCCTGGCCCGGGAATCGCACCGCCGGGCCTTAGAAGCCGCTTTCATGCCGGCTGCCACCGCACCGACCACCACGATGTTAAGAGGAGATTCCTGCATGTGAAATGCCTCCTTCCAAATGAATAGGGGGAGAATACCTCCCCCTCCTACTTATGCCGACCACATTCATTCCCGGCGAGAATAAAGCGGCGGTTGCATGAACTGCTTCTTCGCCGCAGCGGGACCGCCACGGCAAATACCGGCCTGAAACAGAATAGCTCAGGCTTTATTTCGCAGCCGCCATAGCTAGAATTCGACGTCGCGAATCCGATTGGGATCTATTTTTTCCAGTGCCGCCATTTCGGCAGCCGTCGGCTCCGGAGTCCAAGGAACAGAGGTCTGGGTAATCTCCCATCCCGTATTGGTTTTGACTTCTTCCAGGCTGGAGTAAGGATGAATACTTTCAAGCTCCAGCAAACCGTTCTTCAGAACCATTGTGCAAAGATTGGTCACGACCTTAAATTGCTTGCTGGGATCGGGTTTTGCGGTAGTGTATGCCACTTGAGAAACAAAGGCATTCTTATCATGCTTGGTTTTCCATATCGTAGTCCGCTTGGTAACCGGCGTCAGGGTCGCGCTGCCTGCGCCGCCGGGAAGCCTTACCTTCGGCTGGTCATAAGAACCACCCACAAAGGACATATTGATGGATCCGTCTTGACTCATTTGCACTAAACTCAAGAAAGCGATATCCACCCGATTGGAACAGGCCAAGTCAAATATCTCATGCAGACCAAAGGTTGCAACCGCGCCCTCATATTGATTCATCGAAAGGGTGGAGCCGCTATATGCCGGCTTTTGCCAGTCGGGATCGACCCCATCTGCCAAGCAAAGATAGGTATAATTAACTCCCAGCGCTTTCGCCAGCTTCATTGCTGTCATCGGCACCGGTGAGGCGAGCCCATGAAAAACGGTATCACCCTCATTGATTTCGCGGGCAAGTGCGATCACCATCATTTCGGCAGGTCCATAATTCATCTTAAACCCTCCCTTCGGTTACCGCGGCAAGATAAGCATCCACAGTGCCCTCTTTAACAGCCTTACTGTAGGCTTTCATCCCGTCCGGGTCGGCTTTAAGATAATTGGGATAACAAATCCCGGGTTTTGCTCCCTGGGGAGCAAGCACAACCGCTTCGACCAAAAAGTGCGGTACCGAGGTTAGTTTAGGTTCCTTCTTAAATGTTTCAGTATCCACCAATTTTTCTGTTGTAATAATAGTCTTGTGGGCCGCCCGGGTCATAATCACATCCTGGAATTCAGAGCCAAGAATCCGGGCATTGCCGAATTCGTCGGCTTCCTGAACATGGATGACAGCCCAATCGGGAGCCAGTGCTTTTATAATCACTACTTCTTCGCCAGTAAAGGGGCTTTGCATAATTTGAAAGAGGTCGGGTCGCTGAGCGATCAGGTCGCTCCCCCACATACCGCCCACGCCGATGAAAGGTATCCCGTATGCTCCCGCACGGAGAGCATTAATGATCGCCGTTCAGGAACCTTCCAAGGCTTTGATTGTTCCTGCCTGTATCCCTTTGCGCATACCTGGGGCCAGTCCGTATTCATTTTCAAATCCGAAGAAACCAAAATAGATTTCCGTTAAGCTGCCGGCCGAGCACAACACATCCATGGCAATACCAGGAGCTGCGCCAACTCCGCGCAAGGCGCTTCGTTTTTGTTTCGCCAGTTCTTGACAGAATGCAGTCGGTGTGCGATGCAAAGCATTGCCGCCAACCGCAATCATCTGTCCATCCTGCACTAGACTGGCAGCTTCAGACATGGACTTAAGCTTGCTGAACATTACATTTCCTCCTCTTTTTTTAAGATACTATTGCCAACTTCTCCTTCCAGGGAAAAGCATTGGCCAACAGGTGTTGCAATCCCATTTCTTTATCTGTAAACCCCATCGCTAAACCAATTACCTGCGTAAAAAAGGTGACCGGGATATCTAAGCGGCCTAATCGATAAAGACTCATTTCCAAATTGGTGTGACACAACGGGCAAGCCACTGCAAAAGCCTCGGCCCCCGCGGCCAAAGCCTGACCAATAATTTCTTCAGTTTTAGCGGCTACTAATTCAGGCCCGCAAGCGGCAAAACTTGCCCCGCAGCACTCTGTCTTATGCGACCAGTCGATGCAATCAACACCTGTCATCTTCAGCAAATCATCCAAAGACTGCGGGTTTTCCGAATTGTCGAATTCTACGGTATGAAAGGGCCTTACGGTAAGGCAGCCGTAGTAACAGGCCATCTTCAACCCATTAAAGGTTCGCTGGATGTATTGCTGAACTTTGGCCGCAGTTCCCGGCCGGGCGAATAACTCGGAAAAATGCATGACCTCAATGTCAGCGACGCTATCCTCGAGCAACTCAGCGGCTTTTTTCCTGACAGCGTCGTCTCGCAAAGAGACCGCTGTCCTTTTTAAATTGGAGTAGCAGGCCGCGCAGGGAGCCGCCATCACCATTGCCCCTGTCTTTCCGGCAAGGTTCAGGTTTCTTACATTGATGGCCAGATTGAGAGCTCGATCAACCGTGTGGGCTGATGTTGCGCCGCAGCAGTTCCAATCCGGAATATCAACCAATCGTATCCCGATCTTGTCGCATACCTGCTTGCAGGAAAGGTCATATGCGCGCGACATGCCGTGCAGCGAACATCCTGGATAGTACGCTACTACGCTTATATCTTTCATTTTGCGGTGTCACCTCTCTCACGCAAGCTGCTGATGAGCTTTTTGAAGCTGGCGGCCGGACGATGCGGCAATTTAACATCAATCCGTCCTTTGGTGAACATCCGCCACATCAGTTTGATCTCAGGCAAAGGCATCTTTGCACACCAACTATACGCCAGTGTAAATGACCCCTCATGCAGCCGGCCAAAGCGCTTGATATGACTGAGAAACATCCGGTGAAACTGCTTCTTTTCATTTTCCGGCAAAGACGGATCGTCGGCTGCCATGCTCCGCAGACCATCCATCACTTCTGTAATATGAATACCCGCCGGACAGCGGTCTTCACAGATATGACAAGCAGCACAAAACCAGATCGCAGAACTGTTCAGCAGCGTTTCCCGGTGCCCTAGTTTGATCATCTGTATGACCTGACGAGGGCTGAAATCCATGAACTCGATGCCGGTACAACCGCCGGTGCAGCAGCCGCATTGCAGACAGACATCAACATTTACACCGGTTGCTTGTTCCAGCTTCGCTTGCAGCGCCGACCTTTCCGGATTTAAAAGCATGGTCACCGCTCCATCCGTCCCTTCTCGCCCGAGAGCAAGTAAGCTAAGATCCCTGACGCAGCCGCACTGCCTTGCATAATAGCGTCTTTCGCATCGGTCGGAAAGCCGCACGCCCCAGCATAGAACACCCCGGGAGCGATGCTCATCGGCTGGTCCCGGATGCTCTCAAAAGGCGGCGCGACAAACCCGTAGTCATCAGCGGCCCCACCCACCCTCCTAGCAAGCTCGGCAGTCTCTTGTTCAGGAACCATGGCAGAAGCAAGAACAACCAAATCAGTTTCCATCTCCAGCGGCACTCCCATCAGCGTATCTTCCGCCCGGACAATCAGCCGGGAACCAGCCGGAAATACTTTAGCCACCCGCCCCCGGATATAACGCACACGCTGTTTCTCCATCACACCACGAACGAATTCCTCCCCGTGGTGAAAGTTAGCGCGGATATCCATATAAAAAACGTAAACCTGCGTATCGGGTAAAGCATCACGGACTTCTGCGGCCTGCTTTGCAGTGTACATACAGCATACCTTTGAGCAATACGGCATTCCCTTACTCCGGTCACGCGCACCGACACATTGGATAAAAACTACCGTTTTCAATGGTTGTGTCGCCAGTTCAGGCCACTGTTTCTCAAAATCAATACTTGTGATAACACCCTGGTATCGATCGTAACCGTATTCGCCATATTTCTCGGCGGCAAAGTTACGGTATCCTGTTGCCAGCAGTACGGCATCAAAGAAAGCGCGATCATCAGTTCCCGCACCATCCATCGCCACAACGAATCCGCCGGAGTCGCGGTCAACGGCGGTGACTTTCGTTGCCGCCAGAACGGTTATTCCCGGTTGCCCTTTTATACGGTCGATCATTTTACGGGACATTTCCCGGCCATCGTTCAGATGAGGAAACAAGGAAGAAAATCCGGCAACATGCCCCCCCAGAGTTGCTTCCTTTTCAGCTAATACAACTTCAATACCAGCTGCTGCCAAATCCAGAGCCGCTTGTAGCCCAGCCACTCCGCCGCCTGCTATTAAAACTCGTTTTGCAGCCATATTGCATTTCCCCTTTCAAACCTCATCTAGGATTGCCCCTGCGTCATTTTCTCCAAAACCGGCAGTACCGGCGTAGTATTGGCTGCAAAGCCCAGTTGATCGAGGGGCGCACCGAGTGCGAATGCAATTAACTGCGAAATATCAATAACGGCGATGTTCGTAGAAATCCCCATTTCCCTTAGCGCTGGTTGTTCTCGGTCTAGAGCCACATTACAACCCGGACAGGTGGTCACCATCAGGTCAACCCCGTTGTCGACGGCGCTGGCCATTTTTCTTGCAAGGTGATGGATGACAATATCATCACGGTGTGTGAATCCCCGACCTACCGAATAGCCGCAGCAAGCCCGCCGTTCAGGATAAAATACCGGAGTCCCGCCCAATCGTTCCACTATTTCCTCAATAAAGGTAGGGTCTGCCGAATCGTCAATGGCAGCGGCTTTATTAGCCAAATAATGGCACCCGTAGTGAGCTGCGATCTTTAATCCATTCAACGGCTGCTTTTGCAAAGATGCGATCTTCTCCAATTGTCTGTACCACAACTCCTGAACATGGAATATCCGTACTTTCCCGGTAAATTCACGGCCAATTTTCGCCATGATGGCGTCCACTTCAGGTTTGAATCCCGCATGGTGCCCCACCAGGTGAGCCAATTCATTCATATATGCGTAGCAGCCATTGCAAAAGGCAGCCACATCAAGCCCCATGCTTTCCGGTATGCTCAAGTTCCTTGCCGTTGCTGCCAAGGCAAGAATCGGTTTCATCGCGTTACAGGTCAGCATATAGCCGCTGCAGCACGTTTGATCGGCCGATTCGACCAATTCTATTCCCAGCTTGTCAGCAATGATTTTTATCGATTTTTCCGTACCCGGATACTCGATACTACCGGTACAGCTTAGAAAAAGGAAGAGCTTTTGGGGTATCGGCAATTGACTAACTCGGTCACGATTTATCAGCGAAACCTTTTTCAGCGTGCTCATAGTTATCCCTCCCCGTGCGCCCTTCCCGGCCGCCTATCCGCATCTTCCGGGCACCGGATCCGCCCGGGTGCAAACGTCAGCGCAAGTGGACCTTCGGCTGCAGCTTCCAGTTCATTCAACCATTCACTTGTTCCCGAAAGCTCATATAGCACTGCGTATTCCTTTTTCGCTGCAGCCGACACCTCGCGCAGCGGTTTAAGTCCAAGGCTTACCCGGAGGGCTGTAATCTTTTCCAGCCGTTTGGCGCTATAAGGCAGGAAGGTTACACCATCTTCTTTCGCCTTATCGACAAACCGTTTAAAGACAACCGCGTACTTTCGCCCAGAGCCATGCTGTAAAGCATAATAGCGCAACATCAACATGAGCATGGGAAACTTAATTTCACTCGGACAGGTAGAAGCACAGGTGGCACACCAGAAGCAGCGCCAGATCTCTTCGCTGTTTACCAGCCGCGAAAAATTCCCCAGTAAGACCTCCCGGATAATCTGCCGCGGATTGTAAGAAGGGGTAATAGCCGCTACAGGGCAGGAACCGACACACTTGCCGCAGGTTAGACAATGGTATAAATCCTCTGTTAGTCCGGCACTTTCAATGGCTTGCCGGAACTCTTCCGACCAGTTTTTGGCCAGTTCTCTTTTCATCGCAGTCTCCTCTATGTCTTGGGGTTTTCCCGGAAGAAAGCAAACAGGACTGCTCCAATTATTAATCCGACAAGCGGTATCGTAAATGCGGCTTTATATGCGGCCAATGAATATACTCCAGGCTTCAGCACCGGATAGGTGCCGATGACCGATCCCATGACATGCTGATAAAATGCCCCACCGATAAAAATGAAAATATTGAGCGCACCAACAGCCGTTCCGGCAAAACGAGGCTCGCAGGTTTCTTTCGCACAGGCGAAGCAGGACACAAACGCGCCACCGGAGATGCCATACCAGAAGAATAGGCCATACAGGAAAGTGATCGACATTTGGTCAGTAAAGAACACAAGCGGAATATAGGATAACGTGTGCAATAAGCAGCCCCACAGGAGGACTTTTTTGCGTGATTTCATTATTTTATCGGAGAGATAGCCCGAAAGGGGGCAACCAAATACCATCCCCAGTGGGAACATCATGATTATATTGCCGGCATTCTGTTTGGAAAGGCCAAATACGTTTTGAAGGTACGGTCCCGCCCACAATGAGCCAACCCCCATGAAGGTACCGTAATATGAAAATAGCAGCAACCCCAGAAGATAGAACTGAGAATTGGTAAACACCACTTTCAAGGCCTCGCCTAACGACACCTTAGGTGCAGGCGGAGCCGGAGGCAGCCCCATGATTTCGCGAGGGGTAGGAAAGCCCAGCTCGGTCGGTTTATTGCGGATCACAATATAGGCCAGAATCGAGGCCAAGACGGTAAAAACACCAACAACATGAAAGGCGTTACGCCATCCGATACCTTCCATCAAAAGGACGAGTGGTGCCGAAGAGACTAATGCTCCAATATTTCCGATCGCAAGCAATATCCCTGAATAGGTAGCCAGTTCGTCAGGCTTGTACCAGTCGGCCATGATCCTTACAGCCGGTACATAAACAAAACCTACACCAAATCCTACTAGGAATCGACCGAAAGCCAACATGTCGACATTTTGCGCCATCCCAAAGATGAACCCGCCTACTGCAGCAACCAGGACGAAGGCCGAGACTGTTTTCCTCGCCCCCCAGGTGTCGGCAAGAATTCCCGCCGGCAGCATGGCTGCCGCATAGGCCCAAAAATACATCGAACCCATGAACCCGAGGGCCGCCGGGGCCAAGTTCATATCTTTCATGATTTCCGGACCGACAACCGCCGGTGCCGCCCTGTGAAAGTAGGAAACCAGATAAGCAGCAGAAATGGCAACAAATATCCAGAATCGGTATTTGACCATACGGCCAACGAGGTCAATGCTTATGGAATTTCGGGTCTGAAGTTTTGTTTCCACGTATCTATGCCTCCCTTCGTCAATTTGTCCAGATGCCTTTCTTCCGAAAGGCATCTGGACATCTGGTTTTATTTCTTCCGCAGAGCGCCGGTTACGTCAACCGACCGCAAGACTTCAAGCTCACGATCGGTTGGTTCGGGAGCAACCTTGACATTGGGCGAAATCTTAATATCCCAGCCGGTATTTTCTTTTACCTCCTCGACACTGGAGAAGGCAAAATATGATTCAAGATAAAACTCTTTGGTCACCGGATCGGGACGCATGATCCCCAGCGTTGTGATGATGACAGAAGGTCCTCCGCCAACAAAATTATACTGATCTCTGGCATTTCCGCCTGTCAGATATCCAGGCGAAGAAATGTAGTCCACCTTCTCGGTAAACCGTTTTTTCTCATGATTGGCCATAATGATTACCCGCTTACAGCCACAGGCGATATCGTTTGCCCCGCCGCTGCCGTTAAGGCGTGTCTTGATCGGTCCGAAATGCGGACTATCCGGATTCTCCAGCATAACCGTTGTATTGACATTTCCGTACTTGTCGATCTGCGCGGCGCCAATTACGCCGACATCGCATTTACCGGATGCCACTAAATAACCGAGAGCATCAATCGCATTGGTGAAGCAGGTCGCATTAGAAGATATACGATTGCATTCTATGCCCCAGGGAAGTCCTCCAACCGGTGTCGATCCGTATACGCCACCTTCAGTCATGGACCGGGCATTAGGTGCATGGTGAGCTACAGCAAAATAGCCGGCTAGCATGCTAAGGCCAACGCCGAAAATGCAAAGTTCCCCGTCCTTAACCTCACGGCCGGTGGCAATAGCCATCATTTCCTGTCTTGTGTATTCCATCATGCTACCTCCCCTCAGCAAATTTGGAGTTTTTCATCAAATCTTTGATTTCATCGTCACTCTTAATCCACTTTCGATATGGATCCATCAAGAAAGCAGAAGGTCCGCTCAACAATTGGTCAACTTGAGGTTGGCCGATTACGTTCAGATATTCTTCTTCGGTAGTCCAACTGTCGATAAATTTTGTTCGGTAGGCCGCATACCCCTCCGGGGTTCCCAGCGCTTTGTTCATCGAGAACATATGCTCTTGGTCACTGTCGTAGATACCGACTGAGCAGGCCGGCCAGGCTCCCAGCTTCCAGGGAACAACAGCCTCGACAATGATGTCGGGAATGATAACAAGATTCGGGTATTGACGCATGCAGTCCGTATCCACAAGAACATCGGCCTGCAGAATCACCTTGTCTGCGGCTCTCGCCAACTCAAACCGATTCCATTGGGTCCCTAAAACGATCCCGTTTCCATTGGCATCGGCCATCGTCACGTGAATGACCGCCAATTCCGGCTTAGCAACAGATAATGCCCCATAGGTCTTACCGGTAAACGGATCGGTCACTTGGGGAATCTTAGACTTGCAGGGATACTCGTCGGGTTTGAAGGCACTGCGCCATTCCTGGTCACTGCCGATGTTGACGGTCGCAGGTACAAATGGCCAATTGAGGGCTGCTCCCATAAAGCGAAGAGACATGGAAAGATTTGAATAATCCTCCCACGCAACCACGCCAGATTCAACCGCACGGCGAACCCCATTCGCAAAGCCGTACACTTCCAACCCGGAAAATCCGCCTTCTATTTTGTCCACGGCTCCTGCAGCGCACAAAAGGTTAACTTGCTGGGTGCAGCAGTGGGCGAGATAATGAATGTTCTTCCTCCCCTGGCGAACCATTTCCCGTCCGAATGCGATAGCATCGGAGCCCACCGGTAGCGATGCCCCACTGGAATATACCATACCGTCACGCGTGTATTTCGCCACCGCTTCCTGAAGTGAGATAAGTTTGTTTTGCATTTAATTCCCTCCTTAGCTTTTTACAACAGAGAAACCAATAGTTTTCCGTTCACCTCACTTTCAAAGACTAAGCCGCCTTGATGCCTTCTCTCTTTTTGTGCTCAGTGACGACTGTAAAAACGGACCGCTTGAAGTACCGGCATGCTACTTCTCTTGATAACTAGGACGCAATTTTTGTGCCAACTGGTTGACCTTGATTTACAGGGTTTCGATGCGTTTTAAAGAGCAAAACAGGTGTCAGTTAGACTGACACCTGTCGACGCAATTGACACTTTCCCTTTAAAGATCAATATTCAGCTTCTGCATCTTATAATACAAAGTACTGCGAGGAATTTTCATCAGTCTAGCCACTTTGGCTTTATTGCGTTTATGCTTTAACAATAAGTCGGCGATATACTCTTTCTCTTGTTTAGCCTCATTACCTGAACCGCTGACGGGACATGCACATTCATAATCGAGGTCCAAAAAATCCTGAATATCTTCCAAGGAAAGCACGTTTGATTTATTATCCACTAAAACGATTAGCCGCTCGGCGAAATTTTTCAATTCGCGAATATTGCCGCGCCAGCTATGTCTGGTAAGCAATTCAAGAAGCTCATTGTCGATTTCAGGCAGCTCCCGCTCATATTTGACAGCAAACTCCTTCATAAAGCCGTAAAGCAAATCAGGAATATCCTCTTTCCGGTCTCGAAGGGAAGGGATCTTTAGCCGGAAAACATTCAGCCGATAATAGAGATCTTCGCGAAACTTCCCCTCCCTCACCATTTGTTCCAAATCCCGATTACACGCAGCAAGGATGCGGACATCGACGTTGATCGGTGTTTTTCCACCAATACGGTAAAAAGACCTTTCTTCCAGCACCCGCAAGAGTTTTGCCTGCAATTCCAGCGGCAACTCACTGATTTCATCCAAAAAAATGGTCCCGCCGTTCGCAAGCTCGAACTTTCCCGGTTGTCCTGATTTTGCCGCACCGGTAAATGCCCCGCGCTCATAGCCAAAAAATTCGCTTTCACACAAACTCCCGGGAATGGCGGCGGAATTTATCGGCACAAATACTTTCGCCTTCCGTGGACTCCAATCGTGTATGGCATGAGCCAACATCTCTTTGCCTGTGCCGCTTTCACCGAGAATCAATACCGCCCCGTCAGTTCCGGCAATTCGTTTCGCCTTTGTAAGGGTATCGCGATAATATGAGCTGCAGGTCGTAATGATATCCTTTGGCGAACGGCCGACAGAGACCTTCCTCTCCATATCCAGCATCTTATCCTGCGTCCGTTTTAGTTCGGACATTATTTTTATTGTCGGGCTGATATCTAAAACAGTACAGACTACTCCGCCCAACTCCTCCCCCTGAAAAAAGGGGACGGCATTTTTTAAAATATGCTTTTCATTACCAATGATGCTATATCGATTGTACGCTGCCTTTTTGCTTGTCAGAACCTCCCGGGAACAGGCATCAGGCAAGAAACTGGTAATCATCTCCCCTAAAATCTGATCAGCGGGAATTTCATAGATTTCTTCGGCGCTTCTATTCCAATAAACAACACGACCCTCAGTATCTATCACGATGACCGCTTCCGCAATCGTATCCAATACTACCTGCAATTTATTTCCCACATTTTCCAGCTTGTTTGCGAAGCCATTGCAAATATGCATCGCCGTAAGCAGTCCGATAACTTGCCCATTTGCGCCTATAATTGGTAAACGACCGACCTCTGCTCTGCGCATGGTATTACGCGCCCCGATGATATCACTTTCGGGAGAAAGAATAATAACATCATTGTGCATGACGTCTTTCACCAAGGTATCAGCATTGAGTCGCCCTTCGGCAAAATCCAGCATCAGGCGTTTCTTGGTGATTATCCCCCGCAGAATACCACTTGCATCAACGACAATCGACTCTGTATAATTCGAATTCAAAAAAAAATCAACCAATTCACTTGCCTGCAAGTCTGGCGGCACAGTATGAAACCCGGTTGACATGATCTCTTTCACTTTAATGTCGGAAAGTCTAAAGTCCTTCATACACACCCCACTCAATTCAGACTTAACTTATTGTTCTGTCGAACCCGGCCAGTCTGCCCTTCCTTCTCCTCATTTATCATAGGGCGGATAACCATTCCTGGCGATGTGCCTTTTAGCCAGCAAATCAACGGGTTACCGGCTGTTTCCCGTTTTGTTTCCAGCCAGCAATAATTTGGCGCCATATCCGGACGAACAATCACAAACTCATCTTCAGTAAAACCATAACTGGACAAGTAGGAAAGAGCAGTATAAACACCATACATATGGGTATGGATGTCAGCAACAAGGAAATCATCATGATATACTCCTGGCACTTTTAGATAAGCCTTCAACCCGCCAGGAAATTTTTTCGCGACTGTCTCCACTTTTGTAATTATTGAATAAAGCCATAACTCAAGAGCCATAGGGTGCTCCTTCACCTCATCGCGTCTGAGACTATTTAAATTTGGCGGGAGTGTGTAGGAATCGAACCCACCTTGGACGGGTTAACGCCCAACAGACGGTTTTGAAGACCGCAGGAACCACCAGGTCCCATCCACCCCCGTATATTATAAAGTCGTAAATTCTCAATTTCCAGCTACACTATGCTGAATTATTAGAGTCATCCTAAACTTCTCCTAGGCAACAAAGCCACCTGTTTAATTAGTCATAAGTGCGACTTGTTTATGGCCGCATTCCCAGTTCCGCGCCACTCTAAATTCCATAATTTGTAATATATGTTAATTTCTATGGCAATCATGTAACTCCTCTATAGTTTCCCCTTTGAGTTTTTAGAAGGGATAAAATTTCACTTATTGACCTTGACCTGATCGAAACGCAACTTATCTTGTTAACTGGTGGGATTGGCCGTTTAACCATAACAGAGATCCTATATATTTGCATTGATATTTTAGGAATTCGTGAATTTCGGAAATGTTCATATCAAAGTTAATATAATCCTCTGGATGAATGACTATTGTAAGTTTCTCGGTAAATTTCTTAGATAAGGAGGCTGCAGTAAATGATTTAATTATTTCCTTTATAATTTCTCTTGGCACTTCGACCTTAGAGAAGCCGGACCCTAAGACGGGAATAACAATCGTTTGCATTTAAGCACGGTTTCCAACGAAGTCCCATAATGTAGCCAGGGCAACTTTTATATTTTCAAAATTTGATGAGGCGACCCCATGTTTATTTAGACTTGCAATAATAATCCTGAAGACAAAAAAAGAGATGCACGATGCCTTTGATGGACTCATTCACCGATTGGAATTTACATAATCGCAGTTAATGAAACCCTTGTGAAAGTTAGTCAACGGCGAAAGAAAAAAAGCTCTAATTATAAATAGAGCTTTTTCTTTATTCGCAGACATTTCCTGAACCCTATTAATGTCGAAAAGGACACTTATAGTGTCCCCGTCCCACGGGTTCCCAGGTATTTCGGATTTGGATGGTGGAGGCGATCCGTGACCTTGCAAATCCACTCATTCGCGTGTCATCGAAACAGTCCCCATTGTATCTACACTTAAGTTTACGGCGTTTTTGCCCGATATTAAGACATATGATCTATGGGAGGATTTGGAATGAATATTAATAGTAATTATAATATTGCTTTGTATAACCGCCTTTCCGATGCAAGTGTTAATCCTCAGATTCAATCGAGTGATAAAGCTAAAATTTTGTACCAGGAATACCGAGAATCCAAAGCAAAGCAAGCAAATCAAAACCCTGTGGCGGTAAACAATTTGAATTTAGAAAGTACCATTACACTTTGTAAACCCTTTATACCTATGAACGCAGATGCGGTGGAAATAAGCCAAGCCGGTCTAAAACTATTCGATACTTCTAATCTTCCTGCAGCGCCGACGGATGATCCTGACTATACTGCGTGGTGCGCGCAACAATATTCTCCAACGATGTCTGTTACTGCGATGCCCACTACATTTGGGTATTTTGGCAATGGCACGAGTCTTTCACAGCCGGTCAATTTCAAGGCACTGAGTTACGATGAAATTCAAAATCCCTGTCAAGCTGCAACTCAAAACGATTATGTCAATGCAGGGGTAATCAATGAGGACTATGTAACGCAATTTAATGCTATATTAAAGGATTCAAAAGGGGATTTGCGTTTGGGAGATAATGTCCTGCAAAATGCCCTAAGCAAATATGCCGAACTGAAAGACAGTATATCAAATAGCAATTCACCTGATGCGAATTTAAAAATTCAACAGCTCGAGAATTCTCTCAGTTGGGCGGTTGGAACCTCGCTTAATAGATTTGGGGCTGATATGACAAACAGCAAGAGCTATAACTGGATGTATGGGGACGGGAGTATTGCCAAGGCCGATCCTTTCACCTATGACAATTCGGCTTATAAAACTGCCACAAATATAGTTTTCAGTGCGGCAAAGCTGGTTGAAAAAGGAATTAGTTATATAAATGACAACCAATATGACCCTAAAGACTCAGCTGATGTTTCAAAATTGCTTTCGGCGATGAACCGTGGAACCAATGATACAGATTCATCAAATTTATCTTTGTCAACTTTAAACAATGTTATTTCAACATTTAAGAGTTTTGAACTTGCCCCGAACAGTTATATTCTTAACAATGCCGGAAAGGCGGCGCAAAATGCGCCGACCAGCGATATTGCCGCTGTTTATACTAACATGAAGTATTTAATTGAAAATTACCGCCTTGGCGCGTTCTATGGAGTGAAGTTTTAGCCGCCTATTCAAATGTGCGAATAATTATTGACAGTTGCTCTTTTCTTCCTTGTTTCCGACAATCTGGTGGAGGTACCCGCGCCCTCACAAAGCTGCAAACAACAAAAAAACCGCGTACTACGCGGGTGCTACTTCACCTATAATATTGCCGCTCATAGAAGCATAATATTGCCGGAAGAAGCCCTTAGAACTGGGTTTCCTGCTTTCACCGACTGGGGCAAAATGAACCACAATATTGCCGAAAGTAGAAAAGAGCAGCATAACGTTGCCGAAAAAAGCAGCGATAATCACGCCTTGTTTTGCATACTTATGCAAGAAGGGCACACCTCGTCAGCCGTTCTCTCCCGGTTAACGAGGCAGCAAATCCATAAACGCACGCCCTTAGCTGAGGGCGCTTTTCATTCAGTCTCTTTCCAAACAGGTGTCGAAGATTCTATCTTTTCGTCCGAGAGCAGAAACGCCTGACTATACTCTAGGGAACAAGCATGGGGTGAATGATCAATAATCTTCTTTTCCCCCAGCGCAGTCCATATAATAGTTAATCTTTTTTCACTAGGGGTGTATAATAAAAAAACCTTACGTTAATTTGAAAGCCAAGTGCAACCGTTTAAGGTTGCACTTGGCTTTTCCTGAATTCTTAACACCATCACTTTAGTAATAAAACTCGATTATCGCGTCTTATTCACGCATCCACTTTTGTCGAAGCTGATTAGATAGTGTGCAAGGCTACGCCCCTGGTCGACCTCTAGTTGTTCTATATTTGCTCCAGGTGCATGAGTTGACACATAGACATAGACAAGTTTCATCAAAACAGACCCGCCTGGTTGTTCATATATCCGTTCAAAGGCGCTTAATGCATCCGCAGGGTCTATTTTGAATGTCATTCGGACTACCTCGCTTTTGGAATCACTGACCACCTTCAACCGGCCCTTCTTGACCATTAAGCATAGGGTGCTTTACATTGCTTTACCACCCACAACATCTCGCGTAGGTTTGCGTTTGCCTGGCTGTTTTTTGGTTTTTTCTCTAGCGGGTTGCTTGTTTGACGGCATCTTTCCTGGCTCGGCGTTTGAGTCCGAGTTTACAGCAACTCCAAGTAAACTATATAATTCACTTTCTCCTTGCATAAGAGATGAAAATATTTCTTCCCCTTCCAACGCTTCTCGCGCTATTCCAATTGCTCTCTGAAATTCTAATGCCGTTTCCTCTAGCTGGCTTTTACTTATCGTTTTATCTCCATTTTTTTGTGCCAACTTCAAAGCATCATATAGCCATCCTTTTAAAATGCCAACGCAACCAACGGATCGAGCATAAAGAAGTTCATGAAGGCCACTAAAGTCAGGCGTGTTTTCAATGGGAATTCGTTCCGCAAAATAATCGGCAATTAAGGAAAAATCGTCATATTCGCTCCAAGATGGCTGACTATCCTCTCTTGTCAAAGCTTCTACTCCAATATCTTTTGAAGTCTCACTAAAATAATTAGCGCGGTATCGTGGAAAATGAATTACATGACTCCTACGACTCAGTTGCCCACTCACCTGAATGAAATTAGTCAAGTAATATGTGCCGACAAAAATAAAAATGGTGTCGGTTGAATCAATAAATGATTTTAGCGCTTCCAGGTGATCAAGCAGTTTTCTTCCGCCGGAAATCTTCCCGATATGATGCCCTTCGTCGATTATACATACCTTTGTCTTCCGATTCTTCAAGCAGCTCCTAGCTGCAATTTCAAAAACCTCTTCCGAAGTTTTTTCACCCGTTGAACTAATCTTGTATTGTATTAACGGTTCACGTGCACTTTCCAATATCCTTCTAAACAGACTTTTGAATTGGAAGTTTCCCACACTCGGGGCTTTAGCTTCAACATACAGGACGGGAATAAATCCGGGGTCCGTTTCCATCGTCTCTTTATAGAAAGCTAGGATTTTATCAACCAATCTATAAATCATTGTTGTTTTTCCAACTCCGGTTGGCCCTGGAACATATATAATGTTACTTTCACCCGGGTTTTTTATTAGATCAAAAAGTGCATCGAGTACAATTTTTGCGTGTTTGTGTGCAATAATCACTGTATTTTTAAAATAATCGAGACGCTCTTGATGTGACATAAGCATTAATTCATCTTGTGAAAGCCGGCGTGCCATTTTACCAATCCTCTGATATCACGGCATAAGTAGAAGTCCCCCCAATATTCGTTGCGGAAGTTGCTGTTTTTTTCGTTGTGATTGGGATGACGTTCCCCACGTGCCTTGAGACCTCTCCATCGTCCGATTTTCCGCCATGTATCAACTGAAGCACCCTTTCTCTCTCAAGATCTTTTTCTCTTTGCGCGGCGACCTTCGCATTATTACTTTCCGCTTCAATTATATTCGCGGCAATTTTTTTAGATGTTACCTTAAACTGTCGTCCATGCCTTGTATCCTGGGCCTTTAACTCGCTTGTGCAGATTGCTATCTCCTTTTCACTTCTTCCCGCCAATTGGCTATGGAATGCTGAGTAACACGTTACCCAGGTTTTGTTCACCCAGGCCTTGGCGATGCCGACGTTAAAGGGATCATACCTAACAGGGACTTGAGTACCGATGAGCTTGCCATCGCGGAAAAATTCCGACCAATAATAGTGGTAGTTTATTTTTACTCCTTCAGTCGGATTGACTTTAGCCGTCCCCTTCTCCGTAGTCGGAAGGGTCATATCAAGGAACTGCTGATTATACGGAATCCTCTTATGCTCTCGGTATCCATGAAGTACACACCCTTGTGCAAACGCTTCCCTTGGCGTTTGCCCTAAAGCGGGATGCTCAATCGTGTCGTAGACTTCATACAGATATTCGCCCATTGCAACATGAAGTTCGTATAAGCTCCATGTCGCGAGGGTATCCGGGTTATGAGATTTAGTAGCAATCCTGACCTTTTTGAGGATCTGTGTGTTACCTGCCAAGTTATGAACGAATTGTGTATTTGCCGTACCGAAAATTCGTTCACAAACCGAGCCGAATTTTGGTTGGCCTGGAGGCCTGTTCATACTATGACACTCAAACAATGCGGTAGTAGTTTCAAAATAAACAGAACCGAATTCAGTGCCATTGTCAACCACCAGCCATTTGGGCAGCCGGCCATTCCTACGAACGATTTCCCGGAGTATCAACATACAAGCTCTTTTACTGGGAGGGTCAAATGTAAGCACGAAAGCGATCACTCGTCGTGTGAAAGTACATATTGCAATCGTCAGCCACGGTCTGCCAAGTACTTTTCCGGTTTTATGATGCCTTGATTTTATATCAAGTTCCGTATGATCAATATGTACCGTATGCATCGGATAGCTACCATGTCGCGGTGTCTCCATATCCAAATACAAATACTTAGGTCTTTCTTGCTCTGCTGCCCGTTTACCCTGGCGCTTTTTCGCCTGTTCCGGCCCCTTCCTTTCTCGGATCTTCTTTAGAAATGTAAGATAACTTACCTCCGGCAGCCCGCTCTCTTCTAATAAAATCAACAAGCGTCCATAAACGGATCTTATTGTTGGTTGCTTTTTATTTTCATACTCTTGGCTGATAACCTCTTCCATCAACCTAGCGATGTCTGGATGTAGTTTGCAATTGTAATTTCCCTTCTGCGAATTCTTGTCAATTAAACCGACAAAACCATACCCGTATTTTGCTTCCGCAAGGTCGAACTTTCTGACCCAATCTCTAATAGTCCGATCAGGTACGTCGCCATCCCCGAATCTCAATCCTTCGTTCACTATTGGAGAAATCACTTTATATCGTTGGTTGGCTTTTTGTAAAGCCTCTAAACTCGCGTTTGCCAATATTTCCGAAACTCCTTGGGGAATTTGGTCGGTTTCTACAACCATCCCAGTAATCTTTCCCTGCTCACAGAAACCGATAAAATGCTCCCTTGGAATCGGATAAGCCTTGCTCGTTTCCTCATCCCCGTTAGTAGGCTGAATCACGATTTCAGTATTACCAGCATTGATGATTCTGTACGGGACTCCGTCCCAGACAAACGCAGCTCCACTTACAGGTTCAAGAAACTGATAGGGCTTGCATCGCTCGCGGGACTTTAGACTCGCATGTGCTCTGCATAGGTCGCAACTTGTAAATATTGCAGTAGTATCTGGCTGAGACAGCCGGCATTCGTTCAAAGCCACATACAACCTATTCTGTGCGATCAAAGCCAATAAGTAGTCGACCTTCACCCCAGGAAGCAGCGCAAGTAGCCTCATCGTACTGATGCCTTGGTTTTGACGGATTGTATCAAAAATCTCCATGCGCGTCTCATCCGGAACCGGGATTTCCTCAGCAAAAAAGTCTTCGAGATATTGCAGGTTATCGATGAGCGCCCACGAATAATCTCTTTCCGACTTCACCCAGAATTTTAAGCCAAATTGCGCGGCATATTCTTCACCGGGCGGGCATCTCCATCGCCCGGTCTCGTCTTTCACATACAGCCACGGCTTTTCTTCAGCGATTCTCTCCAATTCGCTTTCGCGCTTGTACTGGACCCACCCTGCGTCCCGTGTCCAAATCACAAAATAGTCGGGATGATGGTTGTATATCGGATAGTTTTTTTTCGGTGTCCTAAGAGGGATAACCGGCGGTTGGTCCCACTGTTCTAAGCAATCGTCATCAAATTCGTTACTATAAACACCGACCAGTTCAGCCCAACCCTCGAACTGTATCGTAACTTTCATCTTGGGCGAGCTGAATTTTCCGCTTATATTACCCTTACCTCCTTGAACCCGGCGACTCGGCGGGGCGCTTCGGATACCTAAAATAATTTCCTGCGTTTTTGTCGGGTACCCTCTCGCTCGCATCCATGCTTTAATTTCATTGCTACTGAGCATTATGTTCACCCCGACTTTTCATTTGCAAGTTTACGGTATTCCGCTTACCAACTAATCCCGACTACTTTTTTGTGATCGGACCCTAGTAATCACCTTAAAGGATATTACTTTGCCTCCTTTTATGCCGACAATCATCCATGGTCGCCCAAGTATTTTTCCTTTTGTTGAACACAATCGAAGGTCTATCACGGTATGATCTATTTGGACGAACTTAAGCGGAACATCCATTAAATTCATTCTATACACTACTCCTTTCATCAGCTACTGGCATTATCGTTTAGTAGTAAGCTGCTTCCAAACAGCTTTCGCAGTTTTCCCTTTTAACAAAGCCGGTTTGCCGGCAGTCTGTTCAATCCGCCTCCGGCTTGGGATAGCCTCGGTCTGTTTAATTTCCTCGATCACGGTCTCCACGATCAGCGAATCTCTTTGAGCGGTCTGTCCTGTCCGGTTTTGAAGATTACTACGAAACATTGCGACTATTTCTCGACATATGGTCGGGAATTTATTGCATAAGGCCTTTCGATCGCAATGATATTTTTTTGCGATTGCGGTTAAGGACATATTTCCATCCTTATATGCATCGATGGCGACTTTCAACCTGTCCCAATTAATCTTTTTCACCTTATGTACAGGGGTTTCTATCTTTTTTAAAGAGGGGGCAGATGGATATTTTATGTTTACATTGCCTATCAATAAATCTAGCAATGGTACATTAATCGATTTTATGACTGCCAGACATTGTTCTATCGAAGGCACGCATTTTTCGTTCATCCAATCACTCAGTGTATTTTCCGGTATTCCAAAACGCTTACAGAATTGACGACGGCTCCCGTTAGCCAGCCCATCAATCGCATATTCCAGAGAATGCTGTATTGAATGCCTAGGGGGTTTCGTCTTCAGATTGGGAATAGCTGCTATCAGCTGACCCAATTCCCTAACTTTAAAAAGCTTGTGTTGATCCGGTTCTCTTCGACGCGTTACATTACTTGCTAGCCAGCTTTGACAGGAAGAACAGTAGCCGTTTCGGTGGAAGCGGTTTAGTGCCGAATTCATTTTGCCACAGGTCGGACATTTAACCTGCAGGCGAAGTAAGTGGATGGGACAATATTCAACTGGAGCCAAACTCCATATTAAGGGTTCGTATATTCTAGGCAGTTCACGACGCATATCATTAATACATTCGGGGCACCAGGCTCTTGTGCTTCGGAGTAAGAATCGATCTGGAATCACCTCCTGATAAATTCGCATGGTCAGAAGCTCGACATCGGTTCTAAGTGTAAGTTGACCCATAAGATCTACAAAATCAGCCGCAATTTTACCCCTTCCATTAATGGTGTGCGAAGCCCGCATGTAAAAACCGGTTCCTCCAGCCCCAGCATAAGATAGCAAGTATGCTTTTCCAAGCCTTGGTGCCAGTTCATGATCGATCAGCTTTCCCACCGGCACGCAATGCGCCTCGGCAAGACCGGCCAACCAAGACGTAAAACCCTCGGATAGAGCCGTTCCAAGCCCGATCGGATCCAGACTACTATAGAAAAAGCTATGTTCCATAATCACACTTTCTCCTTGACCAATCCTCATCTTGCACTATTCAATTAATAAACCCTTCGCCACCAATCGCCAAACTCCTTTTTTTGACTTAAGAAAATTTATCTAGTATGGCATATTTCAAAATATATAGCTGGTAATATTGTTTTTTATGTTTTATTTTTTATGTTATATGATCATTTAGCTTTCGATAATTGCAAGGCAATTGCTTGAATCCTGTTATTATTATTAAAAAACTGTTCTCTGTCGAACGGTTAATATCCAAGCTCTTTTCTTGCCTTTTTCCATGCCAATTCATCACTAAAAATAAGCGCACTTATCGAGAGTTCTTTCGCAACAGTTCTTTTAGTTGGATTGATTCCCATATTATGAAGTTCAATCGTTTTTGTACGAATATTTTCGTCTCTTTGTTTCGCCTTTTTTAATCCTTCAGATTTTCTATATGATTTGCCTCGTTGCACAATGATATCATACATATCCCGGTAATTATTTCGTATGAACTTCCAAGAAACATTTAACTTATCCGCGACACTCTTAATAGTAGGAGATGGCAGAGCGTCCTCATTTATTATTTCAATTAATTTCTCTTCGATAGCTTCGCGATCTATTTTATTTAAGTTTCGCTGGTATGATTTTTTTTCAAAAATTTCGGCCATTTTAGGGGACACTTTCGTCTCTCCGGTTACAAAGCTGACAATGTCATTCCCGGAAATAAAGGCAATTTTTCCGATTATTTCCATAGACGGAATTGTCTTTCCATAATACCAGCTATGCACTGTAGCATGGGAATACCCGCCTAAAATTTCTCCAAATCGAGTCTTATTTCCATCAGCTATTAAATCAACAGCCTGCTTTATTTTCTCAAATACATTTTGTTGACCTAATCCCTCTTTCGGGCAAGCAATTAGTTCGCCAATATTTTTAGCTAACCAAAGTTCCCATTTATTTAATTGAATAGATTTTAAATTCTCGTCACGGCCTAGCCAACCTTCACACCATGAACAAAAGCCCCCTCGCAGATTATATGTATAGTGTGCATTTTGGCGGTAGCAATGCGGGCATTGCTCTACCAGTTGTATGCCATGCAACTCGCAACTTATAATCTGATTTACCGACCATATTAAAGGTTCATAAATTATTCCGGTATTTTCGTCAAAACATAATGGACACCAACGACGCACACGACTGAATAATCCTATACTATTAAATGACGAGCAAAATCGATTTAGCGTTAGCATTTCAAGGTCTTGACATCCAGTCATGTTAGAAAGGGCTTTTATAATAGGTGCAGCTCCTCCTCCGTTGACACTAATAGCATGTTTTTTCTTAAATTGGTTGTAAATTTTTATTCCCATACAACGAATCGCCGGAATTATAGCTTTATTAATGAAAACAGATTGGTTAACTTTGTGTTCCATAGCCAACCGACTAATATAGCTTAGCATCCCTTCTCCTCGATGGGTTCCAATATTAATTGGCTCCAAATTATAATACTCGCTCCGAGGCGGCATCAAGTGATAAAACATCAAAACATCTCCCAAAAACAAATAAATCCCCACGCAAGTGAGGATTTCATCAAGAATATGATATCATACCAGCGATACGGAAATCAAGCTGTAAAATCGTCCACATATGTTCCCCTATCCTTTACATTCTCTTACGACTGTTAACCTACTTCCCGAACCATAGCGACAGCTAACCTTTACAGCTTGATCTTTAAATAAAACCATCCGGCGTTCTGACTCCACTCGAAATCCAAATCTTTTTGCACTGGAATATGCTTATCCCATGATCATTTCCAATCCCCTATCGGTCTTTTCATATATTTGGGCGAGCCTATGTAATAATACATTATTAATATTAGTATTTAATTACATTATATTTAGAGGAAAAAAGATGAGCAGTTTGCTAAAACGTCAAAGGCCCAGATTATCTGCGCTTGAGGGTGTTTTTGTGAAGTAACATTTTTGCTAAAAGATTACATTAGGACTATGCCTTAAATTTTGTAATATACTCCGTAAACGTGAAAATATTGGCCACCTAGGATGTGTGTGCAATCATATCAGATATATTCACCTCTTCTTTCTGCATAAGGCGCTGCCCATGTTACCGACGCAAAAAAATGATCGTCGGTATTCGTCCGGCGATCATTCCATCTTAGAAAAGGCATCCTGTTTCCAGTGACCAATTGTCGCGCATGATTATTTCGGAGCTGCTTCCCTTAATATTTGCTCGGATATTTGCGCCGACGTCCTTACAAAATCAGGGCAGTGGGACTTTCTCATTGCTTTTTCTTTAAACATAGCCGCGCCCTCGGGTGTAGACATATCGCATCTTAATAGCTCTTTGCAGAGTATTGAGCCATGTATTGCTTTAAATTTGTCGGCAAATTCTCTCACCTGTGAGTACAACCTATCTCTAGCTTGAACATCATCCGGTTCATACTGCAAACCCAGCACCATGAAAGCTCCGGTTACCGCACCACAGGTTTCGGCCATATGACCCATCCCTCCACCAAACCCCCGGGATATTTTCAGTGCCAGCTCTTCATTAAGCCCAAACTCTTGGCTGAAGGCATAAAGCAGTGATTGCGAACAATTGTATCCTTCCTCAAACATCTTATCAGCGATATCCACAGGTCCCATCGTATCATCTCCCTTAATAATCAATGTATGGTTTACTTAGATCCCCTTTCCTTATTGCAACGCATCTTTAAGAAATCGATTGGCATCTTGCTATAATTGACGATTAATACCATTCCCAAGACGGAACTGCCGTATCCCAAAAAGCCAGGGTTTTCGTGATATCCACATTTTTAAGTGCTTTGAAAACTTCATAGTTTTGGGGGCTCTTTGCTTTAGACTTCTTATTAATTTTCAAATCTTTTTCACCGGTTTTGTTGGGTGTGGATCTAGGTTTATTTTATACGCTATGCCCCCTCCAAAATATATAATGGTAAAGCAAACTCATCATAATATTCCTCCAAAAGTCAGGCTGGTAATTTGCCACAACAGATCCCCTAGGCGAATTCGCCTATCAAGCATCCTTTCATAATCTCCTCCTCTAATCTATAGACGAAAATGTGCCCAGAAAGATACGCTAAGATAAAATAATAACAAAAAGCGCCGGCTTCTTTAGTCAGCACTTACGTTTCATTGTGTCTTAGGGAATGGGCCTCTTCGGTTCGCAGGCCAATTCATTACATTCGGTGCGATAAAACAGGCAGTTTTCCGATAATTCCTTCCTGAGTTTTTCCTTGGCGCGATGCAAGCGTATTTTTACTGTACCGATGCTTAACCCTAATATGGTGGCAATTTCACTGTTTTTTAACTCTTCCAGGTCGCTGAGTATAACGATAGTCCGGTAGTTGTCGGGAAGGAATGTAATAGACTTGCGAATACACTCGTTCATTTCTTGCCGAACTACCTGGTCTTCGG
>JARLHX010000044.1 GCA_031292035.1 Negativicutes bacterium | reverse complement strand
GCGATACTGGCGAGACCTGTTCCAGCGGTGCCGCCAGCGCCATTAATCAAGGCGTTGTCCAAGGAGTTCATCATAACAGCAGTCAGCTCTTCCACTAAGTAGCTTTCTAAAGCATCGATCGAGGTTGCCTCTATATTTCGGGACAGGCTGAAAATCTTCACCGTCTCGTTCGCGGCGAATTTGACGTTCACGATGTCCGGAGTATCGGTATCGGCAGTAGAACCCTCAGTATGGCTCCCGAATTGCGTCAGGCCTGCCGGAGTCGCCACAGGTACGCTCAGGTTGCTGGGAATCCCAAACTTCCTCGCGATGGCGAACACCCCCAGCTGAGCCCGCGCTTTGACAATAATTTGGTCCAGGGTTTGAGTCGGAATCACGGCCGCCAAGTTGCTTGCGGTTCCAAAAGTAGAATCGCGCAGCTCGGCTTTACCCCGGTTGAACGCGGCGCGTTCCTCGTCGGTAAGGTCTAAGCCTTTTAGGGTCTTAAAGAAGGCCCTGCGGTATTGAGGAGCGGCGTATACGCTATCATCGCGGCTTTCGACTCCGACGTTCTGCAAGGGATTGAATTGTTTTCCGCTGTTTCGCTTCTCCGCCTGGTGGGCGATAACTTCATCCAGTGCGGCTAGTTCCTTCTCAAGCTCTCCCAGGTTGGCATCATTGTTTGTCCGCAGTTCGTTTCGAATGGCAAGCTTGCGGGACTCGATCTGGGAGCCGGTCAGGTTCTTGTGTCGGTTGAAAAATTCAGCTACAGTCATTGCTACACTCTCCGTTTTTACTTCTGGTCAATTGAGCAGAAGTGAATTGTTTGATACGCCGCTTATGCGGGACGTGCCATCCCCGGCGCTCGGTATTTCGCACGGTATATACGCCACCGTCCTATCCAGGTCCGTCGCTTAGGCCATCCAGCCGCTGCATAAAGGCTTTCACTGCTCGCTTTCCTCTCCAGGGCCACCAGCAGGTTGCTTGAACTTGTTGGTAAGCTGGTAACTGTTAATGATGGCTTGGTCCACGTAATTTAAGCTTTGGAGGCATTTCTGGCCTTCCGGCCCTTCGATCTGGGGCAGACCAAGAATCTGCAGCGCCTGATTTTTGTTGAGAACGCCCAGCGGCATGATATTTTCAATTGCATTAATTTTGTCAGTCATACTGGCGAAAGCCATCCTGCCAGCCGTTTCAACAGCGATCCTGTTGTTGAACGCCAACTCCCGGTCAGTAAACAATGCTTTAGACAGGCTAAGTTCTAGTGAGTGTGCAAAGGGCATTATGGTCGATTCAATGAAGTTGGAATATTCCTCCGCCGTATAGCTCCCATCGACGATTTTAGCGTTCACCCCAAGAAAGGCGTAAATTTTGTTGGCAATCGCCTGTAACTCGGGAGCGTTGCAGGTATAAGCCGGTATGTTTAACTCCTGGAAGGTTGCCTTAACATCAATTGAAGCAATGCCATTATTGGCCCGTAGTGACTCTGTGAACTTCTTCCGCTGGGCTTCCAGGTCTTCCGGGCGCAGGGTCTGGGTGAAGGACAGCAGCCCTCTGGGGCTTTGTATTTGACCAATTCCGGCAATTAACCCTTGTGTCTGGTCACTAGCGAGCTGAATTGCCGGTGAGATACTCACGTTGGTCTCACTCAATAGGTCGCTCTGAATCTGCATCCGCTTGAGGTGGACCATCTCCGAGTATGGCAGTATGCTGCTATTGCCGTTCGCGAAAAGAAATCGCACGTATAACGCATTCTGGTCGCTCAGGAACTCGGCAGAAGACGGGGCGACCGGCCAAATGGCCTGGAGCTTACCATTGTTGTGCTCAGGCCACAGCCAGAGGTCGTTTCGAGCGAAATACAACGCGGCGCATCGGTATAACCATTCCGCAGCGTTGGCGTAAGGCGTCGGTCGTAGCCCCAGGACCCGGTTTATTATCGCATCGCCTGGTGATCGGTTGCCTTCCACATCGACGACAGCCTGCACGGTCAATTTACTTGCGGCCTTTGCGATGGCATTGACCCCGGCCAGGTAAATATCGCTGAAGTAAATGCCCCCATAACTTCTAAATGCCGGACCGCCGCTCGGTAGCGTCACTATGGCGGTTTGCTGTGCTGGACCTGGCCTGTTGAACAGAGTCTTGAGAAATTGAAACATCGTTGTTTGCTCCTTTCGTTATAATATATCTGCCCCGTGGGAACGCCCCGAGATAGTGCGAACCAGCGGCCACATTAACCGTGCGGCCGATTACCTCATAGCCCATTCGCCTAAGCGTCCGACGGAATTGGCTAGCGCCGCACCGCCATCCTTCCGGGCTGGCCAAAAATTCTTGGTAAAGCCGATTAGTGTCAAGCCACTTTTCAATGGCAGGCTGGAGAAAAAGGGTTCGCCGCAGCCAGCAAATAAGGTCAGCGTTGTATTGACGAGTCGCCATCTTGAGTCCTCCCATAAATCGCAATTAGGCAGTCCAGCTTACTCTTTAATTCCACCAGTGAGGCAATACTATAAACGCTCTCCACTATTTCCGTGATGGGATACGTTCTCCAAACGTGAATGCTAATGGCGTTTCGGCGGCGACTACAGATGCCGCTTAGCTCGATATCAAAGTCACCACCTATGTCGCGGTAAATGCAGTCCTCATTATCAATTGTTTTAATGGAATACTGTTCGCCTAAGAAGTCAAGGGCGACGATTAATCGTCTACTAGTCATGTGTACATCAGTCCTTTTCAAAAATGTAATTGAAAACGGCAACAAACACGAAAACGACAACACGGATGGCAATATGCCATGAACCCAGTGGGGGCAAGGCATATAGGACTTTTCCAAAGTACTTTGTTGCCATTGTTGTCGCGTTTTCTATTAGAGGGGTATGTACACTATAATTTTTTATTTGGTAGGGTAAGTTTACTTTAATAACTCTTTGAATACCGGCAATAACGGCAACAATGGCAACAAAGGCCGACAGATCAAGGTTTTGAATTGTTGCCATTCTTGTTGCCATGTTGCCGTTTACTCATGGCCGTTGGAAGCCACGCATGGACCCATAGGCTCCGCAGCGCCGCTTGCCTTCGAATTTCGTCCAGCCAAGCCTCATTAATATCCTGGTGATCGCCGCCTTGTCCTTGGGTTGCATCTGACCCTTGTTCAGCCGGAACGCCTCCTCGAAGACTTCGGCTGTGCAGACCACCTGGCGCAAGGCAAATGGACCGGTGATCTCGGGGAAGATTTGCCGGTCCTCCTGCTCCTCTAGAAAAGCCTGCCGTTGATAAAGGGTCATTTTATACCAGCTAGACGGGATTGGCTTGCCCAAGTATTCCGCCACGATATCCTCCCGGGGGTCCTGCTCCACCTGGGCGAGCTGATCGGCGGTTGCCTGAGCCAAATCGTCACCGCTTAAGTAAATCGGCACGTCCATGTACGTTTCTTTGACCTCGGCCCACACCTGGTCAATATAATCCAGGGTCAGCTGCATCGGTGGCAGCTTGCCGTTACCAGCACAGAACATATCCAGGAACCGCCGACCACCGGTTTCGTCGCGGAGATAACCACCTTCAGCGTTTGTAGTAGCTATCATGATACTCTGGCGCTTATGCCTGGCAGTTTTTCGGTCGTAGGCGGCCCGGTAGACATCTTCGGTAGCCGTTATAAATGCTTTCGTGCTTTCAAGGTCGGCATTCGTCATACCGGCCAACTCGGGGATTTCGATTATCCAGTATCCTTGGATTTTCTCGCCAGCGACTTTACTGTCTCGCATGTCGGTTAACCGCAAGGACGAGTGGGACCACCGCATACCCAGTTTAGAGATCAGGACCGATTTCCCGATTCCCTGGGGTCCTCGCAACACCAGGATCAGATCGAACTTAACGCCAGGCTGATGTACACGCTCATAGGCCGCCTTTAAAACCATCTTGATGATATGACGGTTGTACTTCGAGTCCACCGCTCCTAGACCGTCGATGAAGATCGTCTCCGCTCTGACGACGCCGTCCCACGCCGGTAGCCGCTCGATATACTCTCGGATAGGATGATAAGCGTGCTCGTGCGCCTCCCATACAAGGGCGTCCCGACATAGCGCCGCGCCGCGCAGGTCATATTCCCTATCGATGTGAACCCTGATCATAGCTTCGCCAATGTCGTCCAGGACGGTAGTGTCTGAGCCTTTTTTGAATTCAATTTCGCTGGATAGTTCATTGAGACAAATGCCTTTGAAGGCTGGGTCATTTTTTAAGACTAGCAGGAAATTGTGAGCGCACGCTTTCGGGTCCCCGAATTGGTTCGGTTCGAATTCCTCTGTCCATGACTCGGCAGCGGTGGCTTTTTGGATGGGTTTCGTGGCATCTCGAATGGTCTTTGGAGGCACGCTTAGGGCCTTCGCGATACGTTTAACATGACTTTCCCGCTCGATCTCAGACAATACGGCCATCGCGGGCTTAATGTTTTGCTCGAAGAAGCTGACCTGGTCGGCCTTGTCGATAATCTTTTCAAGCGAAGCGACCATGTCCGTGGTATTGGCAGACATGATCGGGTGTTTCGGCTCGTAGCGCGACGCAGAACGCGCAATCGTTTCGACCTCTCGATCTTCCATTGGTGGGCAGCAGCGCTCCAGGTTCGCGGTCTCAAGCAAAGCAAGAATTTCATTGAAGGAATAACCTTTGTCCCGGAGCGAACACCCCATTCGAAAGAGCGTATCATTCCGGCTGCCCTCTGGGATTTCTTCCGGGACTTCTTGTTTCTTGGTCATTACGGTGTTTGTTGCTAACGCCACCAGCCATGCTGGAGCGTCGGCAATTGATACGTCATCAGGGTTGAAGCCCGCAGCCCATTTGTAATATCGTCCTGATCTGTGCCAACTGGGTGCGGCCGCGATGTAGCCGCCGTCACCGCGAATATCAACCCCGGGTCCGAGTTTGCCCTGGGAATTAGGGATATGGGTACCGTCCCATTTAAAAAGGCGGTGACGTCCTCCACCGCCGGTTACCGCTTCACCTGTTTGTGGCAAAGGCCCGTAGTCCCGTTCCAGGTCCGCCATCGTCTGGCGACCTTCCTCGCCATCCTCGTCAATCACCCAAAACCCCGATGGTTTTCCAGTTGCTATCCCGACATTGGACGTTGGCCACTTTTCCCACCATTTATTTATCCGCCTTGAATCAGTGGTGGCATCCTTGACTCCGTTTGGCGTTCTCGGATGTTTACCGATACTATCACAGCGTCGGTTGCCGCACGAGCAAGGCGAGTCTCCTTGAAGGCGGGGCGCATGAAGGGGGAAGACTGGCCATCCTCGGTTTGCATAATCAAGAGCTGAATCAAGTATTGGGGTTGGAATTTCGGCTATATTAATCATTCCTTGCACCTTCGTTTATGATCCGGTCTACCGCTTCCGCGGCGTCCAGAAGAGCTTTGACAACCTCGGCCGCATCAATTACAATGGACATGAGAGAGCAATACCTAACGCCGTGATGGCGTATTTTTTTTGCCTTGTGCTGCCTTGGCGGTCGACCGCATAAGCGGCAGATTCCGGGAATCCTTGCAGCACTTTGATCGATATGGAGTTATCAAAGAACCTTGTAACCGGCCAATAGTCGGTCTGACATAAACAAAAGCCTGCCGGATAGCCCAAGGTATGTACCTTGTATGCGCTATCCCGGCAGGCTCCCGCTCACATCCGGTATTTTCGGTTTTGGAATTTTCCCTCGGTCTCTGGACCGCATTCGCTTCTTGCGCCCGTTTGGAAGTTCTTCGATAACAACGTAATGTCGGTTCGAAGGCTTGCTATGGATTGTTTCCACGAGTATCCTCCTTATGCTATCGGCTTGCTGGTGATTTCTTCAACCCACCAGGCAGGAATAAACAGGCGTCGCCCAACCCTTACAGTCGGAACTTGACCTTTGCCGCAGGCTAAATAAAGACCAGCCTTACTCAGCGGCACATATTTAAGGACTTCACTTACTGCATACAATTTCTTATCTACCATTCGTTATCCCCCCTTTGCTGGCACGAATGCAAGATAGAAGTTTTGCTTCCATCTCGGCTTTTATTTTTAGGCGGCTATTAACCGCCCAAAAATCACTCTATAACTGGTCGTTGTAACACTAAATCTTCGGGATGGGAGTATATCACCTTTGCTACTTTCGGGGGCTTTTCAGGAAACTCCGATCCACCTTGCAAAACAGCAGTAATTGTACAATGCTTCGAAAATGATAGAAATTCCAATGCCGTTAAATTGATACCCGTATGGATAAACTTATCTCCCTCAACGAAGTAGACTGTTTCAATTTCTACCATTGGGATATCGCTTAACCTACCGGTTTTGATAAACGTATTTATGCGTTGTTTGAGTTCCTCATCTCTGTGCTTCCAGATTACTCCTTGCCGCAACATTATCCATGCATAGGCAAAGAAATCAAATGGCCTCGACCAACGTTCTCCTTTATCAATAACTTGCGAAATACTAAGGTCTTGAATTGGCTTAATCTCTTGTTTCCATATAGACCCGTAGTCATACAGCACTTGAAGAGCGTATTTACGAACCTCAGCCACCTTGCTAGGCTTTAGCCCATATTCACCATGAATCAGGCCCCATGAGGCTACAAACTCTGCTACAACCGTTTCGGGGTATTCCTTGGCCTTGCCCGTTTCAAAAAACGGTGGCGTTATTATCTTTTCAGTCTCATAAGTTAAAACCGTTCTGCGAGTGGTTTTTATTTCCCAATCGCGCTCAAGTGTTTCAACAACCACATCAGGTCTCATATTTGCGCCTCCAAGTCGGAAGTTGCTCTTCTAGCTAGATTATATACGACGATCTCAATGCGGTCAATCCTTTTTTAATAAGACCAGAGAATACAAGCCTGTATTGCTCCCTTAAAGCAAACAGCCTCCAAGCAAATGCCTGGAGGTCACGATTTTACTGGAGCAGACAACGGAGAATCGAACTTGCGACCCACGGCTTAAGAATCCCCCTAGGGCACTTCGAGCAATTTTCTGCAAGGTCTACGAAGTCAACAGAACCATGTATTTTGACGTTCTGTAGGTAGTACCCAGTCTATTATTTTTTTCTGATTGGGTATTATTGCCTTCCTAAATTGCACCTAAGCATTCATCAGACTTCCCTGCAGGAGATTAAATAATTCCCCCGCATTCATAATTCACTACTGGCGTTAGAAGTGCCTTCCCGAACGCTGGTGGTACTGCATTTCCGATCACTCGATATTTATCATGGAGACTCCCTTCGGGCATGATATGCGCTGGTAATCCTTGTATACGAGCACTCTCACGCCAAGAAAGCCTACGATTAAAATCTCCTTGCAGAACCCAGCAATCCTTCCCAATATTTTTCATAGGCTGTCCGTGTGGATGAAGGGGAACGTGAGATTCGTTAGCGACAATAGTATAACTGGGGTCTGTCCAGTTTCGTTTTCGATTCCTTGTTAAGTAATGTCCATGAAATGCCGCCTCTGAAAACTCCCCCTGCGGCCAAAGTGGCAGGTTATTAATTACATCTTTCATAACGACATAAGGTTGGGAGAGATTTGGTCCATGCGTTGGTTCAGGAAAAGCGTAACTAAAACTATCTAGCAAATCATTTCTAACACCAACAATGAAGATTCTTTTCCGGGTCTGTGGAACTCCATAGTCAGGTGCACTTAACAGCTTATATGTTGGATAGTATCCTAAATCACGAAAACCCTGAACTTGTTGCTGAAAAAACCAACCGTTCAAAGCACTGACCATACCACTAACATTTTCCACAAAAAAATACTTAGGCCTTGTCTGAGAAAGTGCCCTTAGAAATTCTTTGTAAAGAAAATTCCCTTCTGTATTAAGAAGATTACGCTCCTTTCCATCCTTCCATTTTCTACGTGCAGCCACGCTAAAACCTGTACATGGATAACACCCAATCAAAACATCAGCTTGTGGAAAACTCTTAATATTTCTTACGTCACCCAATTCAAATTCCACATTAGGTAGTAGCGATTTATATGCAATATGGGCGTAGCGGTCGATATCGTTAGCCCAAATTATTTCTATCCCCGCTTGTGAGGCTCCCCAATCGAAACCACCGCACCCAGAAAACAGAGAAATTGCCTTCAGTTTTTCCCCCATACAACCACCACCCCAAAACATATGTTAATAAAAGATAAAGCATGGTCTGTTTTCTTATTATCCGACTTTCTTGTTCATTAATTCTCGGACCGCTCTATACGCGTCGCTTCCCACGAAAAAGGTAAAGTCGTCTTTTAGCAATAATAGAATTCTGTCCCTATCCAGGAGGAGGGTTCTCCGTATGTTATCATCATTGTCCCAATTACCCGCAGCATTTCTAAAACTAAAGGGAACTAACATAAATGCAGAATATGGAGTCGTCCATTTAAGGCGCTTCTCCCAAATAGAGTGACTAATTTCGTTTTGTTTTGTGGTCCAATCATCAACTGAACATGCGCACTGAGAAAACACCACTGGAACTCCTGGCGCATTATCTGGTAGGGGGTACCAAGCCACAATATCAATCCCTCCATCTCCAGCCCTATTACCCGGAAAATGGTGTGGCTTACATAAAACATCTGCTCTTATGTCTCGCGCCATTTGGCAAATTCTTTCGTATGTATTACCATGATAACGCCCATCAGTACGAGATGTACCAAAAACATGCACTTCCATGCCCGGAGGAAGTATTTGCGCAATAACCTTTTCAGACACACATTCAAATGTTTTAGTTAGCAAATCCCGATACGGCAAGAAGTATCTGGTATTTGACGCAAAAAGAAGGAAAAAATAGAAATAACTTTTTTCTGATAACGTTGGCTTCAACGTAAGGATATTCCCTTCAAGAATCGAAAAAGGGTAAAAATCTCCCATAGTTCTCTCTCGGTAGGCTAGTATTGAATAAAAGTCCGATATCCTTCTTTCCCATTTATCAGTAATAGCAGGCTTAATTTCATGTTCATTATCATCCTCAGCAACTAATTCTACTCCCGTTTTAACATAAGCAGCTAAGTCCCTGCAAGATATTTCGCCATCAACATTTGATAAGCATAGCAACTCAATGTAATCTGCCCATCGAAAATACCACTTTTCAACAGTATTAGGAATGAGGGTTAAATTATGCGGATAGTCTGCATTCCTCATACTGTTTTCCCTTTCTCCATAGAAACTAGCAACGCCTTAATCTTTACAATATCATCCTTGGTTATATCTGGAATACTTTCTCTTGCTAACGAACTCGCTCTTATTCCTGCCGCGCCATTTAATGCTGCAATAAGATTGTTTATCTCCTTCAACACATCTCCTGCTTCATCAGGTGGAGCGGATAACTTTCCAAGACAATTTATCGCGTTTTTTAGGCCATCTTTTGCGTTACCCAAAAAGTTTATGAAAGAAATTATTGGTTCGTCCGTATAAAGAATAGCTTCTTCCAGAGGAATTCCTTTTTTGAATTGCTCCAGTGCTTCTGGAACTGAAACAACCTTACTTAGTTCTTTTAATGCCCTAGACTCTCCCAATCGCGTAACTTGTTGCGCATTCTTAACAAACATCCATTCAAACAAGTCCTTGCAAGCTTCTTCCCGCATTCCTAAAAGTGAAGGATCCTCCGCACTTTCCAGACCCAAATACGCAACTATGTTCGTGTATGATAAAGCCGTTGTTACTAACGAGAACTCAATATTATCTTCAGTTATCCCTGGCAAATTAAAATAAACATTGTCATTTGCATATTCGCAAAGTTTTAACGCCGTATGCAATCGAGCGACATAGCCAGCCCTACTACCTATCATCTTTGCAAGAACGTTATAAATAGTATCAGGACCGATCTCTTGAATATGGCGATTGTACAATTGGTCAAGATATTTAGCCTTGGCCATCGAATCCCATTCTTTGACACCAGTTATATGTTTATAACCTAAGTAATCAATAATATCATTTCTGCTATTGTATGTAATAACAGGAATGCTTTGGGGTTTAAATTTTGCTTCACTACTAATAAGCTGTACAGACGACTTTCTTACTGTGGCAAGATTAGGATTTATTAAGAGCTTTAATGCCGCCAATCTTCTATTGCCTTCTACAACGACGAAGCCTGCCTCTTTACCAGGAATTATAGGCACAGCAAGTAATGGATCCGCCTTTGCATAACCTGACTCAGCAATAGATCTCATTAAATCTAACAATCCTTCATCACGCAAAAGATATTCAATGATTACTCTATCGTCCTTAATACCACGTAGTTTAGCTGGTAACCTTGGATTCTCCGGGTCAAACCTAAGAGCCTCAAGTGGAATAAAAACCATACCCTCTGAAGAAATATTGGATTCCATAGTAGCCTCCTAAGATTTTATCTGCCCACCAAGCGCCCTGCTCAGGCAAACCGTTTCGCCATGTCATATAATTTTACTTGTCTAAGTATTCTAAATGTGTGCGTGGGAATCCTCTAAAACCTGCTATATTTCGGGATATTTTCCCTTTTGTCTTCCTGTTGGCTCGTCGCCAAAGCAACCGCCTTTATAGTATGAACAGTTTCCAGAAGTACCGTTGAACTGATCGACGATATATTTTAATATGGCAGTTCATCAAATAAAGATAGCTATTAAGCGTCACTTATATCATGGATGACCAGCAGCAAAATTTTCACGCCGAACATATTCACCTAATCTACTAATTCTATCTAGTTTTACACGCTATTGCCTTCCTAACTGCCTTCCTAAACAAAAATAGCCTCCCGGCATTTTGCCGGGAGGCCCGATTTCATTGGCGCGCCTGGTACGATTCGAACGTACGACCAACGGATTAGAAGTCCGTTGCTCTATCCTCTGAGCTACAGGCGCATATTGAATTGGGTTTCGATTCGTAACGAGGAAGTGATCTCACGGTCTCGTCAAAAGAAGACCGGCCTCTTTCTCCACCTGAAGAATTATAGCATCTTCACAAATCTATGTCAATATTGGCTTCCTGCCAGTTTTAGGACCATCCAATGCACAAAAAAGTTGCCACCGTTTGAAAAGCCGAAGCCCCGCAGACAAAAGCCCTCGCAAGATGCTCCCGCGAAGGCTGGCTAAAACTCTAAAATAAAAGAAGCTGGCTCTTCTCAGGGTCAATCCGCGCCGGATTGATCCGTTTCATCTGTGCAGCCTTGATCCAACGGTCACAGACCCGGCAGTACACACTGGCGTATTCGTAGGCCCAGGTCAAGTCACGGTTGCACCTGGGGCAGATAAATTGCATCATCAGTTTTTTAGCCACCACGCCCTTTTCCGGCGCATTATCCTCTTTGGGCTGGCGAATTCCCATGTCCAGTCAGCTCCTCAGCCGGGAAGCCTTTCCGGCAAACTTACTCCTGCCTGGTGCAGCGTGATCTCTCAGTTGTTCAATTCAACACCGGCCGGTCGATTCCTTCAGCGCTTTTCGCTGATCGCTGTCTTTTAGTCGGCTGAGCAGTGCAGCCAAATGTTCGCTGACATAATCGGGCTGGATCGGGCTGCCTTCAAGGTCACCTCTGGCGGTTTCCCCGCTCAAAACCAAGACCGTTTTTATCCCGGCATTCCGTCCGGTGGCGATATCGGTATAAAGGCGGTCACCAACCATCGCCATTTGCCATGGCTGATAATCTCCTCGCTTCGCCAAAATCATGTCAATAATCTCGCGGTTGGGCTTGCCAATTACCTTTGGCGACACCCCTGTCGAGGAATGAATCAGGGCAGTCATCGCCCCACAATCAGGAATATATCCATCTTCTACCGGGCAGTTCAAATCAGGGTGGGTAGCGATAAACGCAACGCCCTTTCTGATCAGCCGACAGGCTACAGCCAGCTTTTCATAGGTCAGGGTGGTATCAAACCCGAGGACAACAAAGTCGGGGGCATCTGCTGTCAAAGTAAAGCCATGCTGCTGAAACTCCTGCTCCAACTCCGGCGTACCCACCAGGTACACCCGGGCTCCGGCCTTCAGTTTCTTGATATACTGGGCTGTGGCTTCACCGGCCGTCAATATATCCTCCACCGTGCACCGCACCCCGAAGGCAGCTAGTTTTTGCACATAATATTCGGCATGTCGGGAAGAATTATTCGTCAGAAAAAGGAAATCCCTTTCGCTTTCCCGCAGATAATCGATAAAAGCAAGCGCACCGGGAAGTAATTTGCCGCCAAGATAAACCGTACCGTCAAGGTCCAGGACGAAACACCGTATGTCGCATAAATCAGTCATTGATACCCTCCAAACCAAAGATTACCCTTTCCCCAGCAGCGTTTCTCCCAGCCACCCAAACCGGGCGGCTAGCTAAGCAGATATTTTATCAAGCCGATCAGCCCGCCGCCAAGAATCAGCCAGGTAGAATTGACTCTGAATTTCGCCAGCGCAAAAAAAGCGATGCCAGCCAGGCCAGCGGCCAGCCAATCAATAATCGAAGCCATGGCCAGCGACCATGTGACCATTGCCATCAAAGCCAACGACGCGACAATCACTCCGGCGAGAAAATCGGTTGCCAGCCTCGAAGATTTGACTTTTTGCAAAAAGAGATTGATCATCGGCACAAAAAGAAAGGACGGCAGAAAAATGGCAATGGTAGAAACAATAGCTCCAGGTACCCCGGCGACGACAAAACCGATAAAGGTGGCGGTGGTAAAAACCGGTCCAGGGGTAAACTGGCCCACCGCAACCGCATCCAAGAGCTGTTGATCGGTCAGCACCTGATAATAGTCCACGAAATCCGACCACAAAAAAGCCAATAACACATAGCCGCTGCCATAGAGAATCGCGCCGGTCTTCAGAAAAAGTAAAAACAAGGTGGCAAGCGACATTTTTCCGCCGAAAGAAAGCGGGGCCAGATCGCCAGTCGCCCCACCGACAGCTCCTAGTAGCGGCACTGCTGCCAACAGCGTTGTCCTGCTGCCCAGTCGCCGCAGCAGCACGACAAAGAAGCCACTGGTCACAAGAACAACCAATGGATTGAGCGACGCCACAGCCAGCCCCAGCGCCACTATACCGCCTGCAGCAGTTGTCCGGTCTTTCACCGCAGCTCTACCCAGATTCCATACCGCTAAAATAATGATCGCAATAATAACCGGCTTAATCCCGTAAAGCGCCCAGCTAATCTGAGGCAGCGCGCCATAAGATACATAAAGATGAGCGAAAAACATGACAATCAGCATGGCCGGCAAGATAAAACACAGTCCGGCCAAAGCAAGTCCCGGCCAACCCGCCCGGAGGTACCCGAGATAGATGGCCAGTTCGGTGGATGTCGGTCCCGGAATGAGATTGGCCGCGCCAACCAAATCCAAAAAGCGGCTGCGATCCAGCCACTGGCGCTTCTGGACAAATTCTGCTTCCATCATAGCGATGTGAGCCGCCGGACCGCCGAATGCAATCGTCCCCAGCTTCAGAAAAACCAGGCCCACTTCGCGCAACAGCTCATACCGCCGCTTAAAGTCGCCAAACCTGTTTGGATTTGCAAAGGCGTCGGCCATTTTGCCCCTCCGTCGTCAGGATCGCCTCATCTAGCCAGTCGTCTTTACCACAACAATTCGGCGACCAACAGCCATTTCCTCTGTCTTCATGGATTTTCCGCTGGGGTGACTTGATCCCCGGCACTACTTGGCCAGCAGCTAGAAAACATCGAAAGATCTGCCTCGCTGGCTGCAAAGCAGATCTTTCTTATGTCACCAAGGCTCAATTCGGTTTTCTGCCTCCAGGCGCCTGGATGGTTTGAATGAACACATCCACCAGGGTTGGGTCGAACTGGGACCCGGCGCAGCGCTTTATCTCCCCGACCGCATCTTCGCAGGTCAATGCTTTTCTGTATGGTCGATCACTGGTCATCGCGTCAAAAGCTTCCACTATGGCCAGCATTCGGCATTCAGCCGGGATCTCTTCCCCTTTGAGACCCAACGGATATCCGGCACCATTCCAATATTCCTGATGCTTCAAAATCCATTCGGAAATCGGCGCCAGGTCAGAGGAGTACTGAGCAACACGATAACCAAGCTCACAATGGCGCTGAATCTCCAGCCGTTCTTCTGGGGTAAGGGGACCGGATTTGAATAGAATGCTGTCAGAAATAGCGACTTTACCGATATCATGAAACTGAGCGAACAGCCGTAAATTTTCCACCACTGTTTCCGGCCAACTCAGCCGTCTGGCCACGGCGACCATAAGCTGCTGCAACCGTTCCCTGTGCCTGTCGCTGAGATAATCGCGCTCTGCCAGCATCTGCTTTAACGTGTCCAGGTTGGTTCCTTGGATGGTGTCCCGCCGATTCAGTTTATTGCGATACATCCGGGTATCGGCAGTACGAAAGAGTTCGGCTGCCTTGATCTGCGGACCGGGGGAGATTGCATAGCCCACCGAGGCCTGTAGCGAAATCAGATAATCTGACAGCTGAACCTCGGCTAAAGTGGCTCGCAGCCGAGCGCAAAGGGCCTCCAGTTCGGCGTCTGTCACCTTTTTCAATATCACGGCAAATTCATCCCCGCCGATGCGGGAAATAATGTCATTCTTGCGGAAGCAGCGCCTGAGACAATCCGCCGCCTGGATGAGCAGTTGATCGCCTTTGTCATGGCCGAAAATGTCGTTGACCATTTTCAAACCGTCAACATCAAGAATCAACATCCCTACCGTTCCCTTGCGTCTGGCGTCAAGACGTTTGAGTTCCTCTTCGAAATAGGCGCGATTATACAATCCGGTCAGAGCGTCCCGCAGACTAATCCGCCTGAGTTTTTCCTCCGCCTGCCTACTCTCGGTAACATCCCGGGAAATCTCCATAATGGCATTGATGTCACCCTCTTCGTTCCAGAGCGGCACCAGGCGGTTTTCAAACCAGGCCCCTTCACCAACAAAAGGGGTGGTGTCCTGAAAAGTGATCATCCGGCCACTTTCAAACACTTGGCGGATTTTATTCCGGCGCCCTTTTGCGACCGACGGCGAATACAATTCTTCCTGCCGCTTGCCAATTAACTGCCCGCCAGCCTTGCCAAACAACTGACTGGCACAGGGATTGACATACTGCACTACGCCGTCGCCATCCAGAACGCGAATGGCGTCAGGCGACGACTCTGCCACCAACCGAAAGATGTCGCCGCGCTTTTGCAACCTTTCCGTTGCCTGCAGGCGCACTTCCTCCACGCCGATCGCATCTGCAATCAGGCGGATTACCGTTAAGTCGGATTCGTCCACCGCGACATCCTGGCGATATACCGCACACAAAGAGCCAACATGTTGTCCATCTAACAATACCGGCCTCCCGGCATAGGTCTGCAGTCCATATTTTTTCACATAAGTATCGGTCGTAAAATAAGAGGTTTGGGCGAGATTACGGATGACTGTCGGTCCATCCTCCATACTTCGGATCACATCATAACAGATATGCCCTTCCGGCAGGGCTTCCAGCGGAAAGTCCGGGGGTGCCTGCCACTGTCCCCAAACACACAGCAGTCCCTGTTCAAGGCGATGATAGAATACGCAATCCGCCCCTAACAATTCGCCACACACCGTCGTCAGGCGCTGAATGTTTGCTGGAGAGTCTGCGTTTAAATCGAGCAGACATTCGGTTATCCGAGCCCAGTAATTCGCATTCTTTTGAAGCGGCGCCTTCGCAGTGTGCCTTCCAGTCGCAAATTGTTGTTCCTGCTCTGTCTCCGGGTATTTCGTCTTTCTCATCAAACTTACAATTGACCTCCTGACATTTTTCCTACAATATCGAGCAACCACTCCGGGAAAATTCAGGCTAAGCGAAGACGGTCTTATTACACACCATTAGCGCGGCAGAAACCCGCGCTAAATCGTTACTACAAAGTTGACTGTATTCATTTTATTTGACAAAAAAAGGGTTATTCCTGCCAGGACACTCATTATCGCATAGAAATTACTTAAAACAGCATTTTTTGCCTAAAGCAAGTGTTTCCTTGCTAGTGAAAGAACATTCGCCTCCTAGAAACCACCAAGACCACCGCTGCATCTCGCAACAGTGGTCTTGTGAATCAAAAAATATTCGCCTAGCTTATTGCACGTCAGTCCAACCTGCTTTTAATACGCGTACTCCCTGTTTCTGGCTTTGGCCTAATGCCTTATAACTTAAATTCACTAACAGCCTGAGTCAGTTCTTCCGCCATCTTGGCCAGCGCCCTGCTTGACGCAGCGATTTCTTCCATTGTGGCGGACTGTTCCTCAGTGGCGGCAGATACGGTCTGCGACTGACCGGCTGTATCTTTGCCAATTACGTCGATTTCCCGTACTGATACCACAATCTGCTGACTGCCACTGGCCATCTGCTGAATGGCTGCTGCTATTTCTTTGATCTGAGCGGTCACTTCATTGAATGAAGCGAAGATTCCCGTAAAAGCTCGCCCAGCGTCATTTACTACTTCCGCTCCTATTCGAACCTCTTTACTCCCTTCGCTCATCGCAACAACAGCAATGCCGGTGTCCTGCTGGATTTGGTTGATGAGACCAGCAATCTGTTTGGCTGCTTCCTGCGACTGCTCGGCCAGATTGCGGACTTCTTCGGCCACAACAGCAAAGCCGCGTCCCGCCTCACCGGCCCGGGCCGCTTCGATCGCGGCGTTTAGGGCCAGCAAATTAGTTTGCCCAGCGATGCCGGAGATGGTATCGATGATCTGGCCTATTTCTTTGGACCGCTCGCCCAGCTTGATCACGACTTCGGCCGAGCGGGCAACCGTCTCTTCGATTTGGCCCATTTGAGTAATCGCTTTTTCCACCGCTTTGCTGCCCTCTTGGGCGGCGCCGGCCGATTTAGCCGAGGTTTCGGCAACTGCGTCGGTGCTGGCGGCAATTTGCCGGGTGCCTGCCGACATTTGTCCGACGATCGAAGCGGTGTTATCAACTGCTTCGAGTTGTTTTTCGGCACCGGCTGCCACATCACTGATGACAATCGCGATCTGGTCAGCAGCTTGGGCCGACTGTTCGGCGCTGGCATTAAGCTCCTCCGAAGATGCCGACAGGTTTTCCGCCAAATGACTCACCCGGGCCACCAGCGCCTTGAGCTGATCGACCATACCGTTGAAGTTGTTAGCCAAATCACCAATCTCGTCGCGGGAATCCACCGTCACTTTTTGGGTTAGATCCCCTGACGCCACTTTTCCGACGCCTTCCACCAGCTTGATGATCGGATTGGTTATGCCTTTCGCCAGTAAAAACGCGAAAAGCATGCCAATTCCCAAAGTGCAGAAGGCCACCAGACCAATAACCAACATCATTTTTCTCTTTTCGGCTACCAACCCGCCCATTTCCTGACCCGCGAAAAGAACCCCCATCGGCTTTTTGTCTGCTCCCATAAGCGGTATATATGTCGTTACATATTCCTTACCTAAAATATCGGTATGTCCACTATACTTTTGTCCCTGCTTCAACACCTTGTCGGCAATCGTCTCATTCAGTTTGGTCCCTATAACCCGTTTGCCATCTTGGATGATCGTTGTGGCAACCCGCTCGTCACCAAGAAACATTGTGGCCTCCACCCCGAACAACTGCTTCACTTGGTCGACGATTTCGTCCCTGCTGGCATTGTAGCCTGGTGTAATCACGCCGACAATACGCCCGTCATCGCTTTTCACCGGGGCACCCGCCCGAACAGATAATTTCACTACCGTGCCTGGTTCAATGGCGGCGACAGTCGTTCCCTTGAGGGCGGCCTGCACGTTGGCCTGATTGGCGACACTGTCGCCTATTTTCGCGTCATGTGTCCGGGCAATAACAACACCTTTATCATCAGATATGGTGACCGAGTCGAAGCCGGCGTCTTTTGCCAGCGGTCCGAGAATACGCAGAAGCCCCGCCGTATCCCGTTCTTCAACCGCCTTGATTACCCCGGGGTGCCGGGAAAAAACGGTGGCCTGATTGGCAGCCGCTGTTTTATAATTTTCTAAAACATGGTTTAATCCTTCCACTCCCACCGAGGCTTGCCGTTCATAAGCTTTTTCCAAGTTATCCGAAAAGAAATAGAGAGCCGGCAATGTAACCGCCACCACGGCCATGATAATCAGTAATGTCACATAGACCACTAATTTTTGTTTTATATTAAACGTGAGCCTCATTTGTCTTCCTCCAATTTTTCTTTCATACCCATTCATCCGCTATGTCAAATTCGCGCCAAAAGCCTATTAAATAAAAAAGACACAAAAAATAGACCTTTTCAGGTCTTCACTGTTCAATCTACATAAATGTAGCAATAAAAAAGTGCAACCTGGCAATCGTAGGCTCCCACGCCCCTTAGACCCATGGCTTTGCGTCCTTGCCTTTCGACAAGTATGCCCTGTATGATTAAGTTGTCATTTTAGGAAATATTATAATTATTTGTTGATTTTTGTAAATCTTTATCCCCTACATTATAGTTTGTCTAAAAAATCTAGTCAATATTTTTCCACTAACTTTACATTTTTAGCAATAATATTGAATAATAATACAATAATTTATTTTTTCATGATAGATTCTTCGCCTCATAGCAAGCAACTTGGCGCCTGATATCAACTGCTAAGTCTCTAAAATCCAGCGAATGACAAAAAGCAGCACATCTGGCTGATGAGCTGCCCGCTAGTCAAACTTACTATCCAATTCCAAAACGTCCCTTTTTTCCGCATCCGGAATAACAGCGCAATTGAAAAAAACGGTTCTGCCAATATCCCAAGAACTTCGCCCAAAGATTAAAAAATGCCTTTGTAGCGTTTTTTATTATTTTTTGCCGGATTGGTCAACTTAAATTCTTCAATCAGTTTATCGAGATGGGCTTTTTTCTCTTCTGAGATCACAATTTCGCCCTGACCTTCAGGCTGTTCCTGTGGTGTATCTTGGGGCATATCCTTTACATCATTCATAATAACTCCTCCTGGACAACCATATTATCTGCATGCAAATACAAAATTAGTCTTCCCCTTAACTTTCGTTCCTTGCTTACCTACTATTAATGTTTTTTCCACAATCCTCCGAAATTATAGGTCTATCAGACAAATCATCGGCTGTGAATATCTAGTAACGATCCGGCACAAGCAAGCAGGACGCAAAAACAAAAACAGCGGGTCATAAACCCGCCATCGCCCTGCCAAGGTCGCCAGTTACGGCCTAGGCTGAGTAAACACATGACGGAAAGCCCCGTTGGCATTCGCTCTGGCAATCACTTGAACCGTCAACCCCAGCAGCTCTTCCAAGTAAGATTGCAGTCGCTCAAAACCAGATGGTTCCAACCCACCGACAAACAAGCAAACGCTGGAAACCGGCTTGTATTCGACATTTGACGAAACAAGCCCCATCTCACGGACGCCGAATTCGGCTGTCAAGGTTTTTTCCTGGGTCCTCAACATGCTTACGATAGCAGCATGAGTCTTCATCAACTGCGTTGCACCCCTTTCGGTCCCTCGCCTTTAGATCGGACTGCGCTTCCTGCTTCTTCTTTATGCTCTTTGCATCATCCTGCGCGAAGAGAGCATAAAGAATCGAGCTATAGACAAATCAGCCTGCTAGCCCACGTAACCGACAATTTTAGCATTGGCAATACAATCTGCCTTGTCTTGATAGCCTTGCGAGTAGCCAACAACCTTACCGACGAATGTGGTCCGCTTCCATCGCCATGTTCCGTGTGAATCTTGGTAGAATGACCAATTATCCTTACCCTTCATTCTTCCTCCTAGCCCCATTCTGTTTTGCGCTGGTCTTTCTCGCTTACATACAAACCTGCCGCGCTATTTCTGCGATACCTGGCACTGCCATTCGGTTTTGCTCCGCCAAACCATTTCCACGTCTTATCCCCAGAGGTATCAGGGCAAAGCCCGCCTAAGCTGGGAGTCTACCGCCCTAGTACGTGCTTTCCCGAAAACCTTGACCATAGTTGACGCGCTTTTGATTTTGCTTTGCCAGCTTAAGGGCATTGACTGCCACAAGTTTATCGCCATACTTTGCCGATAAGAATTGTTCGACTTCCCGAGGGGTCATCCGATAAATCGTCAGTCCCTTTGAATCAATCATCAATCTTGCCTTCTTTCTCCGCTAGCTGAAAGTATCGCTATCAGCCTGTCATTTCACATGGCTTTTGCGAAAGTAAATCAAGCTAACCCCATCTCTTTCAATTTAATGGGGCCAGTGCTCATTACTCAGAAAATTTTATCGACATTAATAATTTTTTTAATTATATGTCTATATTCATTTTATACTATTAGATCGATTTTGGCAATGTCTAAAGATCATTAAGTGTAATAGTTGTATGACTGTTTACACCCCTTGCGAAAACGGAGGCGTCACTGCTTCGCTTCTTGGATGCAGTGACGCCACCTATTAAATATTATGCAAGAATTCTTTCAGGATTTCTCGCGCCGTCATGCGGCCAGGCGTCCTACTGATGGCTTCAGATCTCAAGGTGACAATATGTCCGGTGTCCATGTCGGTAATGATTAATTCTGCATTTCCAATTAAATCGGCCAGTTCAAATTTCAAATTTCCGGTCTGAATCGTTTCCTTAGCCACTGATAAGACCTCCTTTGCCGGTTATAATCACAGGCAGGGTTCCCGGTCCGCCACTTTCGCCCTTGCGTTATTATATCATGATAACATAGTAGCTAACCGTCAAAAGCGAAACAAAATAACGGCAGAGGACAATCTCAACTCTTTTTCCCCCAAAAATTATTGCTAAGCCAAAATTGACCAACCATTATTTTAAAAAGATTTTAACCATTTTTATAAAACTTTTAAGAATGCTTTAAAGCAGCTTTAATATCTCTCGCTATAATGACCTCATCAACAACAAGGAGGTTATTATTAATGAACAAAATCAAAGCTTTGTATGATGTGGTTAAGACGATGAAAAACAAAGAGACTTTTAACGGAACCTTGATGGTACAGGTTCACAAAGATGAGGCCCAGCTATTTTCTCTCCGGAATGAGTTCGAAAAAAGCCTGCTGACCGGGCAAACCAAGGCCAAAATCAACTCCGAGTTGGATTACGAAGGAAATACCGTAAAACACGAAAGCAATACCGAATTCACAAGGCTGCGCTCGGGTGAATGCAGACATCATGAATTCATCAGACATCTGCATCCCGGTCATGCCAATGGCTGCAGAGGACTAAAGGGGCAACTATCCAGGCTCGCCTTTGCCTTAAGTATCTTAACCGCCCTGCAAACCAAAGAGCTGGACGGCAAAACCAGCGTCATCTCGCTCAATGCCACCGACCTGCCTGAAGATACAAAGGCCCTGCTCCGCGAAAAAATAAACCATGCCGGTGCATGCCATGGCCATCACCGGCATGCCTTCCTAAAAGAGTTCGGCGAGGCGGCTGATATCGATTTTGTAGTCGAGCTATCCATTAATAAAAACTGCGAAGTTGAGAAGATAGTTGCCACCCTTGTCGGGACCCAAAAAGACGAAAAGAATGTGGCGCACGATCTGACGGCAAGGGCTGAATTATCCTTTGTCTGGTAATCAAGGTGATGGCGCACAAGTTTTGGTCTGCTTACAGTATTAAGCAAAAAGTTGTTTTATAGAAATGTAGGGCGCAGGAAATTTTGCGCCCTACATTCCTATACCATATAATGGTGTTGTGACAGGATATTTCAGAAAAACGGGTGATATTTATGTTCAGGCACAGGCGACGCCCCCACGCATGTTTTTGCTCAGACAGTCAAGACCGGCTCCACCTTCACGAAAAATTCCGCCATCTGGATGAACTTCATCGGCATTCCCATCAGTTCTTGCGGCACTACAAGTATTTCCGCTATCTCCGCCCTGCCGCCTTGGTATTTAATCTGATCATCCTTTATCTATTGTTTAGCTGGGTTGGCTTCAAAGGAATCGGCGTTTTTTTCGCCGCTTTAATTATTATCAAAGAGATTGGGCAGTTTTTCTTCCTGCTGCGTTTGGAAAAAAGAATTTTCAAACCCATGGAAAATTTAAAACAAGGGCTGGATGAGGTCGCCAAGGGGAACTACGATATTAACATTGAGTACGACAAGCCAAATGATCTTGGTTTTTTAATTGCGTCTTTCAATGAAATGACCGCCAGATTATCGGAAAGCGAAAAGTTGCAGGCTGAATACGAAGAAAATCGCAAGGCCCTCATCGCCAATATATCCCACGATTTGAAGACACCGATAACAACAATTCAAGGCTATATAGAAGCTTTATTGGACGGAACGGCCACCTCTGCCGAACACCGAAACAAGTACTTGAAAACAGTCCACCAAAACATCATTTTCGTGAATAAACTGATTGATGATCTCTTTTTATTCTCAAAATTGGATATGCAAAAGCTGGAATTCCACTATGAAGACGTAAATATTCGGGCCTTTATGGATGACCTGATGGAAGAGTACACCTTCGACTTGGAAGAACGCAACATTGGGGTTCAGTATACTGTGAACTTAGAAGCTGATTGTTGGGTCAGTCTCGACGGGAAACGCTTTCACCAGGCATTTAACAACCTGATAAGCAATGCCGTTCAGCACGGGCCTGAAACCAATTTGTCCATACAGGTTAAGCTTTGCCGTCAGGACGGTTTCGTCTGCATTGACGTCAAAGACAATGGATCAGGCATTCCTGCAGACAAGCTTCCTTTTATCTTTGACCGATTCTACCGCGCTGACAGCGAACGGCCCAAAGACTATGCAAGTACGGGCTTAGGGTTGGCCATCGCCAAGGAACTAGTGGAAGCCCATCAAGGGAAAATTACCGTTTCCAGCATAACAAGCGAGGGCACTTGTTTCACTATCATGCTCCCGATTTTGTGCAACAGCGAAGGTGAGGGCTGGCAATGACACGTATTCTGATTATTGAAGACGACCTTGATATCGCCGAACTGGAGCGCGATTATCTGCAATTAAACGGCTACAAAGCAGATATCGAGCAAGATGGGTTACAAGGTCTGAAAAAGGCTGTTTCCGGTATGTATGACGTTGTCGTCGTCGATCTGATGCTACCACATAAAGACGGCTATGAAATCATCAAAGAAATCAGGAAAAACCAGGAAATACCGGTCATTGTCGTATCAGCTAAAAGTGAAGATATTGATAAAATCAGAGGATTGGATTATGGCGCAGATGATTATTTGACGAAACCCTTCAGCCCTGCCGAACTTACAGCCAGGATCAAAGCCCATATTAAAAGATATGAGCGTCTCAAAGGCCATAAGGCCGCTTCCGATGTAATACAACATAAAGGATTAGAAATCAATACTGCCTCGCATAAAGTCTTTGTCAACGCAAGCGAAATCCAATTGACAACAAAAGAATATGAACTTTTAGTTTTCCTCGCATCGAATCCAAACATCGTTTTTAGCAAGGAGCATCTCTTTAACACCCTGTGGAGTGATGAATATTCCGGCGATACCGCCACTGTCGCTGTCCATATCCAAAAAATACGGAAAAAAATCGAAAAAGACCGGTCGAATCCCGAGTACATCGAAACAATATGGGGCTTTGGTTATCGATTCAACCCAATGTAAAGGTCATTCTCGCGTCACCAATCTCGCCTACTAGACTTCACCTCACCCCCGCTCACGAACGAATCCATCGTCAAAACACATGGAGGAGTTATATTTTACCACCCCGCCTCGAAACTGGGAAACAAATGGCGACCGTCGTCTCCCCCGGGGAAGATGCAAACTGAATCAAAGCCTGATGACGCTCAGCAATACGAGAGGTTACCGTCAGCCCAAGACCGCTCCCGTTTTCCTTCGTAGTAAAAAAAGGAGTGCCGATTTTCTCCATTATCTCCGCCGGGATGCCTATCCCCGAGTCCTTCACAGAAAATACTACTGTATCGCCATCGACAATGGTCTTGATAGACATGCGGCCTGGCTTGACCATCGCCTCCAGACCATTGCGAACCAAGTTGATAACCATTTGCCTGATTTGATTTTCATCCATAAGGATGTCAGGAGTATCCTGAAGTTCAAGGTCCAGCTCATGTCCCCTCTGAATGGCTTCAACGTCCAACAGGGGCCTGATAGCCAACAGAATGTTTTTGAGATTGCCCGCCCGCAGGGCGGTTTTCTTATTCTTAGCCAACGACAAAAACTCCGTTATGATGGAGTTCGCTCGGTCGAGTTCCTCGATCATCAGCCCGAGGTTTTCTTTATATTGGCCAAACACGCTCTTGTCCTCAAAAAACTGCAAATAGCCGCGGACAAAGGTCAAGGGATTGCGCACCTCATGGCCAATAATGGCCGCCATCTCGCCAATTAGATTAAGACGATCCAACCGAAACAGCTTTTCATTCATCTTTTCCTTTTCGAGGTACTCCTGCTCGATCTCAGCCCGCAGTTTCGCGCTCAACTCGCAATACTCGTCGCGTGATTCCTCAGCCTCGGCATAGCGGACTCTAATCACTTCGATATGGCTTGCCAGCGCCTCTTCCACCAGCGCCCGGTTGGCCTCGCTGCGTTCCAGCTTTTTCTTGATAATGCGGTTTTCCCGTTCCAAGGCGGCGATTCGTTCTTCCCCGTTTGCTTGTTCCACGCGGTTCCCTCCAGTTTATCCTTCAGCCGAACCCAGCAGCAAGGTAATGAACGTTGTACCATGAAACATATACTGGGCCCCCTTCTCCACAGGAGCAAATTCACCATAGCAATAAAGCCCTGAAAACGGAATATCCGGCAAATGACGCTGCACCGCCTGCACTTCCTGAACGATTTGAGTGCCCATGATCATTTTGCGGCCAGCGCAGGAAAAAAACAGGGCTGCGGCCGGGCTTGTGCCAGGATAGGAGCTCCTTGCGCTGAGAATCGATTCGTTGCAGGACTGAACAATGTTCTTTTTGTCAGCGGTCCCTATCTGTACCATCGCTCCCTCGGGAACGCGTCCATTGAGCTTCACACTGCCTTTTTCGAGGTCAGAGGCCGGGGCGCTCCGCACATAGAAGCTCGCGCGATCCTTCTCATATACCGCCAGACAGTAGTTCATAAAAAGATCATAGTCGCCGATATATTGGCGAAAGTATTCGACTGCAGGTCTGCCATCAAGCTGGTACAACTCGTTATCTTTGGCCTTCGTTACCGGCACTTTGGGTCCGAGCGACGAGTGGCCTCCCTTTATGCCAAACGAGAACTCTACCGGGCCGGCGAACAGGAGCAATACTACTCCATCGGTCAACACTTCACCATTGCAAAACTGAAAGGTCTTCCGTTGCTTCGAGTGAGCTGCTGAAGCACCGCCAATCACTGGAAAGCTTCGGCCCAACACCCCCTGAACCCCCTTATCAACATCTGAAATCCCGGCGTTGAGCGGATCGGACAAAATAATCGCAAGCCGCTCTTCCCCCATTCTGCTCTGCAAAGCAACTCGCGCCGAAGTCGCTGCATCCCGGCCCGCCGCTTCCCCGCGGGAAGCAGCCAAACGTCCGACTCCGGCTCGCATCTCGACTGTATCTGAAACAAACACCATCAAAGTCAGCGAATCTTCATTAAAACCCATCACGGAAGAGAGCTCGCCATCTGTTGTACAGCCAGTCAGTTCCATTCCGGGAAAAGCCGCCTGTATTTCAGACAGGATCAGCGCGTGATCAAAATCGACGGAACAAAAAAGCAAGCCAGCCCGAGGCTGAACCACTGACAAACGAGCTTTGACCTGGTCAAGAACCTCCTTGACAGCTTGTGCTGTCAAAACATCCTCACTATGTCCCACAATGGCTTGAAAAATAGTCATCCCCTCCCATCACTATGCCATTTCGACAATTTCCGATATTTCCCTGCATAAAATTGGATATATTTCTTGTGATTTTCCAATCGCTGAACCAAACCCTTTAACGGCATTCGAGCATAATTGATTCAGTCAGTTACACGGGACGGAAGGAGGGTGCTCTGGATTTAAACCATTATTTACACGCATCTAATTAAGACACAGGTACAAAATGAAAGGACATCTTTGCCAAACAGCAAAGATGTCCTTTAAGTCTCAAACAATGGAATACCCCATACATTAAGTTGTGGAGCGGGTGATGGGAATCGAACCCACGTGACCAGCTTGGAAGGCTGGAGCTCTACCATTGAGCTACACCCGCACGAAAAAAATTATATGGTCGGAGCGGCAGGATTCGAACCTGCGACCCCCTGGTCCCAAGCCAGGTGCTCTACCAAGCTGAGCCACGCCCCGTAAACCGCAAAAGTTATTATACTATACCGCCAGTACTTCGTCAAGCCTTATTTACATAATAAATTGTTTGTAGCCGAGGCATTACCCTCGGCTACAACTGAACAACATCGTTATAATACCACCTGGGATCAGGGTTTGTCAAGTCAACTACGACTTACAGGCGGCAGTACTTTTTTTGGCCTTCCTGGTAAAAATCACGACCAGTGCTGTCAATGACGACAATCGCCGGGAAATCTTCCACCGCAAAAGCCGCCAGCGCCTCAGTGCCAAGGTCATCATAAGCCATTACAGTGTATTTTTTGATGCTTTTGGCGATCAGGGCCGCCGCCCCGCCGGTAGCAGCAAAGTAAACTGCTCCGTATTTTTTCATCGCCTCAACCACTGCCGGGGAACGGTACCCTTTACCAACCATGCCGCGCAGGCCTTCGGCCAGTAGCCGGGGGGTATAAGCATCCATCCGCCCGCTGGTGGTTGGTCCAGCCGAACCGATAGGCTGCCCCGGTTTAGCTGGGCTGGGCCCCACATAATAAACGATCTGATCGGTCAGGTCCACCGGCAGCTTTTCCCCTCGCTCAAGGGCATCTACCATTCGCTTGTGGGCTGCGTCGCGAGCACTGTAGATGGTGCCAGTGATCAGCACAACATCGCCGGCCTTGAGCTTGGCAGCCATTTGGGCCGTCAGCGGCGTCGTGATCCGAATCTGCTCTGCCATTTTGCTCCCCCCTACAATTCCGTCTCAGCATGCCTGGTAGCATGGCAATTAATATTGATTGCCACCGCCGTCCCGGCGATGTGAGCCGGGAAGTACTCGACATTGACGCCCAGCGCGGTAATCGTGCCGCCGAGTCCCTGCGGACCGACCCCGGTCTTATTGGCCAGTTCCAGCAGCTCGCCTTCCAGCTTGGCGTAGTTGGGGTTGGCGTTCCGCCGGTTGATGGGCCGGGTCAGGGCTTTTTTCGCCAGCAGGGCGGCTATTTCGATGGTACCGCCGATCCCCACCCCGACAACAATCGGCGGACAGGGATTGGGTCCGGCAGCCGCGACCGTGTCGACAACGAATTTCTTCACCCCATCCACACCGGCGGATGGCGGCATCATTCTCAGTGCACTCATGTTTTCGCTGCCAAAACCCTTGGGAGCCATGAGAATCTTGATTTTTTCCCCAGGCACCAGGCTAAGGTGCAGGATGGCCGGAGTATTGTCTTTTGTGTTCTTTCGGTCAAACAAGGGATCATCGACAACCGACTTGCGCAGATAACCATCGATATAGCCCTTAGCCACACCGGCGTTTACCGCATCGTTAAGGTTGCCTTCAATGTGAACGTCCTGGCCGAGCTCCATAAAAATGACAGCCATGCCGGTATCCTGGCAGATGGGGATATCTTCGCTGCGGGCGATGCAGGCGTTTTCCACCAGTTGGCTGAAGATTTCCCGGCCCAGCGGCGACTCCTCGACCTGCCGGCCTCTTTCCAGCGCGTCCTGGATATCAGGCGACAGGTAGTAGTTGGCGTCAATACATAGTTTGGCTACCGCTTCGGTGATTAGGGCGGCTTGGATGGTGCGCATATTCACCCTCCTCTTATTTGCCTAAATTGACCCTGGCGGCGGTTTTGGCCCGCACTTCCTCCGGATCGACTTTGATCCTGGCCACACCTGTTTCCATGGCCACACGGGCTACCGCTGCGGCCACTGCCGGTGCTACCAGCGGGTTGAACACTTCTGGCACAACATAGTCTTCGCGCAGTTCTTTGTCAGGGATAATATTGGCAATGGCCTGGGCTGCCGCCACCTTCATGTCGTCGTTGATCTGGGTGGCCCGTACATCTAGCGCCCCACGGAATACGCCCGGGAAGACCGAGGAATTATTGACCTGATTGGGAGCGTCCGACCGGCCAGTCCCGGCCACTCTTGCGCCTGCTGCCTTGGCGTCGGCGTAATAGGTTTCCGGCACCGGGTTGGCCATGGCGATAACGACAGAGTCCTTGGCCATACTGCCGATGATTTCCTTGGTGAACACGCCAGGCGCGGACACCCCGATGAGAACATCGGCGCCTTTGGCGATTTCAGCGAGATTGCCCTGTTTCTTGGCTTTGTTGGTGTTTTTGGCCAGCTCGGCCTGAACCCGGTTGAGTCCCGGCATACCGTCGTAGAGTGCGCCAGGGACGTCCACCATGGTGACATCCTGCGCCCCGGCATAAACCAGTATCCGGCCGATGGCGGTCCCGGCGGCGCCGGCGCCATTGACAACACACTTCACATTTTTCAGGTCTTTTTTGACGAACCGCAGAGCACCGAGAACGCCGGACAAAGCCGCAATCGCAGTGCCGTGCTGGTCATCGTGAAATACCGGGATCTTCATTTCCTTTTTGAGGGTATCTTCGATATCATAGCATTTGGGGGACGATAGGTCTTCGAGATTGATTCCACCGAATGTAGGTTCAAGCAGCTTGACCATTTCGATGATTTTCTCCGGATCTTTAGTCCCCAGGCAAATAGGCACAGCGTCAACATCGCCGAATTTTTTAAAGAGAACGCATTTTCCTTCCATCACCGGCATGGCCGCTTCCGGACCGATGTCGCCAAGGCCCAGCACCCTGGTGCCGTCGGTAACGACAGCGATCATGTTGCCGCGGCAGGTATACTCGAAAGACAGTTCCGGATTGGCTTTGATTTCTTTGCAGGGCTCGGCCACGCCTGGCGTGTAGGCAATACTGAGATCATGCATGTTGTTGAGCGGCACTTTGCTGGCCACCTGCAGTTTGCCTTGATGGTCCCGGTGCATTTTTAACGCTTCATCTCTAATGGTCATACGATTTCTCCCCCTTAATATATAATAATTTTACCAGTCTGTTTCATGGCCGAGCGCTGCCCGTCGCAGCCGAGGCCAAATTGGATAACTGCCGCTGCTTTTTGGGCCGTTCTTGTAGCCTTGATAAATACAGAAGATTATGGTTATTTTCGGTATCAAGTCATGAATTTCCTTCCATTTATAGTAGCGAATCGAGAATCTCTGGAACAACTTGCACCAACAATATTGACCAATCACAAAAATCTGTGCTATTTTATATCTAATACGTTTTTCCGCTTCATACCCGCTTGAGCGGGCCAAAATATTGCTGCCGGGAGGAACAATCATGCCTGGTTTATCCCCAATCAATCTCGACAATTATAAGCCGCTCCGCGAAGTGGTGTTCGACGCTCTCCGGATCGCCATCACCAGCGGCGCTCTGCAGCCGGGTGAACGCATCATGGAAAATCAGCTGGCGGAACAACTCCGGGTCAGCCGCACCCCGGTCCGCGAAGCCATTCGCAAACTGGAGCAGGAAGGCTTTGTCGTCATGGTCCCTCGCCGCGGTACATACGTGGCCGACCTTTCGATCCGGGACATCAATGAAGTATTCGAAATCCGTACCGCCCTGGAAGTGCTGGCAGCCGGACTGGCGGCAGAGCGCATGACAGAAGAGGATCTAGAGAAGCTGGAACGCCTGCTGGTGGAAATCGGTGAACTGATCGACCTGGAAGCCACCGCAAAACTGGTTGAGGCCGATTGCCGCTTTCATGACATTTTGTACAGCGCCACCCACAATAAAACACTGGCCAACATTATCAATAATCTGCGGGAAAAATTTACCCCCTTCAGAGCCATCTCATACGCCTATCCTGGTCGCGCCAAACGCTCGCTGGAAGAGCACCGCCGTCTGGTCGAAGCCCTGGCGGAACGAAATCCGGTGCTAGCTCAACAAGTGGCCCGCAAGCACATGGAAAAGGCGGAACAAACACTGCTGCAGCATATGAGTGAACACAATCTCAACCGCAAAGGCCATGATGAATAAATAAGCAGAAAACCCCGCAGACACTGCAACATGTCTGGCGGGGTTTTTGTTTTGTCCGGACGGGCCGGCGAAAAATTCTGTTGGTGTGTTGCGCTAGGCCCTAGTCTTCGTAGCTTTGCGCATAGGCCGTCTGCAGAACTTCATGGGGCAGTTCATTCTCCCAGCGGGCTACCACGATGGTCGCCACACAGTTGCCAAGAACGTTGCATGTTGTCCGGGCCATATCGAGAATCCGGTCCACGCCGAGGATGATGGCCACCCCTTCGACCGGCAGTCCGAAGGCTGCAGCCGTCCCGGCGATAACGATGAGGGAGGCGCCAGGCACTGCGGCAATTCCCTTCGTCGACACCATCAGGGTAAGCAGCATAACAAGCTGAGTGGCTAGCGGAAAGTCGACGCCATACATTTGAGCAATGAAGACAACCGCCAGGCAGCTGTAGAGGGTCGAGCCGTCAAGATTAAAGGTATAGCCGGTCGGCAGCACAAAGGTAACAATGTGTTTAGGTACCCCGAACTGCTGCAATTTCTTCATTGCGATGGGCAGGGCCGCTTCACTGGCGGCCGTGGAGAAGGCCAGGAGCAGTGGTTCTTTTAGCGCTCGCAGCAAATGGAAGGTATTAACCCTGGCTACCGCCGCGGCAAACAGCAGCAGCAGGAAAGCGAAAACCGCCAAGGCAAAATAGAGCGAAAAAACCAGTTTTCCCAACGGGATAAGCATCCCCAGGCCAAATTTTCCAACAGTATAGGCGATCGCACCAAATACGCCGATGGGAGCAACACGCATGACATAGTGGGTAAATTTGAACATGACTTCGGCGACGCTGGTGGCAAAGTTGACCACCGGCTTTCCTGCCTCGCCCATGCTTGCGGCCGCTACGCCGAAGAAGCAGGAGAACAGGATAATCTGCAGCATATCGCCTCTGCCGGCTGCATCAACAACATTGGTCGGGAAAATATTAATGATCATCTGCAGCATATCTACCGATTTCTTTGCTGCGGTGGCCACCGCGCTGGCATCGCCGGCGGTCAGGGTGACACCCACGCCGGGCTGCAACAGGTTGACGACCGCCAGGCCGACGAATAGCGCCACAGTGGTGGCTACCTCAAACCAGATAATAGCCTTAGCGCCAAGCCGCCCCAGTTGTTTAAAGTCGCCGGTACCGGCGATTCCCATGACCAACGAACTGAAGATCAAAGGCACAACAATCATCTTGATCATCCGGATGAAGATGTCGCCGAGGGGTTTGAGAGCTTCGCCATAATGGGGAAATACATAACCGAAAATAATACCAAGTAACAATCCGATGAAAATCTGGCTGGAAAGGCCGATCCCTTTTCCCTTGCCATTCGCCACTGCCGACTCCCCCTTTGTGTTATTTTTTCTATGCTAATTTTACCTGGGGAGGTGACAAAAACTACAGAAAACAACAAAAAGATTGTCCTTTACTCTTGGACAATCTTTTGTGTTTTCTGAAAACAGGTTCATCTTTACGGGAGCCGTTTGGTGGTGGCCAGAAAGATCAATCCTTCGATAAACTTCTTAACATTGATTTTGCCGTGATAGGGGCTTTTCCCCTGGACAAAGTTCATTTCCTGGCGCACCTCGCTAAAATCAAACAGTGCTGTGCTGTAGGTCTGGAAGCGATCATTATAATAGTCTTCCACCCCAAGATTGGCGAGATTCTGCAGACCTTTGGCGATTGCCCGCCGCACCCGCTGCTCAATGGTTTTGGTATCCAGGTTGGCGCTTTGAGCCATCAACTGGTATTTCTCATTGAGCTGGTACGGCAGATCGACGGTCAGCGTCCCGCCGCCGGCAATCATCTGCGTCAACTGGTAGATATGCTTTACGCCGGCCTCACTAATAATCCCCAAATCAGAAAACGCTTTGTAAATAAAATCATTCTGTCCGTATTCGCCGGCCGGCGGCGCAGACCCGGGACTGGAATAGGGTGCTGTCGCCTGAGAAATGAGGGAAATGGTCTTTTTCAGCTGATGGCTCTCCCGGACTTTTTTGATGATGGTGATCAATTCCAGAACGTTGATCGGTTTATGAATATAAAACTCGATACCCTGCTGATAGGCCTCAGTAATCATCGGTTGGCTGCGGCTTTCTGAAATCATAATGAGCGCTGGCGATAACGGCAGCTCCTGCAGCCTTTTGATCAGCTCTACCCCATCTTGACCGGGAAGCAGGAGGTCAACTATGGCAATATCCGGTCGGGACTCGATGATGGCTTTTTCCGCGACAAGGCCATCGGCGCTTTCCACCACCACCGTTCCCAAGCCATGTTCTTCAATGATGTTGCGGATAATTTTGCGGATACTGATGTCGTCGTCGACAATAGCAAAACGCATCGGCATTCTTATCCTCCCCTTTCTCCTCGCCCTGTTCTTGCCTTAACTGTTTGGTCCCACGAGATTTTCCAGCGGCAGCGCCACCGTAAACCGGGTCGACTGCCCCTGGCTGGAGACAACACTGACCGTGCCGCCTAGCGATTCAGTCAGATTCTTTACATGGGCGAGACCCAGCCCGGTCGACATTTTTCCGCTTACAGGACAAAACTTCGTAGAATACCCCACCTGAAACAGCAGTTCCAGATCTTCTTGTTTGACACCGCAGCCGTCATCCTCAACCACAAAAATAGCCTGGCCGGCGACACTGCTTTCGCTGACCTTGATCTGTCCTGTCTCACCGCAAGCATCGATGGCATTGGTGATCAGGTTGTCCAGAATGGACACAAGTAAATAATGCTGGGTGGTGACAAAGTCAGCTGTATAGTCAAAGCCCAGCTCGATGGTTTTCTTGATGCCAGTTAAATACCGCTGGGTATTTTGTTCCATAATGAAAAAGATTTCTGACAGCCTCATACCCCCGACTTCGGCCGACGGTTGGAGGATGGCCTCCATTCCCGCCACCACCCGGGAATAATCCTTTTTTATCTCATGAATATTTCTGGCGACAGCCAGCGCCTGATCGGCCCCGGTATCACCAGCCGGTTCACGAGACTGCAGCTTTTTATACAGCCAGTAGCTATCCTCCATAATGTGTTCAATTGCCTGGGAGGATTTATTCAAGTAAAACAGTTCGGCCTTCATCTGGGCGATCATCACCGTAAGCCCAGTGTAGCGCCCCATTTGATCCTCCGCCAAAATAAACGCCCGGTAACGACTCAGGGCATAGTAGCCGCCGGCGGCCAGCACCGCCCGGACAACAGCCACTGCAATGATACTTGAGGCCACTGCTTCAACCCCCCCGGCCAGAGGTTCGGCCCGGACCCAAAGTTCAATGCCGTTACTCAGGATATCGATCATGCTCAGCAGCAAAACCAGCGCCGGTACGTTACCGACAAGCTGGCGAATCCGCAGATTTTGAAACAACAGACCATAAGACAAGTAATAGACAACAGACGGGAAGTTGGCGACAATGATTTGTGCCGGCTCAGCAGCTGTAAACAGATGCTGAACAGCGGCCCGCCCCAAAAACATAATAATACCACTCAACAAAGCCGTAACCGTAGCCGGTATGCGCTGAAAATACAAGAGCAGGGCCGCCAGAATGGCTACACTGACCGTAAAACGAAAATCGGTATGAAAAGGATAGATATAAACCATTCCTGCAAGCCCAACAAGCAGGACAACATTGAGCACCGTCCGGCATGATGGCCCCAAGCTCCGCATAAAATCCACCGTCACATCTCCGCCCACCTGATAAATAGCGTCATCCAACATCTTACATATTAATACATCAATAGGCCGATAAGCAAGAAATTGTCTCAAGACAATGGACTGTCTTTGATTCAAATTCCCCCAGTCTATTTCCCGACAAAAAGCTTGACGCCCCTCTCCCTTACATAATATGATAAAATATGACAATATATTTCACGCTCAGGCATGTCCTGCTCTTTTGTGTTGCATTGAGGGGACATACTGCTTGCGAACAAGACAAAACAGCAGAGAGGTTGAAAAGAATGAAACGGAAACTAATCACCATTCTCCTGGTTGTGGGCTGTATTCCGCTGCTGTTGACGTCAGTCTATTTTTACAACCTTCTTCAGGAAAAATTCATGGCCGAAAACGAAATGGGCGGCCTGAATGCGGTAAAATCCGTCCAGGCCGATATCAACAAGTATCTCGACTACCATTTGGGTGGCCTCAAGCTGCTGGCCCAAAATCCTGACATCATAAAAATCGACGACCCCGCGATCAGGCCATTATTAACCAATGCAGTCAAACTCTTCCCCGACATGTATATTGTCACCATGGACACCTCCGGAATGCAGCGCATCCGCAGCGACGGGGACAAGCTGCTGGACCTGAAAGACAGACAGTTTTTCAAGGATGCCATACAGGGCAAAACCGCGATTTCCGACGTGCTGATCAGCCGTAACGCCAACGCCCAAGCCATTGTAGTTATGGCTGTTCCCTTATATAGCAGCGGCAATATTGTCGGCGTCATGCACGGTTCGGTGATTCTCGATATTCTCAACAAGTTCCTGCTGGAAAGAACTTCTCCCAGTCAACAGTTGTTCATTATCGACCGCAGCGGCAAAATGGTCGCCCACTCCGACGCTGCCATCGGCAAAGAGCATAAAGACATGAATAAGCTGCCCTTCGTCCAGACGGCGGCACTCGGAGCCAGCGGCACGGCAGTGGTAGTGGACGAAACCGGCACCAAACAGATAATCTATTATGTCCGCGACGCCATGACCGGGTGGCTGATCTGTTCGCAAACTCCGCAGGACGTGGTCATGCAGCCCCTAAACAGCATGCGCAACAGGCTATTCTTCGCTTTGGCATCACTCATCTTCCTCATCGGCCTGCTGGGTAATCTATTCACCAACCGCATTGTCAGGCCCATCAAAGCCATCGCCGACCAGGCCAAACAAGTTGCTGCCGGCAATCTCGACATCGCCAGACTCAGTCTGTCTACCAAAGACGAGGTCGGCGACCTGGCGACAGCGTTTGGCATCATGGTGGAACATTTACGTGAGTTGGTGCAAAATATCGCCCAGAGTTCAGAGCAACTATCGGCTTCTTCCGAGCAATTGACTGCCACCTCAGAACAGTCCGCCCAGGCCTCCGGCCAAGTGGCGACACTGATCAGGCAGGTCGCTGATGGTGCTGACAAGCAAGTTGCAGCCGTTGCAGCCGTTACCGTGGCGGTAGAAAAGATGTCAGCCAGCACTGGGCACATCGCCACCAACGCCCACAACGCCACCGACATTTCCGCGAAAACGGCAGACGCAGCCGGTGAGGGGGCCAAGGTCATCGATACCGCCATTCAGCAAATGGCAGACATCGAAAAGACAGTAGACCAATCGGCGAAGGTAGTGACCGACCTTGGCGGCCGTTCGAAGGAAATCGGACAAATCATCGACACCATCACCAATATTGCCGGCCAGACCAATCTCCTAGCCCTCAACGCCGCCATCGAAGCGGCCCGGGCCGGTGAACAGGGCCGAGGCTTCGCAGTGGTGGCCGAAGAGGTGCGTAAACTGGCGGAACAATCGGAAGACGCCGCCAAGCAAATCGCGCTGCTCATCGCTGAAATACAAGGGGAAACCGAAAAGGCGGTAACCTCAATGACCACCGGCACAGTGGAGGTAAAAAAGGGCGCCTCTGTCGTCGGTTCGGCTGCTGAAACCTTTACCAGCATTGTCACCCTGGTGAGCCAAGTATCGAAGCAGGCCGGAGAAATTTCATCTTCCATGTCTGAGATGACCGACAACAGCGCCGCTATCGTGGCCGCGGTACGGGAGATCGACGCTGTGAGCAAAACCGCCGCCACCCATACCCAGTCGGTCTCTACAGCAACCCAGCAGCAGCTGGCTTCGCTCGAAGAAATCGCCTCATCCAGCCAGGCACTGGCGAAATTAGCCCAGGACCTTCAGCGCGCCATCGGCAAATTCAGGCTATAGGCGATAGAATATTTTTATTGATATATTGACACATTAAAAGCCACCGCTGCAGCGGTGGCTTTCTCTTCCAGTCTGGTCATCGGGCGGCCTTTGTCCGGTATTGGGCCGGTGTCTCCCCATACTTCTTCTTGAACAACTGACAAAAATAAGAAACATTGGTGATGCCCACGCCATCGGCTATTTCCTGCACCGAAGCCGGGGTCGTCCTGAGGAGCAAACAGGCTTCGCGCAGTCTACGGGAGATCAGGTATTCGGTGATACTGCTGCCGGTTGCCTTGCGAAACAAATGAGAAATATGGCAGTTGGACAGATGCAGTTGCTGCGCCAGTGCATTCAGGGTAAACTCTTCCTGAAAATGGGCGTCAACCCAGCGCATAATTTCCTCGGCATAATGTACATGCCTAAACTGGATATTTTTCGAATCTTCACCCTGCCGCTGCCAACATCCCTGCAAAAACTGAAAAAAGACGCTGACGAAGAGCGCAAATTCCTCGATGGTCTGCCCTCTGCCCCCCGGTTCTTTTGCACGGTACAGCTCCAGGATGGCCGGCAGATCGGTCCCGGTATCAGCCAGATTTATCACCTGGGCTGGCAGCCGACCCTGCCAGAGATACCGGAAGAAGTGTTGCACTGCTGCGAAATGGTCGAGATAGCCATCGATGAGCGACGGTTCAAACAAAAACTTCGAGCGGACATAATGTTCCTCATCCGCCAGTTCCGCTTTGACCCGGTGCAACTGAAAAGGCTGAAAATACATCAGCGTTCCGGGACCGAAAGTATAGATGTTTTGATCGATAATCACGATCCCCTTGCCGTGATGGACAAAAATGAATTCCATGCCCTGATGGGCGTGGTACTTATCCCAGTTCTCCTGTACCGCGGTCCGGTGCCAATGAATCAACTGAAAGGGATGTTCGGTCAGATCGAATTTGAAATCATTGGTAGAAAACACCCTCGTCACCCGCCTCGGCATCGCAATCTAACAATATTTTACCACAACGCCCGGGCGCGACAAAGCAGTTGATTGTTCTTACAATAAGGATAGCGCTCTTTCAATATACCACAGCGCAGATGATCGATAGTTGGAGGGAGAATAGCGATGGCTGAACAGAATGACACTCAGTATACACAAGTGGACGAGAAGGTGCGCCGCCGGATTATCAACTACGGCGACAGCCTCATGCTGGTGGAATATCGTTTTCAAAAGGGCGGCATCGGCATCCCACACAAGCATGAGGATCATGAGCAAATCGGCTATGTCGCCAAAGGCAGTTTCGAGATTTTGACGGGAAGCGAAACCCGGCTTGCTAAACAGGGGGACAGCTACTACGCCCCCAAAAATATGATTCACGGTGTTGTCGCACTGGAGGAAGACTCGGTCCTCATTGATGCCTTCACCCCCATCCGCGCCGACTTCCTCGAGAAGTAGCAGGCGAAAGACCCCTGAATCCTACAGCATTCTTCTGTCCGCCCGGACGAAAGAATGCTTTTTCCGCTGCCAGCCGGCTAAAATTCGTCCAGTGGCATTCTCCCGAAAGGAGTCTGGCCTCCCAATCGCCAAGATAGCCACAATCACACAAATAAAGCGAGGGAAATTCATGCGTAAAGTAAGATTTGCCATCATCGGTTCCGGGTCCATCGTGCCAACTCATGCCCAGGCCATCGCCGCCATTGACGATGCCGAGCTTGTAGCCATTTACGGCCGTTCGGCCGCCAAGGTGCAAGAGCTGGCTTCCCAGCAGCAATGCGACGGATACACCGATCTGGGGGAAATGCTGCGCCGCCCGGACATTGACGCAGTTTCTATCTGCACCGCCAGCGGTACTCACGCCGACTATGGCATCGCCGCCGCCCTGGCAGGCAAACATGTGCTGATTGAAAAACCCATTGATGTCAGCCTGGAAAAAGCCGATGCGCTGATCGAAACCTGCCGGGCCCAGGGCGTAAAACTGGGGGTGATCTTTCAGCGCCGCTACAGCGAGGGAGTCATCGCTCTAAAAGAATTATTGGCACAAGACAAGTTGGGGAAATTGCTTTTTGGCGGCTGTTACATCAAGCTCTACCGGAGCCAGGAATACTACGACAGCGCTGCCTGGCGCGGCACCTGGGCTCTCGATGGGGGTGGCGTAATGATGAACCAGGGCATCCATTATATTGATATGCTGCAATATCTCCTGGGGCCTGTGGCGGACATCACCGCCCACTGCGGCACCTTCGGCCATGCCGGCCTTGAGGTGGAAGACACCGCCGCTGCCGCCGTGCGGTTCTCCTCCGGCGCCCTGGGGGTGATCGAAGGCACCACCTGTGCCTATCCCGGCCTGGTATCGAGAGTTGACGTATACGGCAGCGAGGGAACGGCGGTCATTGAAAATGATGTGCTCATCTCCGTCCAACTGAAGTCAGGCTATACCTATAAAGGCGGCAGCAATACCGACAATGCCGGAGTGAGCAGCCCGGCAGTCTCCTTCGAAGCCCACCAGCTCCAGTTCCAGGATATGGTCACCGCCATCCAGACCGGGAGGGAACCCGCAGTTTCCGGAGCCGCAGGACGAAATTCACTGGAAATCATCCTGGCGCTGTATCAGTCGGCGTTTACCCAAAAAAGCGTCTCCCTGCCATTGCCGAACAGCCTCTTCCTGGCCGATCTCGCCAAGAAAGGGTTTCCCGGGAGCTGACCAGTTCCCCAATCCTAAAATGAAGTCTGCAGAACACCAAAGGCCAGCGGCGATAAGCCACTGGCCTTTTTTATAATGCCAAAATTTCTGCCGCAACCTGTCCGGCCTCGACGACCAGCAGCCCGCAGCTGGCGCCGCCCTCGCCGCGAGGAAGGGCCGGGCTGCCTGGATTGAATACCAGCAGATCATCACTCCAATAACTATCGGCGACATGGGAATGACCAAAGACGACAATGTCGACCTCGTACTGCCTGCCCCACCAGATGAGTTCGCCGCGCCGCTCGCGGGCCCGGTAGCGATGACCGTGGGTCAGCCAGATCCGCTTACCTGCGGCGGTGATAAATTCATCGACTTTCGCGGTGGTTGTCCCGTCACAATTGCCGGCCACCGCCGTTACCGGCACTCCGGTGTATTCGGCCAAAAAGGCGGCGTCCTGGCTATAGTCGCCGGCATGCAGCCACATCTCGACCGGCCCGGCTGCCGCCACCGCCCGGCGGATTGACGCCTGATCGCCATGGGTATCGCTAATCACACCGATTCTCATGAAAATACCTCGCCAATTTTGTGGCCATATTCCTGAGGGCCTGCCCCCGGTGACTGACGGCGTTTTTCTCCGCCAGCGTCATTTCGGCCATCGTTTTGCCCAAAGAAGGAACGAAAAATAACGGATCATAGCCGAAACCACCCGTTCCCCTGGGTTCGCACAAAATCTGCCCTTCGCAGCTTCCTTCGGCGGTCAGCAGCACTCCGTCGGGAGAGACATAAGCCAGCACACAGCGAAAACGAGCGCTGCGGTCGGCCGCTGGGACTCCAGCAAGCTCAGTCAGCAATTTCCCGTTGCAGGCTGCATCGCCTGCTCCCTCGCCGGCGTAGCGCGCCGAAAATACGCCTGGCGCTCCGCCAAGGGCGTCGACTTCCAGTCCGGAATCGTCAGCCAGACAGGGTTTGCCGGTATACAGCGAATAATGGGTGGCCTTGAGAACAGCGTTGGCGGCAAAGGTATCGCCGCTTTCCACCGCCTCCGGCACCGCGCCCAAGTCGGCAAGAGCCAGCACCGTCACCGGCAGAGCCGCCAGAGCAGCGGCGATTTCGGCCACCTTGCCCCGATTGCCTGACGCCACGACAAGCTCGGTCATCCTTCCCGCCCTACTCGCCAGGAAAGGGTTCCCAGGAGATCTTTTTGATAATCAATGAGTTCGTTGATTCCCTGTTCGGCGGCGGCGAGCATGGCGGCAAGCTGGTCTTTGGTAAACGGCCGCTGCTCCCCGGTGCCCTGCACTTCAACCACCTGGCCGCTGCCGGTCATCACCAGATTCATATCGACAATGGCGCTGGAATCCTCGGCATAACAAAGATCAAGCATAACAGCCTCACCTACGACGCCAACACTGACTGCAGCGAGAAAATCCTTGATGGGAAAGGGTTTTTCCGTATCGGTATAGAGGGTATTTACGGCATCAAACAGGGCAATGAATGCTCCGGTTATCGACGCGGTGCGGGTGCCGCCGTCGGCCTGGATGACATCGCAGTCGATCCAGACGGTCCGCTCACCGAGGGCTTTGAGATCGGTTACACTGCGGAGCGCCCGGCCGATCAGCCGCTGGATCTCGTGCGTCCGCCCGGTTACCTTGCCTTTAGCCGCCTCGCGAATATTCCGGGTCTGGGTCGACCGGGGCAACAGCGAATACTCGGCCGTAACCCACCCCTCACCCATCCCCTTGAGAAAGGGCGGCACCTTTTCTTCCACGCTGGCTGCGCACAGCACCTTGGTATCGCCAAACTCCACCAGCACCGATCCTTCGGCGTATTTCAGATAGTTGCGGGTTATCTTTACTTGGCGCAGTTCGAGCGCCTGGCGTCCGTCAATTCTGGTCATAGCTGGTTGTTACCTCCCATTGTTCGCCATTTAAACTCTTTCCAACTCATCCCGTTCCCGGTCCTGGATAAAACAGTGCTGATATTGTCCTGCCTTGCGGGCCGCCAGCACGGCGTCCCGGCCCTCTTGCCGGCAACGCGGACAGGAGTGGCGGGGAATGACTGCGGCAAAGGCTGTATTGCCGCCGAAGCGATGCCCCTCGGCTTCGGTGGCGATGGTCAGTACCCCCTGGCAGTCGGGACAAAGCCGAAGTTTCTCGGTTTGCTGTTCGTTGATCCCGCTGTCGTCATAATAGATGCCCCGCCGCCGCTGCCAATAATCGCCGGCCTTGGCCACCGCTTCCCGGCTGAGCCGACTGCGGTCTTTCCACAGACCGTTTTGTTTGGCAACCAGCTGCTTGATATAAGCCCTGGCTGACTCGGATTCACCGCGGGGAGCCTTAGCGATATCAGGTTCGATTACTTTGCTGTAATCCATACCGGCCATAGCCAAAATAATGCCGGTATTGACATAAGGCAACGCATCCTCGATGGAATAGCCGCCCTCCAGCACCGCGATGTCGGCCCTGAGCTTTTCCGCCAGGCGGGCATAGCCCTGGGCAGTGATGGCCATGTTGGCCAGCGGGTCGCTATAGTGATTATCCTGCCCGGCAGAGTTGATGATGATATCAGGCTGAAACTCTTCCAGCACCGGAAGAATCAGGTGATCCAGCACATAGTGCAGCCCCTCGTCGGTCGTCCCGGGAGGCAGGGGCAGATTGATGGTCGTCCCCAGGGCTTTGGGGCTACCGGCCTCGTCGGTAAAGCCGCTGCCCGGATAGAGGGTCCGTCCGTCCTGATGAAAAGAAATGAACAGGGTATCGGGATCATGGTAAAAAATGTCCTGGGTGCCGTCGCCGTGATGGACATCGGTGTCGACAATGGCCACCCGGCCGATGCCATGATGCTGGCGGAGATATTCCACCATGACCGCTTCGATGTTGATGGTGCAAAAACCCCGTGTCCCGTGCACCACCCGCATGGCGTGGTGACCAGGCGGACGGACCAGGGCAAAGGCGCGGGAGACCTCCCGGCGCATCACCGCCTCAGCCGCCGTAATCGCGCCGCCGGCCGACACCAGATGGGCGTCGGTTATCAGCGAAGCGATATCAGGCACGCCGAGATGAATCCGTTCGGCGTCTTTCACCTGAGCCAGGCGTGGTTTATACTCGCGGATGGCAGGCATATCCAGCAGGCCTTCCTCCACAATCTGATCGCGGGTATAGAGCAGCCGTTCCTCCCGCTCGGGGTGGCTGGGGCTGATCGCCCAGTCAAACGCCGGGAAAAATACCAGTCCCAACGGTTTGGCGTTCATCGCGCTCCCCCCTCGCCGGCTATACCGCTGAATACGCCGGGTTTGATCTGCAGCCGGCAGGTAATGATCTTGCCAATAGTGCTAAAGCCCCGCACCAGGTTAAATTCTTCAGCATAGGTAGTCTCGACTGCCGTCACTTGAATGCCAGCCTGAGCGGCCCGCTCGCTTAAGTGGCAGCCAGCCAGATCCCGGGCGTCTTCCAGCCCGAACCGCTTGCTCGGAAGGCTGGCTCTCAGCCCCATTTCAGCAATCGTATAATAGCCTTGGGCCGTATCGGCCCTTAGGGTCACTTCCAGTGTCGGCCTGGCTACCGCCGCGCCGATGGCGTTAGCCACCATCGCCCCTGCGGGCACAGTGCAAGTCACGCCCAGACGCTTGGCTACCAGTGGCGCCAGTCCGGCAGCCGCACCGCCCACTCCGACCACCGTCCGGGGCGCAGGGCGCAGGCCGTGAACAATGTCGTCAACGCGGTACACCGGTTCGGCGGCCCGCTCGTCGATCATCGCCCCAATGGCTGCGACAATCTTATCTGCCGCGCATGCCAGAACTTCCTCGGCCGCCGCTTCCGGCGTCTGGCCGTCAGCAGCCACCAGACGCATGGCTGCGACCGCTTTTTCTTTATCGCCAAAGGCCGCCATTCCGGCCACAATCATCGCATCTGCCACCGTGGGCGCCGGCCCGCCGGTCGCCATCGCCGGCCCCCGGCGATTCGGCCCGACAACAAGGACCCCTTCTTCCCTGCGAACAAAGCTGTCGCCGCCGATGCCCAGCGAATGCAGCCAAAAAGACCGCACTGCGGTGGGATAACCGGCGATCCGCGCTCCCCGCTCGGCAAACAGCGGGACACCGTCCCGCCACAGGGCAATATCGGTGGTGGTGCCGCCAATATCAAGAGAAACGGCCTCACCGTCTGTCGCCGTCAGGGCCATAATGCCGAGCACGCTGGCCGCCGGCCCGGTAAATACAGCCTCTACCGGCCGCTGGGCCGCAGCTGCCAGCGGCATGGTGCCGCCGTCAGCCTTGAGGACATAAACCGGAGCAGTGACGCCGCGTTCGGCCATCGCCTGGCTGATGGCGGCTGCGAACTGGCCAAAAGGCCGCCAGACCGCTGAATTATAGTAGGCGGAGTTGGCCCGCCGCCAAAAGTTGAGGGCTCCTGAAACAGCTGAACCTGTCGTGATATACGCCGGCGCGGCAAAACGCCGCACCCAGTCGGCCACCGTCGTCTCGTGCAGTGGATTGCGGACCGCGAACTTGCCGACAACGGCGAATACATCTACAGCTTTTAGTTCCCGGCAAGCGGCCTGGACTTCAACCTCCAGCGGCTTGGCCGTTTCCCGGCCGCGATGGTCGATATAGCCGGACAGGAGATAGGGGTTCTCCGGCACCAAGGCCGAGATATCCATACCCGGACCAGGTAGCAGCAACAAGCCCACCCTGTCGGTCTTGCCTTCCACCACCGCGTTGGTGACGATTGTCGTGGACAGCGCCACCCTCTCTAGTCTGGCAACGTCAAGGCCGGCCAGAACCTGGTCCATGACTGCCAGTATGCCGACAAGCAAGTCGTCATGAGTGGTGGGAGCTTTGGCCTGGGCCAGCACTTCGCCACCGGCGACCACCACCGCGTCGGTAAAGGTTCCGCCGACATCAATTCCTAGCAGCACGTTGATCCCCCACTTCCCGGGCATATACGGCGCAGCCGATGGCACCGTTGAGCTGGGGAAGCTCCGGCACCACCACCCTGAGGCCCAGTTCCTGTTCGATAATCGCTTTGAGCGCACCGCCAATCGCCACCCCACCGGTAAAAACCAGGGTCTCGCTGGTCAGGGCGGCGAGCATCGGTTTGATACGTTTGAAAATAGTATAATTCACCCCGGCCGCCAACTCGGGGACGGTATTTCCCTCAACAATCCGCCCAATGAGTTCGGACTCGCCAAAAATGGCGCAGGTAGCGTCAAGATCCACCGGATTTTCGCTATACAGGCTCAGTTCATCCAAGCCGATGCCCAGCACTGTCGCCATATTTTCCAGGTACCGCCCGGTACTGGCGGCACACTTGTCGTTGGTTTCAAAGCCGACCATCCTGCCGCCCCGCACCTTGATCACCTTGCTGTCCTGGCCGCCCAGGTCGAGCAGGGTAAAGTCCTTGATCCCCACCTGCCAAATGGCGCCCAGCATGTGAGCTTTGAGCTCGGGAATCACTACGGCGTCGGCGATGTCCAGTGTATTGCGGCCATAGCCGGTGGCTACTACCGTTGAAATAGCGCCCAGCCCGAGGGCTGCAAAGTCGACCACCAGCCGCCCTTCGCTCCGCTGGCCGTATTCCCGGTAAAAGGTCACCGTTTCCAGTATTTTTGTCTGGCGAATGCAGCCATCGGCCATCACCACGATTTTTACGCTACGGCTGCCCATATCGATGCCGCATAACATGCTATCCACCTCATCGAATCATTTCCAGAAAGCTTTCAATCCTGAGTTTGGTACGGGCATCCAACCGGCCCGGCTTGTCGCCTTCCACCGTCAAAATGGGCACCTCGAGTTTTTGACGAAAAATCATATCCTCGATCTGGCGAAAACAAAAGCTTTGCACATAATGGATGACCCCGTCCAGGTTGCGGCGTTCGATCTCGGCCTGGATGTCGGTGATCCGGCCGAAAACCCCATAAGGGTATGTATACTGACGATATTGCTCAACAATGTCATCGGTGGCAAACGGCATGGCAAACTGGCGCTGCACTTCGTTGAAAACCACCCGTGCCCCCATCTGTTCCAGATAGTCGTAAATATCGGTCAAAATCGGCGGCACGCCGATAAAACCCAGACGAAGGTCTTCACGATTCTCGGCGGCATTCTTTGCCTGCTCGATAAAGGCGGCTGTCTCCTGGGCAAAAACGGCGACATCGCCGTTAAAATCGCTGCAGCTCACCTGAAAAAGATGATTGTGCCAGCCGCTGACGGTATTCTCCTGCCAGGTCAGGCGGTCGATCTCGGCCACCTGCCCCCGGACGGCATCCAGCCTCTTCTTTACGGCCATTACCGCCTCCCAGTCAGTTCCCAGGGCCTTGATCAATTTATCCATCTGCAGCCTTAAGAGATCATAATCCCGGTCATAGGGAAAAGCAAAGGGAATGGTGGCGATCCCCGCCATCTGATAGGTCTCCATCAGCGCTTGGGTGTTGCTACAATCCCCCTGGGTCACCGCGATAACGGTATCGATATCGCCACTGTTCACCACCACCGAGTAAAGACCTTTGATCCAGCCGCAGATGTTGCGGGGGTAACCGGCCTCTTCCGCCGCCTCGGTCAGGTGGGCAGCTTCGGGATTGCTGATAAATATATTGTTGAGATCCACCGGCGTATGTCCGGCAGCCAAAATAATCTCCACCGGCACGGTGGTAGTAATGCCGATACGGGCCACTTGGCACCTCCCAAGATAGCACAAAGAGGATAGTCTGTTTGTAGTCTACCCTCTTGCTGCCTTTAAGCTGTCGCTTTTGCCGCCACTTCTGCGTAATTTTTAATGATGACGATCGGCGTCCGCTGGCTGGCGTTGCCGAAAGGATTGTCAATCAGGATTTGCGCCAGTTCTTTGGGATCAAGTCCGGTTGTCACGCCGAGAACGGCTGCCCGTTTCAGGTCATTGACGTCAGCCACCGCCGCCCCGTGGCAGCCCAGCCGGGCTTTGATGGCTTCGGCTACTCCATCCGGATCGTGCGGCCCGTAAACGAGATGCTTATCAAACGGCGGCATGGTGCCGGTGACATCATCGATCAGCGCCGCCTGCTCACCAGCTAGTTCATAGAATACACCGCTGCGGCCGACGAGTTTGGCTGCCATCCCCAGCAGCATGGCCCAGGTGACCCGCCATTTGCCCTCGGCATCCATTGCGGCCTGCATCCCGTAAGCGCTCGAAAGACTGCCCTTCTGTGGCACAAAGCGGCAGAGCAACCGGGCCAGAAAACAAAGATTGAGTTCCTCGGGCCTGATAAGGCGGCCCTGGGTGATTGCCACCACACTTTCGGCCACCGACACTACGTCGCCTGGGCCAACCTGGCCCTGGGCGAACTCTTCGATTGCGTCAACTATATTATCTTTCGGGGTAAGAATCCGCGTTCTTACCGGAATAAGCTCCAATTCTGCCATTTTTCTTCCCCCCTACGCTTCGCTGTATCCAGCGGTTAAAGCGCGAGCAAGCTCGTCCGCCGGCACAATCAGTCGCTGTTTGGTTATGTACCAGTCGCTGCGGCCCACCACCTGGAAGACAATATCCACTGCCATATCCACCATGTCGGCCATCGCTTCGGTTATGTCGCCGCTTTTGGCCTGAAAGGAAAGAGTGAGGATTACCGCGTTGCCGGTGGTCTTGGGAACAATAAGGGCTTCAAAATAGCCATCCTTGCGGAGTCGGGTCTCCAGTTCAATACGGGAAACAAGCTCCACGGCGTCAAACTGTTCCTCAGGCAATAAATGCCGGGGGTAACAATCCATCATGGTGCCATCCTGGCTACCTTTATTGACAAACGGGATATTGCAGGAAAAAGCCGCCGTCTGGCCAGTCTGCTCCTCCAGCTTGAAATCGGTCCGCTGGTCCATTAAAAATTCAAGCTCGGCATCTCCCTGCCGGACGATATAGAGCCACAAGGCCACCGCCACCATGGCGGCAAAAAGAAAAATAAAAGATAAAACCTCCATGCCAACCCCTCCATCTCTTACACAGGATATACGTCACGAAACAGCGTAATCCTGCAAAACCACCTGTTCGAAATCAACTGCCACCTCGCCGAGAATCACGTCAGCAAACCGCCGGGCTCTGGTCAGATCAGCAGAAAAGCAGAGCCGGACACCACCTATGCCTGCTTTGGCAAAACCCGTGTGTTTTGCCAGGATAGCGCGGGCGTCCTGTGCCGTCTCGCTCGCCGGATCAATTAATGTGACGCCAGGCCCCATGAACCGGCCGACAGCCTGGCTGATGAGCGGATAGTGGGTACAGCCCAAAATCAAGGTATCGACATTCGCCTCTTTCAACGGCGTCAGATATTCCCTGATCGCATCCTCAAGCCGCGGCCCCTCCAGATTGCCCTGCTCGATCAGCGGGACAAATTTGGGGCAGGCCTGGGGATAAATAATGGCACCAGGATCGACTGTCTTGATAGTTTTGCCGTGTTTGCCGCTCGCAACCGTCGCCTGTGTGGCGATCACTCCGATATTTTTGTTGACTGTCGCCCGTAGCGCCGGCCGTACGCCGGTATTCATCCCCACCAGGGGAAAGGGATAATAATGTCTGGCCTGATCAAGACCAAGCGCAGTCATTGTATTGCAGGCATATACCGCCATTTTGACCCTGCGGGCCAAAAAAAAGCGCAAGATCTGGTGCATAAAGTCCAGAATCTGGGCCGGAGGCCGCGAGCCATATGGCGCGCGGGCGGTATCACCAAAGTAAATAATTTTTTCCTCAGGCATCAGCCTAATCAGTTCACGAACCACAGTCAAACCGCCGATTCCTGAGTCAAAAACCCCGATCGCCGCATCGTTGTCCAAGCCACCACCCCCACGGGATAGTGTTTGTTGACGCCAGACTTTCTATGCGATCGCACCCAAAAGGATCAGCCGTCGGTTTTCTCTTGTAAAAACAATGCCTGCAGACTATCGAAATACAGGGCAGGCAAGCGAATCACTTTGCCATCAGTATCGGTAAAAGCATTTTTCGTGTTGCCGGTAGCCAGCAGCAAACCGTCAGATTCTCTGCGCACCTGATAGCCAAATACCATCTTGACCTTGCTCAGTTCCAGCATAGTGGTCTCGATAGCAATGGTATCGTCAAACCTGGCTGAAGCGCGATAGTGGCAACTGACATCGCTGATGGGAAAGAGGATGCCTGCCGCCATAAGATCCAGCAAAAAGACGCCGGCTTGCCGCAAATACTCTACCCGGCCCATCTCGAACCAGCGGAAAAAATTCGAATGGTGCACCACACCCATCATATCGGTTTCCACAAACCGCACCTTATCTTTTACCGTCACCATGCTATTTTCCTGCTTTCTCCCGGACGATATCGACAATTCTTGATACCGCTTCCTTGATCACCATTCCCAGTGGCCGGCTTTCCAGTCCCACGATTTCAAAATGACTCTGGCTGACAGGCAAAAGCACCTTGCGGGCGTCTGAACTGGCCACTACTTCGGCGATCTTCGGCGTAATTTCGCCCATCATGGCGTTGGGAATCACGATACCGATGGGGCCTACAACCACGTCTACCTTGCGCAGCGACACCAAGACCGCGTTCTCTCCTGTTGCCCCGCGGGCCGCCCCGGCCCGTACCATATTGTTGGTCGCCAACGCATTGGTTCCGAGGGCAATCACCTCGGCCTTGGCACCAAGTTGCGCCGTCAGACTGGCAACCAGTTGCACTCCCAGACCGCCGCCCATCCCGTCGACAACAGCGATAATCATTCCCATCACCTTCCGTATATCGTATGTATTCGGCGCCGCCGTGGCGGCCCCAGCCATCACAGGTTTCACTACAGCATTCCCTGCAGGCTCTCGTGCCAAGCGTAACCTGCCGTATTTCTCCTAATAAAAAGCAAAAAGCACGCCCCGGGCGTGCATGGAAGCGGAAATTCATGGTGCGCCCGGCAGGAATCGCACCTGCGCACCCGGCTCCGGAGGCCGATACATGCTGTATTACCGCCGATTCTCCTCTGAACCGAGTCTCTCATGAAGTCATATTTTACAAGGCTTCATGGTCATGATAGGTTTATTCCAAACACAATTTAGTATATCATATTTTTTATAATTTGCACTTATTTTTTTATATTACCCATCATTATTTTAAAAGTAAGCAGTGGATAAGCAGTTTCTCATCAGAAAAGCCTTCTAGCAAAATCGCTAGAAGGCTTAATCCCTTTAATGGTGCGCCCGGCAGGAATCGAACCTGCGCTTCCAGCTCCGGAGGCTGGCGCTCTATCCCCTGAGCTACGGGCGCGTTATATTAGACACAGATAGTATTATAACACACCAGCACAAGCATGTCTAATAAAGAATCGCAACTTTTGTTTGTAAAGTTTTTACTTGCCCCCGACAGGGGCTTCGCAGTAGGGGCAAGTACGCCATCGCCGGTCCAGTTCGCGGCCGCACTTTTCGCAATTGAGTCGCAGGGAATGACTGCAATAGGGACAGGTCTTGAAATCTTCCTTGACCTTACTGCCACACATCGGGCAATAGACAAGTTCTTCCACCGGCACCGCCTCGATGTCGATGGATTTTTCAGAACGGCGAGACGGTTGCAGCCGTCGACCAACTATCAGGTACAGCGGCAAAAAAATAATCAGCATGGCCAGGGTCCCCAGCGACCACAGAATCGCAGTAGTGAATTCATGTCCCCGCCCCCTGGCATCAGTAAAGACCCAATAGGCGGCAAGAGCAGCGATCGCCAATCCCAACATCGTCATCATCAGGCTTTCCTCCCGGGCGCTTGCAAGTTACTTCTCTTCGATTATAGCACCACCGCCGGAGGAAGAGCAATATTTAAGCCACGCAGATGCGTGGCTCAAGTTGCGAAACATATTTAGCGGATGACCATCAATAAAGCCAGGGTCAGCACCAAGGCCGTGCCAACACTCTGCATCAACAGTTTCCCAACATCTTGCCAACCGACATTCATAACAAAACCACCTTTTCCCTTGGTGTTTTTGATTTTATCAGAATTAGCAGACAATTGCAATAACTTTTTGAAACTTTTTTACCATAATTCCGACTTTTCTTAACATGATTGTAAACATCTTCTTTTTGGCTGACAATGTTAATTTCCTGTAGTATAGTAAAAATATGTTTCAGCGAAAGGGGAATATTGATGTCCGAACAAAAACAATCCTGTATCAGCAAACCGTTGGCGCTGCTCGCGCTCAGCCATATGTTCACCGATTTGAGCCAGGGGGCTTTGCCAATCCTCCTACCCCTCTTCAAAACCTCCTTCGGTCTAACCTATGCGCAAATCGGTATTATCGTTCTGGCCCAAAATTTTACGTCATCTGTCATCCAACCGGTCTTTGGCTATCTGACCGACCGCTTGTCCCTGCCTTGGCTGGTTCCCGCCGGACTCCTTGTCTCGGGCCTCGGCATGGCAATCACCGGCCTGGCTTCTTCCTATGAGATCCTACTGCTCATCGTCATCTTCACCGGTCTTGGAATTGCCGCCTTTCACCCACAAGGGTCCAAAGGAGCGCACGCGGTCAGCCCCCCTCACCTGCGCGGCCAAAGCATGGCTGTATTTTCCGTAGGCGGCAACCTGGGCAACGCCTTCGGATCGATCTTCATGACCATCCTGCTGACTCTGCCGGGACTTATCAGCAACACCGTCTATTTTTGCCTCCCGGCGGCGCTGCTTGCCGGCCTGCTGTGGCTCAACCTGTCTCAGATCTCGCCTCCGCCGCCCGCCAGGGCCAGCGCCGGGACCAAAGCTGCCGCCAGTCAGTCGCTGCCCTATGCAATGATCATCATCCTGCTGGTGTTTATCTTTATCCGCTCCAGCATTCAGGCCGGGTTAACCACCTATATCCCGCTATATTACGCCGATTATCTCGGCGGCAGCCATCTTTATGCCGGCTATCTGCTCTCCGTTTTCTTGCTGAGCGGCGCAGTGGGAACCTTCATCGGCGGAACCCTCAGCGACCGCCTGGGCCGCAAAACGGTCCTGCTGGGCTCCATGGTCCTCACCTTCCCCCTGCTCTGGCTGCTCCCCTATACATCCGGCCTATGGACCCTTGCACTGATGGCGGTAACCGGCATGACCCTGATCGCCTCCTTCGCCGCCACCGTGGTACTTGCCCAGGAGATGATGCCCGGTTATGAAGCATCAGCCGCCAGCCTGACCATCGGGTTCAGCATCGGCATGGGCGGCGTCGGCGCCACCCTGCTCGGCTTTGTCGCCGACAGCTTCGGGGTCCCCAGCGTCTTTTCGGTCATCGCCCTGCTGCCGGTAATGTCCTGGGGCCTGATCCACTTCCTGCCAGGCAAATTATTCCGGCGGGATACTATCCCCGCCGCTTAACTCGAATGTAACCTAAAGATAAAAAAGCTCATCCTGTTGCCGCTGTCGGCCAGTCAGGATGAGCTTTTATTTTATTGTTGCCGCAGCCTCATACTCCCACTGGTGCCGCCAGCGTAACAATCGCCGCCAGTGCGTCCCGATGACCGAGAACCACCATGATGTCACCACTGACGATCACTTCCTCTGCCGATGGATTGGTCACCATTTTTTTACCGCGCTTGATAGCCACCACGATGGAGTCATGCTTGTCCTTAATGCCGCTTTGCGCCAGTTTCAAGCCAACCAGCGGCGAAGCTTGGGTTACGCTGATTTCGGCAATATCCAGATGAAGCTCCTGATTATAAAATACATTCTCGACAAAATCCATAATCACCGGTCTGGTCATCGCCGACACCATCTGGCGACCACCCATCACCGACGGAAAAATGACGGTACTGGCGCCTGCCCGGCGCAGTTTTTCTTCCGCCTCGGCCCGCTCCGCCCGGGCAACGATCATCAGTTTGGGATTGAGACTTTTTGCGGTGAGAGTGACATATACATTGTCCGCGTCATGGGACAATGTGCTGATCACACCCTTAGCCCTGGCCACTCCGGCCGCCAGCAGTACCTCGTCTTGGGTCGAGTCGCCATGAATAGCCGGAATTTTTCTTTCCATCAAATGTTCATAGGTCGCCTGATCGTTCTCCAGCACCACGAACAATTCCTTTTCATGCAACAGCCGCTCCACCACATTGGAGCCCACCCGGCCGGCGCCGCAAACGATAATATGATCTTTCATCGCTGATATTCTTCGATCCATGCCCCGTCTCCCCAACACATTTTTTAGCTGTCCCTCAACCGCTAGGCTGATCAGAAAACTCAAGGTGTAGTAAGTGCTTCCCACCCCGAAGATAATCAGGCCGATAATAAATATCTTTCCGGCCCGCGTCACCGGCACAATGTCGCCGTAGCCCACGGTAGACACCGTCTCCACCGTCAGATACACGGCATCCAACAGCGACAGATTCTCCAGCTGCATCAGACCGAAGACGCCGATCACCAGAATCGCCGTAAAAATAGCCAAAATAATTTTTAATCGTTGTAGCGGCACAAGGTTCACCTCAAAAGGGTAATTTCCCGATGTGTCGAAAACTAATCTACAATCACAATTCCCAAAAGGAGGCAACAACTATGAATGAAATGCAAACCTGGCACGCCGACACCCTTGGTGCCAAGACCGCTGAAGCCCTGATCAAAAACAACTTCAAGGCCAGCTATGTAAAAACCAGCAAAGAGGCCATCGAGCAAATTCTCGCCCTCATCCCTGCTGGGGCCACCGTCGGCATCGGCGGTTCGTACACCATCTCCGGCGACCTTGCGCTCGGTGAAGTGCTAGAGAAGCGCGGCCATACCGTTTACAACCACAACAAGCCCGGCCTTACCCCGGAACAAATCCTCGACTGCCGCCACAAGCAACTGTCTTGCGACGTATTCTTGTCAGGCAGCAACGCGGTGACCATGGATGGACAATTGGTCAACGTCGATGGCGTCGGCAACCGGGTAGCGGCCATGATCTTTGGGCCAAAAAAAGTTATCGTTATCGCCGGTATCAACAAAATCGTCCGTGATGTAACCGAAGCCGAACGGCGGATCGAACTCTACGCCGCCCCCATCAACAACAAACGGCTCAACCGGCCCAACCCCTGCACCCAGACCGGCATCTGTATGAACTGCCAGGGCCCCACGCGAATCTGCAACATCACCACCATCATCCGCAAGAAGCCGGCGCTTACCGATCTTAATGTCGTCCTTATCGGCGAAGACCTCGGGTTTTAGTTCCTAAAGAAAAAGTGCTCTACAAGAGCACTTTTCTTTTTCATCTCAGCCCGAAACATCGGTCAGTCGTTTGGTCTTTTCCGTAATTGACATGTCGCTTCTGGTGGGAACAGCTGCTTCATAACGCTTGGCAGCTTCAGCCACTAAATCGGGGTCAATATCAGTCGGCACCGCCAGAATCCTATTTACCCTATCAATAATATTCTCGGGCGCAGCCGGCTCTTCAGTTTTGGCGGGCTGGACGGCAACGGCATCAGCCTTTTTCAGCGATATATTGTACTTTGATAGGTCTTGGCCCAGAATGTGGCTTGCGGCTACAATATCGGCATTTCGCAGCGCTTGTTTAAAATCGGTCTTGGATTGACCAGGCAGATGCTTATACTGGCTAATAACCGCGTCGCGATCGCTCTCAGGAATTTTCGATCTCAGGTCGCGGATCTCGGCAGGATAGTCAGTCATCTGTTTGACTGCCAACCCCCCCAATAGTAGAGCAAGGAAATTCATACGTACCTCCTGGAATATATTCTCCAAAATTTGCCGTATAATTTATTCTTTCGCCAAAAAATCGCCAATTCCTGCAAAAGCCAGCTTGAGCCATTCTTGCCGGCCACAAGAAAAGCGGCTTGTCGTTTCCGACAAGCCGCTTTTTCGCGAATTTGGTGGGCGATGACGGGATCGAACCGCCGACATCCTGCTTGTAAGGCAGGCGCTCTCCCGGCTGAGCTAATCGCCCAAATGGTGACCCGTAGGGGATTCGAACCCCTGTTAACGCCGTGAAAGGGCGCTGTCTTGACCGCTTGACCAACGGGCCATTTGGCTCCTCGAGTAGGACTCGAACCTACAACATCTCGGTTAACAGCCGAGTGCTCTACCATTGAGCTATCGAGGAACAACGTAGTTTATTATATATCACGCCACCGGCAGTGTCAAGAAGGGACCAGGCATTACCAGTTCTTTGATTTCCGCTTTCAATATGGACGGTATGAACCACCGGTCAACCGTCCATATTAAGACCGGTACCGTCTTAGCAAAGCCTATCTCCGGCGAAGGACTATCTGCCATTCGGCCCGAATAAGATTACAAAAGCAAATCTAGAGGAGGAATCCCCTTGGACCCGAGAATCCATACCCTGGCCAGCACTCTTGTGCGCTACTCCGCCAACCTGCAACCTGGCGAAAAAATCCTGATCGAAATCACCGACGGTGCGCTGCCGCTGGCCAAAGCCCTGCTGGATGAGGCATATCTCGCCGACGCCATTCCTTTTCTCAGCCTGAAAAACAGTCAATTGCTCCGGTCCCTGATCCGCGGTGCCTCTGCTGAACAGCTCACCCTGATCGGTGAATGGGAAGCTGAAAGAATGCGGACCATGGACGCCTATATCGCCGTCCGGGGCAGCGATAATATCAGTGAAATGGCTGACGTCGACCCGGCCCAGATGCAGCTCTACCAGCAGCACTGGGCCAAGCCGGTCCATCTGGACATTCGCGTCCCAAACACCAAGTGGTGTGTACTGCGCTACCCCAGTCCGTCTATGGCCCAGCTGGCCAACATGAGCACCGAAGCCTTCGAGGATTTTTTCTTTCAGGTATGCACCCTGGACTATGCTAAAATGGCCCGGGCCATGGACCCCCTGGTCGCACTCATGCAGCGCACCGATAAGGTCGAAATTACCGGTCCCGGCACCGACTTGGTCTTTTCCATCAAGGACATCCCGGCTGTCAAATGCGCCGGCCTGCGCAACATCCCCGACGGCGAAGTCTACACCGCCCCGGTCAGATCGTCGGTCAACGGGGTCATCAGCTACAACACTCCGGCTCTCTACCAAGGGTTTACCTATGAAAATATCGTCCTCGAATTCTCTGAAGGCAAGATTGTCAAGGCTACAGCCAATGACAGCGAAAAAATCAGCAAAGTCCTCGATACCGACGACGGAGCCCGCTTTATCGGCGAATTCGCCCTGGGTGTCAACCCTTATATCGAAAAGCCAATGAAAGACACCCTGTTTGACGAGAAAATCAGTGGCAGCTTTCATTTCACTCCAGGCAACGCCTATGACAAAGCCTTCAACGGCAACAAGTCGGCCATCCACTGGGATCTTGTCTGCATCCAGACCCCGGCCTTCGGTGGCGGCGAAATCTGGTTTGACGACACCCTCATCCGCCGGGACGGACGCTTCATCCCCGAGGAGCTGGCCGGGCTGAATCCCGAGCATCTGAAATGAAAAAAGCTGTCGGCGCAAGCCGGCAGCTTTTTTATTATTTAAACAAGGCCTGAACAAAGTTCGGCAGGACGAAACAGCTCTTTTGCAAATCCCTGTTCCAGTAGCGAGTACCGAGATCAGGGAGCTTGGTCGTATCAGCCGTGAGCGGGTCATACCGCTTGGACCCGATGGTGAAGCTATGGGTACCGCCGGGATAAAGGGGGATATGGGTCAGATAGGTTCGCGTGATAGGAAACAGCGACTCGATGTCTTTCCGCAACTTTTTCAATAGCGACTGATGATAAAATGGCGATTCAGTCTGCTGAACGAATAAACCATCCGGTTTAAGGGCCTTATAGACATCTTTATAAAAAGCGTATGTAAACAGGCCTTCGCCGGGACCGATGGGGTCGGAACAGTCGATGATGATGACATCATACTTGTCTGTCGCCTCGGCCATATGGGCGATGCCGTCGCCGATCTTCAGTTTGAGTTTGGGATGATTGTTGACCAGCGCGGCGCTGATCTCCGGCAGAAATTTTTTCGACACCTCCACCACCAGTCCGTCGATCTCGACCATTTCCACCTGCTCGACCGCCTCATGTTTCACCACTTCCCGGACAGAGCCGCCGTCACCGCCGCCGATAACCAGAACATGCTTTGGGTTGGGGTGAAGACACAGCGGCACATGGGCAATCATTTCGTGGTAAATAAATTCGTCATAGATTGAGGTTTGGAAGACGCCGTCCAGTACCAGCATCCGTCCAAATTCTTCGGTGTCGACCACCGCAACGTCCTGAAAATCCGATTTGCCCATATACAACGTTTCCTTAACCCGGACGGTCAAGCCCAGATTAGGAGTCTGAAATTCGGTAAACCACAGTTCCATGTCAAGTCTCCTCCAAGTCAATCGTCTTTGCGACTACAAAAGTCTCTATGATAAATACTAGCATATTTCAGCCAATCAGAAAAGGTGCCCCGCTAAATCCTCCTTATCCGTCGGCCGGGTCTTTCTTGGTATGCGGCAAAGTAAATCCATGTCCCAGCACCTCCACAGCGTCCTGGACGATCATAAACGCGCAGGGGTCAACGGCGTTGACGATCGGTTTGATCTTCGCCATCTGAATCAGGGTCACCACCACGAACAGCACCCTTTTGTCATCGCGGGTAAAGCCGCCTTCGCCGTGGAGAAAGGTCACACCCCGGCCGACTTCGTGCATGATGGCTTCGGCAATTTCCTCGGCGTTGTCGGAAATGATGGTCACCGTTTTCTTGGTGTTAAAGCCCTGGATCACCCGGTCGATCACATTGGCCCCGACATACATCGACAGCAGGGTGTACATCGCCGGCTTGAAGCCGAACAGAAAGGCGGCGATGGTCATCAGCACACAATTGATGGCAAACCCCACAAAGCTGACATTGAAAGCATAATATTTCTTAAGCAGGGCGGCGATGGTATCTGTCCCGCCCGAACTGGCGTTGACCCTAAATACCAGCCCGGAGCCGATGCCTGAAATGACGCCGCCGTAAATCGCCGCCAGCATGATATCGTCAACCACATTCAGGTCAGCCAGACCACGGGTAGCGTCGATGGCCACGCTGAAAATCAGCATGCCGTACATGGCGCTGAAAAAATAACCCTTATCCATCAGACGATAGGCGGCGTACATCAGCGGCAAATTGAACAAAGCGACCATTGCACCGATTGGCCAGCCCCATATGAAATGCAGAATCATCGCAACGCCCGACAGGCCGCCGCTGAGCATGTGGTGAGGCACCAGAAAAGCATTGATGCTCACACCGCAAATCACACTGCCAATGGCGATGATCAGATGACGGATAATTTGGCCCCGCCAGGAAGATTGCATGGAATCGAGCATCCTGATCCCCTCTTCCGTTTTAACATTCCTAAATCGATATCTTATTATATAAGGGGCGGCGTAAAAAAAGCAACCCCCGCGGTACGGGGGTTGCCTGCTCTAAAATTCGTCTTCCCAGCTGATATAGGGTTTGGGGGTATCCACCATGGCGTTGACCATCAGTTCCACCAGGCCACCGTAAATGATGTTGTATTTGTCTCTGAAGCCGTAGTGGCCGAGCAGGGAATCCCGGGCCGCACCTTTGCAGTTGGAGCAAGGGGCACAGTAGTATTTGGGGATGGCCGGGTCGAGACAGTCGGAAAAGGCCTCCAGGACTTGCTTGGCTTTCATCCGGCTGGAGATATTATCCCGCCACTCGGGGAAATTGTAAGAACTGTTGATGGCGAAGCCGCTGCCACCGCCGCAGCAATAGTTCATCAGACCGGCGTTCGGCATCTCCCGGAACATGCCCGGAGCCATAATACGGTTCAAGATATTGCGCTGGGGGTTTACGACGCCCATCAACCGCACTAGATTGCAGGGGTCGTGCAGGGTGACCGGGAAGTTGTTTTTCATCGGGTCGAACTTGATAGCGCCGCTGGTAACAATCTGTTCCAGGATGGGCAGACAGCTCTCCCGCGGTATGGCTAGGTCGCCCACGCACACCCGGTCGGCAATCTCGACAATGGCCTTGGTGGCATGACCGCATTCGCCCACCACGATTTTCCGCACTCCGAGATTCTTGGCAGACATGATCTGCCCCACGGCGATGCGGGCGAACTGCACGTCATCATACCAGGTACCGTAATTGACTCCTTCATAGCCCATAATCTCACTGGAAAGGGTATAGTCGATGCCGGCAGCGTCGAACAAAATAGCGAAAGCCGCAGGGTTTTCCGGCCAGGCGACATATTCACCGGCGTTGTGGATCACCAGCACATCGGCGCCTTTTTTGTCAATGGGGATCTTGATACGCCTTCCGATGCGTTCTTCAATATCGTCTTCGATGAATTCGATGGTATCAAGAAAGGCTGCCGGCGACATGCCGGTAGAGGAACCGGTCTGCAGGTGCCGCATGGTACCTGATTTGTGGGCCCCGTCGGCGGCAATGCCGAATTCCATAGCGAAAATCTTGCGCAACTCCCGGGTGATGAGGCCGTTGTCGACCCCGACGGGACAGGTAGCGGCGCAACGGCGGCAGATAGAGCAACGATAGGACAGCTCTGCCAGCCGGTTGATGGTATGCCAGTTAAGGTCGACATCTGCGCCGACAAAGCTTCCCAGCAGACGCCCCGACGGCGTGAAATACTTTTTGTAAATCTTGCGCAACAGCTCGGAGCGGTAATTGGGGCGATAGATATCCTGCCGCCCGCTTTCGGTATAAATAGGACAGGCCTCGTTGCAGGTGTTGCAACGGACACAGTATTCGATACTGAGGGTGGTCGGCATGATAAAAGTCCAATTGTTTTCCTTGGAAAACAGCTGCTCTAATCCCTTGAGGAACTTGTGAACCATGGCGTCCTCTTCCTCTTTGCTTTTCGGTTTAGGCAAACCCAAAGCCGAGAAGCCGTCCAGGGAAAAGTCGTATTTTTCCAGCAGTTCCGGTTTAACCGGCTTGAATTTGGTTTCAAAGCCGGGGACAGGACTCAGGTCGGCAGGGTCGATAGGACAGAGTACATCGACCGGTTTGGAGATATCTTGGAAACGCACCTTTTGTTTCATAACCTATTTCCCCTCCTTGGGCTTGGTGGGATTGGTCGTGGCCTGTTCCAGCCATGAACTGCCTGGTTTTAGGTGGGGCGCACCCCAGTCCATCTTGAAATTAAGGTACCCGCCGATGGCCTTGTCAAGGTTGCTGCCGACCACCAGAGGCTCGTCGTCCCACATGATATTATGATAGAAGAAATACTTGGCCGCAAAATGCAGCATCCGGCTGAACGGCAGATAAATAAGGAAGACGCCGACAAGCAGTATTTCCAGCAGCATCAAAGGATGAGTGACGGCGATTGGCCGAAAAACAATCAGCGATGCCACATAGCTCCGCGCCACGGCGAAGGAGGGATCGGCCAGGATAAAGGCGGCCAGCCCCACACCAAACAGAGCAATAATTAAATAAAGGTTCAAAAAGGTAACCGGAGAGGCGAAGTCCCTCAGGTCCTCATCAGTATAACGCAGCCACAGCAGACCGAGGGTGCCGTACAGCCCGGCGACCAGACCGGTGGCACCGACAACAACGGTGATGGCATTGAGGGCCTGAGCCCAGAAAATGGTCGACGCGGCAGAAATTTTTAGTCCTGTGATCACCTCGATCAGTGCGCCCCCTTTGAGCAGCGCCCACCAGACAATCATCAGATAAAAACCCATATGCATCGGAAACGAAAAATTCCATACCCGACGGTTGTACAAAAAGGTTTTTTTCAGTAGCATAATCTCCTGCCCCATCTCCGCCAGCTCATAGGCCAGCGAAAAAGGTGGCGGCGACTGCCAAAACTCGATCTTTTGAAAATTTGAACCTGCCGGCCCCTCATGAGCGATAGGGTACAAATCCCACCGCAGATGCCGGGGCAATCGCAAAATTGCAATGATTTTCTTCACCGTAGCCACGACGAATACCAAGACCGAAAAATAAACAAACGGGCCGGAAATCAACCAGCTGATCATGTCCCCCACAGGCAACAGCCCTCCTCGACGAGATGGAATACTCAGTCTATTCATCTATCATTGTAACAGACTGTGTCCACCCTTCCTACGCCCATTTCCTGATAGCAGTATACAGGATTGTTATGCCCTGATAAACAATCTTGCTTTCGGACGGTGAATTGGCCAGTGTGCTGGCGCAGGCAGGGATTTTCCGGCTGGCGGGGAAAGCTAATCAAAAAGAATGGGGGTTGTCATTTTGGCTTACTGGCTGGCGAAGACCGAATCGAGCGAATATAGCTATGCCGACCTGGAGCGGCTGGGCCGTGACCGCTGGAACGGCGTCAAAAATTTTGTCGCCCTGAAAAACATGGGCAGGATGCAGCTCGGTGATCAGGTGTATATTTACCATAGCGGCGAAGAAAAAGCGATTGTCGGTGTAGCCGAAGTGGTTGCAACCGCCTATCCCGATCCTACTGAGCAGGATGAGCGTTTTGTCGTTGTCGATGTGGCGCCGCGCTACCGCCTCCCCCGCCCGGTCACCTTAAAGGAAATTAAAGCCGATCCGCAGTTTGGCGATTGGGAGCTTGTCCGGCAATCCCGTCTGTCGGTGATGCCGGTAAGCGAAGCAAACTGGCAAAGGATTCAGCAAATGGCGGCAAACAAAAAACCAGGGTGATCTATCCCCTGGCTTCTTGCCAAATTTCAAAAAAATTCTTGGGCCGCCAAACTACCGATTCGACGGCTTCAGCGTTGCGGTGTTGCCGGTTTGCCGCCGAACATCCGCAGCACCCACAGGAAGATGACTGCGCCAACAGTACTGGAGATGATTGCCCCAATGGTTCCGTAAGTGCTGATCCCCAGAAGGCCGAAAACAAAGCCCCCGAGCAAAGCACCGATTACTCCCACGATCAGGTCACCCCATAAACCAAATCCTCCGCCGCGGGAAATCTGGCCAGCTAACCAGCCGGCGATTACGCCGATAATCAAAAACCAGATAAAATTTCCCATACCAAACATTTTTTTGTCTCCTTTCATAAAGCCAGGTTAGGTATTCCCGGCTAGTATTCCCAACTGATTTATCCCTTATACGGCTTTGTAAAATATTTCCGCGCCGGGTATGAGGTTTGCGGGCAAAGGATGTGGATGTTCAGTGGCCGAAATAAAGCCAGGTAAATATCGCCACTATAAAGGCAACGACTACGAGGTGATCGGCTGTGCCAACCACAGCGAAACCTTGGAAGAGTATGTTGTGTATCGCGCCCTCTATGGCAAGGGGGAACTGTGGATCAGACCCAAGGCGATGTTTCTCGAAACGGTGCAGCTCGGCGACAAGTCCGTCCGCCGCTTCGCCCCGCTTTGACCCAATCGGTTCACAAACAAAAAAAGACGCTGCTAAGCAGCGCCTTTCTTTGTTTTATATTGCTAGTAGGTCTTTGACCACTTCACCGGCGATAATCAGCCCGACTACCGACGGGACAAAGGAAATACTCCCCGGAATCTGGTGACGAACGGTACACTTCCTGGTCGTCCCAGGCGGACAGATGCAGCCTGTACTGCAGCTTGATTCCTCGCTTTCCACCGGCGTCAGTGGTTTTTCTTTGGAATACACCACTTTAAGGGCGTTCACGCCCCGCCGTTTGAGCTCATAGCGCATCACCTTGGCCAGAGGACACACCGAAGTGGCAAATAAATCGGCGACTTCAAACCGCGCCGGCTCAAGCTTATTCCCTGCTCCCATCGAGCTGATGATCGGAATCTGCCGTTCCTGGGCCCGGACAGCCAAGTCGATTTTGCCAGTCACCGTGTCGATGGCGTCGACAATATAATCGTAGTCGCTACAGAGCAGTTCCTCCGCCGTGTCTGGCAGATAAAACCGCTGAAAAACCGTGACTTCAGCCTCGGGATTGATTTCCAGTATCCGCTCGCGCATCACCTCGACCTTAGGCCTGCCTATGGTCTTCATGGTAGCGTGAAGCTGGCGGTTGAGATTGGTCAGGCAGATGCAATCATCATCCACCAGCACCAGTTTCCCCACCCCAGCCCGAACCAGTCCCTCGGCAACAAATGAACCGACCCCGCCGATCCCGAAAATCGCCACTTTTTTGCTTGCCAGCTGCTCCAAGCCTTTTTTGCCTATCAGCAGTTCTGTCCGTGAAAACCGATGCAACACGCCTGTCACCCTTTCGAAAAATAGCCGATGCGCGACGTCACCTGCTAACAGTATGATTGGCTTCCCTGATTCTTATCCCCTTTCAATATACTCCAAACAGGGACGAAACCCTCTTATCACCATTAGACCCCCCCGGAAAACTCCGGGGGGGTCTAATGCTTCAATCATAGTCGGAGCAGCACTGCGAAGGTGTTTCATCTTGCAGCAGCGCTTCCCTGATCCGTTCCAGGACGGTCAAAAAATGATCGGCTTCACGGCGGAAATGATCGGCCAACAGCGGCGGAGTGCAGCTAACAGCCGCACAGTCACTGATCATTTTTTCCACCGCGGCTTTGAAGTCTCTCAATCTGACGGCCTCCATCGTGACTTCCTTGGTAAACCGGATTAACTCGTCATTCACCTGAAAATGCCACAATTGACTCGCCAAATCGCGGGCCTGCAAACCCAGTTGATCGAAACGATCGCTAAAATCCTTCAGTTGCCCGCCCAATTGGCGTTCAGAAGGATCAACCAGGGTGCGAATGAATCTCAGGTGGTCGGCCATGATGCGCAACCAGAATACATCTTCACTGGCCATCGCATCGACCGGACGACCCATCTCGCCATCGCAAATCTTGTTCAGCAATTTAAAAAAGTATAGCGCCTCCCGCGACAGGTGATCTACAAACAGGGGCGACAGACCACCACCGCAAATTTTACACTCGATCAGCAAATGTAAAATATGGCGTTTAAAAATAAAAAACTCTTTTACCGCCACGGTCAGCCGTTTTACAAAACAAGAAAAATCCTCACCTGAGTGGATTGCGCGAGCACGGTGGCCGAGATCCTCAAACACATTACCGAATTTCTGCGCCTCTTCACGCAATTTGCTTTGTTCGCACGGCAGCCCCAGGCAGATAAAGAGAGCATGTTCCTGCATGATCCTAAGCCAGAAGCAGACTTCGTGCATAGCAAGAGGGACAAAGGGTACGATTTCCCGACAAAAGATGTCCATGCTTTGACCCCCATGTATCGTTGGCTTTTACTACAAATTATGTGACGTACAAGCAAGCTGTGCATCTTTTCCTGCCAAGAACTTCGCCCTCAGGGTCAGCGGCATAGCCAAGCAGGTTTTATTCCCACGCCAGAGGCAACCGCAAAAAAATAAGAATCTGCTTTTTTGCGGAACAACTTACGATCAGGCTTCATATTATGTTAATAGATCAGCCTATAAAATCAAAGGTGGAGGTGATTGGTGAATGTATTATGAGGACATGGAAGACGACGACATGATGGACAGTTGTGAAACGATGAAGTGCTATTGTGAAAAAAGCAGTTGTCAGTCAATGTCCAGTTGCCAGTCTTGCTATTCGATGTCTAGTTGCGATTCTTGCTATTCGATGAAAAGTTGCCAGACCTGCTATTCGATGTCTAGCTGCGATTCTTGTTATTCGATGAAAAGTTGCCAGACCTGCTATTCGATGTCCAGCTGCGGTTCTTGCTATTCGATGAAAAGTTGCCAGACCTGCTATTCGATGTCCAGCTGCGGTTCTTGCTATTCGATGAAAAGTTGCTGCTCCTGTTATTCTATGTATAGCTGCTATTCCTGTTATTCGATGTCCAGCTGCCATTCCTGTCATTCGATGAAGAGCTGCCACTCCTGTCATTCTTGTTACCCGATGAAGAGTTGCTGCAGCTGTTATGGCATGAAGAGCTGCTGTACCTGTCATTGGATGAAATTCAGAAAATAGCCTCTCCCTCAGCCAGCAGCAAGCCCTGAACTGACGAGAGCCAAAACCTCACGGTTTTGGCTCTCGCTACGTCTATACCAGGTCTTTCAGTTTACTCTGATCGATGCCACTGGCAGCATACTGCTCCTTCAAGATTTTATAAACCTTCTCCATTTCCGGATACATACACTGTTTGGCAAAGCGGCATTTTTCACATTTCCAGCAGTTGAGCTGCCCTTGATAGCTGATTATTTTAGGTGGTGAATTAAATTCCGCCACAACGCCACGGATGACGTCAAGTGGATAAAACATGCTCAGGACATTGACCGCATCCCGTTCGCTCAGGTCCTCGACTCTGGTCGCCAGATAATCGCGGACGCACTTATAATAAGTCAGTACCGAGTGATTGGGGCTGGCAGAGTGCTGCATTCGGTCAAGAAAACGGCAAAAGGTATCATAGGCTTTCGCAGTGTCCCCCCGCCAATAGTGCAGCACAGTGACAAACAAATCGGCATTTGAATAATACCAGGGAAAAGCCTTGCCGCGAACAGGCAACTGGATGAGGTCCATGACCGAGGCATCGCTGGTATAATTCATATTCGCTAAAAAATTAACGATAGTTTCGGCTCCGGCATCATCGAGTCGGTCGATCTGCCTGACCATTTTTTTGAAGCGATTAAAATCAGCGTATTCGATGATCGGTCTTAATTCATCAAATCCCTCAATTTCACTCAGTCCCGGAACAACAACATGAAAACTGGGGAAGCCCAGGAAGGAGGCATCGCGGACATAAGTCTCATAACCCTTCTGCTGCAACAGATCGACCATATAGGCCAACATTTCCTTGTTGCTGGTGATGGTCGGCTCTTGAAACTCGGAGAAGGGATAGCTGAAGTTGCGGCTGAAAAATTCGGTAGGGTAAAGGCCCGAACCGGTTACCAAGATACCCATATAGTTTTCCGGATGGTCGGCTTGGCTGCGGAAGGAAAACTCCCGTACCCCCATCATCCGTTTGATATCCTGTCCCTGAAGAAGTTCAGTCAGTGTTCGCTCGGCGGCAATCTCAAAACTGGGATGGGCGCCGAATTTAACAAAATAACTCTGATCGTTTTTATTGATAAAGACAACCCCGACAACAGGCAGGTTTTGGCTGAGCGAACAATCCTTGATAATCACCTCAAAGTTGCCGCTGGCTTCAATCCCGGCGATCATGGCCTCGATTTTCGGATATTTGGCGATATAGCGCCGCGGCACAGTGGGTGGGACGATTTTCTCCCGCAATATCTTCTTATTGGCATATCGCTCCAATATTTCGGCAATGCCCTGAACCAGCGCTTCTTCCGGCGAATTTCCGGCACACATGCCGTTAGACATATACATCTTCGATACCATTTTGATAGGAATATGGGAAAGGCGCTTGGTCGTAAGATTGCAGTACGGCAAGGCAATAAAATCGGCCGGAACCTGCTCGTAAGATACCGTCTTCCACTTGGCGAGAAGTTCGCGCGGGTCCATCGCCGGGTCCATCATGGACAATTGGGCGCTGATCCAGTCCTCGCCAGAGGAGAGGAATTCGTCAGTGCTCAACAACTTTTCATCTGGTGCATAATAAAACCCCAGATACTCCAAACTCTTGGGTTTTAAATCCAGGCTCAGCCGATAAGTGGCCCAATTCTGCAGGCGCTCCATCATCTCACCATACGCGCTGGCCAAGGCAAATTCCGCGGTGGTCCCCTTGCCGTTGGTCAGCAGGTCGGTGTTGTCGATCACCACGCTAACCGAAAAAAAACCGTCCACCGAGTTCTTCCAGGACGTCTCCAGAGTAAGCAGGCCCAACTTCCCCAGAATATCCCGGACTTTGTTGACGGTCTTGATCGGTAGCTCATCCTTATACTTCCTGAAGGCTAGATCCATTCTTTGCACCTCGCACAGCGACATATTTCACAAAAGAGGGGCGCGGTTGCCGCCCCGGTTTCTTTTGTAATATATGACTAACCTGCCTGGTTTGTGATTGACCGGTGAGGGACGAACTGCGTGATGGCCAGAGGCAAAAATAAAATCCGGCGCCCAGTAGACGCCGGATTTCTTCCTACTTTATCAATTTTTCGACTATGCCGGCGACATGCTTGCCCTGGAAACGGGCCCCCGCCAGTTCGATTTCGCTGGGCATCCGGCTACCGTCGCCCCCGGCGATGGTCGACGCCCCATACGGCGAGCAGCCGACGACTTCACCGACTCCCATCTGTCCCTGAAATGCATAAGGCAGACCAACAACGATCATCCCATGGTGCAGCAGGGTGGTATGAAAACTAAGAATGGTCGACTCCTGCCCCCCATGCTGGGTGGCGCTGCTGGTAAATACGCTGCCCACTTTGCCCACCAGTTTGCCTTGCGCCCATAGCTGACCGGTACCATCGAGAAATTGCCGCATTTGTCCGCACATATTGCCAAATCGGGTTGGAGCGCCAAAGATGATCGCATCCGCCTCAGCCAATTCATCCACCGTACAGACCGGAATATGGGCCATGGCTTTTTGCGCGCCCGCGGCACCCATTTGCTCCACCACATTCGGCGGCAGCGTTTCCGGAACGCGGCGTAAAACAGCTTCAGCCCCCTGCACTTCCAGTACGCCGGCGGCAACCGCTTCGGCCATTCGCTGAACATGCCCATACAGGGAATAATAAACCACCAAAATTTTCATTGACTCTCCTCCTTCGCTGAAATGTTAGTTCTATATTATCGTTTTTCTCTAATCCTATTACTATATCCTGCAGCTTTTTCCTATAAACACCCGTCCTGTAAAAAAGACCCGCAAGCTCTCGGCCCGCGGGTCTTGGTGGTTCTATTTTTTGTACAAATCCGCCAACTGTTTTTTCACATCGGCGTTTGTCAGATATTCGTCATACGTCATTCGCCGGTCCATCAAGCCGCCTGGCGTAATTTCGATGATGCGGTTGGCGACGGTTTCGATGAACTGATGGTCATGAGACACCATCAGCAGGGTTCCGTCAAAACTGATCAACCCATTGTTCAGTGATGTAATCGACTCCAAATCCAAATGGTTGGTTGGCTCGTCAAACAGCAAAACATTGGCGCCGCTCAACATCATTTTGGCCAGCATACAGCGAACTTTTTCCCCACCGGACAATACGGAGGCTTCTTTTAGGCTTTCCTCGCCCGAAAATAACATTCTGCCCAGAAACCCGCGAATGAAACTCTCTTCTTGGTCGCGGGAAAATTGCCGGAGCCAGTCGACAAGATTCATATCGACCCCGTCAAAGAACTCTGAATTATCTTTTGGAAAATACGCCTGGGAAGTGGTCACTCCCCATTTGAACTCACCGCTGTCAGGTGTCAATTCCCCCATCAGTATCTTGAACAAGATGGTTTTCGCTAGTCCGTCAGGGCCGACCAAAGCAATCTTGTCGCCTTTTGCTACCGTAAAACTGACATTATCAAGAACGATTCCATCGTCGATTTTTTTACATAAGCTATCCACAGTCAGCAGTTGCGCCCCCGCCTCCCGGTCTGGTTTGAAGGCGACATAGGGATACTTGCGGGAAGAGGGCTTGATGTCTTCCAGGGTTAGCTTTTCGAGCTGCTTTTTGCGGGAAGTGGCCTGCTTGGACTTGGAAGCATTGGCGCTGAACCGCTGAATAAAACTCTGCAACTCCTTGGCTTTATCCTCTTTTTTCTTGTTGGCGTCTTTGGCCAGCTGCAGGGCCAATTGGCTGGATTCCAGCCAGAAATCGTAATTACCTACATAAAGCTGGATATTCCCAAAGTCGATATCGGCGATATGGGTACATACTTTGTTCAAAAAATGCCTGTCATGCGAAACGACGATAACGGTATTGGGGAAATCATACAAAAAATCTTCCAGCCAGCTGATGGAATCGATGTCCAGATGGTTGGTCGGTTCGTCAAGCAATAGGATATCCGGGCTGCCGAATAAAGCCTGCGCCAGCAGAACCCTGACTTTTTCGTTGCCGCTGATATCGGCCATCTTTTGGGTATGAAATTCTTCGCCGATCCCCAGACCATTGAGCAGCTTGGCAGCTTCGGTCTCGGCGTCCCAACCATTGAGTTCGGCAAACTCGCATTCGAGCTCAGATACCCGTATCCCGTCCTCATCGGTAAAGTCGGGTTTCATATATATGGCATCCTTCTCTTCCATAATGGCATAGAGGCGGGAATGCCCCATGATTACCGTCTTCAGCACTTCGAATTCATCAAATTCATAATGGTCTTGTTTCAACACCGCCAGCCGTTCGCCAGGGGTGATATTTACATCCCCGGACGTCGATTCCACTTCGCCGGAAAGCACCTTTAACAAGGTGGATTTACCGGTTCCGTTAGCGCCGATTAATCCATAGCAGTTGCCAGGCGTAAATTTTATGTTGACATCCTTGAACAGTATTCGCTTACCAAATTGAAGGGTCAATCCACTTGTACTAATCATTATGTTCTTACCATCTTTCCTAATTAGATGCTCACATCAGAGAATTTTAACACAACTGGCGCCATAAGTCTAATAAAAAAACGTCAGATTTGTCAGAATCGCTTTACTTTTTTCCAAAATAGGAGTATATTAGAAGATGCCCAATGAATAGACCCAGTGAGGTTAGTCTGTCCTTCTCAAACTCTATGTGGAATGGGAAGCCAAGATTCCTGCAGTGCTATTTGGGCAATAGATTTGAGGAGGCTATCAATATGGCTCAAGACAAAAATTTGACCTGCCGCGACTGTGGCGCCGATTTCGTTTTCACGGCTTCGGAACAAGACTTTTTCGCTGAAAAAGGATTCACCAACGAACCCGGCCGTTGCCCTGGCTGCAGAGCAGCTCGCAAACAAAACAGCGGTGGTGGATACAGCCGCGGTGGCAGCTACCAGCGCGAAATGCATCCCGCTACCTGCGCAACCTGCGGCAAAGAAACCCAGGTTCCGTTCCGTCCGAGCGGCGACCGTCCCGTATATTGCAGCGATTGCTTCAGCGCAAGCCGCCGCTACTAGAAGGATTAGAAAAGCCTCTGTCAATGACAGGGGCTTTTTTTATTTGCCGCTATTCTTTCGGGTCCATGATGGCCTGGTCGCCTTGTTCACCAGTCCGTATTCTGACGGCGTTATCCAACGTATAAACAAAGATTTTTCCGTCCCCCACCTTGCCGGTCCGACACACCCGCTGCGCCGCCTCAAGCACCGCTTCCACCGGCACCTCGCACACCACGGTTTCCACCTTCACTTTGGGAACAAGATTGATTGTCACCTGCTGACCGCGATAAACCTCGGTATGCCCCTTTTGCAAACCATAGCCATAAACCTGGGTCACCGTGATCCCTTGGACGCCAATATTGTTGAAGGCTTCCTTCAACTCCTCCAGTTTTTCCGGGCGGGTGATAATTTCGATCTTGGTGATCTTCCGCACAATCACGCCTCCTTATGAAATCTTTCCAGCAAGCTTATCATCTTCCTTATTCGGTGAACGACGTCACTATCCCTGCCAAACTAAGGCTCAGGGCCACTCTCTCTAGTTGCCTTACAGAAAACGTTCGAACCGCTCTTTGCCTGCTTTGCAAATGGGACAGACTGCCGGCGGATGCTCCCGGGCACACAGATAACCACAGACTTTGCAGCGATAAACAGGAAAAGCCAGCGTTCCCGCGACGGCCCCGCGTGTGGCTTCCGGCTTATCGTCCCGTTCCAGCGGCCTCCGTTCCGGGATAGAAGCAACCTGTTCCTCCACATTGATGACGCCCTCGTTGACATAGAGCCCACAATAACACATGCCGTATTCGGCCAGATCGGCGTCACGATAATCGCAGGGGCAAACAATATCCAGATCGTCGGCCTTTTCCCCGCTGGCTAAACGGCAAGGGCAGGACGGATAGCCATACCGCTCCGTGTTTTTCTGCATACCCGCCAAAAGCAGCTTGGTAAATTCCTCATCCGGATTGAGGCGGTAGCCCCCCTCCTCAGCCTCGCGTTTGAGCCGTATGTAGTACTGTTCTGTATTTTCGGCCACTAGCCTATCGCCTCCATCAGCTTCTTGGTATCATATCCGGTGATTGCGACTTGGTCATTGACGACAGTGGTCGGAAAAGAGTTTCGGGGGTTCCAGCGCTGAACCTCTTTTTGCGCCTCCTTGCTCTCGGCCGACGACAGTAGATCCACGTCAACAAATGAATAACCAATGCCCTGTTCCTCGAGATATCTTTTGGTTTTGGAACACCAGCCGCAAGTACTTAACGCATATACTACAATTTTCCCTTTGTCCTGACCCTCCACCGACTCCATTTTCACCAATTGGAACACTTCCTTTTGTCATATTGAATCCACTATTTCGCACCAGATCAGGCACCGCTAAAATCGCCCTGCTTTACGGCCCCAAATCGGCAATGATATACAGCACCCCAAGGATACTTAAAATTAATTATAGCACATGCCTTCCAACAATTGGAGTGATAAATTCATCTTTAACGGCAGCGCAACAAAAAAGGCCGTACCACACTTATGCGGCGCGACCTTTCTCCAATTAAATTATAGGGCCTCGGCCCATCAACCGGTATATTCTCGCTCTACTCCCTCCGTCGCCGCTTTTTCCCGCCCCTCCGAGACGGGAACAGGGCGAGCCGCAGCGGCGTCAGTCAGGCCGATAATAATAAAAAACAGCCACATATTGGTCGCCAGACCGAAATATTGATAGGTCAATCCTTCCAGCAAAAAACCCATTGTCAATAAAAGTCCCAGCATCGACCAGATGTCCTCGGGATTGAGGCGATATCTTCGGTATTTTGACCATAACAGTGTCCCAAAAAAGTATATATAGGCCGTTGTTCCCAAAATACCCGTCTCTGCTAACAAGTTAAAATAATCGCTATGGGCGTTTTGCCATAATTTATCAAGCGAGACCGCGGTGCTGGGATAATATTTTCCATAGAACATATCGTGGAACTGATAAAGCCCCGCCCCGGCAAGGGGATGATCGAGAAAGATCTGCCAGGCTGCCTGCCACATGACAATCCGCTGCATCGAGGAAGGATCGGCTACCACTCCCTGTTCGACGACCTGTGGGCGCTCTGCCATTCCTTGCAGCAACCCCGGCATAATCCCTGCCATGTTGACAAAAAGCAACAGGGCGATTAAAAATAAAATTGCGACCAATTTGCGGTCTCTTTTCCATTCAAAGCCTATCCAGACCAGCATCACCGCTTCAAGAGCCAACCAACCGCCCCGGGTAAGGGTCAGAATCAAAATAGCTAACGAGAAAAGCGCTGTTAAAAAAAACAGTTTCTTGTGCTTGGGGGGTATTCCCGGGACAGCCTTAAGTCCCAGCACTAGAAAGAGGGTGATGACATTGAACAGATACCCGGAAAAGATAATCGGGTTGGATGTCCCGCCGATCAATCGTGTTCCGCCGCCATCCACCCCGATGAGCGATGTGTTTTCCCCGCTGATGAACTGCCACAAGGCATAGCAATCGATCAAAATTACCGCCACAGCCAAAAACGTGCAGACTCCTGTCAATTTTTCTCGGCTATCGATAAAGACTGCTGCTACAACCATCAGGACGAAATAAGAGGCATAGACTGACAAGAAAACCGAACTGACATAGGTATTGTAGGAGAAAATGACGGCGACAGCAAAGGCGGCCAAAAGCCAAAAGCTGGCGGTGATCACCCGGCGATCAAGCGGTAAATCCCGGCAATATTGCAGCAAGGCGATATATACCGCCATCCCGAGGATTTTCTCCGCGAACTGGGGGGTGACAAGAGTAAGAACGACAAACACACCCAATAGGATCTGATTTATCAGTCGTGAAGCCAACCAATCGCCTGCAAACATATTCTCACCCCCGCTCCTTATCGCCATCGGCCGGCGTCCCGTTATTGCGGCTAACATAAGCCAGCCCAAGAACAAAATAAAAAATATGCATCACCGCAGGTATGACGAAATAATGAAACAAGGCGGTTGCCAAAAGGTAGCCGGTCAGCAGCAACAGAGCCGCCAACGGCCAAACACCGGCAGTTTTCGTCCAGGCCCTGTAATTGTCCAGCACCAGATAACCTAGCATGGCCAAATAGCCGACCAAACCGACCAGGCCGGTTTCCAGCAGCAGGTTAATATAGCTGCTGGGCATTGCGCCCAAGGCGTGGCTAATCTTGCCGGTATTATCGTAACCATAGTAAAAATGGCTGAAAGTATCCAGGCCTGTCCCCAAGAACGGATGTTGGACAAAAATCGCCCATAGCCGGGGATCGCCGTAAACTTGGCTGAGCCACTGCCCTAGCTTCAGATAATAGCCGTCCTTGGCCAAAATCACGCCTGCGGCCAGCAGCAAACCACCAACAAAGACCAGGGCGGCCGGCCTCACCTGTCCCACCTCGCGGCGGCCAGCCAAGCCGAGCCATACAAGCAGCATGGCTGTTATCGGCACCAGATGCCCCCATGTTCCCATTTTCCAGCAGAGATAAAAAACAGCGGCCAGACCGGCGATAAATGCCCCCTTCACAGGCCAGCGAGAGGGTTTCAGGCTCAACACAAGGAAGATGGGGAACAGGTTTACCAGGTTGCCGGCCAACACTAAAATCGCGCCGGCATCGCTCAGAAAAGCGGTGCGAAAGACCGCCACCTTCTCCATCAGCGGAGTTTGGAGCAATTCCTGGGGCAGGGCTATCAACACGCCAAAACCGATAAGACATATATCTGCAACCAGAGCGACTCGGATGATGTCTTGTTCTGTCCGGACAAATACGATCGGGATAGCGAAAGCCACAAGGTAGTTGATGATGAGAATATACTGGCGTAAACTGGCGTAGATATTGGCTGAAAACGGCAGGACAATAAAAAAGGCCAACATCGAGCAGCCGATCGCGCCGATAGCCTGCGGCAGTCTGGCATCACCCGAGGCAAGAGCCAGTCGCGCCGACACCACGGCGACGATGATCGCCACAAAAAATATGGCGTAATTGGGGACGGTGCTGGAGGCCAGTAAAAAGGCCAGCAGCGCCAGATAGATCCACCGCTCGATTTTTTCGCTAGCCATTCTCTTCCCACCTCCTGGTTCTGGACCGTATGCTTCTACTTCATCATAGCATTATCTTTACCTAAAATTAGTTTTCTGACAGCCAAATCCCTTTATTTTTGATGGGATATCCTCCAGCCACTATCTGCCTCCATAGAAAAAAGCCGCTTGAAAGCGGCTTTTTGTCTCACGAACGCCGGCGGGTTGGCTGTGGCCTAACCACAATAGCCGCCTCTTCCAGGGGGCAGCCGTTTTCACAAGCACCGCAGCCTACACAAAGATCGGTGATCACCGTCGGCCGGTAACGCTCATCAGAGTCGATGGCCTGGAGGGGGCACTGTTCCTGGCAAAGAAGACAGAGCCGGCCTTGGCTCCAGCCGATGCAGCGGGCATGATCGATCTCTGCCAGCCCAATGAGGGCCTTCTCCACCGGCACCTGGCTGATGGCGCCGGTCGGGCACACCTGTTGACATAGCTGAGTCAATTCACACCGAGCCTGGCGGGGGATAATGGTCGGGGTGAGAAAGAACGCTGGACCACTGGTAATCGGCATAGCCTGAAGACAGTCGGCAGGGCACACCTTGATGCACCGTCCGCAACGGCTGCAACGCGCCAAAAACTCATCTTCCTCCAATGCTCCCGGTGGCCGCAAGGGGTTGGAACCGGCGGGACGGGACAAGACCGGCATGGCGGCGACAGCCACCGTCAGGGCAACCCCTGACCGGATAATCTCCCGGCGGGTAAAGAGACCACCTGAATCCGAAGTCCTTCCCGTCTTTTGGCCATAGGCAAATTCGAAACTGCCGACCGGACACCGTTCGCTGCAGCGGCCGCACAACAGACAATCCTGGCCTGCAATCCCTGGTTCCGGCCTGGCTGCTCCGGTCGGACAAATCTGTTCGCAGCCCCCGCAATGCACGCAGCTCTCAGGCGGGCTGACCGCCGCCCGTCGCCACTTCGCCAGCAGCGACAGCAGCAGTCCGGTCGGACAGAGAAATACACACCAGAAACGGGGAAAGATGAACAGTCCCAGGACTGCCAAGGTGATCAGCATCCAGGGGATCTGCCGCAGCCAAATGCGGGACAATTCTTCGGTAAGCAAATGAAAAGGGCTGAGAACCATCACCCAGCCGCTTCCAAGCAGCAGCAGGGCCAGCAGAAAGGTCAGCCAGGGGTACCGGTACTTAAATAAGCGCATCGTCCAGGCGGGCAGTCTTCCGTCTCCCCGAGCAGATGGTCGCAAAGTATTTTTCAAGCTTTCGAGCAGAGCCAAAAAGCCCCCCACCGGACAAAGCCAGCCGCAGAAGACCCTCCCGAACGCCAGCGTGACGAGCACCGTTGCCAAAGGTAGCCAGCCCCACACGGGAAAGCCCCCCTCCCAGCGGAGGGTACTGAGCAAAAGCAGCGGATCAAGCCGCGAGTACCAAAGAAGCAGGCCGGCGTCGGCAGGCAAAGGAAAACCAAAACGAGCCACTATCGCCACGGTTGCCGCCAAAACGGCAGTCGGAACGAGGGTTCGCCAATAGCGGAAAGTTGGCAGTTTCATTGTGTCACACCTTTTGCATTTTGAGCTTTTCCCACTGGATCTGGCCGATTCCCGCGGCAGCAGCCAAACGGATATAATCGACCTCTTCCGGCTTCATACCGAACAGCGCCGCCGAATAAGCGTCAATTGCCACCTGGTCGGTACCGAGTACCAGTTGCCCATACTCTTTGATCGGTCCTGGCCCTACAGGGCCGTTGTCGGTTATGCCGCGGAAGGCATCCATAATGGTGAGATGCGGCTTCTTGACTGCTGCCAGATCGGCGATGCACTGATGGAGATCTGAAGTATGGAAAAAGCGCCGATCCCAGATCAGCCCCATAAAATTCTTCATCCCCAACGTCAATTTTGCACCGCGATGATGCTTCAAAATTGGGAAATTGATAAATAGATCGGCGTCCAAGACATCTTTGGAGAACTCCAGATTGGTTAAAATCTTGCCATTGGTGGTAACCGGACGGAAAAAATCCCGGTTGCCATTATAGGTAAACACTTTGCCGCCAACGGCTTCTACCGCTGCCTTGATACCGGTTTTCTCCAGACACAGAACCGGTGTCGAGCTATTGAGCGGCTGATCGACAACCTTGACTTCCTTGGCCCCCGCCGCTAAACACATCTTGACAAGCGCGGCGACCATCGCGGTATTGGTTGTTGCTGCCTCCTCGGGCGTACGCGGCACACTGAAATTCGGCTTGATAACAACGCTGCCGCCCTGTTTTACATAGCGCTGGATTCCGCCGATTGCCTTCAGGCCGCGCTCCAGCATTTCAACCGGCTCGGTGCCCTGGACGACAGTCAGGTCAACCGGCGGGGTGGGAACATTCCAGGCAGCGGTAGAGGGTTTAGCATCAGACGCTGTCGGGGATTTACCCATACAGCCCAGAACTGGCAGAGTAAGACTGGCAAGAGCTGCTGCTTTGATAAAGTCTCTACGTTCCATTTCATCATCTCCATTGTAGGAATAGGGGATATTGCCAGTTTCATTCGACAGCCCTGTAATATATCCTGCTAAATTACTCTTTGCAGGTTTGAAAGCAACAAAGCCGCTATTGGCGGCTTTGTTGTTTTGTCTTATTTATAGGCATTCACGACTCGGCCGGCGCTTCTTTATTTACCGAATCTTAACATGCTCGCCTGAATGGCCACTCCACTTCCCTGTCCGATGAGGATTCGATCCGATTGTTGTCAGCTTCCACTATATCTTGAACCTGCTGACCGCCTGGGTCAGTTCTTCAGCCATCCTTGCCAGCGCCTGACTGGAGGCCGCGATTTCTTCCATGGTGGCCGACTGCTCCTCAGTGGCTGCCGACACAGTCTGGGCTTGGCTGGTCGCCCCTTTGCTGATGCTGTCGATCTCCCGCACCGAGCTGACGATCTGCTGGCTGCCTCCCGCCAGTTCCTCAATGGCTGCCGAAATCTCCCTGATCTGACCGGTGACCTGGTTGAAGGCCGCAAAGATGTCCTGGAAGGTCTTGCCGGCGTCTTGGACGACTTCCGATCCCACCCTCACCTCTTTGGTACCTTCGGTCATCGCTACTACGGCGCTGTCAGTATCTTTCTGGATTTCGCCGATCAGGCTGGCGATCTGTTTGGCGGCGTCTTGCGATTGTTCGGCCAGTTTGCGGACCTCTTCGGCGACGACGGCGAAGCCTCGTCCCTGTTCCCCGGCCCGGGCGGCTTCGATGGCGGCGTTGAGGGCCAGGAGGTTGGTCTGGCCGGCAATCCCGGCGATGGTGTCGACAATGGTACCGATCTCTTTCGACCGTTCACCCAGTTTGCTGACCACCTGGGCCGAACGGGTCACAGTGTCTTCGATCTGGCTCATCTGGGTGATGGCCTTTTCCACCGCCTTGCTGCCCTCTTGGGCAGCCTCGGCCGATTGGGCCGAGGTACCGGCGACAGAGTTGGCGTTGGCGGCGATTTGCTGAATGCCGGCTGACATTTGCCCGACTACGTCGGCGGTGTCGTCGACGGCTTTGAGTTGTTTTTCGGCTCCGGTTGCCACCTCCCCGATGACGATAGCGATTTGGTTGGCCG
>JARLHX010000406.1 GCA_031292035.1 Negativicutes bacterium | reverse complement strand
GCTTGAGCTCCTTGACCAGCTGTACACCGTCCAAGTCCGGCATGGACAGGTCGCAGAGCACCAGGCCGATCTCGGGGTCTTCATTGAAATGTTCAATGGCCTTGAGGCTGGAGTGGCAGGGGACGCATCGGTAGCCACTCGCTTCCAGAAATTCGCACAATTCCTCGACGATGAGTGGCTGGTCATCGACCACAAGAACCTTGACTTCGGATTTTAGCGTGTTCACGTGCTACTCCCTGCTGGCGAACCCTGGCGGGTCGTGTCCCTGAACGCACGATCATACGTGGGTCCATTCCTAACTGATATTGAAAGTAGTCCTACTTTCGGACTATGTACATAGTCGTATTGGGGGGATGGAGTTACTGAATCCAGGCAAGGGCTGCGATAAAGCCGGCCATGAGGAAGGGCGCGAACGGCGGGTTTTTTGACGCGTCGGGAGCGAGAGTTTCAAGGCGCTTCCTAAGTGGCTGACTCATCAGCTTCCAGAGCCTGGGCCCGACCAGCAGCCAGGCCAGGCAAAACACCCCGGCGCCGATAACGGTGCCCAACAGGTGCATCTGATCAGTGGCCAGCGCCAGGGCTGCGAGCAACTTCACATCGCCGGCCCCCAGACGACCGGTCATGTAGCCGGGCAGGGTCAGCAGCATTGCGATGGCCAGGGCTTCGCCACCGTCGGCAACACTGGCCCCCAGCCAGGTATGGCCGCTGTAGAACAGATAAAAAAGTGCAAAGGTTGCGCCGCCGAGGGTGAGCGCGTTGGCGATTTGTCGCTGGCGGATATCCTGTTCGGCGCAAAGCGTGAACCAGATCAGTAATACAAGGCTAGGCATTCGGAAAAAACATCCTTTTTCGGCGAATGATTCTATGCTGAAACACAGATCTGAATGTCAGGGTAGACGTGATCATGAAAGCAAGCCTCCCAAAGAAACAAAAAGGTGCCGCAGCGATTGAATTCGCGCTGGTGTTTGTTATTTTTTTTGCCACGTTCTATGGCGTCGTCAGCTATAGCCTTCCGCTGTTGATGATGCAATCGTTCAATGAGGCCAGTGCTGAAGCTGCGCGACGCAGCGTGGCGCTTGACCCGAACGCCTTCGCAAATACTGCGGCGTACCAGACCCAAGTCACGACGACGGCCAAACAGGCGGTCAGTGACCAGTTGGCGGTATGGATGCCCAAGGCTCTGAACTTCAACATCTCATACGTCACCGCCACCATTAACCCCACTACCAATGTGCTGACAGTTGCGATCAACTATCCCAAGGCCGGCATCGCAAATGTCATCCCCTTCCTGACGCTGCCCGGGATCGGTCAGGTGCCCAGCCTGCCGGATAATCTCAGCGCCCAGTCGAGC
>JARLHX010000405.1 GCA_031292035.1 Negativicutes bacterium | reverse complement strand
TCGGTGGAAGGTGACGGCATGGAACCACATACTCGCGCCATGATTGCCGCAGCCGCCTTTGCCTGTGTCACGGGAAAGAAGGTCGCCGGTATCTATGATCACGCCGCAGGGCGGGACTTGCCAATCGCCGCGGAAAGGCGAGGCGATCGCCTGCAAGGCTTCGACGGCGATCGCGGCGTGAAGTTTGGCGGGACGTTGCCCGAACTCTACGATGCCGGCGACAAGGCGTTCGTGTCGTTCGCGATCGATGGCACGAAAGTCCAAGGCTACGACCGGGGCTCATCCAGCTTTTATACGGCGCAGGTCACCGATGCCGTCGTGCAAGTCTTCGACCACAGCCAGAACGCATGGTTCGCCTACGACATTCAGGATGCAGAATCGGCCAAGAGTTATTTTCGCAATTCGGAGATTGGCGGCTAACGTCGGTCAGGCGCCCATCGGCGTCGTTCATAGGGTTAAGTCTATCCCCGTTAGCGGACGCGTGCCGAATTGCGTATTATATCCTTGGACTCTTGGGGTTTCCTAGGGCTGGTTCGCGCTCCTTGTCCGTCATGCCGATGAATGTTCGTTGTGCCCCGAAGGCTACATGACCTTCAGAGCACTCAGCGCGCAAGTCCGCTAAGAAATAGCAAAAAGCATAGATTTTTGTTTGCTATATAGATTATTGGCTAACATGGCGTGCATTCACGATCCAACTTTCATTGTATAGCGCTCCGTTAGCGGCTTTCACTATCGCTCACGGCTTTGCGAGCCGCTTTGACTCAAAGGTAAATCGAAAATGGCCAAAACCTTTAGTGAACTCGCGTTCTTCCCTACCATGACGGATATAATCTCATCTCGACCCGGATCCTGCGTGACTATCATGACCGGCAGCAACAATTCGGGAAAGTCAGCCTATCTTAAGAAGACAATATCAAATAAAAAATTTCTATACGTTGGAGTAAATCGATTTTACTCTTTTCACCACCTGCCTTTGCATACCGAAAATGCGCAAGAACTGGACAGCTGGTTTCTAAGTCACCAGCAAAGTAATATTCAACAATTTCAGAATTTTGAAGGATCATTCTTTAACTGCTCAACAGCTATAACTAGATTAAAAAATGACAGAAGAAAAGTTCTTTTTGATACTTTCAACAAACTATTTGGAATTGAGGTGGAGGTTAAATCTGAAGATCCTTCTAATGATTTTAGTAACAGATTTGTATCTGTTGGTGGTGAGAGTTTAAGTGTAACGTCAAGCGGCACTAGGCTCTTTCTGGGTATCCTGGCTGCGTTGATGGATGAGCGCTTTACGTCCGTAGCTATAGATGAGCCTGAACTTGGTCTCTCCCCGTCCTTGCAGCGAAAATTGGCTGACATAGTCATTCGAGGCGAGAAGCGAGATATCCTATTTCCTCATAATCCTCATGTAGTTCTAAGTACTCATTCTCATCTTTTTTTAGACCGAGATAATCCTGAAAACAATTATGTCGTTTCAAAGGAGGGGGATTTTATAATGTCCAGGCCTTGTCAAAGTGTATCAGAACTTCATGATATTCAGTTTAGTTTACTTGGTAATGATTTAAGTGAGCTATTTCTGCCTAATGCAGTAATTTTTGTTGAAGGTGCGACCGACAAGCTCTTTCTCGAAAAAATTTCAAGCCTTTATTTTTCATCGTCGCGAATTGTTATTGAATCTTGTAACGGTGACATAGCGAAGCGCTTGAATTTTTGGGCTTCATCTCTGGGTGACATCCAGATTAGTCCTTATAGAACTAGGACTATTGTTGTATATGACAAGGTCAAGCAAGCCGGAATTGAAAGCTTATGCAAGAGGGTCGGACTACCTGCGCAAAACATGATCGAATGGGAAGGAAATGGTATTGAGTATGTATACCCGGATGATCTTTTATCATCGATCTACCGAAAGGCAGGCTTAACCGCTGCGGCATTGCAGATAGACAATGATTCTGTCAGATGTGGTGAAATTACCTACAATAAGATGGAACTTTGCCGATCGGTAGTAGCTGCTTTGACAGATACAACTCCCCTCCCATTAGAGTTGGTCGAAAAGTTTGTCGAACCTTTACGGACGATGATGCGCTAAGGTACCTGGTGTGCATATGATCCGCCAGTGTCTTCTAAACAAGGAGAAGGAAGCGAAAGCGGGCTGTCCGTAACCGGCCACTTGCTATCGCTCCTTGAAAGGCGGCGTACAGGGCTGGGGTTCGATGCCGTGTTGGCGTCGGAAGACATTTCTCCGCTCACGCGGCGAGGCGTTGATGCTGTGCGCAGGTCAGGACGAAAACGGGATGCAAGGGCGATGGCCCTTGCCCGCCGGAGGCTCTTAATTCCCTGAGACTTCCCCCTAAGCCCGAGGATGCGCACCCCGATAGACCTCAAGCAGGCGCGCGGCGTCGACGCGGGTGTAGATCTGGGTTGAGGACAGGCTGGCGTGGCCGAGGAGTTCTTGCAGGCTGCGCAGGTCGGCTCCGGCGCCGAGGAGGTGGGTGGCGAAGCTGTGGCGCAGGGCGTGGGGGGTGGCGCTGGGGGGCAGGCCGAGCAGGGTGCGGGCGCGGGCCATGACGCGGCGGATCATGCCGGGGGCGAGGGGGCCGCCTTTGGCGCCGCGAAAGAGGGGTTCGGCGCGGGGCAGGGGCCAGGGGGTGAGTGCGGCGTAGCGTTCGATGGCTTTGCGCACGACGGGGAGGAGAGCGACCAGTCTTTGGCGCCCGCCTTTGCCGGTGATGACCATGCTGTCGCTCATGGGGAGGATGGCGGGGGTCAGGGCCAGGGCTTCGCCGATGCGCAGGCCTGCGCCGTAGAGCAGCACGAGGACCGCCATGTCGCGCGCGGCGATCCAAGGTACGGTGGCGTCTTCGCCGACGGTTTCGGTGAGGTGCACGGCTTCGTCGCGCGTGATGGGGCGGGGCAGGCCTTTTTTGACGCGGGGGCCGCGCAGGCGGGGGGCGGCGGCGGGGAGGCCGGCTTGCCCGCGTGCAAAGGCGAGGAAGGCCTTGAGCGCGGAGAGTTCGCGCGCGGCCGAGATCTGGCCGATTCCGGCGGCGCGGCGTCCGGCGAGTTGGGTACGCAAG
>JARLHX010000404.1 GCA_031292035.1 Negativicutes bacterium | reverse complement strand
TTAACCAGGCCGTTTCGCTGGGTAATAACGGCAAAGCGTCTGGCAACTGCGGCTCGGGCAACACCAAAGCCCCATAATCACGAGTGCTGGCCCCGACTTTGTTGGGGTGTTGTGGACGTGATTTACTCATAGCATGACACCTCGACAATTGATTAGTGACACGATTAAATCAGCCAACACCCCACTTGTAACCTGTCATAAATAACAGCTAGCCAGTCAATAAAGACATGGCTAGCTCGCTGTGTAACAGCGTTTAAAAACTGAAGCGCAGCCCTACATTCGCACCCCACGGTTGCTCGATTTTTTCACCGTTGCTGTAATCGAAATCCGCGTGTACCTGCAGGCGTTCGCCCCACGCAATCGCCACGCCGGCGCCAATCTCGCCACGGCTGCCCGAGAGGTCGTTGTTGAACACATTGTTGTTGACCTGTACCTCATTGTTTTTGGCAAACTCATGAACCAACGCGCCCTTGACGTAAGGTTGCAAGGTGCGGCTCTCCCCCAAATCGAAGTTGCGACCCACCGTGCTGCCCAATTTCCCAAGCAGCGATCGGGTGCGATCACCGTCTGCCTCCATGCCATTGTCCAGGTCATAATTGCGGCCCTTTATCACCACGGCCGACAGTTGCCCGAACGGCTCGATGAAATAGCCATTGCCCAGTTTGAACTGACGACCGAATTCGGCAGAAGCCCCAACCCCCGCCGTGTCATAATTGCCCTTGGTTTGCGTACCATCACTGAGGTTTACATCGGACTGATTGGCAAAGCGGTTGGCTTTTAATACGGCATCGAAGTAGTAGCCGCTGTCACGATCAAGCCACGTGGTGTAGAGCCCGGCATAGTAGCTGTCGACCGTGCCCGAGGTACCACGCGCCAAATCAAGCTCCGAACGGCTGTAACCGCCCATCACACCCATCAACCATTGACCGTCCCCCCATTGCAGCGGCGAATCGACCCCCAGCTAAATACCCTGCTGGTTTTGTTGGTAGCCCATGCCAGAGGCGTCGGAAACATTGAATTTGTTGCCATAAGTGCGTACCCAGCCACCCGCTTGCCCGTCCGTCAGGCGCAACTCACCCATGCGGCTGCGTAGCGAGGACAACTCGCCATACCAGACGGTGGGTGCGGTGTTAAACAGCGCCAGCACAGACTGGGTGCCTGGGCTGATGGTGCGGGTCGAGGCGTCCAGGTACCAATCGTTTCTGACCTGGGTCAGCGAATACGACCAGGTACCGAGGTCTACCGTATCGCCCACCAGGCTGAACTGTGCATTACCGCTGCCGGCGTGGACCACATGCAGGCTTGCCCCATCGATCGGATCGGTGCCACTGGCGTTGATCAGCAAACCAAAATTACCGTCGGCCCGGCCACTGATGTCCAGGAACGAGTTCTTCAACTGGGTAAAATCTGCCGACAAGGCAAAGGTGCCGCTACCCTGCAACGACCCCAGGTTCAAGGTGTAGAACTGCTTTTCAGCACCCAGCGCAACCGTGCCACCGTCCAGGGACATGGCCGTCACACTGCTGTCGCCACCCAGCACCCATTGGGCTCCGCTGTTGACGGCAACGCTGCTGACGTTCTGCGTAATACCCTTGAAGACCGACTGGTCCTGCAACACGACTGTCGTATTGCTACCGGCTGCATTGACGATATCGCCCAAAAGCGACGCATGGCTGAGCACCAGGTCAGCATTGCTGTTGCCGCTGGTGGTC
>JARLHX010000403.1 GCA_031292035.1 Negativicutes bacterium | reverse complement strand
GCTCAAGGAGCACGGTGTCGCTGGTACTGGCCTGGAATTGAACGTCTGCAGCGACGAATCCGTGACCGCAGCCCTGGCTGCAATCACCGAGCAGTTCGGCGCGCCGACCATTCTGGTGAACAATGCGGGTATCACCCGCGACAATTTGATGCTGCGCATGAAAGATGATGAGTGGCATGATGTCATCGACACCAACCTCAACAGCCTCTATCGGTTGTCCAAGGGTGTGCTGCGTGGCATGACCAAGGCGCGCTGGGGTCGAATCATCAGTATCGGTTCAGTGGTAGGTGCCATGGGCAATGCTGGCCAAGTAAACTATGCAGCGGCCAAGGCGGGTCTCGAAGGTTTCAGTCGCGCCCTGGCTCGTGAAGTCGGCTCGCGCTCGATCACGGTCAACTCGGTGACACCAGGCTTCATCGACACCGACATGACCCGTGAATTGCCGGAAGCGCAACGTGAAGCCTTGCAGGCCCAGATCCCTCTGGGCCGTCTGGGTCAGGCTCAGGAAATCGCCAATGTGGTGGCTTTCCTGGCGTCCGAAGGTGCAGGATACGTGACCGGCGCGACTATCCCGGTCAACGGCGGCATGTATATGTAAGTAAAATGTGACGGGTTGATTCAAAAAAATGTCATACGAGCTGTCTAAAATCCGTTATAAAGCTGCAACCAAATTCTAGGCAGGGGGGCGGTGTGATCGGGGAGTGAAGCTTTCAGCTTGAAATGCAGCACTCTTCCTATAAACTTACACACCGGCCAGCTGCCTGACATATGTCCATTAGGAGTGAAAACAAGGTATGAGCACCATCGAAGAACGCGTCAAGAAAATCGTCGCCGAGCAACTGGGCGTTAAAGAAGAAGAAGTGACCAACACCGCTTCCTTCGTAGAAGATCTGGGTGCCGATTCCCTTGACACCGTTGAGCTGGTGATGGCTCTGGAAGAGGAATTCGAGACCGAAATCCCTGACGAAGAAGCTGAGAAGATCACTACCGTTCAAGCTGCTATCGATTACGTCACTAAGCACCAAGCTTAAGATCTTGTAATCGTCGCTTCTTGTCATGGAAAAAACCGCACTGCCTTTGCCGGCGTGCGGTTTTTTCTTTAGAAGAGATGTAAAGAGTTGTTCCTAGAATAAGGAGAGCGCTGTGTCGCGTAGACGCGTCGTGGTCACCGGTATGGGTATGCTGTCGCCACTGGGTACGGATGTGCCGAGCACTTGGCAGGGCATTCTGGCTGGCCGCAGTGGCATTGGTCTGATCGAACATACTGACCTTTCTGCCTACTCCACCCGTTTTGGCGGCTCGGTGAAGGGCTTCAACGTCGAGGAGTACCTTTCGGTCAAGGAAGCCCGCAAGCTCGACCTGTTCATTCAATACGGCCTGGCGGCCGGTTTTCAGGCAGTGCGTAACGCCGGCCTGGAAGTCACGGATGTCAACCGTGAGCGTATTGGCGTGGCCATAGGCTCGGGTATCGGCGGCCTGACCAATATCGAAGAAACCAGCCGTACACTGCACGCGCAGGGGCCTCGGCGGATTTCGCCGTTCTTCGTACCGGGTTCGATCATCAATATGATTTCCGGCTTTCTGTCCATCCATCTGGGTGTACAGGGGCCTAACTACGCCATCGCCACCGCCTGCACCACCGGCACCCATTGCATCGGCGGCCTGACCAATATCGAAGAAACCAGCCGTACACTGCACGCGCAGGGGCCTCGGC
>JARLHX010000402.1 GCA_031292035.1 Negativicutes bacterium | reverse complement strand
TCGGCGATCAGAAACAGGCCCAACAAGCATTACAGGAAAGCGAGACCATTTTCCAGCACCTGTTTATAGAGGGACCTGCGGCTAAGATGCTCCTTGACCCTGATACAGGCAATATCATTGACGCCAATCAGGCGGCGGCGGATTTTTACGGCTTTCCTGTCGATGAAATCAGAGGAAAGACCTTATTTGATTTCAGCGCAGTCCCGGCCGCCGCAGCACAAGCTGCCTTCGCCGCCATGGGGGATCCCGATTGCCAGCCGATCCCCCTCACTCACAGGCTGAAGGACGGCAGTTTAAAACAGCTGGAGGTTTACTCCAGGATGTTCTTGCGCAAGGAACGGGAAGTCCTTTACGCCGTGTTCATCGACGTCACGGCCCGCAAGCTGGCCGACGAGGAACTCAGGGAAAGCCGTGAGCGGCTGTCTTTGGTGATCGAGGGTGCCAAAGCCGGCATCTGGGATTATGACTTCGAGCACAAACTTCTTCACATCGACCGGCGATGGAAGGAAATGCTCGGTTACGAAGAGCATGAACTGGCCATTACCTACGAAGAATGGCCGGACTGGGTACACCCCGATGACGTGGGTAAAATCAACAATACCGTACAAGACTATCTTTCCGAAAAGAGCGAAAAATTTGAGGTTAGACATAGACTGCGCCACAAAAACGGCAGCTATCGCTGGATTTTTTCCTTGGCGAAGGTTACTCGCGATGCTAATGGCCAGCCTACCCGGTTGACCGGGCTAAACATTGATATCACCGACGAAGTACGGGCCGAAGAGCTATATCTAGAAAGCGAGAAGCGACTTCGGGATTTTGCAGAAGCTGTGCCGGACGCCAGTTATATCATCGACGAAGACGGCCGATATGTGGAGGTCTTCGGCGATGAAAAGATGTTCGCCGTGCCGAAAGAGCACTTCCGGGGAAAAACCCTTCATCAGGTGCTGCCAATCGATGATGCAAACCTCACTTTAAATGAGGTAAGACTGACAATAGCGTCCGGAAAACCAAGACATGTATTTCGCGAAATGCAAGCAGGAACAAATAAGCGTTATTTCTCAGGGCGCACGGTGCCGCTGAGTTACGTCGTCGCCGGCCGCAGAACCGCGGCGCTTATCGCCACCGATGTCACCGAGCAGCGCAGGATCGAGAGAATGCTGCAGATGGCCTACGAGTTGCGGCGAAGAAGTGATTTTATCAACGACATTTTGAATGGAAAAGTGGTTTACGACGAAACTTTCATCTATTTGTCCCAAAAGGCGGGACTGGATTTGAACGCACCCCTGTTCATCTGTAAGCTTATCAGCAATAAATTCAGCGTCGGCGGGTCTCAAACCGACATATTTGGCGGGAGCCAGAAACTGAAAGACAGTTTGATTGATGCGATTGGCGAAATACCGGAATGCATGGCCTGGGACTGCAGCGAGGGGATTGGCATCCTCTGTCAGACCGGGTTCAAGGCTGATGAGTGGAAGAAAAGCAAAGAAACAGCCGGACTCATCCGAAGCAAATTGCTGGAAATCGATCCCTCTTTGTCAGCCAGCATCGGTGTCAGTAATATGCATACAGGAGTCGAAGGGCTCAAGAAAAGCTGTCGCCAGGCGTTCAGCGCCGCCCTTGCCGCCCGCTACCGGTGGGCAAACGACATCGGTATCACGCATTACCGGGAAGCCGGAATCTTTCAGTTCATGCCAGAGTTGGCGGGGGGAGAAACCGCCAGAGACTATATCGAACAACACATCGGCCGACTGATCGATCACGACAGGGAAAAGCAAACCGACTATCTGTCCACCTTAGAAGAGCTGTTGCGCGGTGCGACCATCCGGGAAACCTCTGAAAAGCAGTTTCTTCATCCAAAGACGGTGGCGTTTCGTCAGCGCCGGATCACCGAGATGCTAAATGTGGACTTTAGCGACTACCAGAGCAGGCTGACAATCGCCTTAGCCCTTCAGTTGCATAAAATGCGCAAGCAAGAACCTGCTATCCCCACCGGCTCGTGAGTCCACAATCAGTGCACAACAAAAGACCTTCATTGGTTTAAATGAAGGTCTTTTCGGTCTGCCTTGGCGCTGTTAGGCTCCTGGCCTATAATCAATCTTACTGGACTGATCCTTTTTCAGCAGTCTCCTCCACTTTGTTCTGACCCTGATGACCGGTCCCAATTTGATCCTCCATGTTTTTCATCGTTTCCCGCATTTTTTTCTGATAAATGGCTGTCAGGGCAAACATGCGAGTGTCTGTGAGAAAGTCAACTTTATTAGTCGCAACCTCAGCTGTGTTTTTCACAGGCTGAGCCGTCACGGCTGATTGCTCGGTTGAATTGTTTTTATCATCGGCAGTTTTTTTATCGTCATCCTTTTCTTTATGGGCGGCAGTCTTACCAATCAGAACCTTCATGTTTTTTCCTATCACTATGTACGTGTAAACCGTATCTCCCTCTTGCACGGTGATATATTTCCATCCTCCAGAACTGTCATTCCCGTCCTGTGCCGTCTTATCTTCACTTCGTCCGAGCGCAGTCTGATTTCGCAGTAATGATGATACCCCGGATACATCCATACTCATTTCCATCTCTCCAATCTTAGTCAAGAATATCTTGCCTTGTTAGCACTGCTAAATAGGCATTAATACTTTCACTATATATCGTAATATTCTTGGAAAAACATTACATTTCCAAACAAAATTCCTAGATTTATTTTGCCCCCGCCGCCATACACGGTACAAACGACAAAGATCCCGCTCACTGTTGTGAGCGGGATCTTCGTAACCGGCGTCTACCTATCCTCAACCGAACGCCACGCCATCCTTGGCGCGTTTGAGCACTAGGCCTCCCGTCTACGAAGCGAACATCGCCACCACTATGCCGAAACGTAAACCACCCG
>JARLHX010000401.1 GCA_031292035.1 Negativicutes bacterium | reverse complement strand
TCGGGCTGGCGAAGTCGGACAACGGTGCTATTCTCTTCCATGGCGTATCGCTCTCCTTCAGAGAGGTTCGGGATGGCTGGTTACCTTCCCCGATACGCCGCCTTTCTCAGCCCGTCATCACCCAGTTTCCCCCATAGCTCGGCGACGGCGACGGACATATAATTCTGAGCCGTCCGGGCCTCGATACCGAGGTCTACAAGGAACGGAAGCCATTGGCCGTGCCCGAGCCGGGACTTGGCGTCGTTCAAGTCGCGGCCGGTGTCGTAGATGAACTGGCCGGTGCGGTCGCGGATGCGCGTGGCGATCTCGACAATGACCGGGTCGTCGCGGGTGAGGGCGGTGGTATTGGTCGAGGACTTCGTGAGGGCGGTGGAAGCCATTGTGCGGCGGAGACCTCCTGTTAGCAGTGTTACCTGAAAACAGGTCTGACTTGTAGGAATAGGGTCCGTCAAGCGGTATTTTTTGGGATTATTCTTGGCTATATACGTTGAGCAATATGCTCATATGCTTTGAATGCATGGAACGATGCGTCAATGTAATAAGATGTCGCGATGTCGAAAATCAAATGCACATGCGTGTCGGCTGTGTGATCACTGGCGCAATGACATCGAAACTCGTTCGTTCCTCAGCCTGACACTCTTTTGTCGCTGCGTAAGCCGGGAGGCTCGCTGACGGCCGGTCGTGCCGTCGGGTAGTTGGGTAGCGGGCGACCTTGGCGCGCCAGTTCTGGTAAGCGATTTGATTGCCAAAAACGCGACGCGGAGCCGGACGACGTGGCCCAACGGTGGAGTTGCACCAAAGTGGCCGGTCAAAAAATGATTCATTTGGAACGGCTGCGACCCGCCCCCGAACTTACCGGCGGCAACACAAGAAAATTGTAAGCTTCAGGATAGGGTGCAATTTTGAATACACACTGTTGCAAATGCAGCCGCCATCGCGCCATTCTATCTTCCGCCCGAACCGAAAATTGGACATTTTGCCATCGGCAGGGGCAGATGGGCCGCCATCTGGGGAATGTCGGATATATAGAAATGCCACTCGCTGCCGAACCATGCCTGACCGAGCAGATGAAGCCTCCGACAGCAGAGTGCATTCTGATTGCCCGAAGTCACAGGTCTGCGCAGATGAAAGACGAAGGCTTAGCAGCGCAGGTCATTGATTTGAGAAAGATGGTCTGTTTTGCCGCAGATGGAGTTTGCCGGTTCGGAGATTGCATGGAGGCTTTGATGCTCAGAATAGCTGCATTTTTTCTTATCGTTGTCTTTTCAACCTTCACTTCTTTCGCATCAGAGGTGTCAAAGATATCAGGAGCGAGCGCCACCCTTGAAGAGACCGTTGCGTTTATTGCAGATAAGGTAAAGCTCAAATGTAACTCTTGTGATTTTCGATTACAGGGGGACGGAAGCTGTCATGTCGGATCGGTAAACGTGTCGGATAGATCTATTGACTATTTTAGTTTCGCAGAAATGCTACCTCAGGTATACGTGCATGAATTTATAGGTAAGACTTTAATGCTAAAGTGCACGGTAGCAAATTGTGTCCTAAAGAAAAACTACAGCACTCATGATCGTCATTTCTCATCTTATGTTGAAATGTATCCCTCCGGCCGGGGCCGTCTGGGCTGATTTTGTAAATGCGCGTAAGCCCATGCCTTATGTCATGCGCTACAGTCATCTCACCATTCACGATCTTGCCTGCTGACGACGTTGGTCGCCGACGGGAGTGGACGGACGCG
>JARLHX010000400.1 GCA_031292035.1 Negativicutes bacterium | reverse complement strand
GGCGTCGACGGCTCGGCTTCCAATGATGGCTCGCATCTATTGGCTGAAGTAAGGCAGGCCATGCTATTATCACGTGTCAAAGAAGGAATCACGGGTTATTCTTTGTCAAATGATCCAAATCGTAAACTCATGACCGCCAGAGATGCTTTGTGGTTGGGAACGCGCGGCGGTGCAGCTGTAATCGGACGCAAAGACATTGGGTCGCTTGAAACCGGCAAATGCGCCGATTTCTTCGCCGTCAATCTAAATCGCCTCGACTTTGCCGGCGCACTGCACGATCCTGTGTCTGCACTGATTTTTTGCCAACCTGTAAAAGTGGATTACACAGTCGTCGGCGGAAAGTTTGTTGTCAAAGGAGGTCAACTGGTGACCGTGGATGAAGCCAAACTGGTAGAGAAACACAATAAAACTGCCAAACAATTATTGCAATAAAATTTTCGCTTCATCCAACACTTCCTGGAAGCCTGGATAACGCCTAAAAATAAGCTAAAGAGCTCCCAAATGGGTGTAGCAGGCTGCCAGGAACTCTTCTTTGATACGATTTTTGTCTGGTTGAGTACGATATTGTGCGGATGGAGCCTACCGGTTATGCCGCACTAGTCAGGTTTGGGTTGCTAAAGAACGAATTTTTGCACTAAAATAAAATTCGCGAACGAGGGAATATGCCAGAAGTGATCGTGGTTGGCGATATCGGTATAGATCAATTCTTTGTGGTCAGCGGGTAAAGAGGCCAGTTTTATTGCGTTTGACTTGAATAGCCCCAATCTAAAATATCAACAAGATGTCGTCAGTGCAATTGTCCATCGCGCCACTCCCGCCGATATCTCAGGAATCTTCATCAGCGGCCAGCAATTGAATTTAGCAGATTTTTGAAAGACGGCGTCTTGTAAAGTCGTAGAGACGCAATATCTTGCGTCGCGCACTTACAAGACAATCCCTCGCATTTTTGTAGCCAGAATTAACAGAGTCTAATCCGGCTTTATGGTAATAATAGAATGATGGAAAGAACATTTGATGCCATCGTAATCGGGGCCGGGTATATCGGCAGCTCGATTGCCTATCATCTCTGCGCAGCCGGTTTGAAGACGGCCCTGTTTGACCAGGGCTCGATCGCGGCAGGTGCGTCGCGTGCCAATTACGGGAACATCCAGATCCAGGATATGGAGTTGGCCAACAGCACGGAATTGATCCAGATGTCAAAAACCCGCTTTGCGAGCCTGGAGGCAGAGTTGGGTTGGAAAGTGGGATTGAGGCGCATCGGCGGGCTTTTGCTGATTGAGAATGAAGCCCAATGGCAGCTCATGGAAGCCAGGCTGAAGATCCTGCACGAGGCGGGCATTCTTTCAGAATTGGTGCCGGCCGGCCGTTTGAAAGAAGTGGAACCTCTCATCGACCCAACCCGGCTGTTGGGCGGTTTATACCACGCCGAGGAAGGGCAGGTGGACCCCTTTCAGCTCATCTGGGGCTACCTGGTTCGGGCGCGGCAAACAGGCTTGCAGGAATATTATTCTACCGAGGTAACCGGTTTTACAGTTAACAGCGGCCGTATTGAAGGCGTCATCACACCCACAGGCCGCTTTAGCGCAGGTTGTGTGGTGCTGTGCAGCGGGGCGTATACTCGCCAGCTCGGACGCTTGTTGGGGCGAGAATGGAATATCCAATACATCCTGGGGCAGGCCATGGTCAGCGAGCCGGTAGACCTCGTCCTGCACAACCACGTCTCTTCCGCCTCGTTCTTTGATGCCGCCCAGCCTGGCGAAGACGGCAGCCTGGGCGCTAAACTTGCCATAGGCCAATCTTCCCACGGCCATTTGCTACTGGGCGAGGCGATGGTCCTGGCCGACCATTTCCAGCGCCAGGTGCCCTTCAACTCGCTGCCGGCGGTCGCCGCCTGTATCCAGCGTTACTTTCCCTCCTTCAGCCGGCTGCGCATCCTGCGGGGTTGGTCATCGCCAGTAGCCTATACCGGCGATGACTGCCCTTTCCTGGGCCCGGTGGCAGGATGTGCGGGGCTGTTCCTGGCGACGGCTTTCCACTCGACTGTGATCAGCACACCCTTGGTGGGCGAGCTGATCACTGATCTGGTTACTCGGGGGGCATGCGAGTTAAATTTGGATCCCTTCTTACCGGATAGAAATATCCTGCATGCCATGTAGAGACGCTGGACGATCTGGCGCAAATGCGCCAGATCTTGCGTCTCTATTTGTAATTATTAATCATTGCAAAGATAAACCAGACAGATGGTTATTTTACGGCGAGCACAGCGAGCACTCTGGCAGATACAATCTCAATGCCCGTGGGCACCACGCGCCTGGCATTTGGGCCGGTAAAATAGGTCCGCTTTAGATCCTCCAGCGTCATGCTGTGCACATTGTCGAAGCCGCGCTGGGTCAGGAACGGCCCAATCTGGCCCCGATCGACCCCGAACATGTACGCCTCGTTCGACAACCGCTGCGCCCGCCTCAAACTCTTGCCATAGCCGTTCGCCGTATCGCTCAGGGTTTCGTTGTAGAAATAGTCAAAGATGACCGAGCTGCCCGGCCCAGAGTGATTAGCGATGAAAGCCAGCGTGCTGTCAACGCCCTCCGCCGTCAGGAAATAAGTCACACCCTGCCAGATAAACACGGTTTTGTCGTGTTCGTCGTAACCGCTGGCTAACAAGCCCTCACCCAGCGACTGGGTGTTGAAATCCAGCGGGACAAAAGTGACGTGAGCGGGCAGAGGGTCGATCACCTTCTTCAACCCCCTCAGCTTGGCCTCCTGGGTGGCAGGGTGATCGACTTCGAAGACGTGCGTCTTTTCGATCCCTGGGATGCGATAGGGGCGCGCATCAAACCCGGCGCCCAGGATCACGACCTGCTCGAGACCTTCAGCCAGCCTAGCAATCAGGTAATCATCGATATAACGCTCCCGCACGGCAATAAAAGCCGTCGCCCCCGGCGCCATCCGGTCGTACAGACCGGAATCAACCATCAGCTTGGTGAGATAAAACAAACTGGCGGGCAGAACGCTGTTGGCGAAGGTGCGGGCGTAGGGATCGATGCAAATCCGTTCGGATTCCGGTTTTTGCGCCTCGATCGCTCGCAGCCCGGCCACGCCGGCGGCTGATAGACTGGATTGGTTTTGTTTCATGGTCCTCTTCTGATCTAAAGGTGTCATCCTCGAAATCAATGCTTTGTTTTTCCAAAACCCCTAATCTCCCGGCCGCGCCTGCACTCCCATTTGTAGAAGCATGCCAAGCGAGTCTGTCTGCTCCCACTCTGCCGCTACCCTGCCGTCTATGACTTGGTAGATATTGATACCGCTGACTGTAATCTGTTTGCCGGTGGGCGGAATTCCCTGGAAAACCCCCAGATGTGTCACCTGCCCCTGCCAGCGAATCACTACAGTGTTCTCTTCGGCGATGCTGTCCACAATCTGGACCCGCCAATCCGGAAATGCGACATGGATCGTTTTAATGAACTGCTGCATGCCGGCCCGGTCGCGTCCTGACTGCCCGGCCAACTGGTAGGTAAACTCCGGCGTTGTCAGGTCAACAAGCGCCGCCAGATTGCCAAGGTTCCAGACTTGTTCCACATATTGCCGGATGAGTTCTTTGAGATCAGTCGTCATTGGCGATCCTCCCAAAATAATTGCTTAATTGAAGTTAGCTCGATCCGCCCACCGCTTTGGGGCTTTTTCGACTCTTAATCAGGTGGCTGATGGCCCTTTGCAATGTTACCACTAGCAGTGTTAGCAACCCGATCAGTCCCAGTTTAACCAGGATATCCGTTAGTGCCAGGGTTTGAGCAGCACCGCTATCGCGAAAGCCCCGTCCGCGCTGGCCACCTGAGAAGATCGATAAAGCCGAGCCCGGCCGGTCAAAATTTTCCAGCCCGGCCACCGCTCCAAAGGCTGAGCGCCCGCCGCGCCCGGAGAAGTCACCCGGGCCAACTGAACCCGAGCTACTGTTGACTGCCCAGTACAGCGCACCAGAAATCAGCCCGGCAGCCAACAGGATCATGAGGGTACGTACAGCAGTTTTTATCATGGCTTTATTTCTGCCCCAGGCGTTGGGCTGGCTCGATTTCAACCGGCCTGGCAGCTGGCGCTACGCCTGACGGCTGCTTTTCATTTTCGGCCTGACGGCTGCGGGAAACAGAGGGCCTCGGCAAAACCAGGTAGCGTTTGCTCATCCGCACCACCCAATCCCAATGCAGAGCAAAGTGCAGACCTACCAGAAACAGGGTCAGGTTAGCGGACAGGTCGTGCAGCCGTGTCCAGATAAAAAAGTTGCGCGTCACGGTGATATGGAGCAGCGGCAGAACGCTGCGCGAGATCATCAAGCCGGTCATCATCACCACCGTGAAGGCCACAAACAGCAGCGCATCTACCACATATTGCAGCCGCGAGTTGTGAAACAGGTTGTGGAAAAACTTGCGTGTAACGCTGACGATCCAGCGCCAGTGCAGCAGCAGATGAACGATCGTGGCGCCCGCCAGGGCCAGGGCAAACCATTCGTGGATGGGTACACCGGTCAGGCCGGGTTCCATCGCCACCAAAAATGCCGCAAAAATAGCGAGATCGATCAATAAATTAGTTCTGTTTAGCATGTCACACTCAAAGACAATCTGAAAGCCGGATAGATTGTTTATCATCATAAGCCGTCCGGGTTCAGATTTGATAAAGATTATATCTATATTTGGATCAACTTTATAGGGTTTCTCTTACGCTTGCCAGCATCCTCAAAAGGCAAGGGCTGTCATTGCGAAGGGACATGGGTGTTCTTTCCAAGCCGCTGAAGCAATCTCCGCCTCAGCTATAAGCGGAGATTGCTTCGCCGCCAGGCGCCTGCGGCAATGACACCTTTACATTCCTGTAGGCTGCGGTTGAGCGATTAGATACGTCACGATCATCTTAATTAGCTTCAGCGAAACCCAACTCTTTAGCCCCAAGCACAAAGCCTCTAACCACGAACTACACTTCGATAGAGTTGGCGCAAATGCATAAAAACGAAAATAATTTTTGTTTCACGCCGAAGGTTCGCGGTGATAATTCCTGCCTTCGCCCCGCTCAATCGGCAGTCTGGGTATAATATGCTATCTTATGCATGAGGTGACAGGCTGTGAGTGATCAAAAACCGGTTCGCATCATCGAAGTCGTGCCGCACGACAGCCGTTGGGCCGGCGAATATCTAAAAGAGGCAGAGCAAATCAAGCAAGTATTTGGAGAGGAACTGCTCGAGATCTACCACATTGGCAGCACCGCCATACCTGGCATCTACGCCAAACCAATTATTGATTTTCTGGTGGGAGTGAAAGATATCCAACGTGTCGACAGCTTCAACCCGCACATGGAAAAACTGGGATACCAGGCCTGGGGAGAATTCGGTATCCCCGGCCGGCGTTTCTTTCCAAAAGGACACACCCTGCGGACACACCAGGTGCATATTTTTCAAAGCGGGGATGCCCAGATCGCCCGCCATCTGAATTTCCGGGACTATATGCGCAGCCATCCCACCGAAGCAAAACAATACGAGGCGCTCAAGATCGATCTGGCGCAGCGTTTTCGCTACGATATCGATGGCTATACCACTGGGAAAGACGCTTTCATACAGGAAACAGACCGCCGCGCGGCCGAATGGGTAAAAAGAGGCAGACAGGACTAAAGAAAGGGGATTGCCATGGAAGAACAAAAAAATAATCCGACTACAGTCGACGAATACATTGCTCAGGCTCCGCAAGACGTGCAGCCCATTCTGCATAAGATCAGGGCGGTGATCAAAGAAGCCGCTCCGGACGCCGTGGAAAAAATAAGCTATCAAATGCCGGGTTATTTTCTAAACGGCAAGCTGGTCTGGTTCGGCGTTCATAAAAATCATATTGGGTTTTATCCAAACCCATCCGGAATTGAGATATTCAAGTCTGAACTATCCGTCTATAAACAGTCCAAAGGGGCGGTGCAATTTCCGCTGGATAAACCCATCCCCTATGAATTGATCAGCAAAATCGTGAAGTACAGGGTGGCAGAAAACCTGAAAAAATAGCGTATCGTCTTTCGCCATTTGCAGCGATACAAATCGATATCGTTGGTTTTTTATTTTTTTTCTTCCGGGAATAAAATCACGGCGCGCGTCCCGCAGCCGGGCCGGCTGCCAACTTCCATGCTGGCTCCCACCGCCGCCAGCATGGCGCTGTGGAACCTCAGCCCGCTGCCGGTTCCGCCCATCCGGCGTCCCTGGCTTACAGGTTGTGACATGCCGACCCCGTCATCTTCCACCAGCAAGCGCAAGCCGTTTTTCTGCTCCAGCCCCACCGTCAGCTTCAGTGGACGGTCGCTGTCTCCTCCTCGTCCGTGCCGGGCGGCGTTGCGCAGCGGCTCGCGCCCCGCAAAATAAACCACCTCGCTGACCAGCACAGGGAACCGGCCAAGCGCCTCACTGGCTGCCCTGTCCACCTGCCACTCGACCGCACTGAATTCACCCGCCAGGTCGCCGTCCAGCACGGCCCGTAGGGCCTGCACCAGCCCGCCCTGTTCCAGGCGCTGCGGGGCATTGGGCAGGCTGTCGCGCATCAGGTCCGAAATACTGCGGTGCGCCTTTGCCAGGGTTTCGACTGCTTCGCGTATCTCGGGGGTATCCTGCTGTCCGCTTAGATAAAGGATGGCGGTGTGCAGCTCTGGTAGCACCTCGTCGTGCAGCACCCGCCGGCTGCGCCCTTCCAGCACGCGCTGCTGGCTCAGTCGCTGGCGCAGCAGGTCCATCGCCAGGCGGGCCATTTCCACACCGGCCAGCATATCCAGCAGGCGTTCCCCGCCGGCCTGAGCGATCTCCATTTCTTCCTGCGTGAAAGGATTGCAGTCCACCTTTTCACCCAGCAGCAGCAGCCCACCCAGGCCGCGCTCGTTCCACAGCGAAACGGCCCAGGCCAGCCCGCTGGCTGCACCGGTGTGCTGCTGTAAGCTGCCGGCCGGCAGGCACAAGATCTCCGGCGACGAAAACTGCCCGGCCAACGCAGCAACAGCCGTATCATCCTGAGGACCTATGCTCTCCGCAGCCGCCGCAGGTGCATATACCAGCGGTGGGCCCGCCAGGGCCGCCAGTGTCCCAACTGAGGCCAGGGCGGCTGACTGTACACCCAGCACTTCACGGCACAGCGTATCGAAAAGATCGCCTGATGCTCTCGAAGGCAGCGCCGGCCCACTTTCCAACATCTGGCCGTACAGGTTTTGGCTGGCGATAAACGGGCGCAGCCTTTCCATAAAGTGCTCGCTCTCGGCAAACGAGCGCCAGCTGTACAGCGCATAGAACACCGTCACCAGGGCGGTTGCCATCATC
>JARLHX010000399.1 GCA_031292035.1 Negativicutes bacterium | reverse complement strand
CTTCTCGCTGGAAGAAATAAGGCATGCAGCGATCGGGAATCCTCCTGAGGACCCTACTGCCCACATCTCCGTCCGCGACGAACGAGGCATGCGTCCGGGCGGCTTCGGCGTGATGCTGGCTAAACACCTAGTGGACGACCTCATCTACGGCGAGAAAGGCAACGAGGTGCTGCTGGTGAAGTACCTTAATCCGCCCACCGCTGGGAGTACGTAAGAAGTTCCTGCCAACCGCTCACCCCTCTCAGCCAAACTCCGATATAATTTCTGGCCGCAAGTCAAACCGATGGAGGATGGCTCATGAAGAAACTGTTTCTTGCTGTGTTGTTGATGTTATTGCTGGTGCCCGTCCTGGCGTTCGCACAAAGCGCCTTTGACGGCACATGGAAAATCGATATGAACAAGGCGGAATTTCCCAAGAAGCCTGACGTGTACCTGCTGCAAAACGGCATGTACGAATGCAAGACGTGTGCTCCGGCCATCAATATCAAAGCTGATGGGCAGGACCAGACAGTTACGGGACATCCGTACTACGACACCATGGCGATAAAGGTCGTCAACGACCACCAGATCGAGGAAACCGACAAAAAGAATGGCAAGACGGTCGCGACTTCGACGATGATGGTTTCGCCGGACGGCAACATGCTGACGTTCGAATTTAGCGACAGCAGTAATACCAACGCCGCGCCAGTTACCGGCAAGGGTGAGGCAACCCGCGTGGCCAAAGGGCCCGCCGGATCGAATGCCATTTCCGGTTCCTGGCGAACCACAAAATTCGAGACCCTCTCCGAGAACGCGATTACGTGGACCTACAAGGTCAGCGGCGACGAGTTGACCATGACCACTCCAACTGGCCAATCCTACACCGCAAAGCTGAACGGGACCGACGCTCCGTACAAAGGCGATCCCGGAACCACCAGCGTGTCGGTGAAAATGCACGGCAAGGACATGCTGGAGGAAACCGACAAGCGCGGCGACAAGGTCATCGGCGTCTCGAAAATGACGCTGGAGGCTGACGGCAAGACCGCGAAAATCGTGTACGAAGACAAGCTGCACGGAACTACCAGCAAGTTTGTGGCGATGAAGCAGTAAGCTCCCCTTCACACCCCGCCCTCTGCGAAGGCGGAGGGTGGGCTTGCCTCCCGATTCGGTCAGGCGCTATCACTTGCCAGCAACGACAGCTTCAGCAACACCCACTCTGACGCGAAGCGTCTTTGGTATAAAGAAAAAAGTCATTAAAGCCCCGATCATCAAAATTCCTGCAATCATATACAAGGCAGCGGATCGATCGGAGGAAACAAGTTTTGCCCATATTGGAATGTTTGGCCCAATATAACCGCCCAAGTTGCCCACCGAGTTCACAATACCAATACCGGCTGCAGCGGCAGTTCCGGCTAAGAATGCAGACGGCAACGGCCAGAACAATGGCATGGACCCAATAACCCCAAGGGTACCCATGGACAAAAAGATGATGGCCAGCGCAGGATTAGATGCAAACACCCCGCTCAACACCAAACCAATAGCTCCGGCAGTAACATTCAATACATAATGCAGCCGCCGCTCTCCTGTCTTATCTGAATGATGGCTCAGGATGATCATGCCAATAACGGCTACACCATACGGTATGGCCGTAATCACGCCCACTCCGAAATAACCCTTTATGCCAAACGCCTTCACAATCGTCGGTAACCAGAAAGCGATGCCGTACAAGCCAATCATCAAGGTGAAATAGATCGCGCATAACACCCATACTTTACCGCTTTTGAAGGCATCAATCAGTTTGTGTTCAGTTTTGTGCTTATCTTCTGCTACGAGATTCTGGGCCAGCAATGCTTTTTCTTCAGTGGTGAGCCATTTGGATTCTTCAATGCTGCTGTTCAAGTAATAGATTACCCAAATGCCAACGATAATAGAGGGAATGCCTTCAGACAGGAATAACCACTGCCATCCCGCTAATCCCATCCTGCCTGATAGCAGATCCATGATCGAGCCGGATATGGGATTGCCGATCACCCCGGAAACTGCAATAGCCGCCACAAACCAGGCCGTTCGCGTTGCTCGAAGTCTTGAGGGATACCACAAGGTCAGATAAAAGATGACTCCTGGGAAAAACCCGGCTTCTGCTATGCCCAGAAGACAACGCATGGCATAGAATGACCATGCACCTTTTACAAAGATCATGCACGCGGATATAATTCCCCAGGAAATCATGATCCTGGCAATCCACAT
>JARLHX010000398.1 GCA_031292035.1 Negativicutes bacterium | reverse complement strand
GAAGTCGGGATGCGAAACGCCGCGATCCTTTCGGCTATCGGGGTAATGGATAAAGTACATTATCATAAGGTAATCGACTCCAGCCAGCCGCCGATCGATTTTCAATCGCGTACCGAGCTCCTGTGGGTCGAAGGTCCCTGCGAACTGACGGCCATGCAGGGCATAATAGCCGACGGTCACCCCCATTTTCACGCCGTCTTTTCGGACCTTGAGAAAACTTACTCCGGCCATCTGGAAGAGGGCAGCGTAGTTCTCTATATGGCCGAACTGGTGCTGGTGGAACTGGCCGGAGTGGCGCTGGAACGGCGCAAAAACCAGTACGACCAGTCCTTGTTGTGGGAGAAAGAGACTAAATAACCTGGCCGCAAACCGCGGGCCTGATTCAGCCCTTGGCGCCTTAGCGCATAACCAACACCTGCATCGCAACTCGCACGCCCGGAAACTAGCTTATGCCTGTTGCGCGGTTATTAGGCAAAAAATGAGTGTCGACTTCCCACCGGGGAAACGATACTCATTTTTTATTACTCATCAAATTCTTACACTTCGCCTAGGTACTGGCCAGCGCGTACAGACCTACCCAATAATCAACATTGGTTACGAACAGAGCCAAATAAAAAAGTGGGGGCCTGGGCGTTCGGTGCACTTGAGGATTGGTGGTAAAGAGGTCAATTTGTTCTGCGATGAGGGGAAATGGTTTGTTGAAAAGTAACCCCTGCTGCTGGCAGATCATTATGCAGGAGATATAAGTTTCTTATCCAAAGCTAGATAGATAGTATTAATTGGTAGCTTAGACACGGCACTGGACTTGTAGGCCGTGTTTTTCTATGCTCTTAATCGGAGGATCATATGAAGATTATTGTGACTAAAATCGGTGCTGCTCGTTCGCAATTGATAGCGGCGATTAATCTAGGTTCTCGCGGGGATCAATACGATTTTTAATTGAGATATCAGATATCGGAAGGATATAGGTAAAATATGTCGAAAAATTACCTATAATGATAATAAAAAGGGTATTGTGTCTAATTGTTGTTAATGTTGTTTCTGAATTCAGATAGATGATTGGAACTTGAGTCGCGGTTGTGTTCTTATTTTTAGTAGCCCGGCATCAATGTTTATTCGCATAGCGAATATATTTTGGTGCCTTTGTTTTTACTAATAAAAAAGCAGAATACGCAGTTGTTGGAGGAGAGAATATGTCCATCAAAACTAAAACAATCACTTTGCTAGTAGTTTCGCTTCTTGTTACCGGGCTTATTATGGGTGGGGCGGGTATGTATGTTTTATACCGCCAGACCGTAAATAGTACCGAAGTGTCCATGAATAATCAATCAACACAGCTTGCGGCCCAAGTAAGTGAGCTTATTGACTCTTTTAATAAGAGTGGAAAGGCCTATGGTGCCGATAACGATTTGCAGTCAGGCGATTTGGCTCGCATTCAGAGAAGAATCAGTACATATTTCGGAGTTTCCTCCGGTGTTGACCGTCTGAATTTTGTCGACATTACTGGAAAGCGAATTGCCATTGCCCCCTATGACCCCAAAATATTGGGCGATAGTTTGGCTGACCGAAAGTTTTTTCAGGATACACTAAAAGATCAGAAGTCACAAATAAGTGATGTAATCATAAACCGGGCAACAGGAGTACCTTCGATCATTGTTACACAGCCGGTAAAAACAGAAGCCGGTCAAATGGCCGGGGTGGTTCTTCAGGCTGTCAATCTTGAAACTCTGCAAAACTTTTTGGCACAAGTAAAGGTCGGATCGACCGGAGTAGTTAGCATTGTTGCTCAGGATGGTACGTTGATTGCTCATACCAACAAGGAGTTGGTAAAAGAACAGAAGAGAATTCCTGAAGAGGAAATGAAGCGGCTTAAGGCGCAAACAGGGCACTTGGGGAACTTTACTGATTTGATTGGCAGAGAATCAGTTGTTTTAACAGTTCCTATTAAAAATACCAATTGGTTTGTGGTTTCCTCCTTGCCAACAAAAGAGTTTAAGGATGGATTTTACACGAGTTTGATTTGGATGGCGGTTTCCCTTGGAATAGGTCTAGTCATTATTGGTATTGTGGGCTGGCGGTTTTTATTAAAGACGTTGCGCCCGGTCGAAGATTTGGTAAAAGAAGCTGCCAGGATTGCGGAAGGGAATTTGGCAATCTCGACATTAGGCATCAGTTCAAACGATGAGGTTGGGCGATTGGCGAAAAGTTTTGAACAGATGACCAAAAATTTACGGTCACTCATGCAACAAGTCTCACAAGCAATTGAAAAAGTAGCTGCGTCCTCGGAAGAACTAAATGCTAACGCCGAACAATCGGCGCAAGCGGCTAACCAGGTTGCTGCTGCTATCGCAGTGACAGCCGCAGGGGTCGAGAAGCAATCTGGCGGAGTATCTCAAGTGCTTTTACTGGTTGAAGATATTGCTAAAGGCTCGCAAGATGGGGCCAATGCAGCAAAACAGGCGCTGGGAATCACCGAACAGGCGGAAACCGCCACCGGAATAGGCAGTGATGCTGTTGGTAACGCCATTAAGCAGATGAATCAGATTCAACTCACAGTCGATGGCTCAGCAGCAGTCGTTGTTGAGTTGGGTGAACGCTCAAAAGAGATCGGCCTGATTGTGGAAACAATCTCCGGAATTGCCAGCCAGACCAATCTGCTTGCTTTGAATGCAGCAATCGAGGCTGCCAGAGCAGGAGAACAGGGGCGGGGATTTTCCGTGGTAGCGGAAGAAGTACGCAAGCTTGCTGAACAATCTCAGGAAGCTGCAAAACATATTTCTGAATTGATCGGAGATATTCAGGCCAGGACAGGTCGGGCGGTTGAGGCGATGTCTACAGGTACTGCTGAGGTTCGTAAAGGAACTGAAGTTGTCGATAAAGCGGGAAGAGCTTTTAAAGAAATTGAGCAGCATGTTCACGAAGTATTTGAAATAACAAAAGGAATCGCTTTTGGGCTGGATAAAGCGGTGAGTGGCAGCAAACAGGTGTATTCTGCAACCAAGGAAGTAGATGCAATCAGCCGCGAAATTGCCAGTCAGGCGCAAAATATGTCTGCCGCAACTCAAGAACAATCAGCATCGATTGAAGAAATCGCATCTTCGAGCCAAGGGTTAGCAGGTTTGGCGACCGAGCTTCAAAATACCGTACGTCGATTTAAGATATAGGTTGAGATCTGAAAGCACAGGGTTTTGCGTATAATGCTCTTGTTTGTCCAGCAGGTTACCGCTAATTTTAATAGTGTTGCGATACCGGTTTGATATTGCGACTAAGACCCAATAATGATCAAAGTGGACACCAAAATGGTGCAATCTGCTTTGGTCATTTTGTTGTTCCTTTGGTTCAGTAAAGTAAGTCGGAGATTAGGCACTCCCTCCGCCAGGGAAAAGTAAGAGCATCTTAGCATCATAATTACAATGAATGAAAACATAGCTGACACAAAAAAATGTGCGTTGAGCAGATGGGCTGCAGGCGTCAAGTCCGGTGAATTGATTATAATAGAACCCTATTGTGTATAAAGTTATAATAAAAAAGAAGCAGGCTCAAAATGAAGCCCGCTTCTTTTTTCATTTCATTTAACTTCGTACTCAAAGTCGCTTTCGGCTGTGAACTAATTGGGCTGAAAATCATAAGAATAGTTTGCTCCTGAGTTGTTATCCCAGTTGCCAGCCGCATCCCGGAAGCAAATCTTGAGGGTATAGGTGCCCCGCGGCAATGCGATCGAGGCTTCGAAGCCCTGATTGGTCCGGGACATCTGGTAATCTCGGGCGTGATCCCAGCCGTTGCCGAACCCCACCCGGGAGTATATGGCGGTGGCGCCGTTTTTGACGAGGAGACCGTTGTAGGTAATTACGAAAGTGTCATGGGCTGTCAGGTCGGCCGAATTGACGCTGACTCCGTTCGAAAGATAAGCATAGAAACCGGTCATCGCTACTGCGCCTCCTTTTTCGCGGTCCTGGAGTGACCACAATTGGATTCATTTATCAGCCATTGTTATGGTGTATGGCTCGTTGGCGCTGCTGCTCGGCCAGTTTTGCGCCATCCACGGAGTGAAGCTTTTCGCCATAATCCTCCTCAAGCAGTCTTTCAATTTCCTTGGGAGGCAGTGTATAGCTTTTGGTTTCTTTCCAATCTCTGCCTATAGCCATTCCCTTCTTTCTGTGACCATTATATTGGGATTACGATTGTTAGTCGGAAATACTACTTAATTATTTTGACCAAACTTGTGTCGTTTTAGTACAGTAATAATCTTGTCCAAGCTTTACTAGTAGTTTTTGTCCATTATCTGCAAGGTATTGGTAGTGTTAATTTTACTAACACTATAAAAAACGCTAGAAACATATTTCATTTCCAAGGAGGGATAATTATGGGACAAGATAAAACACTAACCTGCCGAGATTGCGATAAGGATTTTACCTTCAGTGCCTCGGAACAAGATTTTTTTGCTGAAAAGGGTTTTACCAATGAACCCGGCCGCTGTCCTGACTGCCGAGCCGCACGTAAACAACAGAACTCCGGTGGCTATAGCAGCCGGGGCGGTGGTGGTGGCTATCAGCAACGTGAGATGCATCAGGCTACTTGCGCGGAGTGTGGCAAGGAAACGCAAGTCCCGTTTCGCCCGAGCGGTGACCGGCCTGTTTATTGCAGTAGCTGCTTTACTGGCAACAATCGCCGCTAAAAATGGATCATAATGGCAGTGGAATCTTCAGCCTTGTCTTCGCAGGTCAGCAAAGATGAGGCTTTTTGATTGTCGAAAAGCAATCGGGGCAGTGCGTGTGCGGACGCAGGTCTGCACAAAGATTGGTGTGGAAGCGTGGAGGGCTGATTTTCATTGACACGAATGGCAACAGGCATTAGAATGTGAGTGTGAAATTTCACAGAGAAATTCGAAAGATGTGAGGCTCTAATGTTTGAAGAACTGGTTGATCTCCCTGCGTATTCGGGCCTCAACGATCAGATTTATGAGGCGCTCAGGAATGCGATCCTCCAAGACACGCTGCCGGCAGGATCGAAGCTGGATGTGAACCTATTGGCAAAGCGGTGGGGAGTAAGCCGCACCCCTGTGAATGACGCCATCCAACGGTTAATGATTGAGGGCTTGGTTTCGGTCGTTCCTCGCCGGGGGACTTTTGTGGCGCGCATCGAGGTAAAAGATATTCTCGAATTTATGGATGTTCGGCTGATGTTTGAACTTCGGGCTGCGGAACTAACCATTGGACAAATCACTGTTGAACACCTCAATGCAATGAAAAAAAATCTTGCTTGGATTGGACGATTTACTCAAAGCGTCCAATATTGATTATATTCAGTATGGGAATCTGGATAGGGAACTGCATGCCTTGCCAATCCATTGGACAAAAAACGAAAAGCTATATCAAGTTTACCAGGCGCAGAATATCCGATGGTGTATGACTAGGCCGCTGAAATCCTTTGCTGGCCAGAGTGAACACTGGGAGATCTATCGAGCCTATGAATCAGGCTCTTTGGAGGCAGTCAAGGCGGCGATCACAAAGCATATCAAGGCTGGAAAAGCCAGGGTTATGTGCCGCAACCAACTGCATGTTCTCGCCTATGCAGAAGATCCTTGTGGGCCGGAAAACGGCTATTCAGGCCGCGAAATTATGGCGGAGTTCCGCAGGGCGACCGGCATGCCGACTGCAACCAATATGATTGCAACCGATTGGCGGCAAATGGGGCACTCGATTCACCTCCATTCTGTTGACATCCCGCTGGCTGACCCTCATTTCTGGACGATGCAGGGGTCGGTGCGAGTGGCTCAGATGTGTCACGAATGGGGACTGACCTGGGGGTCGCATTCAAACAATCACTTTGATGTTTCTCTGGCCATGTTTACCCATGTCGCCGCCGCCGCCCCGGGTGACATCACTGCCATCGACACCCACTGGATCTGGCAAGAGGACCAGGAACATCTGACAAAAGAACCATTTCAGATTGTGGACGGAATGGTAAGCGTGCCTGATAAACCAGGCCTCGGGGTTGAACTCGATATGGGACAAATCGAAAAAGCCAATCACTTGTATACCAAACTTGGCCAAGGCGCCCGGGATGACGCTATGGCAATGCAGTATCTGGTGCCTGGCTGGAAGTATGATCCCAAGCACCCCAGCCTTGGGAGCTGAGGTCTTAGCTCTGTTCCGACTTTCACCTTAAAATTAAGAGGCTTCGCAGTGATGCGAAGCCTCTTAACAGTTAGCAAACGTTGGGGCGGTGATGGCGTTTTCTGGACTTCTCTCATGAGGTTTATTTTAAGATGCCTTTCCGGTGGAAAAAATCGATATAGTCTTTATCGCTTTCCCTTAGATGATGCTGCAGCCAGTCAAGAACATAAGAAAATAGCGCACGACCGACCAATCCGGGATCGTTTTGTTGCCACTGTAATTCAATTAGTTTCTGAACGAAAGCATTATGCTCGGCTTTATGGGCTACATAGGCAGGGTACTGATGCTGGACAAGCAATTTTTCTTCAAAGGAAAAATGACTCAGGGCGTAACTGGAGAATTCGGTAAAAAAACGATTGGAAAGAGTCTTTTCTGCTGCCATGTCGTGGCAGTCTTTGCCTTGCTCATAGAAATCGGCAACTGATTTCACCAAAGATTGGTGCTGGGAATCCAGTTCCGCTATTCCGGTCAGGAGCGATTCTTCAAGCTGCCAGATCATCGATCATCATCCTTTTATCAGAATCATTCGCTCTAACGCTCAAGAAGGCGATAATATATACTTGCCTCAATAAATTGGTGAATAATATCGAAAATCCTGCTTGTGACAAGAGTATTGATTTAATTTATTTCGGGTTGTGGGCTGCAGTGATAACATATTGCTATGGGGTGAATTGCAAGGATTTAGTTGATAATTCCAATTCCATCACCTATAATTAAAATGAGCATATGCCCAATTGGACAGGGGGAGTCGATGTGGCCCGGAAACGTTGTTGCGGGATGATTGAACAAATGCCCTGTTGTCGCCGCTTTTTGCCGGAGAACCGGATCAATCCCCAAAGTGTCGCCATCCTTTTCGAAGAGATCGAGGCGATGCGGCTGAAGGATATCGCCGGGATGGATCAAACTGCATGTGCGACGGCTATGGGGGTATCGCGGGCTACCTTTCAGCGGATTTTGCGCTCGGCCCGGGTCAAAGTGTCCACGGCTTTAATCGAAGGCCATCAGATTATATTTGAAGGGGGAAATTATCACATGAAGAATCGCGTATTTGAATGCACCGATTGCGGGAAAAGATGGGAAGAGGTGCCCTGCACGGCTGGAGGTAAGCACGGCTATGAGATCGCCTGTCCCCAGTGCGGCAGTATGAAGAAAGCCAAAATCGAGGAAGACGGCGCGAAAACAGCGTGTGGCGGAGCACAGCATCAAGGGTCTGGCGGCTGCTGCGGCGGCCATCATCACGACTGAGTATAGCAGTCAATCATGCGGTTATAGAAGATGCCATTACTATGCAACATGACATCGTTGAGTTTAGCCCATGGCTGTCAACTTGTTTAGGAGGGGCAATATGAATACAAGCGACAATGTTAAAAATGCAGCAGGTCAGTATTTCCGGGAAGGCTACAACTGCTCGGAGGCTATATTGCGGGCGTTTGGCGAAACCCTTGAACTTGACTTGAACGAAGATGCCTTGAAAATGGCGACAGGCTTTGGCGGCGGAATGGGGCATGCCGGGTGTGTATGCGGGGCTTTGGCGGCGTCGGTCATGGTGCTTGGAGTGCTGCAGGGGCGGTCGGACAAAAGTCAGAGCCGTTCGCCGGCCTATCATGCCAGCGAAGAATTTCACCGCCGTTTTAGCGAGGCTTTCGGCGGGGCCTGCTGCCGTATTCTAAATCCGCATCCGTTTGAGACCAAAGACCATCTGCGTAATTGTCTGAAGATCACCGGCAATACCGCAGGGTTGTTGCTAGGGTTTATCGAAGAAAAGAACTTGTACAAATAGTGGTGCCTGGCGGTGGTTCGGGCTATCGCGTTGCCGGATTTTCCGCCGGCGTCACTGCGAAGATCAGCGCCTGGAAAATAGAAGGGGGGCAGACAAATGAAAGTGACTGTTGTCATGGATAATGCGGTGCCGACCAATCTCAGGAGTCCATTTCGGGCTGAACATGGTTTTTCGCTGCTGTTGGAGCATGAATCGATGAAGATTTTATTCGATAGCGGCCAAACGGCGGCAGTAGTACATAATTTGAGTTTGCTCAATGTGCAGCCGTCGGAAATTGACGCTCTTGTGCTCAGTCATGGGCATTACGACCACTCCGGCGGGCTTTATCACATCCTGCAGCACGGCCGTAAACGCTATCCCCTCTATGCCCACAGCGACATCTTTCAGCCGCGCTTCTCGGTGACTAAAGACAGCCGCCATTATGCCGGTATACCGTATGTGAAAGATGTGTTGACAACTCTGGGCGTAGACTGGCAGTTGGGCAAGGAACCGCGAGAGATCGCCTCTGGCCTCTGGTTCAGCGGCCAGATTCCGCGAAAAACCGATTTTGAGACAGGCGATCAACGACTGGTCAAATGCGACGGTGGTGGTTGTGACTGCCCGGATGAGATTATCGACGATATTTCCCTCTATTATATCAGCGACAAAGGATTAGTGGTCATCGGCGGCTGTACTCACTCTGGCTTGGTCAACACCGTCCGATATGGTCTGGAGCTGACCGGGGCGGAGCGGCTGCGCGGCTGGATCGGCGGCACGCACCTCGGTCCGGTGGGGGCCGAGCAGAAGGAGAAAACGCTTGATGCGCTGGTCGGCTTTCAGCCGGATTTCGTCATGGCCGGCCACTGCACCGGCTTTGCCATGATGGCCGAACTGAGCCGCAGCTTTGGCAGTCGCTTCATTCCCGCTTTTGTCGGTGCTACCACGGAATTTTGATTGCCGCCGGCAGTGCGGTTATTAGACAAACGCGCAGGATTTTGGAGGGATGAAGTTGAAGGAATATTTGCGTAATCTGTGCCGTCCCTGAACCATTATATGGGCGCTGGCAGCGCTTATCATTCTGTATCAAGTAGTATTGCGATAGCCGCCTTGGAGTGTGCGGTAAGCGGCAGTTCATGCCAAAACAGGGGAGAGATCACTTTGGACAACCAGGGAAAATGCGCTCAGTGCATGGTGAAAAACCGCATCTGCCGGCAGAAGGACGGAAGCAGTCCAGCCTTCTGCTCGACGGTCCTTTATCCTGAGGCCATCGAAAAGGCGGCTGCCGAGTATGATAAGGCGGAGATAAGAAAATTTGCCAACCGCGCTTCGGTGCAGGAGGCAGAATGTTATATCGACCGCCAGACTTCTCCTCGCTATCGCTATCCGGTCAAACCCCGGTTGCAGGAGATTATCGAGTTCTCCAGAAAGATGGGTTATGTCAAACTGGGAGTGGCGTTTTGCGGCGGGCTCCACAAGGAAGCTGCCATCTTTTGCAAGATCCTCGAAGATCACGGTTTTGATGTCGTTTCGGTCATGTGCAAGGTAGGCGGAGTCGATAAGGCCGCCATCGGGCTTGAGGAGCACGAAAAGATCAGATTGGGTGGCTTCGAGACGATGTGCAACCCGATTTGCCAGGCAGAAATGTTGAATGCCGCCGAGACGGATTTTAACATTCTCCTGGGGCTTTGCGTCGGTCACGACTCACTGTTTTTAAAATATTCCAAGGCCATGGTCACAGTGTTCGCTGTGAAGGACAGGGTGCTTGGCCATAACCCTCTGGGAGCCATCTATAATTATGACTCCTATTATGAGCGATTCAAGCAGGATCGCCTCAAGGACATAGCTGTGAAGGACGAAAAGTAACAGGCAACAGAAAAGTAATTGTTACTGTGTGGGAGAGAAGATGGATAAAAGTAAATTTCTTGACATATTAGCGGCGGAACTGGTCGTTGCTTTGGGCTGCACTGAGCCGATCGCGGTCGCCTATGCTGCTGCGCTGGCCCGGCGTCAGCTTGCCGGGCACGAAATTTCGGCAGTCAAGGTCTATGTGAGCGGCAATGTCGTCAAAAACGCCATGGCGGTCACCATTCCCGGCACGAATACTTGCGGGGTGGATATGGCTGCTGCTCTGGGGGTTGTGGCGGGGGACGCAGATAAGCATCTGGAGGTGCTGGCGGCACTGACGGCAAAGGACGTGGATCAGGCTGAACGTATGATCAAAGAGGGAATCGTCACCGTAGATGTCGCTGACTCCGACAGGAAATTGTACATCGAGGTCAACGTCCATTCACCTTCGTCGCACGCCAAGGTAGTGGTTGAAAATGAGCACACGAATATTGTTCTTGTCGAAGTGGACGGGAAGATTGTAAGCAAATGCGACTGCGAAGCGGCGCAGGCGTCAGATGCAGACGTCACCAGGTCCTTTTTGAGTATTGATTCGATTTGGGACTTTGTCCATGTTGTTGCGATTCGCGATTTAGGTATTGTCGTCGAGAGCATCGAATTGAACACGCTCATCGCGACAGAGGGTTTGGCAAACCGGTATGGTTTGCAAGTGGGAAAAACCATCAAGAACTATGTAGGCAAGGGAATTCTTGGCGATGATCTGGCCACTCACGCCATGGCGCTGGCTGCCGCAGGCTCAGACGCGAGAATGGCTGGCAGCTCTTTGCCGGTGATGAGCAATTCCGGGAGCGGCAACCAGGGCATCTCGGCTACCATGCCGGTGGTCGCCGCAGGCGAACGGCTGGCTGCGACAAGGGATGAGATTATTCGGGCCGTTACCCTCAGCCATTTGATCACCATCTACATCAAGTCAAAATTTGGCCGTTTGTCAGCCATTTGCGGCGCAATTGTATCAGGGACCGGCGCCAGCTGCGGAATTACCTACCTCCTCGGCGGTGGAATTGAAGCGACGAAGTTCGCCATCCAGAATATGCTGGGAAACGTAACCGGCATGCTGTGTGACGGGGCCAAACCGGGTTGTGCCATGAAGATCGCTACCTGCACCAATGCCGCCGTCCAATCGGCCCTTCTGGCAATTGAAGGGCTTGGCATCACTGAAACCGAGGGGATCATCGAAAGGATACCCCGACACTCGATCGAAAATCTCTGCCGCATTGGCAATGAGGGGACGGCGGAGGCTGACCGGATCATCCTGGACATCATGCTTAACAAGCAAAGCAAAGACTAAGCAGCGAAACATGCAGACGGCAAGGTGTACAAATCGGAACAGACGGCATATAATATATTCATACCCCCTCCCCTGCGGGGTGGGAATAAAAATAGGGAGGATACCATGGCAAACCGCTGGAAGACGATCAGTTATCTTGTACTAATACTCTATTTAAGTATAGGCTTTTTTCTGTTTCCGATTATCGGCTCTATCGCATTGGTCTGCATGCTGGCTCCAGTAGTTATGGCTATTTGGCGGGGGAGGGAGTGGTGCGGCCTCTATTGCCCGCGGGGCAGTCTGTGGGATCAAGTTTTGACGAAAATCAATTCAAGTAAAAAGATACCCGGATGGGCAAAAACGAAAGAGATCAGGATTTTTATGCTTGTCCTGATTTTTTCGGTATTCGGCTGGCAAATGGGTTACGCCTGGCCCGACCCTGTAGCCATCGGACTGGTATTTTTGCGGATTATCTTTATAACCACGATTGTTGGTATCTTGTTGGCGCTAATCTATAGTCCCCGAACATGGTGTAATTTCTGTCCGATGGGCACCTTAGCGGCAGGGTTTGCTGCAGGCAAAAAGCCTATCCTGGTAAACGATGACTGTGTGAAATGCGGCTTGTGTGCCAAGGCGTGTCCGATGGAGCTTTCGCCTTATACCAGCGGCAGTGAGTTTGCCCACCCGGATTGCCTAAAGTGCGGGGTATGCATCGCTAGCTGTCCGAAAGATGCTTTGCAATTTACCGATGACTCAGGGCGCTTCATGTCACAGCATAACAGCGCGGTGTGATGGCTGCATGAAAAGAAGGTGTGGTTTCAGGGTTGTCGAAAGGGTTAGTGATTATAGTCAGAGGCAATCTGGGTAGACTGAGTCTAGCGGGCCGGCGTCAAGCAATACAAGATAAGGAGTGAACGAAAATGATTTATGGTTTCACGGTATTTTCCGACTATATCTGACCTTACTGTTATATCGGCAAAGGTATTGTCGACAAGCTCAAAGAGGAATTTGCCATCAATGATACATGGTTAGGATTTGAAATCCACCCTGAATTTCCGCCGGAGGGGCTGGCGCTGACCGATCGGTTTCCCGGCCGGAACACCCGGGAAATGTATGAAGGCTTCCGTCGCTTGGGTGCACCTTACGGCTTGACTTTTAGCGACCGAATCCGGGTGTCGAACTCCCATCTGGCCCTCCTGGCAGGCGAGTTTGCCAAGGAGCAGGGTCAATATGAACTTTTCCATGACATGGTATTTAAGTGCTATTTTGAGGAAAATCGGGATATTGGTTCATTGGCTGTTATCCTGCAGATCGCTGTCGATGCCGGGTTGGAGGGTCATAAGCTTGAGGCTGCGCTAAAGGAAGAGCGGTACGAAAAGCAACTGGCTCAAATTAGCAAGGAGGCCCAGCGTCAGCATATCAGTAGCGTGCCGACTTTTATCATCAACGGCCAGGAAAGGATCGTAGGGGCCCAGCCGCTGAGTGTTTTCCGGAACATGTTGGCAGCCTTGGCGAGTGAAGGATAGCGGTGGCAGGAAATTTGCAGATCTTACCGAAATGGTAATAGTAAGAAAGGTAGGACTGCGGATGGAGAAGATTATTAAAACCTCTTTGCTTGTCAACGAGGGTAAATCGATTGAGACCGTTTTTGAATATATCCGGGATTCATTCTTTCATTATCCGGCTTTGGTCAAATGCGAACCGAGTTTTGGTGATCCTGACCTCCAGAGGCTGATCCTCACTTTTCAGTTTGATACCGAAGCGGTCGATGTCCTGGAACTGCTGCAAAAGTTGCATCAGATTAAAGAAGATCTTTTTATCGTCAGTATCGAACCGTAACAGAGCGCTGAGTTCCTGACGAGTTGTTTTAATGTGGTCTTGCAAAGACACCGGTGCAAAATGAGGGCGAGGCGTCTTTTTTCTATTTTAATGGCAAGGGATAGCTCTAAGCTACCGACGATGTTGATAAGAAATGACAGGACCCCCCTTGGTTACCTGAACAGGGCGAAATAGGAGGAAGTGGCTTGTAAGCGGGGGGTTTGAACATTAACCCAGGCTATGTTACAATAACTTTGTATAGTACGTGCATTAAGGCATGAAGGAGTGAAATCATTGCGCAGGGTAGGAAAAACATATGGCAGCAAAGTTTCGATAGCGATCGCAGTTTTTTTCCTTTTGGGAGTGGTCGGAATGTTCTTGCCGCAGGGCGGCACAACATATGCGTCGTCGAATTCCAATATCGGAGTTATCGATTATACAAAAGTGCTTTCGAAGAGTCCCGATATGGTTTTATTGCAGCAAACCATGGATGCTGAGGTGGCTCAGGCTCAAAAGGAATATGAAACAAAAGCTGCGACACTGACCAGCGATCAAGAAAAACGGGCGTTATATGATCAGTTGCAAAAACGGGTGAGCGATAAAGGAGATCAGTTGCGCAAACCCATTCTTGACAAAATCAACGCCGCGATTAAGGTTATAGCCGATAAGCAAGGCCTGACGACGGTTTTGGATAAGACTGCGGCACTTTGGGGCACTACCGATCAGGACATCACTGATGATGTTATCAGGAAAATTAGCACCAAATAAAATTTGCACCAGTTTAGCCGGACCTAAAGGCCCGGCTTTTATTTGCGGTAAGGCATGTGGCTGGTATGAGAAGAACAAGGAGTTTTTACTATCCTGTGGTATATAGTTAGGGGTAGCTGCATATAATAATAAATTTATCCCTCAAAAGGAGCAAAGCGGAAGATGCAAAAACGGCATTATGTCATTATTTTTGCTTGTCTGGTTTTTGGCGCTGCTGATTATTACACAAACCATTTTCCCGAGTCATCCATTGCTGAATTTTTCCGGGTGAATAATTCAGCAATCGGCTTGGTTCTTCTGATTCTATTTTCGGTTGTGTTTTTTTTAAACCGTAAAGCGGGGCGAAAATAGTTATAGCTAGCGTTTAGTCCCATCTTTGGAGAAGTCGGGTACCGTTATACCCTATACCAAATGTTCCCATGGCGGTAGTTCCTTCGTTGACGGAAGTCAGAATATATGGTATATTTTGCTTAAATACATATATGTGAATCTGATTCGCATATACGAACTTTGGAGGCGGTCTTATTTTTAAGTTGAATAAATCGGCTGCCAGAGCATTAGATATATTAAACGTTCTTGCCAAAAGCAATAAATCTTTGACTCAGCTGGAAATCAGTCAAATATTGGATTTGCCGAAAAGCAGTACGTTTGAACTGCTTTACACCATGCTGGAAAAAGGGATATTGGAGTTTGACAATGAAGCGTTGAAGACCTTTCGGTTAAGCCTAAAGGTTTTTGAGTTGGGCATGTCGGTTATGGAGAAAACTGATCTTCCGAAAATTGCCCGGCCTTGTTTGGAAAAACTCAGCCGCGATAGCCATGAGACGGTTTTTTTGGCGGTGGAAGACCAGGGGTCAATTGTGTATCTGGATCGGGTGGAAGAAACCAGCTCGATTACAACTTCGGTCGGACTGGGAGTGCGCAGGCCGATGTACTGCACAGGCCTTGGCAAAGCCTTATTGGCTGGTCATGACGAAGACAAGGTGAAATTGATTTGGGATAAAGCCGATAAAGTTAGGTATACCAACTATACGATTCGTAACTATGAAGATTTGCTTGCCGAGTTGGAAAAGACACGGGAGCGCGGTTATGCTGTCGACGACCGGGAAGTGGAAAACGAGATTTTTTGTGTGGCGGCCCCGCTGTATGACCGTCTGAATAAAGCGGTAGGAGCGATCAGTATCGCTTCTCTTTATGTGAAAATGGACACCGGAAGGACGGCGGCCTTCGGCAAAATGGTGATCGAAGCGGCGTTGGCTATTTCCAAGCGACTAGGATTCCGCCGCGATAATCTGTATGTCCGGGATGAGTGAACGAATAGTTGTGACTCGGAAAAAGAGAAATCGTGCTTTATCGCTCGTATGCGAGCTTACTAGTACTTGCAAGTAACCTGCACTGGATTTTCCTGGGGAACTAAAATGGGAAAAGAGGTGTTGTTAGTTACGAAATGTCAACCAGGGAGGAAAAGGAGGCGACATGTTCAGCGGTAATCTTGCTGTGTTGACGGGAACAGTAACGCGTTTTGAGGCGATATAAAATCAAGGAGAGTGATATCTAAATGGCGTCTGCTACGAGAATGGAATTAGCCGACCGGGCGATGGACAAAGCCCAAAGAAAGATCGTGCCCTTTATTCTTCTCATGTATGTTTTAGCCTTTCTGGATCGTGCCAACATCGGCTTCGCCAAGCAAGCCTTGCAGCTTAACACTGGTATAAGTGATGCGGCCTTTGCACTAGGGGCCGGCATCTTCTTCGTGGGCTACGCGGTATTTGAGATTCCCAGCAACATCGCCATGCACCATGTGGGTGCAAGAATGTGGTTGGCCAGGATCATGATTACCTGGGGTATGGTGGCTGCTGGTTTTGCCTGGGCGACCACCGAGACTTCATTTCTGACTTTACGTGTTCTCCTCGGTATTGCGGAAGCAGGTTTTTTCCCTGGCATAATCTACTTCTTTACCTTCTGGTTTAGCGCACGCCGCCGCAGTACCATGATGGGCCTGTTCTATTTTGGGGCGCCCCTGTCCTTCATTTTTGGTTCGCCGTTGTCCGGCTTGCTGCTTGATATGGATGGGTTCGGCGGTATTTACGGCTGGCAGTGGATGTTCGTGGTCGAAGGTTTGATGGCTACAGTTGTTGGCATCTGGGCCCTGTGGTATCTCACCGACAGGCCGAAAGATGCGGACTGGATTCCTGCTGACGAAAGGCAAGCCCTTATTGATGAACTGGAAGAAGAAAACGCCAACAAGCCCCAGGAAGGAAAAGTCGGGCCGCTGGTTGTTCTCGCCAATCCCAAAGTGTGGTACGCCGCCGCGATTTATTTTATGATTCAAATCAGCGTCTATGGCGTTATCTTTTATCTGCCTACCCAGGTGGCTGGGCTGCTGGGTAGGAAGGTCGGAACCCTGGTGGGCTTTGTCAGTGCCATTCCGTGGGTTTGCGCGCTGATTGCCAATGCTGTCATTCCTCGCTACTCTGACAGGTCCGGTAACCGGGGCAACCTGGCTGCCGTTCTCATGTTTCTTGCCGGCATTGGAGTTGTCGCCTCAGCCACCGGCAATCCGCTGGTCGGCATTGTAGCTCTTTGCGTGGCTTCGGCCGGATATTTTTCCGTCCAACCGATATTCTGGACCATGCCGACCCGCTTCCTGAGCGGCGTGGCAGCCGCCAGTGCCATCGCCCTTATCAACTCAGTCGGCAACTTGGGCGGATTCATCGCACCGATCATGAAGGTGTGGGTGGAACAGACCTTCAACAGTCCGGCCGCTGGCCTTTATGCCCTCGGCGCGGCAGCTTTTATCGGAGGATTGCTCTTCTTGCTTTCGATTCCTTTGGGAATGGGCCAGAACACCGAAAAACTTTCCTAGTGTTAAGGCAGCCGGCGTCCAGAGGCGCCGGCTGCTTTTCCCATTTTAACGGATTTCGTAGTCTAGTTGAGGGGTGCTTGCTATGAGGGGGATGGTTACGCGGAGGAAGTTACCCGGAAGGATAGAGGGACAGCCTAACTTCTTTTTGAGGATTGAAAGCAACCCGCGATGCTTGGTGCGGATAATATAGTGGTGTTTCATAACCCCGAAGAGATTGCAGTTATTTCACACTTTAGCAAAGACTAATAGCAGGAGGAATCGATTTATGTTTAAACCAAAGGGTGTATATTCGGCGATGCTGACTCCTTTCACAGCCGATGGCGAGATTAATGAACCTGTACTACGCGAAATAGTGGAGTTTGGTATCACAAAGGGTCTGCATGGCCTGTTCCCGGTCAGCTCTGTCGGCGAATTTGCCCATATGTCATTTGAGCAGAGCTGCCGCTGTATGGAAATCGTCATGGATGCTGCCAAGGGCAGAGCGGCGGTGACTCCGGGGGTCAGTACTACCTGCGCCGCCAATTCGGTCAAGCTGGCGAAAAAAGCGGAGGAGCTAGGCTGCCAGGCAGTGGTGGTCTGCCCGCCGTATTATTATTCGATTACTCAGGAAAGCATTGAAAAGCATTTTGAAATCGTCGCCGACTCGGTAGATCTCCCAGTCATTCTCTACAATATCCCCCTTTTCTGTTCCCCGATTTCCTCCGATGTGGTCGAACGAATGAGCCGTCGCCCCAATGTAGTCGGGATGAAGGATTCCAGCGGCAATCTGGTTGAATTCATGCACTATATGGATAAAGTGCGACTCGCTGGCTCGGAAATGAACTTTATGGTCGGCCGGGAGGAAATCCTGGCGCCGGCCCTGACCATCGGTGCGGCGGGATGTGTAACCGGGATAGCCGGACTGTTGCCGGAAGTGATGGTCGGTATTTGGGATGCGCACCATGCCGGCGATTTTGCCAGAGCCAATCGTCTCCAAATCTCCATCCTGGCGATTATCCGGGCGATGTTTGCCGTGTCCCTTCCGTTAGGCTTCAAAGCTGCCATGGAATTGCGCGGCTTTAAAATGGGGCCGCCCAAGCAGCCATTGGCGGCAGGGGAAGAAATCAATTTCAGTGGCGTGAAAGCCCGGATCAAGACCGAACTGCAGGAAGTCTTCGTGATGATGGACAAGGAAGGGCTAAAGCGGGATTGACCCCAGGCATTCGTATTGTGGTACTAAAACAACAGAAGTTTCTCAGTTGCAGAAGGAGGCATTGGTGTGAATTTTTTGGGTTATCGCCGTCCCGACGGCAGTGTAGGAACCCGCAATCATGTATTAATCATGCCCACCGTGGTTTGCGCGAACCAGGTGGTCAGAGCCATATCGCAAAACGTTAAGGGGACGACATGGTTCGAACATCAGCACGGCTGCTCTCAGCTGGCTCCGGACGCAGCCCAGACTGCCCGGGTTTTTGTCGGCCACGGCACCCATCCCAATGTGTACGGCGTAGTTGTTGTAGGTTTGGGGTGCGAAGTGTCGCGGGCTCAAGATATTGCTGCTGAAATCAAGAGACAGTGTCCCTATAAGCCGGTACACTGCGTCATTATCCAGGATGAGGGCGGATCGCATAAATCGATTATGGCCGGTGCGACTGCGGCGCAGGAAATGGTGCTGGCAGCGTCTCTCCTGCAGCGGGAGCCGGCCGATGCCGGAGAGCTTATCCTGGGCACCGAATGCGGCGGCTCGGATGCTTGCTCCGGCCTGTCTGGCAATCCGGCTGTGGGTGCGGCCAGCGATATTCTTATCGACGCCGGGGGAACGGCGGTGCTGGCGGAAACGCCGGAGCTGATCGGCGCCGAGCATATTGTCGCCAAACGGGCTGTCAACCAGCAGGTTGCCGATCGCTGCTATCAAGTGATCGACCGCTGCGAGCAGTCGGCCAGAGCGATCGGGGTCGACATGCGGGGCAGCAATCCGTCTCCCGGCAATATCGACGGCGGCCTTTCGACCATTGAGGAAAAATCCCTGGGGTGCGTCTATAAGGCAGGTACCCGGCCCCTTCAGGCGGTTATCGAATATGCGGAGAAGATTACCCAAAAGGGTTTGATCTATATGGATACGCCCGGCCAGGACATCGAGCAGCTTACCGGCATGGCCTCCGGCGGCTGCCAAATTGCCGTATTTACCACCGGACGGGGAACGCCGACCGGTTCGCCCATCATCCCGTCCATTAAAGTCGCCACCAATACGGCGCTGTATGAAAGAATGAAGGATGACATGGATATGAATGCCGGCACCATCATTTCAGGGGATGAAACGGTGCAAGAGGTCGGCCAACGGATCTTTGACGAAATGCTGAAGGTGGCCTCAGGAAAATTGACCAAGGCTGAGATTCTGGGGCATAACGATTTCGGCATCTGGCGCATCGGCCCGACGATGTGATGCGGCAAGCGGAAAGGAGATAAACTATGGCGAAATACAGGGCCATCCAAATGAAGGCGATCGACAATGTGGCTACAGTGGTTGAGGATATCGCTGCCGGTACACAGGTGAGCTTTGCCATGGAAGATAAGACGCCGAGTCTGCTGGTGATAGAGAACATTCCTTTTGGCCATAAATTTGCTACCCGAGAGATCGCCAAAGGCGAGGTTGTCATGAAGTACGGCGAGTCCATCGGCGCTGCTCTTACCGATATTAAAGCCGGGCAGCATGTTCATGTTCACAACATTGAAAGCTGCCGGGGCCGCGGCGATAAGGATTGAAAAAGAAGTTACGGAAAAGACCTGGATGTTTTCGGGTCTTTTTTTTATTGTGGAAAAATATTCAAATTATTATAGTAATTTGGATGTTTTAGGCAGGAGTCTTGCGGCGGAAAACGAATATAAATGCTCATAACATATAACATGTATTACAAGTTGCCGAAAAAGGAGGGATTTTGTGGTTGTAAAGCCGATTATACGCCGACAGGTCAGCGCCGAAATTGTGGAACAGATTTTGGGCAATATCGCCAACGGAATCTGGTCGCCTGGAACCAAGCTTCCCTCGGAAAACGAGCTGTCCCGCCTTTTTGACACCAGCCGGGTACCGGTTCGGGAGGCATTGCAGAAGCTGGCGGCCATGGGTGTAGTCCACACCAGGCAGGGTGAGGGGACGTATGTGCTGGAAGTAACCCCAGGCATGCTCATGAATCCTCTTTTACCGCTGCTGGCGCAAAGTCGCAAAAACATGATGGAGATTCTGCAGTACCGGCTGATTGTGGAGGCCGAAAGCGCGGCACTGGCCGCTCTCAACGCCGATGATGTCGATTTGGCCCGGATGGCCGAAGTGTTGGCTGAAATGGATCGCATTCGCCAGCCGGTAGTCGCTTTTGCGGTAGCCGACCTGGGCTTTCATCTGGAAATAGCCAGGGCGACCAAGAACTCGCTGCTTTTTGCTGTTTCCAACATTATCAGGGACATCCTGGTGAGATATTATAATAAAATCAATACCATTATGGGGATCGAGCGGGCACTGAAATACCATCCGCTGATCTTTGCCGCCATCCGTGACCGGGACCCGGTATCGGCCCGGCGCTGGATGCAGGAACATATCGACAGTACCTATGACGATGTATCGCAAAAATACATCGATGAGGACTAACTCATACCAGGCGATGGGGTGGGTTAAACAACCAGGCCCTGATGTGGTTTGGGATGGAGTACTGGGAAAAGGTTAAATAGCGAGGAGGAGTAAAGACGATGAAAGCACTGGTGTATTACGGGCCGGAGGACCTGCGGCTGGCTGAGATCGCCGACCTCAAACCAGCGCCTGGAGAGGCATTGATCCGCGTTAAGGCCTGCGGTATCTGCGGATCGGATGTTCATGGCTACCTGGGCATTACCGGCAGAAGAACCCCGCCGATGGTTATGGGACATGAATTTTCCGGTCAGGTTGCCGAAGTCGGGGAAGGCGTGACCAACATCAAAGTCGGCGACCGGGTAGCGCCCTATCCTGTTATCTTCTGCGGCGATTGTGAACCCTGCCGTCAGGGGAATGTTCATGTATGTCTGAATAAAAAAGCCCTTGGAGTACTTGAATGCAATGGAGCCATGGCCGAATATGTATCGATTCCGGCCAAACTGCTGTTCAAACTTGCTGATGCTGTTTCCTATGAAGTCGGCTCGATGATGGAACCATTGGCGGTTTCCTATCGGGGGGTCAACCACGCCGGTGATCTGACCGGTAAAAATGTTCTCATTGTGGGCGCGGGAACAATCGGATTGCTGGCCCTGGCGTTAGTCAAGATGCGCAATCCGGCTAAGATTTTCATATCAGACCTAAGCGATATTCGCCTCGGTGTCGCCAAAGAGATGGGCGCCGATTGCGTCATTAACCCGGCAACAGACAATATGAGTGACATCATTAAAAATGCGACAAACGGAGTCGGCGTGGATTTCGCTTTTGAAGCGGTAGGCGCAACGCCCACAGTGCAGCAGGCTATGGCCGCCTTGAGGGTGGGCGGGACAGCGGTGTGGATCGGCAACTCGGCCAAAATGATCAATATCAACATGCAAGAAATCGTCACAAGGGAACTGAAGGTATTCGGGACATTTCTCTATACTTTTGTTGAATTCGGCGATGTGGTGGAGATATTAAACAGCGGCAAACTCAATGTCGAGCCGATGATCAGCCTAAAGGTACCGATGATGGAAAAGGGGATCGAATTGTTTGCGAAGCTGGCTAAAGACCCCGGTCCACTTATTAAAGTCATTCTGAATAACTAGTTGAAAGGGAGGAAAGACATGGTATCGCAACAAGTGGTAAAAATGCTGGAAGAGAAGGCACTGGGTCTTCGGGAGCACATTATCTGCGATCTGATCGGCGCCGGCAAGGTCGGCCATCTGGGTGGCTCCTGCTCCTGCGCAGAGGTTGTCGCCGCGCTCTATTTTCACAAGATGAAGCATGACCCGAAAAATCCGGCACTGGAGGATCGGGATCGCTTTCTTTTGAGCAAGGGCCACGCGGCCTTGGTTCAGTATGCGGCTCTGGCTATGGCCGGTTATTTTCCCAAAGAGGAACTGAAAAAAGTAAAATCACTGGGCGGCATGCTGCAAGGCCATCCAGACATGCTGAGGACTCCCGGCGTCGAAGCCAATACCGGATCACTGGGCCAGGGGCTGTCCATCGCCAACGGTATGGCTTTGGGTCTGAGACTGGACGGGAGCAAAAGCAGAGTATATGTCATCATCGGCGACGGTGAACAGAACGAGGGGCAAATCTGGGAGGGCGCCATGGCGGCTGCCAGTTTCAAAGTTGACAACCTGACTGCCATCGTCGACCGGAACAGACTGCAGGCCACCGGAACCATCGCCGAGAGGTTTGAAATCGGCGCCGTAGGGCCCAAGTGGGAGGCCTTCGGCTGGAATGTCATCGAAATCGACGGCCATGACGTTGCCGCGGTGGTCGAGGCGCTGGACGCGGCTGAGAAGGTAAAGGGCCAGCCGACAGTTATCATCGCCAACACGGTGAAAGGCAAATGCATCTCCTTTGCGGAAAACAATGCGGCCTTCCACAATGGGTCGATGACGGCAGAACAGTGTGAATGCGCCATGAATGATTTGAAAAAACTGCGCAAGTAAGGGGAGGAGGAAAAATATGAGCACCAAAAGTCTGAGGACCGCCTACGGTGAAACACTGGTAGAGCTGGGCAAGGACAATAAAGATATCGTCGTACTGGAGGCTGACCTGGGCAAATCTACCATGTCCATCCTGTTTCAGAACGCCTATCCTGAGCGGTTTTTCGAGATGGGTATCGCCGAACAGAACATGGCATCCACTGCCGCGGGACTGGCGCTGACTGGCAAGATTCCCTTTATCAGCACCTTTGCCGTTTTCGCCTCCGGCAGAGCTTACGACCAACTCCGACAGACCATTTCCATCGCCAAACTGAATGTCAAGGTCTGCGGTTCGAGCTCAGGGCTGTCTGATTTCGGCGACGGCTCGACCCACCAGGCGATCGAAGATATGGCGATCATGCGGGCCATTCCCAATATGTCGGTCCTGGTGCCGGTGGACGCCGTGGAAACCCGTAAAATGGTTAAAGCGATGGTGAATTGGGCGGGACCGGTGTATCTTCGGATCAACCGTAACGAGTTGCCTATTCTCACCAGCGAGGACAGCGACTATCAGATCGGCAAACTGTATACCATGAAGGAAGGCAAGGACGTTGTTGTCTTCGCCAACGGTGTTATGGTGTCCAAGGCTCTGGAGGCGGCCGAGGTGCTGGAAGGGCAAGGTATATCGGTAAAGGTTGTCAATGTCAGTACCGTTAAGCCGCTGGACCGGCAGGCGGTTATCGATAGCGCCAAGGGCTGTAAAGCCGTAGTCACCGCTGAAGAGCACAGCATCGTCGGCGGCCTGGGCAGCGCGATTGCTGAAGCCTTGCGGGGCGAAACCGGTCAACCGCTGGATTTTGTCGGCATCCAGGACAGCTTCGGTACTTCGGCGTATAACTATGATGAGCTGCTGGCCTATTATGGGCTGACTTCTGAAGCCATCGTCGACTGCGTGAAAAAAGTTCTGAAATAAGCCTAGTAATTTTAAGCAATACGATATATTCTCGCAAAATACATCATTGCCTTAAACAAAAGGACAGACACTACTGTGTCTGTCCTTTTGTTTAAGGTAGCCGGCTAGTTGTGCCAGGTTGCGGAATAGATTTTCCGGACTTCGATTTCATAATCCTTGAGTTTTTTGTAGAGGGTGCTGCGGGCCATTTGGAGAATCTCGGCCGTCTGCTTGATGTTGGCGTTGGTTTGAGTCAAGGCCGCAATGATCTGTTGTTTTTCGTGGTTGAGTGAGATATCGGGGGCGAGGAAGGGGACGGGAAGAGCTTCGTTGCCGTCTTCAAAATATTTGCGGATCACCGTCTGATCGATTATCGTTTCATTGGCGACAATGCTCAACCGCTCGATAAAATGCATTAACTCCCGGACATTGCCTGGCCAATTGTATTTGGTCAGATAGGCGAAAGCTTCCGGGGTGATTTCCAGCTCCTTATTGTGGAGGGTATTAAAATGATGCAAAAAATGGCGGGCGAGGTATTCCGGGTCGGCGGTGCGCTTGCGCAGGGGAGGGAGATTGAGGGTGAGGACCTTCAATCGGAAAAATAAATCTTGGCGAAAATGGCCTTCGGCCACCATTTTGTTTAGATTTCTATTGGTGGCGGCGATAATTCTGACATCGATCGGAATATACTTGTCATCCCCCAGCCGCATGACCTGTTTCTCCTGCAGTACCCTTAGCAGGCGGCTTTGGCCGTATTTATCCATTTCTGATATCTCATCAAGAAAAATCGTGCCCCGATGAGCCAGCTCAAACAGACCGGCTTTGCCTTTTTTCGTCGCGCCGGTGAAGGCCCCTTCAACATAACCGAACAATTCGCTTTCGAGAAGATTGGGCGGAAGAGCGGCGCAGTTGATGGCTACAAAGGGCCCGTTCCTGCGGGGGCTACGGTTATGGATGCTCTGGGCGAAGAGTTCCTTGCCTGTCCCTGATTCGCCGGTGATAAGCACGGTGGCGTCGACAGAGGCGATTTCCTGGGCCATTCTTTTGGCTTCACTGATCGGGGGGGAAATGCCCAGGATGTCGTCAAAGTGGTATTTGGCCACGAATTTTCGCGAAAGAACCTGGTTGCGGATACTGATTTCCAGCTCCTGGATCCGGGTGATATCCTGAAAGGTGATGACAGCGCCGGCAATCACCCGGCCAACCTTAATGGGGGCAATATTGACCGTTATCCAGAGCTTGCCGACATGGAGGACTTGGCCGATGGTAGCCTGACCGCTCGCCAGGCAGCTATCGACTTGGAAAAAATCAAGGACATGATCGATCCGTTGTCCGAGCATTTCCTCGGCCGGCCGGTTGAGCAGACGGGTAGCGGCCTTATTGAAAACGCGAATGATTCTGCCGCGGTTGAGACTGATGATTCCTTCGAGGGAGTGGTCGATTAGCGCCTTGAATTCTTCGGCGTGCTCTTTCTCGATTTTACGCGCCAGGGCAATATTCTGGGCCGAAATTAGGGCCGAGCGCACCGAAAAATCGCTGGATTGGATGACGACGGCTTGCAAATGCCGCTTTTGGGCCAGAAAGACCGTCTTTTTGCCGCCGACCACGATGTCATGCCCGGCTGTGGCCGCTTCTTCCACCCTTATCGGCAAGTCTTCGGCGGTTTGTACCGGGTAGATGGTCAGGTCGATTTCTAAAATGTTGGACAGTATTTCGATATCCTGAGCCATATTCTTAAAGGCGATGATGGCAACCTTCGGATTGGATTTTCCGGTAACCTGTTTTACTTCGTGCAGCGCTTGCGCCAAGTCCTGACCGGTGATGACTACTTCGACAACAGGAATCTGGACCTTAGAGTCCATGAGTAATTTGGCTGTTCCGCCCCGGGTGACGATGGCGTCGACATATTCGGTTTGGAGGTGTTCAGCCAGTTTCACGGCCCGTTTGAGTCTGGCGAAATATAGATCGACCCTGTCCGAGAGGCCGAGGTCGGCGATGGTTTTCTGGGCTTTTAAAAACAGGTGCTTATCTGGCGCGATGAACGCGATTCGGGACAAAGAAGGTCACTCCCCTCATCTGGCACTGGAGATAGGTTTCGGTATTTTAACGCCAAAATCCTGGCTAATGGGGGTTTTCTGTCAGAATAAATTGTCAGATCACAGCCGACTGGGGTACAATGGTTTTATATGGATTTAAGGAGCGATGTGCATGGATCTGGGTTTGAAAGACAAGGTAGTGGTGATTACCGGCGGTGCGACCGGGATTGGTCTAGCGGGGGCGCTGGCTTTTGCCGGTGAGGGATGCCGGGTGGCGCTCTGTGGCCGCAGTATAGAGAAAATTGCCGCCGCCACCAGGGAATTCACCGCCAAGGGATACGAGCTATTTGCTGAAACCGCAGATGTGTCCAGCGAAGAGGACCTGAAGGCATTTGCCGGACAAGTGTTCAAAAAGTTCGGCAGGATCGATGTCTGGATCAATAATGCCGGGATTTCGCCGAAAGCGCGATTGATTGATATGAGCGGCGACGAATGGGACGAAGTGATGCGAACCAATCTGAAAGGGGTATTTTTGGGTTCGCAGATCGCTGCCCGCTATATGAAGGAAAGTGGTGGCGGCGTCATTCTCAACGCCTCTTCCTTTGCCTCGGTTATGCCTTCGGCTACCAGTGGGGCCTATGCGGCCGCCAAGGCGGGGGTGACAAGCCTGACGCGGAGTCTGGCGGCGGAGTTTGCCCGGTACGGAATCCGGGTGGTGGCCTATATTCCCGGAGTAGTCGCCACTGACATCAACAGAAAGAAGATTGAAGAAACCGGCCGGCAGCTGCTGGCGCAGATTTCGCTCAACCGGTTCGGCAAAACCGAGGAAGTGGCCAAAGTGCTGGTGTTTTTGGCCTCCGATGCCGCCAGTTATATTACCGGTACGGCAATAGAAATTACCGGGGGAAAATTCTGCATCCAGAATCCGGAGGTTCCCTGGACCTGGTAGACTGATATCGAAACATCTGTAGTGAAACAATACATATGTTTCGATACAATAACTACATATGTATTGTTTGGTTGCCTCGAAACGCGATATCCACTGTTTTCAGGTTGGCATGTCTTTTGCAGTAAAAGAGGGCAGAATGGATGCGGCTGATAGTCCGAAGCGTCAGAGGATTTTGTTGCAGCAAAAATACGATAAGGCAAGGGTGACAGATAATGAGTGAGATTATTGTAAGACCAGAACAGGCGTTGAAATTTTGTACTGAAGCATTTATGGCGACCGGAGTACGGGAGGGAGACGGCAAGATCGTTGCCGAGAATCTTGTAGAGGCAGAACTCCGGGGCCACCCGTCGCACGGACTGTCGAGGCTGAAATTTTATTTAGCCAAACTGGAAGCCGGTGGTTTCAACGCCAACCCCGAAATCAAAATATTGAAGGATAAGCCTTCGATGCTGTTGATGGATTCAGATTATTCCCTGGGGGCAGTGGCTGGCAAGCAGGCTATGTCGCTGTGCATTGAAAAGGCGAAAAAGACGGGTTTTGCCGCCGCTTCGGTCCGCAAGGCCAATCACTTCGGGATTGCCGCTTTTTACGCCATGATGGCCCTGGAACATGATATGATCGGCTTTACAACCTGTAACAGCAGCCGCCTGGTGGCGGTGCACGGCGGCGTGACAATGAAACTGGGGACCAACCCAATCGCCATCGCTGTTCCTGCAGGAAAAAGACATCCGCTGGTATTTGACGCTGCCACCAGTACGGTGGCGTCCGGCAAGATGATTGTTGCCGACATCGAAGGAAAATCCATTCCTTACGGCTGGGCGCTGGACGCTGAAGGTCGCCCCACCACCGATCCGAAAGCCGGTCTGCAGGGCGCTCTGCTGCCTCTTGGCGGCTACAAAGGCTCAGGCCTGGGGATTATGGTCGATGTTCTCAGCGCCGTGCTCAGCGGTGCCCAGACCAGTCCGCATTGCGGCGAACTCCGCTTCGATCCGGAAAGGGGACAGAATGTCGGTTTCTTCTTTGGGGCTATCGATGTGGCCAGTTTTGATGATGTCGACACTTTTAAGGCTGGAATCGACCAATTGATCGACGATCTCAAAAACAGCAAAAAGATGGAGGGGGTAGAGGAAATTTTCATGCCTGGCGAAATTGAGTACCGCAATGTCGAGAAAAACAAGAGCGGCTTCAAAGTTGGGCCAGGGGTATACGGCGATTTGATGCAACTGAAAGAAAAGTTCAAGGTAAAGGCTAATCTTGTGGATTAAGCTTCTCCCGGCAATGCCGGGGGTGTAAGGCAAGATAACTGAGGCGGCTCAGAATGTCGACTCTCGCGAGGGATATGTCAGCGGCCGCTTCAGGATTTGCCCTATTTTAACTGTACGCTGTTTCGATAAGGCAGTCATATGTTTAAAATTGCCGGAAAGTTCAGAATATGTATTCTTAAAACTAAATGGTGCGAAAATGACTGAGGAGGATTGAGAATGAATCTTTCCCTGCCAGACCAGCAGAAGACCAATGTCCGTTATTTTATCCTGGTGGCTTTATTTATTGTTACTGTGCTGAATGTCACTGACCGGGCCACCCTTTCCGTTGCCGCTCCGGCAATGCGCAAGGAGCTGGGAATGGATGCCATGTCGCTGGGAATCGCGTTTTCCGCTTTCGGCTGGACTTATACTGCCTTTCAGATCCCTGGCGGCTGGCTATTAGACAAGTACGGTTCGCGCCTCGTCTATGGAGTCGGCTTGTTCTTGTGGTCGTTTTTCACGCTGGCTCAAGGGTTTATCGGCAGTTTCGCCGCCCCGCTTACGGCGCTGTTTATCTTTCGTCTGCTGATGGGGGCGGCCGAGGCCCCGGCCTTTCCCGCCAACAGCCGACTGGCCGCCATGTGGTTCCCCAATCATGAGCGGGGCTTCGCCTCAGCGGTTTTCAACTCGGCGCAGTATGTGACAGTAGCTATTTTTGTGCCGATTATGGCCGTAGGGGTGGCAAAACTAGGCTGGCCCGCCCTATTTGTGTTAACTGGCCTTGTCGGTATTATGATGTCATTCTGCTGGTTTAAGGTCATCCGGGACCCTAAAAACCATCCCCGGGTCAATCAGGCCGAGCTGGACTATATTCAGACAGGCGGCGGACTGGCCAATCTGGGGGAAAAGCGGACCAAAATCAAGTGGGCCTATGTGCGGGCGCTGATTACCAATCGGTTGATGGTGGGTGTCTATCTGGCCCAGTTTTGCATCAATACCATTACCTGGTTTTTCCTGACTTGGTTTCCGACCTATCTGATCGAAGCCAAGGGCATGTCGATTCTCCAGGTGGGGCTGGCGGCTTCGATTCCGGGTATAGCAGGGTTTGGCGGCGGGCTGCTTGGCGGCTACTGGTCGGATTGGCTGCTCCGGCGGGGCAAGACGCTGACGTTTGCCCGAAAAACACCGATTATTCTTGGTCTGGTCTGTTCCAGCAGCATTATCCTGGCCAACTATGTCGATTCCGAAGTGGTGGTCATTTTTGTGTTGGCGGTGGCCTTTTTTGCTAAAGGCCTGGGCTCACTGGGCTGGTCGGTGGTCGGCGATACGTCGCCCAAGGAAATGGTTGGCCTCAGCGGCGGAATCTTCAACATGATCGGCAACCTGTCAGGCATTGTGACGCCGCTGGTCATCGGCTATATTCTCAAGACCACCGGGTCTTTCAACGGGGCGCTGATGTATGTGGGGGCTCTCGGCTTCATCGGGGCCATGTCCTACCTCTTCATCGTCGGGGAGATCAAACGGGTGGTGCTGGATACGCAGGAAGACGACGCATAAAGCTGACCACCTGGGAAGCTTTATGGCATTTTCGATTATACGGCAGCGAAAATCCTCCGCACGAATTTGCGGAGGATTTTTTGCATGCTGCCCCGGCAGGCCATATCTCCATAAGCGGAGATGTCTTTGGGAAGAGACGGTAGGATGGGGGCCGCAGAGGCCTGTAGGTTAATTTTTCACAGAGGGGTCGATAGAAACCCTTGGTGGAGGATGAAGCGAGCCAGAAGGGCCGTCAGGCTGACACAGGCGAACGGGGGCAATAGGCGGTGACGAGGCTGTCTGTCTCGGTGCATAATATCCGCCTTGGTTGCCGGAAAAATTCCATATTATTCAGTTGTATAGTATATATTGTAATTACAGTAACTAAAGTATATGGAATATTTCAGTTTGAGGTGATGGTGCCTGAAAGTTGCTGAATACCTCTGATATGGCTGGTTGCGAGACTTTTGCGGGGTTCCCTGTCGCTTGGCCGCTGTAATTAATGCTTTCCATGTTTGCCAACCAATTGCGATGTGATTTTACCTGTATGTGCGGTCGAAATAGATACAGCCGCGTTTTTGTTGTCATAATTCTGTTTTGTGTGTAAGGAGGAGAAAGGTCATCCTATTATGAATTTAATACGAAAAGGAAATGTTGGGAGGTAGTTTTATGATGCCGTTTGAAAAATTGCTGGTATTGGATCTGACGAGAGTGTTGGCCGGTCCATACGCGTCGATGATGCTCGCAGACTACGGGGCTGATGTGGTCAAAATTGAAACCCCGGAAATCGGCGATGATTCACGCGGATTTGGCCCCTTTGTCGGTAAAGAGAGCGCCTATTTTATGAGTTTGAATCGCGGCAAACGGTCGATGACTCTGAATCTCAAAGAGGCTGCTGCGCAGGATCTTTTCCGGGAAATGGTCAAAAAAGCGGATATTGTCCTGGAGAATTATCGTCCAGGAACGATGGAGAAGTTCGGGCTTGGTTATGAGGAACTGCGTAAGATTAATCCGCAGATTATATATGCCGCCTGTTCCGGTTTCGGGCACAGCGGGCCGTACATGGAAAAGGCGGCCTATGACGTTATTGTTCAGGGCATGGGCGGAATTATGAGTATTACCGGCCACGAGGGCGGCGAACCGACTAGGGTAGGCGCGTCTGTGGGCGATATTACCGCCGGACTGTTCACTGTTATCGGGGTTTTGACGGCGTTATACGCCCGGTCGCTCACCGGACAGGGACAAAAGGTGGATGTCGGTATGCTCGATTGCCAGGTTGCCATCTTGGAGAACGCCATTGCCAGATATCTTGTAACCGGGAATGTCCCCGGCCCTATCGGCAATCGCCACTCCTCCATTACTCCGTTTGAAGCTTTTTCGGCCAAGGACGGCTATATTATCATCGCTGTGGGTAACGACAGACTGTGGGCGAAGTTCTGCGAGCTAATCAAACGGCAAGACTTGATTACCGACGAGCGATTTGCCAGCAACGCTGCCAGGACGAAGAATCAAAAGGCACTTAAAGAAGTCCTCGACACGGTGTTTCCTGACAAGAATGTCGATGAGTGGATCGAGCTTTTGGAAGGGGCAGGTATCCCCTGTGGCCCGATCAATACTGTCGACCGGGTATTGAAAGACCCTCAGGTGCAGGCCCGGGACATGATTGTCGAGATCGAACATCCGGTAGCCGGCCACCTCAAGATGCCTGGACTGCCGATTAAACTTTCCGCGACCCCTGGCGCTGTCGAGAAGCCTGCGCCGCTTCTGGGTCAGCATACTGACGACATTCTCAAGGAATTGCTGGGGCTGAGTCCGGCGCAGATTGCCGACTTGCGGGCAAAGAAGATCCTCTAAGGTTCCAAACACCTGCGAATCCCCATGTTGAGGAGGAGAAAAGAATAATGTTGCGCAAATCACCCAAAACATCCTGGCTTGGGGAAGAACACAGCCCGGAAGTATCAAACAGCGCCTATGTGTCGGAAATGGCCAATGTGATCGGACCGGTGAAAATCGACGACCAGGTCATGGTTGCCCCAGGAGCAACCATTCGCGGCGACGAAGGCGGCAGAATCTACATCGGTAAAAAAACCAATGTCCAGGATAATGTCATCATGCATGGCCTAAAGGAACAAAACGTGATGGTGGGGAATGAATCTTACTCTATCTACATAGCAGACGAAGTTACCTGTGGTCACGCTTGTATCATCCACGGGCCGGCTTATGTTGGTAAAAATACTTTTATCGGCTTCGGCGCTGTCTTGCACTCTGTTCAGGTGGGGAATAACTGCTATATCGGACATGCGGCCAAAGTGATCCAGGTCAACATTCCGGACGGGAAATATGTGCCGCACGGCATGCTTGTTCATACGCCGCAGGCGGTGGAAGACCTGCCCAATGTCTCGGATAAAGGCAATCACATCATTCGTTTTAACCCTGATGTGGTCGAAGTCAACGTGGAACTGGCCCGCGCCTATAACCGGCAAAAGGGTGAGAGCGGCAAACAAGGCGCGTGATGGGTGGCAAGAAAGTAAGATATAACGTGAATAGGGGTGAGGTTATGCAATTTATGGGATACCGGCGGCCGGACAATACGGTGGGAATCCGCAATCATGTTTTGATTCTGCCGTCGGTGGTGTGTGCCAACCGGGTCGCGCGGGGGATTTCGCAAAATGTTGCCGGTTCGACCTGGGTGGAACACGAACACGGATGTACCCAGCTTGGCGCCGACCAGGAACTGACGAAACACGTACTTGTGTCTCATGGTACCCATCCGAATGTATATGGGGTAGTGGTGGTAGGGTTGGGGTGCGAAACCCTACGGGCGCAAGATGTCGTCGCAGCCATAAAAAAACAGTGCCCCTATAAACCGGTTGAACTGGTCATCATCCAAGACGAGGGTGGTTCAATCAAGGCTACCGCTAAAGGTTCCAGCGCCGCCAGGGCGATGGTTGGCCAAGCATCATGCCTGGCCAGGGAGGCGATTGACGCTTCCGAATTGATTCTTGGCACCGAATGCGGTGGCTCGGATGCCTGCTCCGGCATTTCGGCCAATCCGGCGCTGGGAGAGGCCAGCGATCTTTTGATCGACGATGGTGGCAGCGTCATTTTGGCCGAGACCACCGAAATTATTGGCGCTGAACACTTGGTGGCCGCCCGGGCGATCAACAAGGAAGTCGAGAATCGCTGCTATGAGGTAATCAATCGCTGCGAAGATTGCGCCAAGAGCATGGGAGTGGACATGAGGGGCAGCCAGCCGACCCCTGGCAATATTGAGGGCGGTTTGTCGTCGATTGAAGAAAAATCCCTGGGCTGTATTTATAAAGCCGGAACCAGACCGTTGGTCGATGTCATCGACTACGCCATGCCAGTGAAGAAAAAAGGCCTGGTATGGATGGACACGCCTGGGCAGGATATTGTACAGATTACCGGAATGGTGGCCGGCGGCTGCCATCTGGTGGTATTCACTACCGGCCGCGGCACCTGCTGCGGTTCCCCGATCGCACCGACCATCAAGGTGGCAACCAATACGGGGCTCTTTGAGAGATTGAGCGACAATATGGATATCAACGCCGGGACCATTGTGACCGGAGAAGAAACTGTCCCGCAAGTTGGCCGGCGTATTTATGATGAAATGCTGGCAACAGCCTCAGGTAAGCTGGCAAAAGCAGAGATTCTTGGCTTCAACGACTTTGCCATTCACCGGATCGGGCCGACAATCTGATGCAAGAATAAGGGGGGGACATGGGATGAAAGCCATTGTAATGAAACCGGCCGACAATGTGGCTACGGTGGTGGAAGAGGTCAATTCCGGCACAGAGGTGGTTCTGTCCGGCGGGGATGGGACAAAGAGCATTCGCGTCCAGGAGAAAATCGCTTTTGGCCATAAATTTGCCACCAGGGACATCAAAAAAGGCGAGACCATAAAAAAATACGGGGAAGTTATCGGAATGGCCACCCAGGATATTCAGGCCGGCCAGCATGTCCATGTGCACAATCTGGAAAGCACCCGCGGCCGGGGCGACAAATAGCGGTCACTTTAAGGCGGAAGGCTGAGCCCTTGGGGCGCTCATTGCCTACAGTTGGTTGAGAATACATAGTTACAGACGACAGCACAGCCTTGGCGCCATTTGCAGGGCTGTGTTTTTTCGTCAGCATAAATGTTTTGAAACGACTGAAAAGTCTGACTTGAGCGGAAGGATTTACCAAAGTGGCAGGGAATAATAAGAATTTGTGGGAGCGTTACCATAATACCCACAACGCTTTTGACATTTTTGATGTACCAGAAGGTGCAAAAAGAAAAGGCGAATGCCGCCATGGTTGAGGCTGCCTACGCCGCGGTTAGAAGTGAGGATGAGGAGCTAAAATAGTAAGATAAATAGGGCAAAAAGCCCGAAGGAGAGACGAGAATGGAAAACGTAACTTTAGCAACAGCCCAGAAATTGGTAGAGCTTGGCTGCAAGAAGGCCACCCAGGACTTCAGCCGCCCGATCTGCATCGCTGTCTGCGACGCCGACGGCCACGCCATTGCCTTTGGCCGGATGGATGGATCGCCCCTCAGAAGTATCAACATATCCCAGCAAAAAGCATACACCTCAGTCCGGATGGGAGTATCCACCGACGCCTTTTTGGCCCGTCTGAAGCGCGATGAAATCGAAATCGGCTACTTTTGTGATCCCCTGTTCACTGCCCTGCCTGGCGGCAATCCGCTCAAAAATAAAGAGGGAAAACTCATCGGTGGTGTCGGCATCAGCGGCCTGGCGGCCAGTGAAGACCAGGTCATCACCGAATACCTGGCCGGCCTCGTAAGCGCTGGACAGATATAAATAAAACCTGCAAAAGCATAGGAGGAATCGCTGTGAACAAGCCAAGCGTTTATATCACTCGAATGATACCAGAAGAAACCATTAATTATCTCAAACAATCCTTTGACGTCGAAGTAAACCCCGACGACCGGGCACTGAGTCGCCAGGAACTTATCGAAAAAGTCAAGGGACGGGCAGCGGTCATTACCCTCCTGACAGACAAGGTCGACGGCGAAGTCATGGACGCCGCCGGGCCCCAGTGTAAAATATTTGCAAACTACGCTGTCGGCTTCAACAATTTTGACCTGGCAGCCGCCACCCAAAGAAAGATTATCATGACTAATACCCCGGGCGTGCTTGATGACGCCACTGCCACCCACGCCTTTGCTCTGCTGCTGGCCATCGCCCGGAGAATCCCGGAATCCGAGCGCTTTGTGCGGGAGGGTAAATGGGCCGGATGGGCGCCCATGTTCTTCGTCGGCCTGGATGTCGACCGCAAGACACTGGGTATTGCCGGTCTGGGGCGGATTGGCACCAATGTCGCCAAAAAAGCCAGCGGCTTTGACATGAAAATCATCTACAGTGACGTCCGGCGCAACGCCGAATTTGAAAAACAATTTGGCGCCACCTATGTAGACAAGGAAACCCTGCTGAAGGAATCAGACTTTTTGTCGCTGCATGTCCCGCTGGTGCCGGAAACCCACCACTATATCGGCGAAAAGGAACTCAAAATGATGAAACCGACAGCGGTGATCATCAATGCCAGCCGGGGACCGGTAGTGGATGAGGTGGCACTGGTGAAGGCCCTCAAGGAAAAATGGATATGGGGAGCAGGGTTGGATGTTTTTGAGAATGAGCCCGAATTGGCTCCTGGGCTGACCGAACTGGACAATGTAGTTATCGTACCGCATATTGCCTCAGCCACCCCGGAAACCCGGATCAATATGGGAAAAATCGCGGCCGACAACATTGTCAATGTCTTGAATGGCCAGCCGCCGATTACCTGCATCAATCCCGAAGTTTTGAAATAAGGCAAATAAAAAAGCTCCCCGTTAGGGGAGCCTTTTTTAATTACCGGCGGGGATTGTTTTGGCTGAAGCAGTCGCTGCAGTAAACCGGACGGTCGCCGCTCGGACGGAAAGGAACCTGGGTATCCTTGCCACAAGCTGCGCAAACGGCAGGATGCATTTCGCGAGGTTGACGGCTGCCGCGACCAAAGCCGCCCTGTTGCTTGCGGGCTGCCCGGCATTCGGGGCAACGGCCTGGCTCGTTGGTGAACCCTTTTTCGGCGAAAAAGTCTTGTTCCGAAGCGGTGAACACGAAGTCGGCGCCGCACTCGCGGCAGGTCAGGTTTTTGTCTTGATTCATATTGATAGCCTCCTCAAATCTATTACCCAAAATAGCTGCTGCAGGAATCATGGCTTCCCATTCCACAATAATAGTTTGAGAAGAACACTAAACTAAGATCGCTAGGCCATTTTTGTTTGGGCATTATTAACTATACTCCTGTTTTGGGAAAAAGTAAAGTAGTTGCAGGAATCGACCGTAATAACGCGAAATAAGAGCGTTAAGCTGACACACATTATATTTGATGATTGTTTGTTAACAGACACGACCGCAGCAGGCCGTGTTTTATTTATTTTAGCATAGGACGTATAAAGGAGGCAGATAAATGGACAATGATACTTTTTTGAGAATGCGCAGTTTTGTCGAATGTTTGCGTCAGTTCCAGATTACTGCTGACGGTCTGATCAAAGCATTGGAGAGGGAAATGATCCAGTCAGGCAAGCGCAGGATAAACCGACCGCGCCGCCAGAACTTGCTGTGGACAGAAGACGAAGGCCCGGAGGAGATTGCCGAACGCCAGAGTGACAAAACCGATGTTACCATTTATTCGCCGGCTCAATTGGCAAAAGTGCTGGGAATTGGCAGGTCCACCCTGTATCGATTGCTGAAAACAGGGGAAATTCCCTGCATCGTCATTGCCAACCGTAAGCGGATATTGGGTGGGGCGGTCGATGAATATTTACGGGGCAAACTGCAGTCTTCTCCCGAATAATCAGCGCTGTCAGGGAAGTAGCAACAGCGAAACCAATCTTGTTTTCCGCCGACGGCGAGTAGAACGAGGTTAAAGCAAAGGGAGAAGGTTTTCACCTTCTCCCCCCAAAGCGACCATCCTTACAGCCATTGTTGTACTGACAGCTGAAAAACCCTCCATGAAACGCGATTACACTTGCTTGCTTGAGATAATCGGTCGTTAATTTGATCTGGAAACTGGACTGATACTAAAACAAAAAACACAACCCTCTGGACTGGTCAACAACTTGCAGAAACTGGGAAACACTTCCAGACATTCTTGCAAAACTGTAAAAACCTGAAGTCGCTGTAAGGATGGTGCCTATGTTTAATATATCACAAGTGCGGAAAAGATACAAGGCGATATTACAAAATTCGCGCCTACAGGTCCATATATTTTTGCTGCGATAAACAGGCAAGGGATGCTGGCGCGGGTGTCAAATATAGGTTACAGAAGGGAAGTGGATTTTATGGCTAACCATGAAGCTGAATTTGAGCAGATGGCTATCAATACCGTGCGGTTCCTGGCGGTGGATGCTGTAGAAAAGGCCAAGTCTGGACACCCGGGTATGCCCATGGGGGCGGCGCCGTTGGCCTATGCCCTATGGACGAAATATCTGCGCCACAATCCGCGTAATCCGCGCTGGTGGAACCGGGACCGTTTTGTTTTGTCAGCCGGACACGGCTCGATGTTGCTTTATTCACTGCTGTTTTTGACAGGCTATGATTTGTCTCTGGAAGACATCAAACAGTTTCGTCAGTGGGGTTCCAAAACACCAGGCCATCCAGAATTCGGACATACTCCCGGGGTGGAAACCACCACCGGGCCGCTCGGCCAGGGACTGGCCAATGCGGTGGGAATGGCGATGGGGGAGCGTTTTGCAGCCGCCCGTTTTAACCGTCCCGGATTTCTCCTTGCCGACCATTTTACCTATGTGATCGCCGGCGACGGTGATCTAATGGAGGGTATCTCCCATGAGGCAGCCTCTTTAGCCGGGCATTTAGGGCTGGGCCGACTGATCTGTTTATATGACGCCAACGACATTTCGATAGAAGGAAATATTTCGATCGCCTTTACCGAAGATGTGGGTCGGCGATTCGAGGCTTACAACTGGCAGGTGGAAACGGTGGCAGACGGTAATGACGTTGCTGCTATCGTTGCCGCCATCGGCCGGGCTAGGGCAGAAGAGGAAAAGCCTTCACTGATTATTGTCCGCACCCATATTGGCTATGGCAGCCCCAACCGCCAGGATTCCAGTGCGGCTCACGGGGAACCGCTTGGCGCAAAAGAGGTGGCACTCACCAAGGAAAGGTTAGGATGGCCGCAAGAACCGGAGTTTTTGGTACCTGAGAACATTTTGAAACATTTTCGCCAGGCGGTCGTAGCTGGCGGCGTTTGGGAGGCACAGTGGCAGCAGCAATTCGAAGGCTATGAACAGACTTATCCCGAGCTGACGGCCGAGTGGCGGCAATGGATGAGCAAAAAAGTGCCGGCAGTTACTGGTGGGGAAAGCCACGTATTTCCCGTCGACGAAAAAGGAATGGCTACCCGGGTGGCGGCTGGTCTGGCCCTCAACCAACTGGCCAAGGCCTTGCCCAATTTGCTCGGCGGTTCAGCCGATTTGGCTCCGTCGACGAAAACTCTGCTGGAAGGTGCCGATGATTTCACCGCCGGAAACTACGCCGGACGCAATATTCATTTTGGGGTGCGGGAACATGCCATGGGCGGTATCCTGAATGGATTGGCGCTATATGGAGGCCTTATTCCTTTCGGGGCGACTTTTCTGATCTTCTCGGATTATATGCGTCCAGCCATTCGTCTGGCGGCGCTCATGAAACTGAAGGTCATCTATGTCTTTACCCATGACAGCATCGGCCTGGGGGAGGATGGTCCCACCCACCAGCCGATCGAGCAACTGGCGGCGCTGCGGGCCATTCCAGGGCTCACTGTGATCCGGCCGGCAGATGCCAACGAAACTGCCGAGGCCTGGCGCTGCGCGATAGAAACTCCGGGACCGGTGGCGCTCATCCTCAGCCGGCAAAATGTACCGACCCTGGACCGCACCGTTTATGCCCCGGCTGAAGGCCTCGGCCGCGGGGCTTATATCCTACAGCCGGCTCCTGGCAACCGCCCAGAACTTGTCCTGATCGCCAGCGGCTCGGAAGTGCATACCTGTCTGGCTGCAGCCGCCCGCTTGGCTGAGACTAATATCGCCGTCCAGGTGGTGAGCATGCCTAGTTGGCAGTTGTTTGAAGAGCAGACGGACCAATACCGCCAGTCAGTGTTGCCGGCAGGAGTGCCCCGTCTGGTGGTGGAAGCCGGCTCGTCACAAGGCTGGCATAAGTATAGCGGAGATGCCGGCAGGATTGTCACCATCGACCGGTTTGGCGCTTCAGCGCCCTATGCCGATCTGGTGCGTGAATTCGGCCTGACTGCCGGCGCAGTCGTCCAGCAAGCGCTATCCCTCCTTGTTGACAATCAAAAAAAATAGCTGTTTTTTCGGCAGGATATATATGCCCTGGCATTTGAATATGTGGGCATTTTTGGAGGGAAAAGCCAAAAATTGTCGAATATAATATTTCATAAGAGTAGTCCGGCGAGCAGAATAGAGGTGCCGCCAGCGGAGACGGGATGTTGTGGCGGTATGGGGAGCACAGTGACGGGGTGAATGATGAACACATGGCGTGCGGATTATGTTCTGGAACCATATGATCTGCCGGAATTCACGGAAATTCAGTATAGTCCGAGGGACCTTTTCGACCGTTGTGGCAGACTTTTATTGGCCAAAGGTCATTTTATCACTCCACTGGTCAGGGATCTTCTCGGCCGGCGTGAGGTTCATATTTTACGTACCCAATGGCAGGAATGGGAATGCAAAATTTTTCCGCGCGCCATATACCAGAATACGTTAACCCGTCTGCAAAGCCTCTTTCAAGCGATCGAGATTGTGAGCCCTGAGCAGCTTGATGAGATGATGATACTAGTGGAAGATATTCTGGGTGTTGTCGAACAGGACGTGAAGCTTTACGTCGATCTGAATGTACTTCGCAATCATGACAATTATACCTATGTCCATTGCGTCAACGTGGCAATCCTGGCCTCGTTGATCGGCAGACAATTGGGTCTTGGCGTCCAGGCGCTCAGGCAACTGGTGCTTGGAGCCTTGTTGCACGATATGGGCAAGGTCAAGATTCCCGGCGGTATTGTCAATAAAACAACCGGCTTGTCTGACGCTGAATATGGCTTGGTTAAGCAGCATCCCCGCTTGGGGTTCGAGATGTTGAAAGGGGTCGTTATTCCATGGGAGGTCAGTGTCTGTGTTCTGCAACACCACGAGCGCTGGAATGGGGCCGGCTATCCGGGTCACATGTGTCAGGATGCCATTCATATCAACGCCCAGATCACTGCAGTCGCCGATGTGTTCGACGCCGTAGCCGCTGACCGACCCTACCGCTCCGGACTGCCACCCTATCATGCCGTAGAACTGATTATCAACGGACAGCAAAATGACTTTTCGCCAACAGTGGTCAGTGCATTTTCGGCGGCGGTCACCGTGTACCCGAAAAATGCGACAGTGACCCTGAATACAGGAGAAGTAGGGGTCGTCGTGTCAGCCCACCCCCAGTGTCCCACCCGTCCCCAGGTTCAATTGCTGTTCGACCGGGGTGGGAAGCCGGTCCAAAGCATGCAGATTGTCGATCTCCTGAAACAGCTGACAAGTTTTATTGTTGCAGTGGAATATAGCGGATAAAAAGAAAAAGCGCCTAGGGCGCTTTTTTCGTCGGTCAACGCAGCCGGAAATGAACGGAAAAGGTTGTGCCGGTAGGACCGCTGTCAAAGGTGATGGAGGCGTTATGGCGGGCGGCGATGCTGTAGCATACCGCCAAGCCCAGCCCTACACCGTATTCTTTGGTGGTAAAGAAGGGAGTACCGATTTTGTCGGCGACATCTGGCGGGATGCCTTTCCCTTGGTCTTGGACAGAGAGGATGACTTCCTTGTCAGTGGCAGCCGTACGGATGGTCAGTATGCCGCCAGGGGGCATGGCGTCCAGTCCGTTGCGAACTAGATTGAGAACCAATTGACGGATTTCCTTTTCATCCATGGGAGTTTCGACGATTTCAGCCAAATCGGTTTTGACGGTTTTGTCGTAGAGAATGGCGCCGGCTTCCAGCAGTGGCAGGACAATGTTGACGATGGTATTCAGATTGCCGTGCCTCAGATCGATCGATTTATTTTTGGCCAGTGACAGGAATTCAGTAATGATGGAGTTGGCCCTGTCGAGTTCTTGGACCATGAGTTCAAAGTATTCTCGGTGGGGCAGGCACTCTTCTTTGCTTGTGAGCATCTGGAGAAAACCGCGTACCGTAGTAAGCGGATTGCGTATTTCGTGACCGATGCCGGCGGCCATCGCCCCGATTAAATTCAGCCGGTCAAGCCGGGCAATTTCTTTTTCTGACCGGATGCGCTCGGTGATGTCGCGAACGATGGATAAAATGCAGGGCTGATTATCCAGCGAAAGCAAATGAGAGTTGATTTCGACCGGGATATCGCTGCCCTCCTTGGGGATGTGAACACTTTCAATCAGAACATGTTTTTCGTTGTGGAGCATCGCCATTCTTTCCTGAGCGTCGCCGCGGTGCTCCAGAGGCACGATATCGGCAGTAGTCAGGCGGAGAAGTTCGTCGCGGGAATAGCCCAATAGATGGCAGGCGGTATCATTGGCTTCGATGATCCGGCCAGGCAGACCATCAGGCGTGATTTCGGTGACATAAATGGCATCATGGACACTGTTAAACAGCACCCGGTGGCGCTCTTCACTGGTCTGGAGGGCGGCTTCGGCGCGACGCCGTTCGGTGAGTTCGCTGTGGGCGGTGGTATAAAGCCGGGCATTATCAAGAGCGATGGACGCCAGTTCGGCAAAACGGCTAAACAGGGCAATCTCGTCATCCCGGAAGAGATATTCTTCGTCCAAATAGCAGAGTCCGATCACGCCGACTACCTGGCTGTCCGATTTCAGCGGTGCACCGATCATAGCCCGGACATATTCCGGGGTGGAGGGCGAACGGTCGCTCCAGGTGGCATAGTTTTGGACGACCATGGGCTCGCCGGTTTGCCATACTTTGCCGGCCAGCGTTTCCCCCGGTTTGACGCGCGGGCTCAGGAAGGTATCTTGCAACGAGGTGCTGACCTTGAGTTCCAGCAGGGTGGTTTCAGAGTTGGCCAGATAAATGAAACCATGATTGGTCCCGAGAAGGGTACCGGCGTGGCTTACAAGGGTGGTCAGGAGATCGTTGAGATCCAGCCTGTTCATAATCGCCAGCGAGGTTTCCTGAAGAAGGGTTGAATAGTTATTCTGGATTTGCAGCCGTTGTTCAGTGAGTTTTTTGCGGGTAATGTCCCGGGCTATAGCCAAAACCATTTCATGATTATGAATACCAATTAGTTTCAGACTGATTTCGAACCAAATTTCTCGGCCGGTCCGGGTTTTGGTCTTCCACTCGACCAGTTGGGCTTCGCCTGCGGCGGCTCGTTGAATCCGGGGCAAGGCTTCCTCTGCCGAGTATGGGAATTCGCAGGGATACAAAGCCGCCAGGGTCAGAGTCCGCGAATCTTCGGGCGAGTATCCGTAAAGCTCACAGGCTTTTTTATTAATGTTGATGACGGCTCCGCTCCGGGCATCATGGAGGAAAATAGCGTCATTAGCTTGGTCAAAAACCGCGAAATCGACAGGCGTAAAAAATTGGCGAGGAAAAGTAACCCCACCAGTAATGTATTTTTTTGCTTTCGTTCTGTTTTCCATGACTACCTCCCAAGCAAAGGGGGCAACTTTTCCTTAATGCCCTCATAAGAAGTTATTTGACGCGATTTGCCAAATACCTGCTGAAAATTCACAGTAGCTACCTTAATTTGTATAATTATTTCAATATCATTGAAAATAATACAAGATGTTGATTGATTGACAATCGGCAATAAGATTGCTATGATTTTTATATACCCTACTAGGGTATGGTATGGAGGAAGTATGCGTAGAACAGAAAAAGAACAACAAAAACTGCTTAACCAATTGAAAAAAATCGAAGGCCAGGTACGGGGCATTCAGCGGATGTTGGTTGAGGATCGCTATTGTATCGATATTCTGATTCAAGTGCAGGCGGCTCGGGCGGCGCTGACCAGCGTCGGGCTGACTCTTTTGGAGAGCCACGCCAAAGGCTGCGTGGTAAATGCCGTGCAACAGGGCGACGCAGCGGTGATTGACGAACTCATCGATGCCGCCAAAAAATTTATCAGGTGAGGAAGTTAGAAGATGACCAAATTTGCGGTGAGAGTCCGGGGGATGAGTTGCTCGGCCTGTGCGGCCCGGGTAGAAAAAGGGGTAGGCGCGATGCCTGGGGTGACCAGCGCCGGCGTTAATTTTGCCACCGCCAAGCTGACGGTAGAGTACGATACGGCTCAGAGCGGGCCTGAGGCCATGATCGGCAAAATCCGCGATCTGGGCTATGACGTTGAACTGGAGCGGCACGATTTCACAGTCCAGGGAATGAGCTGCGCTGCCTGTGCCGGCCGGGTGGAGAAGGCGGCGGCAAAAGTTCCCGGTGTGGTCCGGGCTGTAGTTAATTTTGCTCTGGGCCGTTTGACGGTAGAAACCGGCTCGGAAGTGACACCAGACAGGGTGGTTGCTGCTGTGGATGCGGCGGGGTACCAGGCGGAACTGCTGCGGGAAGAAGGCAGTCATGACCGTGAAAAGGTGGCCCGCGAGGCCGATATCCGCCGCCAGCGGCGTTTGTTTATCGTGGCCGCCCTTTTCTCCCTGCCGCTGGCTGTCTCGATGCTGGCTGATGTTTTCATGCTGGAATATGTTGCGCCGGCGATTCTTTTCCACCCTCTTTTCCAGTTGGCAATGGCCACTCCGGTGCAGTTTATCGCCGGCTACCAGTTTTATCGCGACGCGTTTATGGCCCTGCGGAACGGGGGGGCCAATATGGCGGTGCTGGTGGCCATGGGCACCAGTGCGGCGTATTTTTTCAGCCTCTATCACACCATCACCAACCAGGGGATGGTCTACTATGAGACTTCAGCCATTATCATCACGCTCATCATTCTTGGCAGGATGCTGGAGGCTGTGGCCCGGGGGAGAACTTCGGACGCCATCCGCAAGCTGATGGGACTTCAGCCCAAGACGGCGCTGGTGGTGAGGGATGGGCAGGAGGTAGACATACCCCTTGAGCAGGTCAGGGTACATGATATAATCATTGTCCGGCCAGGTGAAAAAATTCCGGTGGACGGAGTTATTATTGACGGGAGTTCGGCGGTGGATGAAGCCATGCTTACCGGCGAGAGTATTCCGGTGGACAAAAAAGCCGGCGACAGCGTGATTGGGGCGACCATCAACAAGTTTGGCGCGTTTCGTTTCCGGGCGGAAAAGGTTGGCAAAGACACGGCCCTGGCCCAGATCATCCGGGTGGTGGAGGAGGCCCAGGGTTCCAAGGCACCGATTCAACGGATTGCGGATGTGATTTCCGGCTATTTTGTCCCGGCGGTGGTGGCGGCTGCGGTGCTGACCTTTGGGCTGTGGTTTTTCCTGTTTGCCCCCGGCAATCTGGAAAGAGCCATCCTCAACGCGACTGCGGTTCTGGTGATTGCCTGTCCCTGCGCTCTGGGCTTGGCGACTCCCACTTCGATCATGGTGGGCACGGGAAGGGGTGCGGAGAACGGTATTTTGTTCAAAGGCGGCGAGCATCTGGAAGCAGCTCATAAGCTGAATGCCGTCATTCTCGACAAAACCGGTACCGTCACAAAAGGCCAGCCGGAGCTGACCGATATCATACTTTTGAGTGAAGAATACGGCGAAGACGAACTGCTAGGATTGGTGGCAGCGGCGGAGAAGCCTTCTGAGCATCCTCTCGCCCAGGCCATTGTCCGGGGCGGGCTTTCGCGCAATGTGGCGCTGGCTGGTGAAGCCGAAGGATTTTCGGCGGTGCCGGGGGCAGGGGTTATGGCAACGGTGGCGGGAAAAAGGCTGCTGGTAGGGACTCGCCGCCTGCTGCAAGAAAACAGCGTGGCGCTGGATGGCCGCCTGGAACAAGCGCAGCAGCTGGAGGCAGCCGGTAAAACAGTGATGTTCGTAGCGGCTGACGAACGCCTGATCGCGTTGGTGGCTGTGGCCGATACGGTGAAGGAGCATGCGGCACAGGCCGTTGCCGCCCTTCAGGCCATGGGTATTGAGCTCTGGCTGATCACCGGCGACAACCGGCCGACTGCCAAAGCCATCGGCCGGCAGGTCGGCATTACCAATATCCTGGCTGAGGTATTGCCGGCAAGCAAGGCTGAGCAGGTCGAACGCCTGCGGTCCCAGGGAAAAATCGTCGGTATGGTAGGGGACGGGATCAATGACGCCCCGGCTTTGGTGGCTGCCGATGTCGGCATTGCCATGGGCACCGGCGCCGATGTGGCGATGGAGGCCGCGGATGTGACTCTGATGCGGGGGGATTTGCGGGGGATTGTCGCCGCTATTCGCCTGAGCCGGGCGACCATGACCAATATCAAACAAAATTTATTTTGGGCACTTGTTTACAATATTGTTGGTATACCGATTGCCGCTGCCGGCTTTTTGTCGCCGGTGCTGGCCGCCGCGGCGATGGCGTTCAGCTCGGTGTCGGTGGTAACCAATGCGCTGCGTCTCAGGCGATGGCGGTATGAGGAGCAGGATTGACAGGAAATTAATGATGAACATGGCGGCTGGTCAGGCCGGAAATAATAATCAGAGAAAAAAACAACCGGCACAGTGTGTGCTGGTTGTCGAGGCGAGAGAAATGTTTGCCGGGAAGCGAGGGGTACATGCTGGAATATTTGTCGGTATTGTTCAGTATTATTGTTGTTAATCTGCTATTAAGCGGCGATAACGCATTAGTGATCGCCCTGGCCAGCCGGCGATTGCCGCCGCGGCAACAGAAGGCAGCAGTGATTTGGGGCGGCGCCGGTGCTGTCGGACTGCGGATTGTGCTCACCGTGGTGGCGGTGTCGCTGCTCAAAGTGCCTTATTTACTGTTGACAGGTGGCATTTTGCTGCAGTGGGTAGCGGTGAAACTGGCAGTCAGCGATCATCATGCCGCTGAGAAAGTGCCGGCTGCCGGCAGTCTGTGGGAAGCGGTGAAAACCATTCTGATCGCTGACCTGGTCATGAGTGTGGACAACGTGGTGGCCATCGCCGGAGTAGCCAGAGGCAACGTAGCCATGCTGGTTATCGGCTTGGCGCTCAGCATTCCGGTGATTATCTGGGGCAGCAAGCTGATTACCCTTCTCATGGAGCGATGGCCGCTGATCATCACCATTGGCGCCGCCTTTTTGGGCTGGACGGCTGGTGAGATGGTCGTGGCGGAAAACGCGTTCTTGCCCTTTTTCCATCAATATCCCTCTGCCGAGTGGCTCGTCCCCGGTGGTTTCGCCGGGATGGTGATCTTGGCTGACCTGCTGAGAGGGCGCAAACAAATGAAGCAGGGACAATGAGGTGCCTTTAGAAACGAAGGCCCCCCAGCAGGTAAAGGCCGTGCTGGCTGTCGGTGGCTTTGTCCCAGCTTATATCCGAGCTGGTGTTTTCTACACCGTGGAAGAGGTACAGGTATTGGTAGCGGTAGCCGACGGTGAGAGCGGCGTTTTGTTTTCCTGTCGGCGCAAAGCGGAGGCCGATGCTGCCGTCCCACATCTGTCCAATACCGGTATGAATAAAGTTGAGGCTGCGCAGGTTCCACCAGCCGTTTCCCTGCACCAACGCCAGCGGGGTACAAGCCAGCGACCCGACCAGTGACAGGCCGGGTGACAGCCTCGACCGAGTAGTGACGCCGATATGCGGACCCTGGTACGTGATGGCGTAGGTGGAGTCCAAATCTGGCAGGGACAAGGGCACGATGCTGGCATAATTGTCGACATAGTAGGTGCCGCTAGTCATGTGCAGGACATTGCGGCGAAAGCCGTACCCATAAAATAGTTCGCTGCCGGCACCGGTGGTCTTCTTCCAATCGATATTGAGGAAGCCGCTGGCGCCGGCAGTTTTAAATTCACCGTACTCCATCAGGGCCGGGACATGGTTGGTGTACCAGTCGGAATCGCTGCCGGTGGCGGATTGCAGATGCCCGGTGAGGCCGCCGTCGATCCGCAGGGCGGTCTGAGGTGACAACTGATTTTCGTACGCCGCCGTTATGTAGCGGCCGGTCTGGGGATAGCGGAGTTCTGAGGCTCCGTCCGGCGGAAACGATATCCTCCACATTTGACTGCCGCCAGCTTGCCAGACACCTAGCGAAAGATCTGCGGCAGACGCCGGGACCGAAGTGGCCAGGAATAACCATAGTGCTAGTAGTACTGGCGCAAGTTTTTTTGCCAAAGCCATCCCTCACTTAACATAATGTACGGAAATACCATTTCGCCATTGCAGGGAGAAGCCCTGTCGTTTTGGCCTAAGTACTTTATGGAAACAGCATAAAAACCTCCCTTGGCGAAAGACTAAGAGCAGTATTGACAAGGGAGGATCTGGCATGAACGAGGACACCGGGCGATTGATTCACAGCACCGACGAGGTGAGCAAGGGGGACGTGGAATCGGTGAGCGGCAAAGGCGACGCCAGCGGTACCAACGACCCTGACGCCCATTTTGACATTCACAGCAATCAGCAAAAATACTATGATATTACGAAATCACCGCCGGAAGCCGAGGTGTTTTCGTGGCAGCGGGAACACATCAAGACCCATGACCAAGGGGCGGAGGGATATCCTCTCAACATTATTATCGATCCGGCCATGCGGGAGATGTACCAGCATGTCCACGCCCAGGGGCTGACCAACGTCTTTGATCGCTGGGCTCAGCAGGAGAAGATCCGCTGTAATTTTTGTACGCAGGGTCTGTCCTGCCAGCTATGTGCCCAGGGGCCCTGCCGCATCAGCCCCAAGGTACCCCGGGGCGCGTGCGGCGTCGACGCCCATGTCATGGTGGCCCGCAATTTCGTCTATCGCCATGTTACCATCGGAACAGCCGCCAACATCTTTCATGCCCAGCAAGCCGCCCGCACGTTGAAAGCGGCTGCCCAGGCACCGGAAAGCGGCCTCAAAATCCGAGACACGGATAAGCTGTTTAAATATGCTGAAATGGCGGGACTGGGCACAAAGCATGATGTAAACAAAGTGGCCTGGGAGTTTGCCAACTGGGTTCTCGGCGATATGGGCCGCCCCTATTTCGAAGAATCGCTGATGGTTCAAACCTTCGCTCCCGCCAAACGCAAGGAACTGTGGCGCAAACTGGCCATTTTCCCCGGCGGCGGCAATAGCGAGGTGGCTTTTGCCCAGACCAAGTGTATGACCAATCTGAACGCCGATCCGGTCGATTTTTTGCTTACTTCGGTGCGGCTGGGGATTATCAACGAGTATCAGGGCTTGTTCGCCCTCGATATCCTCCAGGAAATTCTCATGGGAACACAAAAAATCCACACCACCAGGCAGAACATGGGGCTTTTAAATCCGGAAAAGGTAAATATCATCGCCAACGGCCATATGCCGCTGATGGCCCATGTGGTGATCGAACTGGCATCGACGCCTGAGTGGCAGGACAAGGCCCGCGCGGCTGGGGCGCAGGGAATCCAGATCCTTGGCCATGTCTGCGAGGGACAGCAGTTGATGAACTATGCAGGCACCCAGGCCATGACGGCCTATGGCGGCCAGGAGGGTGAGTGGCTGTCTGAGGAATATTTGCTGGCCACCGGCTGTGTGGATGTATTCATGTTTGATTATAACTGCACCGTTCCGACTCTGCCGCTTTACGCCAAGCGTTTCGGCACCACCCTGATCAGCACCCATGAGGTCATCCGCCTGCCAGGCAGCGAGGTGGTGGAGTTTATTCCTGAAAAGATGCAGCAGCAGGCTGCCAGTATTCTTGATAAGTCGTTGGCGGCCTTTCATCGCCGTAAGGCGGAAAATCGCCAGATTTATGTTCCCCAATATACCACCGAATGTACGGTCGGCTTCAGCACCGAGTCGGTGAAAGCGGCCCTTGGCGGAACCTGGGAGCCGCTGCTGGACGCCATCAAAAAAGGCATCATCCGCGGGGTGGCCACTGTAGTGGGCTGTACTACCGCCCGTTATGGGCAGGGGGGCAGCAACATTTTCCGGATCGCCAAAGGGCTGATTGCCAAGGATATTTTGGTTTTGTCGGGCGGGTGCACTTCGGCGGTGATGGAGTATAGCGGCCTGACCCACCCGGAGGCAGCCGAGGAGTGTGGCCCGGGGCTGAAAACCATCTGCCAGACGCTGGGGATTCCGCCGGTCCTGTCCTATGGCGCCTGTGTCGACATCGGCAAGATGACGCAAACGGCGGTCGAATTGGCCGACGCCCTGGGGGTCGACACCGACAAGCTGCCGCTGGTGATCGGCGCTCCGGAATACCTGGAGCAAAAAGCCGTGGCTGACGCCTGTACCGCCATCGCGCTGGGCTGGCTGGTGCATGTGGCGCCGGTGCCGTCGGTGACTGGCAGCGATGTTGTGGTCAAGACCCTCACTGAGACCACCGAAACCCTCGGTCTGGGCAAGCTGATGGTGGAACTCAGCGCCGACAAAACGGTCCAGATTTATGTTGATCATATCGAGAAAAAACGACGGGAACTGGGGATATAACAAAAAACCCGCGCCAGGCGCGGGTAAAGGCTGTAAAGTTGACCGGAAATGGGACTGAAGCTGTTCACAGATGACAATTGCCGGCAACCGGGAGCTCGCTGGTTCGGCCCAGGGAATGGATATAGGAGGCACAGGGGGCATTGTTTTGGCCGAATACAATGGTGCCGCTGTGAACAAAATGGTGGTCGGTAAAATACCGAAGATCATAGATGGTTACTATTTGAGCGGCGTCGTCAGGATGTTCTTCAAAATAAATGAACGGACTGAAGATCTGGAAAAATTCCCCCAAGGCGGTTTTACGGGCCTCCGCGGTCCTCAGCGAATGCCGGTCTTTTGGCAAATCAACCCGGACTTCCAGTACGGGATAAAAGGCTCCGATCCGTCCGTTGAGGATACGCCCCTTGGTTTCAGTCACAAAATCCCAGAAGAGCAGACCCTTTAAAGAAGGCATGACCCACACTTGTTCGATATCCAGATGGGAAAAGTGATCTTTCAGCCATCTGGCGGCCTTTAGACGCATGAGACAGCGGGCCAGGCAGTAGCAGGTCAGTAAGCTAAAACTGGTGAGGGCGATATGTTGCAACGGTGTGCGGGTGGCATAAGGGGCCAGCAGCAAGAGCAAAAGGACCGGGTCGAACACGTTGAGCAGCGGACAGCTTTTGCGCTCTTTGCGAAAGGGCCATAAAATGGCGACCCCATGGGTGTTGAAATAGTCGATCAGGATATGGGATAAAGCGCCGGCGAACGACCAGGCGCAAAGTTGCCAGAAGGAGGCGGCCTGGGGCATGAAAAACGAGAGCGCCAGGGCAATAGCCAGCGACCACCCGCAGATGCCGGGAAGGGAATGGGAAAAAGCCCGGTGCTGACGTAGATAAGTCACGTTGCCCCGCAGTTGGGTGATGATATCAAAATCAGGCGCCTGCGCGCCAAGGATGGTAGCAACATATATGGGATCATGAATTGACGGCGCATGGCCCGACAGGCTGGCGACCGCCAGTCCGATCAGGGCATGGGACAATGTATCCACGACGGCACCTCCTCTCAGGGCTGACAGCTATTGATTATACCACAGCCGGAGGAGGCGGACCATGGAAAGTAGTGGCTGGAAGGAGGCAAGGGAATGGAAGATGCTGCCCCCAAAAAGGGGAAGGGCAAAGACGCCGCAAACCTCAAACATGTCGGCGGCGTCAATGAGCAGTTGGGCGGGGTCGACCCGGCCATCGACGAAACGTTGGAACGCTTGTCCGGCGGCCCCTGAAATAAAGGAGCCAGCAGCCATATATGGCTGCTGGCTCCTTTAGATATTGCAGAAAAAGGGGTGCCTAGGATGACTTACCGGCTTGGTAGGCTTTATCAAGCAGTTGCACGGTGTGCAGAACATCCTGAGGTTTGCCGTTTTGCACCAGGCCGTCAATGATGTGCATGCGGCACGAACCGCAGCTGGTAGCCACCGTGTCGGCGCCTGTTGTGGCGATGTCGGCAACTTTACGGTCGTTGATTTTCCGGGAAATATCATAGTTGGCCAGGCTGAACGAACCGCCGGCGCCACAGCAGCGATCAGGATTCTTCATCTCGACGAACTTAACGCCCGGGATGGCGCTAAGAATCTCCCGCGGCTGGGCGGTGACTTTGATGCCTCTGGCCATGTGGCAGGGGTCGTGCATGGTGACGGTGGTGTCAACTGTGCCGAGATTGTCGCGGCGGAATTTGACGACATCTACAAGAAATTCGCTGATTTCATAGGTTTTGGCTGCCAGTTTGGCTGCCCTTTCCTGCATGGCCGGGTTGTCATGGAAAAGCTCGGGGTATTCAATTTTAAAAGCTTCGGCGCAGGAGCCGCACGCCGCTACGATGTAGTCGGCATTGGCCCGTTCGAAGGTTTCGATATTGTGGATGGCAAAAACCTTGGACAGTTCCAGGTCGCCGGACATAAATACCGGTGTGCCGCAGCAATGCTGGTATTTGGGCAGGGTGACCTCGACGTCGTTGGCTGCCAGGACGTTGAGGACGGCCCGCCCGATGTCGGTATAGACATAGTTGATGGTACAACCGGTGAAAAAGGCCACCCGCATCTTGGGATTATCCACCTTGATGGTTTCAGGTACCTGGCTGCGGAGCGGTGTGGCGGCAAAAGGCGCCAGGACGCGCTTCCGGTCCAGTCCAGGCATGGGAAATCGGGCAACAACGGCGAACCGGCCAGGCAGTTTTTTCATCTGCAGCGGGCCAAACAGTCCAGCCATGCGCAGGAAGGTATCAAACAGGACGCGGTTTCCTAATAACTTGAAGACGCCTTTTTTGATGGGGTGCAGGCCGCGGGCTTTTACCGCAGCTTGGCGTCCGCGCAGAATAAGCTCGTCAGCCTTTACGCCGCAGGGGCATTTGGCGGCACAGGCTTTGCAGGATACGCACATGGCCATCCGCTTGTCAAAGCCTTCCGAGATTTCGGTGCTGCCGTTTAAAACCGCTTCGATGAGGGCCAGTTTGCCTCTGGCCACTGACGATTCGGTTTTGAGCTCTTTGTAAATGGGGCAAACCTCCATACAGTTGCCGCATTTCATGCAGTTGGCAAGGGCATCCTCGATATCTGCCAGCAGTTGTTTGTCATTACTCATAACTAACACTCCCCGACAAGTTTTCCGGGATTCAGAATACAGTTGGGGTCAAGGGCTTTTTTGATGGCTCGCATGGCACTGAGGCCGGCGGCACCGAACTGGTCTTCCATGTATTTCAGCTTGCCCAGGCCGATGCCGTGTTCGCCGCTCAGGGTGCCACCTAAAGCGATGGCGGTGGCGAATATTTCGTCCATGGCTTTGTGGACCCGCTCGATTTCTTCGGCGTCGCGAATGTCGCAGACGATGGTCGGGTGAAGGTTGCCGTCGCCGGCGTGGCCGAAGGTGCCGATGGTCAGATTGTATTTGGCGGCTGTCGCGCTGATTGCACGGATCATATCAGGCACCTTGCTGCGGGGGACGGTGGCGTCCTCGACAAAGGTGGTGGGGCGTAGTTTAGCCAGGGCAGGCAGAGCGGCGCGGCGAGCAGCCCACAGCTTGTCGCGCTCGGCAGTGTCTTTTGCGACCTGGATCTGGTCGGCGTGGTTGGCCTCTAAGACTTCGATGACTTTGGTGGCTTCATTTTCCACCACCGCCGGAATGCCGTCTACTTCAATCAGGAGAATGGCCTGGGCGTCGAGTGGCAGGCCGACCTTGGCGTAGGCTTCGACGGTGCGGATGGTGGCATTGTCCATGATTTCCAGGGTGGCGGGGATGATTTTGTTGGCGATGATGGCCGATATGGCGCTGCCGGCGTTGTCGAGGTTGGAGAAGGTCGCCAGCATTGCTTTACTGGCTTCCGGCGCCGGCATCAACTTGACGATGATTTTGGTGATGACTCCTAGCGTTCCTTCGGAACCGGTAAAAAGTTTGGTGAGATCGTAGCCAGCGACGTCTTTGACGTTTTTCCCGCCGGTTTGGATGATCTTGCCGTCGGCGAGGACGACTTCCAGACCCATGATGTAGTGCTTGGAAACACCGTATTTCAGGCCGCGCAGACCGCCGGAATTTTCGGCCACCGTGCCGCCGAGGGTGGCAGTGGTTACCGTGCCGGGATCAGGCGGATAGATTAGTCCAAATTCTCCGACTGCCTTGTTCAGATCTGAGACAATTACTCCGGGTTCCGCAGTGGCTACCAGGTTGGCGGCGTCGACTTCGATGATTTTGTTGAACCGGGTCATCAAGAGCACGATACCGCCCTTCATTGGTACCGTACCGGCGCTCAGGTTGGTGCCTGAACCCCTGGGATAAACGGGGATTTTCTCCTTGTCGGCTAGCTTCAGAACAGCGGCAACCTCTTCAGTTGTTGCGGGGATCACGACAACATCGGGCATGTGAGAAAACCCGGGTGTCGCGTCATAGGCGTAGCACAGTAAATCTTCCTTGGCGGTGAGGACGTGTTCTGGACCGACTGCCTGCTTCAATTCTTTGATTACCTGATCGTGCATTTTCTCCGCTCCTTTATGAAAATATTCAGATAAAAAAGTGCCAAACGGGGCGTTTTATCGTTAACTGGTCTGACGGTAAGACCAGCTAAAGCGATAAAAATTGCGGGATTATTTCCGCAGTAAGAGGGCCATAAGTTACAAGTTCGATGGGCAGGAAAGGGTTTTACCGTCAGTTGGATTGAGGATTGGCGCACAGGTTACAAATGATTTATCTTTTAAAAAGATATCATATTTGGGGGAATTAGTAAATGATTCTTTATTATGAATACAAGAGTTCTGATGAAAATTTGTCGATAGGCCGCCCTAGTGGATATTGGAGCTGAAAGATAAGGGAGTCAATTGACCTGGCAAAGGATTTTTGCGCTAGGTGAAGAAAAGAAAAGCTAGCTTGAGTATGGCAGGGAGGCGATCTGCGAAATGGCGAAAACAGTGATATCGGCTTCGCGGCGTACCGACCTGCCGCGGTTTCATTACGCATGGCTACAGCAAGTGCTGAAGGACGGTGAAGCTGCCGTCGCCAATCCCCGCTTCCCGGAAAAAATTTATAAGGTTGACCTTGAGCCAGCCAACGTGCACAGCCTTGTGCTATGGAGCAAGGATTTCTCTCGCGTTTTGGCCGATCCCGGCTATTTAAACAATTATAATCTTTATTTTCAATACACCATCAATCTTTATTCCCGGCTCCTGGAACCGTGTGTTCCGTCTTACCGGGAGTCTCTGGCAGTGCTGGATGGGTTGCTGAAAAGGTATTGTCCCGCGCAATTTAATATTCGCTTCGATCCAATTATTATCTCGACCAGAGGCGAACTATGCCCGACCATTGAGCAGCCCGAGGCGGCCAGGCTGTCAGCCTTTGCGACTCTTTGTCAGGATCTTGTCACTCTGGGGATGGATAGATGCCGGATCACCACCTCCTATCTGACCCTGTATCCTCATGTCAAAAGAGGGCTGACCGAAATCGAGCTGGATTTGGTGCCCCTGGACACGCACGGCCAGGCGGCATTTTTTACCCGGATGGCCGAAATCGGAGCCCAGTATGGTCTGTCGATCTATACCTGCGCCTGCCCGGCGGGGGGAGCAGCCGTGGGCATAGAACTGGGGCGCTGTATTGACGGCTACTTGCTGGAAGGGCTGTTCGGCGGCAAGGTTTCCAAGGCCAAGGACGGCGGTCAGCGTTCCGACTGCCTGTGCCATAAAAGCATCGACATCGGCGACTACAAAAAACAATGCACCGGAGGCTGCGAGTATTGCTATCGGCAAAACCATAGCTGATGCAGAAGTTTTTGGAACCCTTAACATTAGAGCCCTTTGCGGTTATGACACGTTGCATAGCGGGGAAAACTGGAGACATGCAGTTAACACCATGTTAAAATGCTGAAAAATAAGAAGCCCGCTAGCTGTAGGGCTTAAGGGGCATACCGATGCTGGCTTTTTCATTTTAAGACGGTTTTTGGAACAGCGTGCGCTAATTCCAGTAATTTTAGCGCAGGTTTTTCCTTGATTCGATAAAGGATGCCTCAATACTTTGTCTAATATAACCAGATATTGTAGAAATTGCTCGGAGGACAAGTATGGCATTCTGGCATAGAGTTGTTGTAAAGAAGAATATTGTACCAGAACAGATTGCGCAATTGCTGCTTAAGGGCCACTACCGGCCGTGGGCAGTGAGGGCGTTGTCCGGCTATTCATGGCCAATTGTCTTGTTGGAGGCCTTGCTGATCGGGGGCTTGTGGTTGTTTGTCGGCTATCAAATCAACGATGATTACGGTGCACTGGCCGGCTTCGAACAACATAAGCACGACTATATAGTAGGAGCTTTATTCGGCAGCCTGTTTATCTTGTTTATTTGCAGCTTGCTGTTTAATGGTATGAGACGGATTATTCGCGATAATGAACAACGGTACGAATCCTTGCTGGAAGGAATGTCTGACGCATTTGCGTATGGTAGAATAGTTTATGAGAATAATAAGCCTGTAGATTTTATTCATCTTGCGGTTAATGACGCGTTTATAAAACTTACTGGGTTGAAAGATGTCGTCGGAAAAAGCATTACCGAAGTTTTGCCTGGGATCCAAGCGGCAAACCCAGAGATATTGGAAGTTTGCGGCAGGGTATCTTCGACAGGACGATCTGAGCGATTTGAGGTCTATTTAGCACCACTAAACATCTGGCTGGAGAATGCAGTTTTTAGTAAACAAAAGGGATATTTCATGGCGGTATTCAATAACATTACCGAACGCAAGGTGATGGAGGAGGAATTAAATAAACACCGTGAACAACTGCAAATCCTTGTTGATGAGCAAACATGCGAGCTGGAAAAGGCAGTGCATGAGATTCGCCGTCAAAACGCGATGCTTGCGGGGATTAACCGGATATTACTAGAAGCGCTGATCTGCAAGACGGAAGAGGAGCTAGGAAGAAAATGCCTTGCAGTATTGGAGGAGGTCACTCATAGTAAATTTGGTTTTATCGGCAGGATCAATGCTACAGGGAAGATGAAAACTGTGGCAATCAGCAATCCGGGTTGGGATGCTTGCAGTCTGCTCGATAAGACGGGCCATATCAGGGTGCCTTCCGAGTCCGAAGTCAAGGGTCTTTATGGCCGATTAATCCTGGATGGGAGGGGGTTCTTTACAAACGATCCTTCCTCACACCCGGATAGCAGCGGGTTGCCAGAGGGGCACCCGCCGATAAAGGCATTTTTAGGGACTCCGCTAATTGTTGAAGGGAAACCGTTTGGTTTAGTTGTTCTGGGCAATCGCGTTGGGGGATACTCTGAAGAGGATTTACATACTGCTGAAACGATGTCCCAGTCGGTGATGCAAGCGTTTATGCATGTTCGGTCTCAACAGGAATTAATGCAGAAAAATGACGAGATTACCACGAAAGAAAAGGAACTGGCACGCTTGGATATGTTGAATACCGTCGGGGAAATGGCAGCCAGTATTGGCCATGAGGTTCGCAATCCCCTGACCACGGTCCGCGGCTATCTGCAGTTCTATGGCCAAAAGTCGGCCTTGGTAGACTACCGTGAGCCGTTTGATCTGATGATTAAAGAGCTTGATCGGGCGAACGCCATTATCACCGACTTCTTGTCACTGGCAAAAAATAAGACGGTTTCACTAATTCCAACGAATCTAAATCAAATCGTTGAAGGCCTTGTTCCGTTGCTTAAAGCCGATGCCCTGCGGCGCGGCAGCGATATTGAAATGGACCTTGAACATATCCCGGATGTGCTTGCCGACGATAAAGAGATACGCCAGTGTATTCTCAATTTGGTTAGTAACGGACTGGACGTTACACCCAAAGGTGATAAAGTTATCATCAAAACTAGCAATGCAGGAAACCTGGTGGTATTGACAGTACAGGACAGGGGTCCCGGGATACCGCCCGAGATTATCGATAAGCTGGGAACCCCATTTCTCACGACGAAAGAAAACGGGACAGGACTAGGACTGCCTGTCTGCTATAGGATCGCGGAACGACATGGTGCGAAAATCGATGTACATACTTCGCCGAAGGGGACGACGTTTAACGTTTACTTTAAAGCCCACTAGGATCAGGCCTGCCTGGCAATATGCTGCATTCTGCCGTGGCTGGTAGTTGTATGAAAAATGTATTAGAAAATCAAATTAAGATTAACACAATGTTTACGCGACATTGTTAAAAATCCGTGTTACTATGGAGGTGGACAAGCGTCAAGACGGGAATATTTGGCGCCTGGTTCGAAAAGCATGAAGCGGCGAAGGAGAGTGTACTATGTGTGACGGAAAAGAACTTGAGACGATGGAAGAAATCCCGGTGCTATTTTCGGACGATATTGAAATCCTCGAAGACCGCTTGACAGATATTGTAGTGGCCATGGGTTTGCCTGAAGAGCAGACCAACGCAGTTTTGCGGCTTATGAACGATGTCCTGGAAGATCATCATGCCGATATCCTTGACACTTTTGAAGCAACTCTTAAAGATGAAGACGAGGAAGAGACGCTGTAATTAGTTGGGATATTTGCCTAACTAAGCGTAAATAGCTGGTAAAAATGACACCTTTGTGGAAGGTGTCATTTTTTGGTTCAACATAGAAAAGTCAGATCGTCTTAAAACGAGACATTCTGCCAGATGAAGCTTAGAAAGTTAGGTCGTCAAGATGTACACACATTTAACGCAAGCTTAACGGGACGATAACATGCCCTGAATTCATTCTGATATAATACGAAAAAGCAGGTGCCTTTCCCAGCAGGGGATTGACGGAATGATAATATGTGAATTTAGCGCGTATTGATGAAAAAGCGGCAAACAATAGGGAGGCCTGGATTTGCGGATTTGTGCCAATACGATGATCTTTTTGGAAGATGATGCTCAAATTGCCATGGCGAAGCTGGCTGCCATGGGTTTTGATGCAGTGGATCTCTTTGGAGATATGCCAACCCTTGATTATCGCAGTGTTGATTCCTATGAGCTAAAGGCCATCCGCAGTTTGGGCGAGAGGTACAAAATCGAGCTATCGATGCATGGGCCGTGCTGGGATTTGAATCCCGCTTCGGCCAGCCGTGGTCACCGGGATGATGTGGTGGCCCATTACAAGGAAGGCATACGATTAGCTGCCGCTGTTGGCGCAAGAACCATGGTTGTCCATTCCGGCTGGCGGTCTGATGCAAAGCTATCGCGAACCGACGCCTTGGGCTATGCCACTGAGACCATTGCCCGATGTCTGCCAGAGGCAAAGTTGACAGGCGTGGTGCTGGCAGTGGAAAATGTTGGGCTGGGGGGACTGAATATGTTTCGCAGTGCCCACGAATGGGCCGGAATTGCCCACCAGATCGGCAGTCCCTTGATCGGTCTGGCTCTTGATGTTGGCCACGCTTATCTTCAGGGATTTGATCTTGTCGATTCGGTTCATGCTGCCGGTCAATTGCTGCGCCATGTCAATCTTCATTCCAACGACGGCATTTTGGATGGTCATCTTCGCTTGGATCAGGGTGTTGTCGATATCGGTCCGGCATTGAAAGCAATGAAACATCTTGATTTTCAAGGGCATGCTTCTATCGAAATCTACGCAACTGACCATAAAGAAGAAGCACTTTTATTCAGTCGTAATATCGTACAGGCGCTATTGGCTGCCTAAGATAAATTGGCTAGAATCAAGTGAAAAACCAACCCTGGAAATGGGTTGGTTTTTTTATCGCGACAATAGTCAAAAGGGACTGTGTTTTAGTCAAAAGTTAACAGAGTCTTAACTTCATCAGGGAGTGTTATTTGATAATATTATAATTAAGTCAAATTATTTGTCGAGATTATAAGTTTTTTGTTAATTTTTGATCAATTGGTTTGGGAGAGAAATTTGTGAAATTTAATTTTACTGCTATCAGGTTTTGGGTGAAGTCCACTATGATTGGGGTAATATGCCTCATATTTCTGCTGCCAACTGGCTGCGGGTTCGGCAAAGCGGAAACGGTGATTGAGCAGCCCGTGCCTATTCTCCGGGTAGGGGCGGTTCCCAGTGAAAAGAAAGCGAAGACCCAGGATGAACTTGCTAAGTTCATGGATTATCTGGGGCGTAAGACAGGGCGAACCGTCGAACTTTATGTTGCTGACGATTATAATGGCATCATTGACAAGATGGCCAAAAATCAACTGGATATTGCATGGTTCGGCCCGTTCTCGTACGTTATTGCCGCCGAAGCAGCTGGGGCAAAGGCTTTCGCCACTGATGACAATATCAGGGGCGGTACAGTCTATCACAGTGTGTTCATCGTTCATCCTGACAGTGAGATTGATTCACTGGAAAAAGTGAAAGGGCATACCTTTGCGTTTACCGACGAAACATCAACTTCCGGTTATTTGATTCCAAAAGCAATTCTGCGAAAAAAGGGCATCGATGCTGACAAAGATTTTCCTGAAGTTCTTTTTGAGGGGAGCCACGATGCTTCAGTACTGGCGGTGAAAAAACGCCAGGTCGATGTTGCAGCGGTTTCCGATACGATCCTGCATAGCTTACGGGAAAAAGGAATCATCGGTGATAGAGATATTCGCCTTATCTATACTTCGGATGATATTCCGACCTCTGTTTGGGCTTACCGTCAAGGAATAGACGCCGAGCTACTTGTAAGAATTCAGCAGGCATTTTTTGATGTAGCGCAAGAAGATAAGGCGGCCCTGGGGATATACGGCAAAGATTTGGTAAAAGGGTTCGTGCCTACTGATGATGCAAAATACAACATTATTCGCGAAACTGCCCGTGAGTTGGGCATCAAGCGGCCGCAATGATGATGTTGGACGTCTGAAAGCCATAGATTGAGCGCAGAAGAACGGCGATTATGACGATAATATACGTAAGTTTTCTCAGTTGTGAGGATGGATGAAAATTGAGTATGTTTTTAACTTCAAAGGACAGTAGGCCGAGATGGCTATTTTCAATGCCTTCACGCACATTGGGAGCAGTGCTGGTTATGTTGGTCGGCTTCGGATTTGCTGTTTCGATTTATATGCAGGCTTTTTCGGAGGATATCTATTCGATCCGTAAGCAAGGTTTGGAAAGTATTGTTTCGCTTGCCCAAAATTCACTTGTTCCCGTTCTGGAAGATAGAAGGGGCGAAAAGTTGAGTGTCGGTGAAGCGCGCATCAAAGCAACCGAAGTGATCAATCAATTTGTTTATTATAACAAAGGTGTTTCCAATTATGTGTTTTTGGGAACTTACGAAGGATATGTGCTGGTCGAACCGCCCTTTCCGGAAACGGTCGGCACGTATCAGATGCAGCGTAAGGATGCGTATGGCACTCCGGTAACCAAGCTGCTGCTTGATAAAGCGAGGTCTGGAGGCGGCTTTGTCGAGTATTATGAAGCACAATCCCCAGATGAAAAACTGCAAAAGAAAATCTCCTATGTGATTGGCCTTCCCGAAATTGAGTGCTATCTTGGGACCGGGATTTATGTTGATGATATCGACGAGTCAATCAGCCAGCTCCAGAAAAAATTGATGCTGTTGGGCTTTCTTATTATGGCAGGGGTTCTGGCTTTACAATATTATTTTGTGCGTCCGTTGCTTCGATGCCTATATTGGCTGGCCGAAGTCTTTAAAAATTTGAGCGAAAACCCTGACGCGGTTCATTCCTTTAAATTGCCTTTACAGTTTAAAAACACAGATACCGAACAACTTTTCACCAGCCTGAAAAGCATGCTGATCAATTTTAATATGTATCGGCAAAACGTCGAGCAAAGTGCCGAGAAGTTTAGACAGATTGCTTATGCAACGAATGATATTATCTGGGAATGGGACAATGAAAGCCGCACCACGGTATGGTCAGGTAATATTGAAAAAATAGTGGGCTGTGAGCCAAATGGTTATGGGGCCCATTTTGAGATGTTCGAGGAATGGGTTCACCCGGATGATCGAAAAATGCGCCGCCAGGCACTCGCCGCCCATTTTTCCGGCTCGGGTGAATCGTATACCTGTGAATACAGGCTGCAAAAGGCCGAGCAGAATGAATATCTCTGGGTGCTGGCAAAGGGAATCGCGTCGTTTGATGACAATGGAACTCCCCGGACGATGGTAGGGTCAATTATAACAATATCCGGTTCGCTGCAGAATGCAGCGATGAAACTGGTGGAACAGAAAGAGGGCCTGGAACTAACCGGTTTTAGAAAGATTGGTGACATTAGTCACCAGACGCCCTATGTGAACGGTGATTTATTGGTCGTTGATGTGAAAAAACGCCTGCACAATGAACAGTGGCAGGGCATGGTTGTGGTCGAAGATCGGAAGCCCATTGGTCTCGTTATGCGGGATGTATTGAATTTCCAGTTGAGTGGTCAGTATGGCGCTTCTTTGTACTATGGGCGACCGGTAAGGGTGATTATGGATGAGAACCCGCTTATCGTCGCTTCGGATGTTTCCTTAGAACAGGTGGCTGAAGCTGCTGGGAATAGACCGGAGGCCAAACTGTATGACCTTATTATCGTGACTGAAAACGGGGAATACCATGGAACGGTATCGGTCATGGAGTTATTATCTCATATTAGTGATTTGCGGATTCAGTTGGCAGCCAATGCAAACCCGTTGACCGGATTGCCGGGAAATATATTGATCGACCAGAAATTGAAATCACTGGTTGAAAAAGGCTCGCCTTTTGCCGTGCTGTATGTTGACCTAGATAATTTCAAAGCATTCAATGATAAATATGGTTTTGAACACGGAGACAAAGCGCTTTTATTAACAGCTGACATTCTCAAGTCGTCTGTTGCCCGGACCTGCCAGCAGGAATTTTTCTTGGGACATATCGGTGGCGACGATTTTATTGTCATTAGTAGTCCGGCAGAAATAGATGCACTGTGTACGGCGATCATCCAGCAATTTGATAGAGAAATCGTTCAACTATATAATCCAATCGACTTAGAAAAGGGCGCTATTGTTATTCAGAATCGCCGGGGACGACTCGAGCGCTTCCCGATTATGACGGTGTCCATTGGCGTGGCCCATACTCTTCACCACCATTTTACCAACTACCTTGAAATTGCAGAGATAGCGGCTGTACTGAAAAAGAAAGCGAAAGCCATGAAGGGTTCCACGTACATGATTGATCAAAGGGAGACAGATTGATGTTGCTCTAAACAAACACAAGGCGGGAGTAATACCATGCTTTATACTTCGATTCCAAATCTTCGACCAGGGATGGTCATCGCCGAAAAAATTGTCAGTGCTGACGGAAGGGTATTGTTAGCACCGGATATCACTTTGACATCTACAAATATTGCTTGGCTTAAAAGTCATAAGTTAAGTTCGGTATATATAAAAAATTCCTGCTATACAAGCACTCCTATGTTTTCGCATCAGGCATTGGCGGCAACGAAGCAGGCAATGTCGGCATTAGTCAAAAATAAACTAGACTCTGAAGGTGAAACTAGGACTATTCATTTTGATAATACCCGCAAAATGGAAAGCATTGCCGACGTGATTATGCGCAATCCGATTGTGCTGCTTCATTTGACTGATATATATAACTATGACTATCCGACATTTGTTCATTCGGTGAATGTTTTTTTGTTGTCTATCATGATGGGGATTAAGATGGGGTATACCCGCAGCAATATGTGGGAATTGGCTTTGGGGAGCATATTGCATGATTTAGGCAAAGTCCTGGTAACACCCGGAATTCTTAATAAGCAGGAAAGACTGGATCCTGACGAATGGGTGATGATTCAGGGGCATGTCATGGCAGGATTTGAAATCCTCCGCAGTCACTCGAAGTATATTCCACTGGAGGCTGCGTTGATCGCCCTGCACCATCATGAAAATTATGACGGCTCTGGGTATACGAAAGGGATTGTTGGGGCCAGGATTCATGAATATGCTGCAATTACAGCAGTAGCGGATGTTTATGATGCTATTTCAACTGATCGGTCTTACCGGCCGGGAATGTCGCTCTATGAGGCCTATCAGTTTATGATAAACGCCCGGGGAGTCCGGCTTAACCCTGATATCGTAGATTTATTTTTAAAAAATATAGCACCATATCCATTTAGACATGCCGTCAAAAGGTACCCTTTAGTATGTTGCACAATTCACAATAACTTAACATAAAATTAACGCGAAGTTTATTGTAGAAGATGGTGGTGGGAAGTAAAATTTACAAGTGTATCAACTAATTGTTTCAATGCGTGATCAGTAAACATGGAGGAACCACATGAATTTTATTCGCGGCTTGAAGAAAACAAGGCAAAGAGATCGCGCTTCTGAGTGGACTGAAATGGTATTTATGCAAAAAATGAAGTTGATCTTTGGGATAAAAAACCGTGGACTGGTCTGGCAAAATGTCGTTGCTTTTCTGCGGGAGATACCAGCCTCTTTACGAAAGAAAGACGGCACAATAAGAGGGAAGCGGTGCCTGGAATTCATTCAAAACTTAAAGACCGGACAGAAAATAATCGCGCTCATCATGATCATGGCCGTCTTTTTGAGTGCTGTCGGGGTTGTAGGATATTATTATACAGGTAAGATGAGTCAGCAGATCCAGCAGATTGCGGCCAACAACCTATTATCAGTGAAATGGCTGAATGAGATTCGGGTTTATACTGGTGCCACCGAAGCCGCTATAACCAGAGTGGTAAACCCGTTGACAATTGACAAATTTTTTATCGATGAAAAAATCGCGGAGATCAAAAAACGTGATGAAAGTATCGAGAAATTGCTTGCCAATTATCAGCAACTGACGTTATCGCCATTTGAAAAAGAGCGAGTTTCGGTATTGGAGCTGGAATTAGGTTCGTATCGAACTGAGGTGCAAAAAGTCGTTGATTTAATTTTAGCAGGACGTAAATCGGAAGGATATTCATCTTTTACGCAAAATGCCAAACCTCATCTTGATGCAGCCAACGCCTTGCTGATGGAACTATCAGAATATAGCTCCCGTCAGGCTGAAGAAACTAGCCGGCAAAATCAAAAAGAAGCCGTAATTGCCAGGAGCACGGTTGTCGTGACTTCGCTATTGGCAATTATATTGGCAGTGTTGTTGGGGCTTTTACTTTCTCGGTTCACGGCAAGACGGTTGGCAACGGTGGAGATGGCTCTGAACGAAGTGTCTCGTGGCAATCTTCAGTGTAACGAACTAGAAATTGCCGCCAGCGACGATATTGGTACTATCGCCCAGGACGTGAATAAAATGGTGGTCAATTTGCGCACCATCGTCAACCAAGTTGCCGAATCGGCCGAGCAGGTGGCAGCTTCGTCAGAAGAGCTGACCGCCAATGCGGAACAATCAGCGCAAACGGTAAGCCAGGTTGCTTCCGTGATCAGTGAAGTGGCCGGCAGTGCGCAAGAGCAGCTCCAGGCAGTGGATCAAACTTCAATAACGATCAATCAAATGACGGCGAAACTTCAGCAGATAGCGGCAAATGCCAATGGTTTAGCCGCGGTGTCAGATGAGTCGGCTGAAGCCGCCCAGGCAGGTAACGAGGCCGTGGAGAAGGCGGTTACTCAAATCATCAGAGTCGAAAAGACGGTAGCGGAAACTGCCGAGGTTGTCGTTAGGCTGGGGGAGCGGTCAAAGGATATCGGTTCCATTGTCAGCACCATATCGCAGATTGCCAGTCAAACGAACTTGCTGTCGCTGAATGCTGCCATCGAAGCGGCCCGGGCGGGTGAACACGGGCGAGGCTTTTCAGTCGTAGCTGACGAAGTCGGCAAACTAGCGGCTCAGTCACAACAGGCGGTGAAGCAAATTGCCGTTCTCTTGTCGGAAATCCGGGTAGATACAGATCGGGCCGTCGCCGCCATGGATACTGGAACACATGAAGTGAAGGTAGGGGCCAAAGTCGTTGGTGTCGCAGGAGAGTCATTTAAAGCCATCGCTTTATTGGTCAATGACGTATCCTCCCAAGTTCGCGAATTTTCTCGTGAAATTCAGGAAACGGCAAATGAAAGCCATAAAATTGTTGACGCCATTAGTAACATCGAAGTGTCAAGCAAGGAAATAGCGGCGCAGACAGAGACGGTGTCAGCCGCTACCGAGGAGCAATCTGCCGCGATGGAAGAGATAACGCTGTCAAGCCAGAATCTTTCGCAAATGGCAGAGGAGCTTCAACATGCGATTAAACTCTTTAAAGTGTAGCGCCAGTCAACTCTGAACATTGTGAACCTTCTCCTGATGATACATAGACTTGTATCTGATCGTGAACAATAAGGTCAAAAGTAGGAGGGGTTTCTTTGAGTATTCTTCGATTAGCAACCCGCGTTATGGCACGCAGTTCTCCTTTGGTCCTCGCCGCAGGCGGACTGGTTATCGGTCTTTCGATACCAGCTGTTCGACACACTATCCGGCGAGGTGCAATTTTGGCGGTAGGTGGAATAATTGCTGTCGCCGATGCCGTAAAACCTTTGGGCAATGAATTGGCCAAAATAATTGAAGAAGCCAAAATGGTTGGCGAGGATGTCATCAAATTGGAAGGTGACGCTGCAGCCCTCATTACTGATGGTGAGAAGCTGGCCGAAGAAACCATCATTTAAACGCGAAAGAAAGACCCACCGTTCGGTGGGTTTCACTATGGACAGACTGTAACCATATCGTTGTTTTTATGGCGTTACTGCACGGTGCAGTTATTTAGACCCTTGGTAGTCAGACAGTCAGTTTGTCATAACAGGCCCAACGGCCTGTTTTTATTTTTGCTCTCAGGGCAGGGAGGATGTAATTTTTAACACAATATTTACCAATAAATAACAATCTGTTTTCTTGAGGCAGGTAAAATGAAGATAGATTGATATAGGGAGGCGAGTGTTAGTGAGCTTGGACGACCATTCCTTGATAACACCTGGTATAAGCCGGAGGGATTTTCTGCGCGTTTCCGGCGGGGCCGCAGCGGCTCTGGCTGTATTTTCCGTGCCCGGCCTCGTTAGGGCCGATATGCCGGCAGTCAGGGCAGCAGGGCCTATCAGCCTGGAAGAGTGTATGGCCCTCACCCCGCTAGCTATGGCCGAGCGGTCCGGCTTGGTGAAAAATAGTTTTGACTATTTGGTTCGAACCGCCGGACTTATTGCCGATAGCAAAATTCGCCGCAGTGTGCTTGAGATTTTACAGAACCCAGCACCTACCATTATGGCTTTGTACACGGAAACCGGTGAAAGGGAATCGGTGAGGGCGCGGCTGATTGCCGCCGGGTATATCAAACCCGATGTTGCCGTCGATACCCTGTTGCCTCCCTGCCGAAATCCTGAGCAGGCTCCCCAGCCGTTTTATTCAGCCCCCGGGAGCGGCTATATGAGCCATCATTCCTATCCTGGCGGTCTTGCCACCCATGTCGCGGTCAACGTCAAGGCATCGCTGGGATTCTATGAAGCTTACGCTGATGTGTACGGCTACCATTTGAATAAGGACATCGTGATTGCGGCGCAAACACTGCATGACTTGAACAAACCATGGGTATTCCAGTGGCGGGAAGATGCCAGCAGCCTGCCTGAGCAGACCATAGCCGGTACAGGGGCCCATCATATCCTCAGCATCGCCGAAGCCGTTTATCGCGATCTGCCGGCGGAGCTTACCGTCGCAATGGCCTGCGCGCACAATCATCCTGGTACTCCGGAAGACGAGGCCCAGGTTGTGAATTGGATTAAGGCGGCGTGTATATTGGCAGACAAAGATCCGGAAGTAATCGGGATGCTGGCTCAGGGCGGCGAGACTCTGCCGCTGCCGCGGAGGCAGGAAGGATTTATTACCCATCTGGGAGACCATGATTTTGTGCTGACCGTACCAGCGGCCAAGTGGCTGATTGGCAAACTGAAGGAAATGGCAAAATCGGCGTATGGAATGACCGAAGCCGATTTGAACAATAAAAAATTTAATTCTTTCCGCAACTATGTTTTTTCCCAGGTGAGTATTAAACGGCTTCACCAGATATGGTCGACAGGCGGGGAACAAGCGCTGCTTGAAGCCGTCAAATCAGCGGTTGTCCGCTAGCCTGGAATCAGGGCTGGCTGCCGGAGAGCGCCCGACATGACTGCAGGCACAATGGAATTTAGAAAAAGGTTTCAGCAGCAATCACAATCAAAATGATTCCACTTAATGCTGTTCCTGCCTCGCCTAAAGTAAAGGAGCCAATTCGGACATGGGTAACTTTTTTCCCCAATAATGCACCCGTCCATACAGTGATGAAACTACCAATCGCAGCCGTCAGCGAGATTGCGAATGGCGACAAGCCGAGCAAGCCGGCGCCCAATCCATTGGTGAGAGCATTTGCGGACAGGGCGATTCCGAGCATGATGGATTCACCAAAACTGATCTCTCCCGATTTATCAGCGTCGGCGATCTCCGGATATTCCAACATTTCTATGATATTCGTGGTATGGCCTGTCAATGGGGCGGACTCCCTGTTCGTTGCTTGCTTTTTCCGCGGTACGGCCAATAAGATGATTCGAAGTCCGATGATGAATAACAAGAAAGCGCCAATCAGGGTTGGAAATAGGCCGGGAAGAACCTTGGCGATCCATAAACCGGAAAAAATACCGGCCATGCTGAACATAAAACAGATAGCTGCAATCACAAGATTAGAAACCCAACTGATCCGGATGTTCCGAATGCCGTAAGCGATACCCACTCCAAAATTATCCAAACTGGAGGAAGTAGCCAGACCTAAGATGACAAGCCAATCCATTTGGACCACGCTTCTTTCCCGTTCAAATTTATACTCTGCATAGTATGTTTCTAGGCTAGTCAGCTTTCCAGGAAAGATGTGGAATGACTAGCCTGTCTCTTTTTGGTTGATGCTTTGCCATCGACTCTGGGAGCGAATATTTAACACAGGCTTTACATAGTCTTAACGCCCGGCCAATAAAAAAATCATATGCTATAGCTAAAGAAAGAATGGGTTGCGGCGGACGGAGCTTTGGACATGCTGGCGATAAAGGCAATCAATTTCATTCGCTTCCCAGCAAAAAAGCATACTTTATTACCGCTTAAACATTCGCTGGTTTTTAAAATCAGGCTGAGTAATGACCAAGCCCTTTCGCTGTGGAAATTGGGGCAAGTCCGGCATTGCCGCGAAGAAGCTGTCTGCCAGATTGTTGAGAATTGTCAGGTGGAAATCCGCCGCCGCCTGGAAAGCTTTTTCGCACAATGTGCCGTTCGGGTTATCCCGTTTGCAGAGGGTTTGCTTGCCGGTAGAAAAAGCTTCAGTCTTGTCGCTTTTCAGGATGAAGTAGTGCCGCAGTCCGAATGCGAACTGTTGCTTCAGGAAATCAGAAGGTATATTCAAAGTGAGATAAAACAGTATTTCGGTGTATCCAGCCTGGTGAGCATGAATTGGAGTGTCTGCGATCAGGAAACAGAGGCCGAATATATTGCCTGTTTAATCGGAGAATACCGTAGAACATTGTCGGTTGCTGAGTTTGCAGCCAAATTGGGAGATAAAGCCTGTCAGGAAAGCTTCTTCGCACTCAAACTCCCGTCTCTTGCCGGAGACGTATTAGATAAAATCGCGCTAGGATCGGCCCTCCTGAGAGTATTCGATTGCCATCCCCGGCAAGGCTTCGCGCAGCGCCGGCAGTCCCTGATCGCTCAAATCAAAGGATTGCTGAGGACCGTGCATTGGCATATAGCGACAGAGGCCTGTCAGGCCGCGGCCCGGAATTTTTATGAACTATATGATTTGACGTGGGAACCGTACTATGAAAAAGAAGCACAAAAGATTATTGCTCCTCATCAGGCTGGGCTTGTCAGTCAACTTGTTCCACAGCATAAGGCTGTTTAATTTTTTATAGAGATCCTCCTTCCACCCTCCTAATATCTGGGAGGGTATTTTTTTGTTGGTTTGCAGTATTACTCTGGGCCATCTTGAAAAAACTAGCTTCATTAGTCGGATTGGACAGGTTAGCTACCCGTTATTCATGTTAGGAGGAAAAACGTGCAATCTTCGGTGATATCGTCTGATGGTTTTCGGCTGCTACCGGGACGCTTGCGGCTATCGGTAGACGGTCTTCGAAATAATCGCGCCGTTGCCTGTTATCTCGTACGACGGATGAACGCTACCACAGGGATAAAAAAAGCCGAGGCAAACCCGCTCACCGGGCGGGTTTTGATTTATTTTGAACCTCAAAGGCTTACTCTTGCCGATATTCAGCAGGGTCTGGCCAGATGCCGATCAGAGTATCTGACGGCGATTGGTGAAATTCCCGCCAAGACGATTGCACTATGGGCAAGCAGCCCAGCCGGTCGGGAGGCTGCGTCAACAAAGGAAAGCACAGTCATGCCGGGGGAAAAAGGGCCGCTATTTTACACTGTTGCCACCGGGGGAATTCTTGCAGCCATTTTGCTCAAACGGCTGGTTGTCGGTCCCTCTCCATTGGCGGCCTCGCAGCGTGTTTTTAATTTAGCGGCTATCACTACCTTGGTTTCAGGTTTTCCGCTTTTACGCGACGGTCTCGGCCAGCTCGCCCACCGCCGGCAAATCAATTCAGAACTGCTCATTTTTGCGGCGACGCTGATTTTGCTAGCGCTGCGCGAGAGCATAACCGGGTTGTCGGTTTTGTGGATAGTGCATTTGAGCAACCTTTTTCGCAGTGTTATCGAGGGACGCACGAAGACGGCCATACGAAAGATGATGGCAGAGGATTACGGCTATGCAATGCGGTGGACGGGAGGGCAGGGCGAGCGGGTCAAGGTGCAGGAGATCAAGTCAGGTGATATTCTGCTTGTCCAGGAAAATGACGTTGTTCCGGTAGACGGCGAAATTGTTGCCGGCGAAGCGGTGATAAGCCAGGCGATCATCAACGGCAGTTCCGCACTGCAGACGATGGGAAGCGGCGATCACATTTTGGCTGGGACTACCGTCAGCGCCGGTTGCCTAAGAATTCGGGCCAGCCAGAAGGGCCGAGAGCCAATCGACGCCGGCATTGCCAAAGCCAGAGGTAAAGCTGATATAGAGGTTGAGTTGTTGTCCGACCGCACGGAGCGTTATTCCAATAAACTGGTGACCTGGACACTGGCCCTTGCCGGACTGACGTATTTGTTTACCCGTGATATTTCGCGGAGTCTCGCCGTTCTACTTGCCGGTTGTCCTGTGGCGGTGGCCCTTTCGCGGCATATGGCGCTGGGGTCCGCGCTGGCCGTCGCAGCCCATAACGGCATTTATGTTAAGGATGCAAAGTCTTTTAGCACCCTGAATGAAGCCGATACGGTGCTGTTTGATAAGACGGGCACGCTAACTGCCGCCATGCCGGAGGTGATAGAAATTTCGCTAATCGATAAAGCCTATCACCAAGGCGACTTGATTCAGTTGGCGGCGTCTGCTGTGGCGTCAACCAAACATCCGGTGGCAATGATGCTGGTAGAGCAGGCCAGGCAGACCGGACTGGACTTGCTTCCCGCCGACAGCAAAGAGGTGGTGGGGGCCGGAGTGCTGGCGATGGTGGCCGGCCAGCAGATGGTAGTGGGACATGAGGATTTTATCAGCCAGCAAAAAGTGAAGATCGCCAGAGCCAATCCCCGAATAAGGCGGATGCAGCAGCTGGGACTAAGCGTGTTATTTGTGGCAATCAACACCAAATTGGTTGGCTTGGTCGGCTACAGCAGCAGACTGCTGCCGGAAACTTCCCAGGCGATAAATCGTCTCCGGTCCTTAGGTATCGGGCATATCGGCTTGGTTACGGGAGATACGCCGCATTCAGCCAAACCGGTGACTGAAGCGCTGGGCTTGGACGAAGAGTGGAGCGTTTCGTCGCCGCAGGATAAGCTGGAGCTGATCCTGCGGCTACAGAGCGACGGACGCAGGGTGGTCATGGTGGGCGACGGCATCAATGATGCCGCCGCGCTTGCGGCCGCCAACGCGGGCATTACCCTCGGCTGCGGAGGGACAGATGCTCCGGCAAGGTCGGCGGATATCATTGTAAAAGGCAGCGACATCCGAAAAATTCCACATCTCATCCATTTAAGCAAATACACCGGCGAGATCATTCAGCAAAACCTCACTGGGGCGGCAGGCCTTAGTACAGCGGGGCTGGCCCTGGCGATCGGCGGTCTGATTACCCCTGTATCGGCCATGATGCTGCTCAACGTGGCCACCGTATTGGTGCTGGCAAATTCGACCCGGGTACTGCGGCACAGACAGAGACCCTCCAATCAGCCGGTTATGGATTTGCAACGGTTTAACAGCCTGGGACCGGATTTACCGATTGCTTATCAACAAAGCTATGACCCAGGGTGCGATAGCCGGGACGGCGAAGCGGGCGTGCCGGTCGCCGATTCCCATTTGCAGCCAGCGCAAGTCGTCTGCGAGCGATTGGCCACGTCTGACCACTACGGCCTCAGCGAGTCTGAAGCCAGGTTGCGCCAGATTCAGTATGGCTTGAATCGCCTGGAGGAAGCAAAGCGGCCGGGCTTTTGGCAACTGCTTTATCATCAGTTTAAGGATCTGATGGTTCAGATATTGCTGGGGGCTGCCGGACTGTCCTTTGTGCTGGGACGAAGCCGTGACGCATTGCTGACCCTTGTCATTGTGGCTGCTAACGCAATATTGGGAGTGGTACAGGAACGCAAAGCCGAAAGCTCGCTAGCGGCCCTGCAAAAAATGGCTGCTCCCCAAGCCAGAATCATCCGGGGGGGCAGCGGCGTTCAAATCGCATCCGAACAGCTTGTGCCGGGAGATATCATTTGCTTGGAGGCTGGCGACCGGGTTCCGGCGGATGCGAGACTGATCTCCACCTGGCGGTTTGAAGTAGAAGAGGCTTCACTGACGGGAGAGACTGTACCGGCGAGCAAGGACGCCCTTTTTATCGCGATGAAGTCACTCACCCTCGGCGATCGAAAAAATATGGTTTATATGGGCACTTCAGTTACCCGGGGCCGGGCAACGGCCGTTGTTGTCGCTACCGGGATGTCCACCGAAATGGGCCAGGTGGCCCGCCTGATTCAGTGCGCCGACGAACAGGTCACCCCCCTGCAGCGGCGGCTGGAAGAACTGGCAAAATACCTGGTCTACGGTTGTCTTGCCATTTCCGGTATTGTATTTATCGCCGGACTGCTGCGCGGACTGTCGCCCCTGTTTATGCTGCAGATTGCGGCCAGCCTGGCAGTGGCGGCAATCCCGGAAGGGCTGTCGGCGATCGTTATTATTGCTCTGGCCATGGGAGTGCAGCGTATGAGCCGAAGGAATATCATTGTCCGTAAACTGTCCTCGATTGAGACATTAGGCTGTGCAACCGTAATTTGCTCTGACAAGACAGGGACTCTGACCAAGAATGAGATGACGGTCCGCGGGATATACACTGTAGGCCGCGATTGGAAGGTAGGGGGCGAAGGCTATTTGCCGATCGGCAGCTTTGAGTGCAATGGCGCGTTGGCTGATCCCAGCTCGGACGACGCACTGATGCAGACCTTGCTCACCGGGGCCCTTTGTAACAACGCCCGACTGATCCACGATAAGGCGGCTCTTCACGACAAGGTGGTGTCGATCGAAGAACACAAGGCATCAGGCTGGAAAGTGGACGGCGATCCCACTGAGGGAGCTCTGCTTGTCGTTGCGGCGAAAGCCGGAATGTGGCGGCAGGCATTAGATAAGTCAAGCCGGCGAATCGATGAAAACCCCTTCGAATCGGAGCGGCGCATGATGTCGGTGGTCTGTTCGGGGCAGGGAAGTAAAAAGCTGTATTGTAAAGGGGCGTTAGACCGGATTGTTGGGGCTTGTGGCCACGTTCTGCACAATGGGGCTGTGTTGCCGCTAGATGAAAAAATCAGACAAGAGATTATCGATGCCAACGATCGAATGACTGACCGTGCACTGCGGGTACTGGCCTTCGCCTATCGGCCGATCAGCGCCGATGAGCAGCCTGGCGAGATTTTAGAGCGGGAAAGTGAGCTGATTTTTTGCGGCCTTGTCGGCATGATCGATCCGCCCCGTCCTGAGGTGCCTGCCGCCATTGCGAAATGCCAACGGGCCGGGGTAAAGGTTGTGATGATTACCGGCGACCATCCGAAGACTGCGGCAGCAGTGGCCAGGGAAATAAAGCTGCTGTCGGCGGATGGCAGAATGATTACCGGGACGGAGCTGGACGGCATGACTGATGCCGAGCTGGCTGACGTTGTCGGCGAAGTGGCCGTTTATGCCAGGACATCCCCCCATCATAAGCTCAGAATTATAAAAGCATTAAAAGCCAAGGGCTATGTGGTGGCGATGACCGGTGACGGGGTAAATGATGCTCCTGCCGTTAAGGTGGCCGATATCGGGATTGCCATGGGACTTATGGGGACCGATGTCACGAAGGAGGCGGCCAGTGTAACCCTGGCGGATGATAACTTTGCTACCATCGTGAAAGCAATGGAAGAAGGCCGCTCAATCTATGCCAATATCCGCAAGGCCATCCGCTATTTGATTGCCACCAACATCGGCGAGGTCATTCTTATGCTGCTCGCGGTACTTATGGGACTGCCGCTGCCGTTGATACCGATACAACTGCTGTGGATCAATCTGATCGGGGACGGGTTGCCTGCGGTCGCCTTGGTCAATGATCCGCCGGCCCATAATATCATGCAGCAGCCGCCGCGCAGCGCCGATGACAGTGTATTTTCCGGCGGCCTGGGAAGTAAAATCCTTTCCCGGGGACTTGCTATCGGCGTGACCAGTTTGGCCCTGTTCACATGGGCGCTGAAGGCCAGCCGCAATCTGGTGCTGGCAAGGACGATCGTCATAGCCCAATTGGCGATAAGCCAGTTTATTCACATCTTTGACTGCCGTTTGGAAAGGCATACCGGTAAAGTCGGCTTGTTCAGCAACCGATGGCTGGTCGCGGCGGTGGCCCTATCCATGGCCATGATTGGCGGCATTATCCATGTTCCGGTGCTGCAGCCGGTTTTCGGAACGACGGCTCTTTCTTTGGCCCAATGGTTGGTAGCGTTGCTGGTGGCCGGGCTGACGGCGGTACTCGACTGGGGGCTGAGTGAGGCTCTGAATGGGTGGACGCGGGGCAGAGGTGGGGTAGCTATTGCTCCTGCCTGGTGAGAGAGCCAAGGCAACATTTATTAGCTGACGGACAGGAAAAATGAGGCGGGTTTTCTGGGCGGGAAAAGTCAACATACTATCTTCAAAGATGCTTCTGGAGGTAGTGGGATTTGGAATGGCTAACCCCCCTGTTTACCGTTGCCGTGATCAATATTGTACTGTCCGGCGACAATGCTGTAGCGATAGGGCTTGCCTGCAGTAAACTGAAGGAAAAGCATCGGGGCAAAGCCATTCTTTGGGGGGGGCTTTTGGCCTTCTTCTTTCAGGTCATATTTACATTTGCCGCCTCTGCACTCCTCACAGTGCCCTATGTCAAAATTGTCGGCGGCATCATGCTGATTATCATCGCTGCCAACCTTTTGACAAGTGCCAGCGAGCAGGAATCGGAGGAAAACGCGGCTGCCACCTTTTCCAGCGCGATTTGGTCGATTACGCTGGCCAGTATTGTAATGAGCGGCGACAATGTTATCGCGGTGGCTTCTGTCGCCCACGGCAACAGGATGATCCTTGTCTTTGGACTGCTTGTCAGCTTCCCCATCATCATGTGGGGGGGAGCTCTTATTGCCAAACTTCTCGATCGAATTCCGGCCTTGATCTGGATGGGGGCGATGCTCATCGGCTGGACGGCCGGACAGATTATGATTGATGACCCTTACTTTGACTGGCTGTTAGTCCGCTTTGGCCTCAATCAAGCCTGGTTTTCCGTTGCAGTGACTTTAGGCGTCCTCGTGTATGGGCTGCTGACAAAATTTCGCAAGGGCCGGACTTAGTCATAAACAGATACCGGCGGCAGGTCACAAAAATCCTCGCAGATGAATGCGAGGATTTTTGTCTCTTTCTATTCTCCTTATCCTTCAGTGGCCTGGGGGGAATGAGACAGTTGTTTCCTTTTGGCGCAGGATTTTCCGGCCCCATAGACAAGCGGAATGCCGATCGCGTGGACTAACAGGAAGGCTCCCCAGCCAATGGCCGGGCGCATAAGCAACCAATACATGTCTACCACCTCCTTAAGAGTAGTATGAGCAAATCAGAAAATACTATCGGAATAAAGAAGGGCTTGTCGCAGTCGCCTGACATTCAACAACAACGGAAAAGTCCAGTATCGTCAAAATTCGAGTAGTTGATCGAATGAATCATTATTTTTGGGGACATTGCTACTATTATCCTGGGCAAGCTAAGATCATAGAAGGCAGAGGGGGGAAAGTATGGCCCGTAAGAGTTCGGTCGAAGGAATCAATGTTCTCGGCAAAGCCTGGGGAGAAGTCAAGAAGATCAACTGGCATGAAGTCAATCGCCTGTGTCAGGAAAACTTTCACATCGGTCTGATGGGCACAGATAAGGAGATAGCAGCCATGCAGGCTTGGCTGCGAAGCTATCCGTATTTGGTTGCCGGACATTCCGTCAAAGCCGCGGCGAGGGCGGCAATCAAAGATACTGCCCAGTATGTTACTGTGATAGCCCCACAGGACGGTGTCTTCGACGAAAAACTGATTAAGTCAACGACATTCTGCTTGGCAGGGCGGGGCATGGCCAATGAGGTGCGCCGTCTAAAAGGGGAGGTTTTTCTGTTTGACGATGCCGAAAACTACAGTCTGACCACTCAGATCCTGTCCAACCATCGGGAGGTACAATTTGCCCTTGCCCATAATTTTCCTGTATTTCGGCCGGAACTGGCTCAGAGTGCCATTCAGGATACTGCCTTCCAGAATGCGGCGTGGGCGCTGTTGTCTGGCCTGCCCAATTCGGTGCCGGGACCGCATCACCTTCTGACTGCGCCGTTTGAAGGAATCACTGACTTCACCATTCTCACCCTTAATGAATTCAAACTGCTGTTTGAATTGGTCGGGTTGTCGGGGTACCGGGTCACACCACTGCATCACCTGATTGAATTTGGTATGATTATCGGATTAGGCAAACTGGCCGAAACCATTGCCATTAATACAGTAGGCAAATTGACCGGCCGGACCGGGATCATTGCCAAGGGAGCGATCGCCTATGCCTTTACATGGACAATCGGCGAAGTTATCTTTTTCTATATTTCCACCGGACACAAACTCAGCAGAGATGCTATGACTGGTCGGTTTCACCAGCATCATGTCCGCGGTAAAAAGGCGGTCGCTGAGATGGTCAGCGAATATACACACTGATCAGTAACGCTTGATATTTCCACCCATAGAGTGCATAGGCTTGGGTAATATTGGTTAGGCTACTGATTGCACATCATTAGGACGAGAGGACGGGTACAGTGGTAGGTATCGAGAATCAACCAACGGAAAATGGGCCTAAAGAACAACGGATGTCCCGGGGGCAGCGTTTGCGGCAGAGACTGGCCGAGACGGCAAATGAAGAATCTACGGTTGGGCTGGAACACATATTCGAGGCCAAATTGGCTGCGGTGAATGTTTATGAAAAACAGTTGGCTTCTGTAACCGACCCCTACGCTCGAAAGACGCTGCAATATATGATCCGGCAGGAACGCCAGGAACTTCTGCGGCTGGCGGAACTGATCGATCTGGTTGAAATCAGCCCTGAAATGGGTCGTATTACCCGAGCTCGCCGCCGCTTTGGCCATCAGGTAAAAACAACCACTGGCCGTGATGCCAGTTTCTGGCTGGGGGCAGCCGTGGTAGGGGCTTTGTTGCTGCCTGGCGTACGGGAACAAATCCGACCCTTGGCTGTAAAAACCGTGCAAGGGGTCATGGATATTTCCGAACAGGTCAAGGGGTTGTTTGGCGGTTTCAGAGAGGACTTGGAGGACTTAGTCAGTGAGGCCCAGTTTGAAAAGCTGAAACAATCAATTGACTCTTCGATTTTGGAGGACTCTGTCCAGCCGGAAATGCCGAATAGCTAGCTTGTTAGGGGGATCTGCTTTGGCTACGATGGAATTATTGCAAAATAAAATTGCTGCCGTGACGAAAGATTTGCGCGAGGCGGTGGACCTGAGTATCGAACTTCGCTCCCAGTCACCGCAGGTTAAAACCGAGGTGGTTAAGCTTTGGGAGGAATTCTTGGGAAATTTCTTCGGCTACATCAAGCAGCGCAGCCGGGAATCGAAAGATAATCTCCTGGCAGGGATCGCCTGGACCCGTTTGAAATTATTCTAAAAAAGGAAACTCTCCGCCAAACGCGGAGAGTTTCCTTTATAGCTGGTTGCCGCGAACGCGTTTTTTCCGGGGAGAACTGGGGCCGATATCGACGGTTTCCGCTTCCAGGCCGTCGGGCTGAATCATTCCGCTGGCAGACATTTTGTCGTCAGATAAAAGAGCAGAATGGTATTGCTCGACAGATTCTTCGGCTGCCGGCGGTACGTCATCTTCCATTGAGATGTCAGGGCTGCTTTTCGCTTCTTCCACAATGCTCTGCAATTCATTGCGAACAGCAAGAGCGCCTGCCGCCGCCGTTACCGCCAATTGACGCCCATGATTTTTTGCGGCTTTCAGCATTGTGCAGTTATTCCCTGAAGTGTCGCTTGGCTGCTCCACCGGATGCTTTGCTTCGGCGGCGATGTCTTCCATGCCTTCCCGCCAGCTCGCAGCAGTGGCTTGTACGGCCCCTGCCGCCGTCAAAACGCCCCGTGTAGCCATAACCGCGGCGGATCGCAGTCCTCGCCGAACAGGAGGACTGGCGACAGCCACCACGGCACCAGCCAGAATAAGCCCGACCGGCGATGCGCCTTCAATCATGTTCGCCCCCCACCGTAAAACATTCATATATTGCACCTCCTATGCTTATATTCAGTGTTTCCTTCTTCGCGCTTGCTTATGTGGCCGACCGGTGAAACTAGGATTTGGAATGGAACATGTGTCAGCGAGTTATGGCGGTGGCGCAAATGTTGCGCTACCAGGCATAGTCCTTGTTTGAAAAATAAAACACCCCTATTCGATAGAATAGGGGTGTTTTCGCAGTTAGTGGCTAGATCATTTATTTTTCGTTGATCCGCTGACCTCGCCAGCCGCACCAGATAAAGCACAGTATGCCGATGATGACCACCGTTAAGCTGGTGAGTTGGGCTGATTTGAGCCCGAAAGCCAGGGTGCCGTAATCCCCCCTGAGGTATTCCAGGAAAAAGCGGGAGATGGAGTAAAGGACGGCGTAGAGAATGAATACCTGGCCTTTGGCATGGTTGGTGGTTCGAAATAGCAGCAACAGGACAAAGATGATGACATCGATTTGTCCTTCCCATACTTCGGCAGGCCATAGCGGTTGGGCTCCGTAAACCTGATAGGCCAGAGTGGTGGAAGGGTAGACCAGGCCGAAAGCGCTGCCGGTAGGGTGACCGAAGGCGTCTCCGTTGAGCAGATTGGCCATCCGGCCGATGGCCTGACCCATGATGACCGCTGGGGCGGCTACGATGTCGGCAAACGCCCAGGTATCGATTTTGTGGCGTTTGGTGTAAATGTAACCCACGATGGCTCCCATGACGACGCCCCCCTGGATAGCCATACCGCCCTGCCAGACAAAGGGGATCTCCAGCAGGTGGTTGTGATAATAACCCCAGTCGAAGAACAGGACATCCCACAGTCGGGCGCCGACAATGCCTGCAAGGCCGCAATAGATGCCCAGGTCAGGTATGTGATGGTGCCAGCGGCCATCCTGTTTAGCCAGGAAATAGGCGGTGCCGGTGGCCAAAATGATGCTGAGGCTGAGAATGAGGCCATAGGCGCGGATGGGGAAATCACCGATAAAGAAAAGGTACTGATGCATGCTAGAACCTCCGGGTGTAATCGTTCCTATCGCTATTATAGCAGAAGTGGTCAAAAGCGGAAAATGTCAGTTGACAGAGGTGGCCGACGACAGACAGGAATGAGGTGTCGTCGCACCGAATAATGATTATTACAACACAGGAATTGAGGGATAGAATGGGTAAACGCTTTTTCGTGGTAGTTGGGCTGGTAGTGGTGGTGGCTCTCGGGTTGTGGTTTATCGCCACGCCTCGGACGGAAGTGCCGGTGAAACCTCCAGCAACAGAAACCGGTGTGGCAACAGGCAAGGTCGCTCCTCATTTTAGCCTGACGGATTTGTCCGGCAAGACGGTGCCGGTCGGAGCGGCGGGCCGGGTGACCATTCTCAATTTCTGGGCTACCTGGTGTCCTCCCTGCCGGGAAGAGATGCCTCAGCTTCAGCAGTTCGTCCAGAAAAATCCCGGCGTGGCGTTTTACGCGATCAATATTCAGGAGCCGGCTGCCAAGGTAGGCGCATTTTTAGAACAGAATCATTTTAGTATGCCAGTTTTGCTGGATAGTGACGGAGCGGTAGCTACGACCTATCGGGTCAACGCCATTCCGACAACCGTGATTTTGGATAAAGACGGAGTCATCCGGTTCCGTAAAGCGGGCGGAGTTACCCAAGCAGAACTGGAGGGCGCTATAAAGGGACTATAGGAGGGAATTCGTGGACGGAAGTGATATTTCACTGCTGGCGGCGTTTATGGCCGGGGTTGTTTCTTTTGTCTCGCCTTGCGTGCTGCCGGTTATTCCGGTTTATATCGCAATGCTTGCCGGAAGCGGCTCCGAACCGGAAACGGCGCAGCGGCGCCTTGTGGTCAATACCGTTTTTTTCATGGCCGGCTTTACCATCGTTTTTCTCTTGATGGGAGCGACGGCCTCACTGGTGGGACAGTTTTTCTTCGACTATCAGCAGGTTATCCGTAAAGCCGGGGCGCTATTCATGGTTTTCATGGGTTTGGTCTTGGCGGGTTTTATTCAGCTACCGGCACTGGCCCGCGATTGGCGGCCGCTACAGGCTGGAGCGGTAACAGGGCCGTTTGGGGCGATGCTTCTCGGAATGGCGATGACGGCAGGGTGGACGCCATGCATCGGACCCATCCTGGCTTCGGTGCTGACATACGCCGGGATCGGCAACACGCTTGAGCGAGGAGTGTATCTCCTGCTCTTTTATGCAGCTGGATTCGCGGTACCCTTCTTGTTATTTTCCTTGTTTTGCCGTCGGTTTATCGATCAGATTCGTTCCTGGTATCGTTGGTTGCCACTGCTGCAAAAAGCAGCAGGCTTGGCGCTGGTGGTCACAGGGGGTCTGCTTTATTTCAACCTGGTGCAAAAAGGACTGGGGATTCTTTTCGATTGGTGGCAATAGGCGAGACACGATAAAATGGGAATGGAAAAACCACCGTTCAAAATGAACGGTGGTTTATTATTTTAAAAAGGACAGCATCTGCTTGACAACCTGCTCCACCTTTTCCTGGTCTTCCGGTTTGGGATCTGCATCTTTTAAAAGGCATTCTACAGCGTTGTTTTCCAATATAAAAATGCCTATTTTTTCGATGGAGGATCGTACAGCAGAGAGCTGAATCAAAACATTGCGACATTCTTGTTCTTCTTCGACCATTCTCTCTATCCCGGCAAGGTGGCCTTTGACGTTGCGCAGCCGATTGAGCACTTCGCTGCGGACCGGCGAATTCACCATAATCGCACCTTTCCTTCTCCCCCGTGGGGGGTGGGTCTAATTACTTCGATTATAGCAAATGTTTCCGACAAAAACAAATAGGGCGCAGCCAGCAGGAGAAACTGTTTCTTCCCTGACGGCTGCGCCCTATTATTCGCGGGAACAGGATTAATATTTTTGGTACGATAATACGGCCGCACAGCAGGCCGCAAATATGCCTAATCCGACCAAGAACATCAGACCACCGATATAACTGCCGCCGCTCAAACTGATAAAAAAGCCTATCAGAACCGGCGAAAATGCTGATCCGCCATTGGAAATGCCATTCATCATGCCCGCACCGGCTCCAATAGCCTTGCCAGGAACGATATGCTGCACCATGGCCCAAGCTGGCGCGATACCGAGACCGATGGAGGCAATCCCTAATGACAGCAGAATGGCGGCTGTTGTATTGTCTGGGGCATAAGCCCCGAAATAGATTCCGGCAGCAGCGCCGAGCATAGAAACGACACATATGGGAGCCCGTCGCCCCATCCTGTCTGAGATATATCCGGATGCCAGCACGCTGGCGATGCCGAGGAGGTAGGGGAGCGAAGACCATGCACCCATTGCGGTCCAGGAAAAGCCGCGCGCCACTTTGAGGTAAGAGGGCAACCACGCCATTGTTCCCCAGAATATCGACGCCAGGCAGAAATAGTACAGAGTGACCAACCAGAAGCGATAATTAAAAATAAATACTTTCATATTCTCCCATACCGTAGTATGGCCAGCCTGTGCTTCGAGCTCTTTTTCGGCCTTTTGTCCTGCTTCGATCAGGTCACGCTCAGCCTGATTTACCCTTTTATTCTGATTGGGAAAATCCGTCGTCCAGAACCACAGCAAGATCAGCGGCAGTAATCCGAAGGCCACCAGGACGAAAAAGCTGTTACGCCAGCCATAAGCCTGGATAATCCAAGTCAGAAAAGGCATGGTAATCGCCGGGCCGGCCATTAGTCCGACGACCCAGACCGCATTCGCCTTACCTCGCTCATGCGGCGGAAACCAGTTCTTTACATATTTGCTTTGCATCGGCCAGTGCATGCCCTCGCCGATTCCGAGAATGACTCTTGCCGCCAACATAATCGTAAAGGTGGCGGCAATACCGCCTAGGCACAGTGAGGCACCCCACAGAAGAATGGAGAGACACATTGCTTTCCGTGGTCCCAGGATATCGCCGAGCGGGCTAAGAAAGACGTTGGAAACTCCATAGGCAATCAAGAACAAGGTCATGAGCAGCCCCATCTGGACTGGCTGGCCTTTTATGCCCATTTCGGTAAGAAAGGCATTGTCTGCCAGGAGAACAGAAACATTTACCCGATCCAGATACGCAATCAGTAAGGTAATTAATAATATTAGGACAAGAGTAACTCTGTATACAGTGGGTTGTGCTGGATTAACACCGCTTGCTCCGGGTCCCGTATTCTCCATAAATTGAACCTCCTCGGTTTTTTAATGAGTTCTTTTTTGTCAGGATGTTTTGTCGTCTCGGCAAATTCCGATAACTCAGCCTCTTTGATTCTGTCCACAGGAACGTTGTTCGCTGACAAAGGATATAGAGTTTCTGTTTTATTCTACCTGGCCTTTCCCAACCCCTTCCTGTTAACCTTTTTGAGGAGACTACTTTTGCATTTTTTTATACTCAAGCCGTTGCACAGTCTGAAACGAAAGGGAAAAAGAATGCTGAAGGCCGCTTTTCTGCGGAATAGAATGCTGCGTTTATTCAAAAACTAAGGGCAGATGAAGGCTTGGGAGGTGAATCTTAATGGAAAGAAAAGAGCAGGACAGGGTCACCAATCGCCCCGACCAGGCGCTGGATGACCGGCAGTCGGAAATAATCAATGTGGTGGACAGTCTGCCATAGAAAGCTGGCGCGGTCTGCTTTGCGGCTTCTACTGCAGTGGAGACTTGGTGAAAACCAGGTCTTTTCTTGCATGGCGGCAAGGGTATAACGACGCATTGCCTGTTCATACTACAGATGAGTAGCGGCGCAGGAGGATGAAGAATGGTAAAACCAGAGGAACAGATCATGGATGCGCTGGATGTGGAAACTTTTTTTGTTTGTGACAATGAGAATGACGGGCGCAGCTTGATGCTCAGATTGCTGAAGGGTTGGGGCTTCAGTGACGTGGATGTTGTCTTCGCCCAGTACGAAGGGCCCGGGACCCGGGTGAGAGGCCGCGCCTATGTCTATCGTCCTTCTGATCGTTATCGCTGGTTGCTGAGAGATTCCGGGGAGGCGGCGGAATGACGAGGATACTATTGGCGCCGCTCGATCCAGTGCATGATATCGGGTTGAAAATGATTGCCAGGGGGCTGAATCAGGCAGGCTACGAGACCATACTCTTGCCGCCCGACCTGGCGTCGGAGGAAATCATCGAGCAGGCAATTCAGCAGGAGGTGACCACTCTGCTGATTAGCCGGACGCTGGGCTATGGTGTCGCCGAACTTCTGGCCCGGTTCATCGACCAGGCAGATGCCGCCGGCATCAGGGCGAGAACACGGCTGGGTATCGGTGGCATGGCCATCCGGCGCGAGCTGGCAGCCGAACTGGGATTTGACGCCGGGTTTGGTCCAGGCACAACGGTGGAAGAGGTCGTTGCTTTTATCGAAAGACGGGAGTATATTCCTGATCCCACCCGTTCCCAAAAGACAAAGCCGGATATGACTGCCGGGTATGACTACCGTTACGCCCATCCCAACATCGGCATGAAGCTCGGTCGGATAACCGATAGTATTCTTCAATGGGTGAAGGATAAGACTTCACCGGGAGTCGAGCGTGCCAAGCTGCGGGATGAACTATGGGATGTAGAGCGTTGGCGCAATCGCGAAGGAAACGGCCAGCTGTTTTATCATTATCCCGAAATTTGCGGTGATTTGCCGCAAAAGTATTATGCCACCGGCGAGCATCACCCTAAAACCAGGCGCTTCACCAAAGAAGAGGTCGTTGGGCTGGAAAACTATTTGGCGGAGACCAAAGCCCGGATGTCGGTGCTCAAACTTCAGCACAGCCGCTCAAAGCCGCTAATTTTCAACCAGTATGGCACCGGTTGCCCCTTTATGGATATTGGCCACATTCTGGCCAGCGAGGCCTGGGGAGTGGACGGGGTGGTACATTTTGATCCATCCTGGGGGGCGCGGACAGAAGGCTTTTTGGATGGGTTTCTGACCCACCAGGAAGACGGCACAGTCATCACGCCGGCCAACCTGAATCGCATCCACGCCGGTCTGGAACCGTCGACCTTGTGGCAGGTGCGGGCACACCGCGGTCTCAACACTCCGGAGACGGTGGTGCTGGCCGGAAAAATCGGTGCCGATTTGACCAAGATCAATATTTGTTATGGTGCTTTGGGGGCAGGCACCGACCCGGCACGAATGACGGTGGATGGTTATCACAGCATTCTTTATGCCAAAAAATACAATTTGCCGTTTGATGTAGTGACCAACGAAGAATTGGCTGGTGTGCCGGCCCACAAGGCGATCGCCGGGATGCTGATTGTCAGCGATCTGGCAATCATGCTCGGTGCCAGGCCGATTCTGCAGCCGCTTTTTGCCTTTTCGCCGGAAGTGATGATCGAAGGACTGATGGCTGATAATTATATTGATTACAACGCCGCGAAGGTCTACGCGCTTAGGCGGATTATCAACGCTCCTATCTGGCCCGGGGCACCCATCGGTTTTCTTACCCACACCGAAGACCGGGTACAGTCGGCGACTTCTACCGCTCTGCATGCCTGTCTGGCGGCATCACTCGGCGTGGACGCCATTTCCATCGCCTCTACCGACGAAGCCTATTCAGGCGGGCCGATTTCGGTTCCGGCAAAAGTGGACACCCTCAGGGCGGTCCAGGAAAGTTTCCGCTTTTTAGGGCAGGCGGGGATTTCACCGACGAGTCAGGCCAAAGCCCATGCCGAAACGCTGATCGGTAAGATCGAGCAAGTTCTGGATGATGTATTTAAGTCCGGCGATTTTGTGTCAGCCATCCATAAAGGCATCCTCGGCAGCCGTGAGGATGGGGCTTACCCCGGCCGGACGGGAAAGGACACGGTAACAACCGTCAAAACCCGCAAAAAAACCTGACAGCAGGCAAATAATTGCCAGAACTGCTCATGGATTTTTTGGTGCTGGAAACCATAATGAAGTGAAGGGGGTGAATGATATGAGTGCGGAAAACAAGCTAAAGGAAATGGGGATAGAGCTGCCTTCGGCGCCGAAGCCGGTGGCGGCATATGTACCTGCAGTCAAAGTGGATGGCTATGTTTACACTGCCGGCCAGATTCCGTTGGTGAACGGGGAAGTGAAATTCAAAGGAAAACTTGGGAAAGACCTGGATGAGGCGCAAGGGTATGAAGCGGCAAAAACCTGTGCCCTGAATTGTCTTAGCGTCATCAAGGCCCAGATTGGCAGTCTTGACAATGTGGAGCAGGTCGTGAAGGTCACCGGATTTGTTAACAGCGCGTCGGGATTTAGCGGCCAGCCCAAGGTGATCAACGGTGCCTCCGAATTGCTCGGCAAGGTGTTCGGCGACAAAGGCGCCCATGCCCGATCGGCCGTCGGGGTGAACGAACTGCCGCTGGACGCAGCCTGTGAAGTGGAAATGATCGTGAAAGTGAAATAATTTGCAGCAGGGGGACAAAGCAATGGCGAAATTCAAATTCAAGTATCAAATGTACAAGCATTTGCAGATGAGCATTCCCAACATCTACGCCGAAGCCCGCGCCGCCGCCGACGAGATCGGCATTCCCAAAGAACTGCGCGGCAAATTTGGTCTGACTGGCGCTATTTCGGGTTGCCCGGCTCCGCTCAGAGACGATATTATGCACGCCGGCGAGGCACTGGCGAGGGAAGTGGTGCCCCTGTCCAAACTGGTGGATGACATCCGGGAAATCGTCAAAAGCGTCTATGGCGACGAATATGACGCTGCGCCCACCAGTACCTGCGAGGCCGGGTTGTGGGTGGCCTTCGATTCGCTGTTTACGCCGCCCAACCTGGGGCGCGGCGACAACTACCGGGCGCGCTACATCGCTCCCTATGAAAAGCATTTCCATCACCAGGGGGGCTATGGCCGGCCCTATCCGGCCCGCTACAAGGACATTATTGCCGACCGCGGCTCGACCGCAGGAGAACTGGGCTTTTACGGCAAGCGGCAAAATAATCTCGACACCGTGATTACCCGCCTGGTAGGAGCTAAATACGACGTCCACGGCATCAAGTATCATCCGGTGCCTCTCCTGACTGATGTTGATCCGCGCAAGAGCTTTGAGGAAGTCAAAAAAATTGCCGATATTCATCGTGATATGCTGACAGGCATCACCTCTTTGGCCTATGAAACGCCAGGCTATGGCTATGGTGCCAAGGACAAGGACGGCACCCCGGAACTGCAGAAACTGTACGCCGAAATCGCTCACTATTATGGGATACCCTTTGTGATGGACAACGCCTGGGGCATGCCCTTTGTCGGCAGCGACCCGCGCAAGACAGGCTGCGACGCCATTATCTACAGCATGGACAAGGCGACCGGAGCAGCCACCAGCGGCCTGATTATCGGCAAAGAAGAGGTCATGGTGTCTATCCGCCGGGCACTGGGGATGCACGGCGATCGCTGGGGTACCACCGGTTCTTATGGCAAGGCCGCCTATGTCACATTCGACGCCGGCAAAGAGGCCCTGGCCACCCAGATTCAGGCCCTCAAAGTGCTCCGCGATACCCCGGAAGTGTTGACCAAGTCGGTGGATGATCTGGAGAAAATCGTCAAGGAAGAATTCAGTCATATCGACTCCAAACTCAAAGCAGGGATCATCATTTCCAAGTCCTATAACTCCCGCGCGGTGGAGGTCAACTACGAAGGCACCTGGAAGCATGGCGAACTGGGCATACCCATTTTTTCCATCGAGGATATGTATTCCGGCACCAACCTCTTCCAGACCGGCATGGCTCAGATGGGGGTCATTCCGACTGTGGCTTATGATGGGAATATCTATATTTCGCCTGACCTGGCTACCACCGACAGCAAGGGCAACCTGCTGCCGGATGTGACCCGGTACGCCGTCAAGGGACTGGTTCGCCTGATCGAGATCGTTTGTCGGCACGCCGGGGTAATTTAGCACCAAGGAGGGGCAAGTATGGCGAAGAATGTGGTTATCGTTGGCGGCGGCTGGGCCGGCACAGCGGCGGCCCTTGCCGCCCGTAAAGCCGGCTGCGAGGTGGAATTGTTCGAGCGTACCGATATGTTGCTGGGGACCGGACTGGTCGGCGGAATTATGCGCAACAACGGTCGTTTCACGGCTACCGAGGAGATGCTGGCCATGGGCGGCGGGGACTTGTTTCAGGTCACTGACCAAATTTCGCGGCATCGCAATATGGACTTTCCCGGGCATAAGCACGCCAGCCTGTATGACGTGGCATTGGCCGAACCAAGTGTCAAGCGGGCCATTCTCAAGGCCGGGATCAAACTGCACATGCACGCCCGGGTGAAAGATATTGAAAAGGCAGGCAGTAAGATCAGCAAGGTCATCGCCGAAGGACACCATGGCGACTCCGATATTGTCACCGCCGGCGATGCCTTTGTCGACGCCGCCGGAACAGCCGGTCCCCAGGGCAACTGCATGAAGTACGGCAACGGCTGTGTGATGTGCATCTACCGTTGCCCGACCTTCGGGCCGCGGTTCAGCATTGCCGCTAAGGCCGGTGTGGCGGAAATCATGGGGGCCAAGGCAGATGGATCGCTGGGCGCCATGAGCGGATCATGCAAACTGTTTAAGGAGTCTTTGTCAGACAAAATTGTCGAGGAACTCAATCGCACCGGCGTTTGTGTGGTGGCTGTACCGGCGGCGCTGCAAAAAAGTATGGAATCACTGGGGCAGAAAGCCTGCCAGCAATATGCCTTAAAGGAATTCGCCGAAAATATCGTCCTGCTGGACACCGGGCACGCTAAATTAATGACCGCCTACTATCCTTTGGAGATGCTCCGCCAGATTCCAGGGTTTGAGAACGCCCGGTTCGAAGATCCCTACTCGGGCGGTATCGGCAATTCGATGCGCTATCTGGGGATGCTGCCCCGGGATAACGCCCTCAAGGTCGAAGGACTGGAGAATGTTTTCTGCGGCGGTGAAAAGGCGGGTCTGCTGGTGGGGCACACCGAAGCCATTGTTACCGGTACCCTGGCCGGCCACAACGCCGCCCGGGCGGCGTTCGGGCAGCAGCCACTGGAATTGCCGGTCAGCCTGGCCTGCGGGGATGCCATCGCCCATGTAAGGGAACAGATGCAGACAAAAGAAGGCCTGACGAAGAAGTATACCTTTTCCGGTTCGGTTTATTTTGAGAGCATGAAGAAAAAAAATCTTTATACAACCGATGTCAACGCTATCAAACAAAAGGTGGAGGAGGCAAAAATGACTAACATTTTTGCCACGCCGCTTGGCTAGTCTGAGCCGGAGTGGTCTACACTTCTGACTGGGATGGCCTCGGAACCGGGTAGAAAAAAAGGCCTCATCGGAGAGGCCTTTTTTTTGTTCCGGCAACTTCCGGGAAGATGGCAGAAACTCCCTGGACAGGCAGGAAGGGTTCAGCCGCGCTGCCGCGGAACTACTCTTGTCAGAAGCGAGGGAAGGTGAGGGGCTTTGCTGGAACTGGAACTGAGGCTGGGCATCGCCGGTACCGCTAAAAACACAGGGAAAACGACAGCTACCGCTGCCATTGTGCAGGAGCTTCGTTCCCGGGGTGTCGGCTTTTTTTTGACAAGTATCGGCTATGATGGTGAAAACATCGACAATGTTACCGGTCTGCCCAAACCTAGATTGCTGGTCGAACCAGGTGACATGGTGGCCACAGCGCAAAAATGCCTGGCAGCCAGCACGGCGTCGCTGGAAACGATTGTTGTTACCGGGATTGAGACCCCACTCGGGAAAATACATATTGCCAGGGTGAAAAAAGCCGGGCTGGTAGTGACTGCCGGGCCGAATAAGAGTGCTGAGGTCCGGGAATTGGGGGATATTCTCCGGCGTCTGGGACCGGGGGTGACGCTATTTGACGGAGCGCTCAACCGGATTGCGCCGATGGTCGAGACCGACGGTTTTATTCTGGCTACCGGAGCGGCTCGAACCACCGACATTCCCCGTCTGGCACTGGAAACCAGTCTCATCTGGAAAATTTCCACCATGCCGGCTGTGCCCCGGGCCCAGGAACTGGCAGAAAGCAACTTTTCGACCATCACATTATTGGATCGGGATTTAAACATAATAAAAACCTGGCCGGGTTCCTCTTTCCTGGTGGAAAGCGCCGTCGACCAAGTTTTTGCTGAACCGCTGGAAAAGGACTGTTATCTTTATGTTCCTGGCATTATCAGTGAAAGATGCCTGGCAGTGATTCATCAAAAAGTGCAACAATGGCCGCAGCGGTTTTTTCTGGTTTTGGCTGATCCGATTAAATTGCTGGTCGGAGCCAATCCAGTCGGGTATTATGAATTGATTCAGCAATTGGAGAAGGATGGAGTCATAGTCGGTGTAGCCAAGCGGGTGCCGCTTTTGGCCGTTACCCTCAATCCCTTCTATCCCGACTACCGGGTGGAAGATAAGGCGTATCGGCCGGCGTACGTCGATTTTAACCGTCTTCAGATCGCGGTAAAGGCCAGTGTCCGGGTTCCGGCATATAATGTCGTCAAACAAGGGGCTAAGGGACTGGTGGATATTATCCTGGCCAGTGCGAGAAGGTGGGAGCACCCGGATACGGTCACCTTTTAATCAGATAATTTGTTTGAGCTTGAAATCCAAAGCGTCGCAAGATACCAGATGATAGATGGTACCATCGATATTGCCTGTCACCGCTGTTTTGACTGCTTCGTCATGCAGGTGGCCGTACACACAGATGGGTACCTTGAATTCACGGAGCAACTCGGTGATTTCGTTTGGCTGATGATAGCGGGGCGGATAATGCAGCATCAGGATGATTTGCTCAAACCCGGCGGAGCGGGCGGCGTCGAGAGAGGCTCTGATCCGCAGGGTTTCCCGTAAATAAATGGTTTTGTCGGCAGCTGTGAAGCACGGGTCGTCCGGACAGAGCCAGCCCCGGCTGCCGCACACGGCAAAATCGCCAACGGCGGCAAAACTGTTGTGAAGAAAGGTCAACCGGTTGCCTATCGCGACGGTCATTTTCTTCATGGTCTGCCACCAGTAATCATGATTTCCCCGGATGAGGATCTTTTGCCCGGGTAGCGCCGCGATTTCCTCCAGGTCCACGCAGGCTTCTTCCAGCTTCATTGCCCAAGAAATGTCCCCAGCCAATAAGACGGTATCGTCAGGACTGACGCGGGTAAGCCAGTCGGCCTTGATTTTTTCCCAGTGGTTGAGCCAGTGATCACCAAAAACCGCCATGGGCTTGGTGGGGGGCTGGCCCGATAAGTGGGTATCGGCGATGGCAAAAATGTTCATGGCAGGTTTTCCTTCCCAAGGTGCCTTCTATCCGAATTATAGCAGAATAATAAGTTGTCGGCGATAGCGCCAGGGAAAAAGGAAGGATCGCATTATATGCAGAAATATATCTTGTAGGGAAAGATTTGCTAAAAGGAGCTGTCAAAATGAAACCAATTATCGGCATTACCATTGGTGACGCAACCGGGGCCGGCCCGGAAGTTATTGTGAAAGCACTAGAAGACAAAGGCGTATACGAAGTTTGCCGGCCTTTAATTATCGGCGACCGGGGAATTATGGAAAGGGCGGCTGGCATTGTCAATATACCGCTGAAATTCCGTTCCATTGAAAAAGTCAGCGAGGCTAACTTCGAATATGGTCTAGTGGATGTTTACGACCTCAAGAATCTGCCGCCGGATTTGCCGTTTGCCAAGGTGGATGCCCGGGCAGGCAAGGCTGCTTATGAATATGTGGCCAAAGGGGTCGAACTGGCCATGAACAAGGAGATCGACGCCATTGCCACCGGCCCCCTGCACAAAGAGGCTCTCAATGCGGCCGGGTACCACTATCCAGGTCACACTGAAATTCTGGGGACCCTTTCCAACACCAAGGATTATGCCATGATGCTGACCGGCGGTCCGCTCAAAGTCATCCATGTTACAACTCATGTATCCATTCGGAAAGCCTGTGACTTGATTAAAAAAGAGCGGGTGCTGAAGGTGATCAAATTGGCCGACTATGCGGCCCGTCTGCTGGGATTTGATCCGCCGCGCATCGCCGTGGCCGGCTTTAACCCCCACTCCGGCGAGGGCGGATTATTCGGCACGGAAGACATTGAAGAAATCATCCCCGCCATCGAGGAAGCCAAGAAACTAGGGTTCGACGTCACCGGACCGGTGCCGCCGGATACGGTTTTCTACCGGGCGGCGATCAAGGGGCATTTTGATATCGTTGTGGTCATGTATCACGACCAGGGACATATCCCCCTCAAGGTACTGGGTTTTGAAGAAGGGGTTAACGTCACGGTAGGTCTGCCGTTTATCCGTACTTCGGTGGATCATGGCACCGTCTTCGGCAAAGCCGGCAAAGGCACAGCCGATAGCCGCAGCATGTCCGAGTCACTTTATCTGGCGGCCAAGATGGCAAGTCATATGCCGAAATAGGGCTTTCGCATATAGGCTGCCCCTTCGTGGGAAGGGACATGCTTTTTCGGCGAAATGTCTTTAACAAGGATGAATGGTTATGGAACAAATTGTCCAGCTGGCAAAAATGCTGTGCGCCGCCAATTACGCCATAGCCTTCACCGGCGCCGGCATCTCCACTGACAGCGGCATACCCGATTTTCGCAGCAAAGGCGACGGTTTATGGGAGAGAATCGATCCCGAACTGTTGTCGGTGGGCACGCTACGGTCTAATCCGGCCCTGTTTTACCGCTACTGGCGGGAAATGGACAAAATGATCCTGAACAGGGAACCGAACAACGGTCACAAAGCCCTTGTCGATTTGAGCGCGCTTCGAACAATCCGGGCGGTGGTGACGCAAAATATTGACGGCCTCCACCAGCAGGCCGGCTCCAGACGGGTATACGAAGTCCACGGCAGTTTCAATGGTTGTCGCTGCTTGGCCTGCAAGGCCGAGTATCCCTATTCTCTGCTCCGGGAAAAACTCGCGGAGGCCGAGATCCCCGTTTCTCCTTGTTGCCGCAAGGTGCTGCGCCCCAATGTCGTCCTGTTTGGCGACAGTATGGCGGACGATTTCGCCGCCGCCAGGGAAGAGGCCCGCCGCAGCGACTTTGCCCTGGTTGTCGGCACCAGCCTGACAGTCTATCCTGCTGCCGAAATCCCGCTTTCTGTGGGACGATTCGCTATTGTCAACAGGGAAGAGACGGCGCTGGATCATTACGCTGCCCTACGGATAAGCGGTCCGATCAGCCAGGTGCTTACTGATTTGGTGGAAGCGGTGCGGGTCATACGAAGCGGCGACCGACAGGATTGATGATGGTATTAACGACAACTTTATCAAAGTACAAAACCGGGGCAAACGATGCCCCGGTTTTTCTTTGGGCTGCAAGTTCCTTGGCAGGTGTACATGCACCGAGAACATTTAAACCCTAGTAAACATAATATAGAGCAGAAGGGTTTAGCGAGGAGTTGCAGCGATGAATGGGCACAGTGGACATTTACTTGTCGCCGCTGCCGTTATTGTGGCGTTTACGTTGGTTTTTAACGACTTGCTCGCCGCATTGGCGGCCACCAGCGAAGTCAGTAACACAAGGTATATTATTCATCTGATGGTATTTGCCTCGATCATAGCATATACTCTTTATCTCCGGTATGACTGCCTGATTGCCAGCCACAAGCTGGCGATTTTCCGGCAAACCTGGTGCCAGATTCCGGGGGGCATCGCGGTGTACAAGAAAAACAAGCTGATCGAAACTGCTGGCGATGCTTCGGTTTTTCGAGATTATGGCCTGTTGGGAGGGCGCCAGTCGGGAGCAGAAGAGGAGGATACGCCCGAACGTCTCACCCGAACCGAAGAATGTCAAGGAGCGAGCGGTGAGCGGCGTCATGCCGACCGTTATATTTTCCCCTTGGTTAGTCTGAATGGCGGTGACTATTCTGCCGAGTTATTACTGGATGCCACGCAGCGGATGACCGAGCTGCGCCACAGGGAAGAAGAATACGTCAGGATGCTTAGAATACTTGTCAATATGTTCGAAATCAAGGACCCATACAGTCACGGACATTCGGAAATTGTCAGCAATTTGGCGCAGGAATTGGCGGCTGTTATGAGTTTGGCGGAGTCAGAGGTCAACGCCATCGGCCGAGCGGCCCTATTGCACGATATAGGTAAAATTATCATTCCCACAGAGATTTTGAATAAACCAGAAAAACTTTCAGCTGCCGAGCGCGAAATCATTCAAGAGCATGCCTGTGTAGGGGCTGATGTGCTCGGCGGAATGAAGCTATTCCAGAAGGAAACAGTGCTTGTCCGTCATCATCACGAGCGTTTCGACGGACAGGGATATCCGGCAGGGCTAAACGGGACTGAGATTCCGCTGGGGTCTCGGATCATCGCTATTGCCGACGCCTTTGACGCCATCACAGCCGGGCGCTCGGCGGAAGGCCGGCGGGATGTCGCAGCGACGCTTGCGATTCTGGAACAGGAAAAGGGGCGGCAGTTTGATCCTGAAGTGGTGGATTGTTTTGTTGCCATGGTAAGAACCCAGCGAACCGGGAAGATATGAATGGAATGTGCGTGTAGCTGGCAATACAGACTGAAAATAGATAGCAAGAGACTGGCCAGTCTCTTGCTATCTATTTTGTACCAGATTTGGTCGCCGTTCGCGGGCGGGATTAGAGCAGGAGGTCTTTGCCTGACTACGCCGAATCCGGAAAGGGTGAGGAAAGTCCCCCAGCCATATAGAGGTGGGACTGAGTCTGGTGTTTCTGTGTCTAAAGACAGTGATCACAATTTTGTCATACTTGTCGGATATAGTTGGGGAGTAGGAAAATCGCCTTCTTTACAGATCAGACTTTGGCTGGTGGTGTGAGCAGGGGAAAAAGTGGGATTGCTGACGGTTATGGAGGGTAGAACTTTGCGCTATATTGGCATTGGAAGCATCTTGCTGCTTTCGGCTTTTTTACATTTTGCCCGACTGGGACAAGAAGGGTTTGCCAACCTTTATTATGCAGCAGGAGTCAAAAGCATGCTGCAAAACTGGCATAACTTTTTCTTTGTCTCTTTCGACCCGGGCGGATTTATCACGATCGACAAACCGCCGCTCGGTTTTTGGCTGCAGGCTCTTAGCGCCAAACTATTCGGATTTCAGGGCTGGAGTTTGATTTTGCCCCAGGCTTTGGGCGGGGTACTATCAGTATATTTACTTTATGTTATTGTCAAAAGGTATCATGGCGTTTGGACAGGCCTTCTCGCGGCCCTTGTTTTGGCGCTAACCCCGATTTTTGTGGCTGCCAGCCGCAATAACACCATCGACGGATTGCTGGTTGTAACGCTGTTGGTTGCGGTACGGGTTTTCCTGCCGGCAACCGAAGAATTGAACCTCAAAAAGCTCAGCCTCGCTTTTTTTCTAATCGGGGTGGGCTTCAATATCAAAAGCCTCGAGGCCTTTTTGATTTTGCCGGCCTTCTATATTACCTATCTTTTTACGCGACAGGGGGATTTCAGGAAGAAGGCTGTTCATCTGGCTGTGGCGACCGCTGTTCTGGTGCTCACTTCTTTGCCATGGTTTATCGCCGTTGACAGCATCACCCCCGAAAACCGGCCGTATGTTGGCAGCAGCGAAAGCAATTCAGAGCTGGAACTAGCGACCGGGTACAACGGTCTCGGTCATTTTCTCGGCTATGGCGTCCGCGTTCCAGGTAGACCTGGGCGGCAAATGCCTGGTAACTTCGTCGCAGGAGTTCCGGGTATTAACGCACCGACGCCAGGGGCTGGACCCGGCCTTTCCGGCGGGGTGAGTCCCAGTGGTGTAGCTGCAGCGCAGCCCGCCGGCAATGGCCGGATGGGTGGCGGGGAGACAGGTCCGCCAGGGCTTTTTAGACTCTTTAACCGCCAGATGGGGGGGCAGATCAGTTGGCTTCTGCCGTTGGCCCTGCTGGCAGTTGTCCTGGCGCTGCACCAGTATCGCCGCCAGACCCTGTCAGAAGAAAGCCGGATGAAGCTGCTCTTTTGGAGTTCCTGGCTGCTACCCCAGTTGGTCTTTTTCAGTGTGGCTCAGGGCGCTCACCGCTACTATCTAGTGATGATGGCACCAGCCATCGCCGCCCTAGTGGGGATTTGCTACAATACGCTTGCCGACTGGGCGTCAGGCAAGGGAAGAAAACGGTTTATTCTGCCGGCAGCTGTGGTCCTGGCTGTCGGCGTTCAGGCGCTGTTGGCGGCCGGGTATGAGGAATGGCGTTCCTGGATGCTGCCTACCCTCATAGGGACGGGGCTGATCGCCGGGTTGGCACAGGGGTGGCTGGCGATGAGGGGCGATGGTCGGCCGGCAGTGATACGCCGGTTGGCGGTTGGAGCGGGAATTGTGGCCCTTTTGATCGCGCCTTTGGCCTGGTCGCTCACCCCGGTTCTCTATGGCTCAGCCAATGCAGCCTTTCCCTTTGCCGGGCCTGATCTCAATCCTGCGGCCAGGCAAGCGAACCCGGCGGGCGGCATGCCCAATTTATTCGGCAGGCTCGCCGGGGTGGATACCGGTCGGCTAGTGCAGTATGTGATAGATCACAGTGGCGGAGAAAAGTACCTTATCGCTGTGCCCAACGCCCGAATTGCGTCTCCCATCATTCTGGATACTGGCCGGCCGGTGATGACCTATGGTGGATTCATGGGATCAGAGAAGATAATAACAGCCGAGAAACTGGCAGACATGGTCGCCGACCGGCAGTTACGCTATATAATGATTACGTCAGGGTATGTCCAGCAGCCTGAAGTGGTTGACTGGGTGACATCCCACGGCGTTTTGGTGCCAGATGCCGAATGGCAGCCGCTGCCGACGTCCGCCTCGGCGGGGGCAATTCCGTCTGGACCACGCCTGCAGATATTGCGGCTATACGATTGTCAGCCGCCGATCGGTCTGTAATGAAGTGTTGGCGGGCAAAAGATATAAAGAGCCAGGATAATTCCTGGTTCTTTTATTTTGGAGAATATGACCAAGGTTTCAGGCGAAGCAAGTGTTAAAATTACGTTAAAAACATGAAGGAATTTTGTAAACTTATGACGTAATAAGCAGATAAATACAAAGTCGTAAGTTCTTTACAACAGAAAATTTTGGCAAGGATTCGTATCCTGGTCAGAAACAAAACCAAACAATGTATGTAGGTAAAGCGAGGGAGAAAGTATGAAAATAACCAGCATCCAAACACGCCTTCTTCTCATTTTGGTGCCCTTCTTCATCCTGTCATTCGGGGTGCTTTCCGGGGTCAGCTACTACTTGTCCCAGCAGTCTTTGGCCCGAAGCGTGGACGAGACGGCGATGTCGGTCGGCGTCGACTACGCCAACCGCGTCCAGGCCGAGATGAAGGAAATGATCATTCCCCTCGAAGACCTCGCCACCATCCAGCGCATCCGGACCGGAGCTGACAAGGCGCAGGCTTTAGAAGCGATCGTCGAGGCCAGCAAACGGCTCACCAAATTTGATAACCTCATCTACATTTCGCCTGACGGTTCGGCCATCCGCTCTGATGGCAGTACTGGAAACCTGAGTGACCGGGAATACTTCAAAAAAGTTGTCGCGACAAAACAGCCGTATATTTCCGAACCACTGATTTCACGCTCTACTGGCAAGGCGGGCGTGGTTTTCGCTGTTCCGGTAATCTATAATGGGCAACTGACCGGGTTATTGGTCGGCAATTTCTCCCTTGATAAAGTGACGGAATTGATCAAGGACTTAAAGTTTAAAGACACCGGCTATGGTGCCATCGCCCACCAAGGAGGCCTACTTCTCGCTCATCCTAAAATGCCGGAGCTTGTTGGCAAACTCAGCTATACTGAAAAGAAAATCAATCCTGACCTGAAGCTCAAGGAAACCGAGCTGGACGACCGTATCATCGCTCTTTTCAAGAAGGTCTCCGAATCAGGCAAGCAGGCCCAGGGCAAATATGTCTTTGTCGATGGCGTTTCCCGGGTGGCAGTATATACACCTATTGAT
>JARLHX010000397.1 GCA_031292035.1 Negativicutes bacterium | reverse complement strand
CCCTTACCTGCGACTACGACAATCGCGTTTCGAGCCTCACGGTCGGAGCCGTCACCACCTCGTATGTCTACGATTTCCAGGGAGGAAGGGCACAGAAGAGCACCAACGCCCCGGCTTCGACCACCCTCTACATAGGAAGCATATACGAGGTGACGGACAGTGCCCCAACGGAGCACATTTTCGCCGGAAACCGCAGGATCGCCACGAAGACGGGCTCGGGCATCTCGTATTACCACCCCGACCATCTTGGCGGCCTCAATATCGCCACCGGCGGTACGGGAAATGTTGTGCAGAGTGTTTTCTACTACCCTTACGGCGAGACGAGGGTAAATACCGGCACCGTCGATTTGCACTACAAGTTCACAGGCAAGGAAATCGACCGGGAGAGCGGGCTTTATTATTACGGGGCGAGGTATTACGATCCGGTTATCGGGAGGTTTATTTCGCCGGACAGTGTCGTGCAGTCGCCTGGCGATCCGCAGATGTTCAACCGGTACAGCTATGCGAGAAATAACCCGCTGTATTATACGGATCCGAGCGGGCACTGCATCATACAGGACATAATCGTCGGCATGCTTTTCGCTTATGGCGCGGTATCAACGGACACCGCTATCACGTTGGCGGGGATAGTTAACGCCATGGACCTGGGGGCCGCTCTCGGGGCGTCCATTTCCGCGATAACAGGCGGAAATCCTTTGTTGGGGGCCGTCACGGGAGGGGTCTCCGGGGGCCTTTTCTTTGGGGCCGGCCAGATGATAGGAGCGCTGCAACTCATTACGCCGGCGGGCGCTTTCTCAAGCAACACGGCGCTTCTCGAAGCGGCGCTCATTCATGCCGGGGCAGGCGCGGCATCGGGTGCAATTGGCGCTGCCATCGGCGGAGGAAATGTGGGCAGGGCAGCTCTCACCGGAGGAATATCCGCCGGTGTCGCGGAGGGTATCGGCGGCGGAATCCAAGACACCGATTGGTTCCAGGGGCTTAACAAGGAGCAAAAAGTCTTTGCCGGCCTAAGCTCCCAGATCGGAATCGGTGCGGTAACCGGTGGGGTAACGTCGGAAATCGTCGATGGCCAGTTTCTGCATGGGTTTGGCCAAGGGGCTTGGACGGCGGCGTATGGGTTCATATTTAACAAGTATTTCCACTCTCTAAGTGATGGCGACTTCTGTTCCGAAGCGAGCATTGGTCCGGCGCGCCAAGACCCTCCCTATTGGCATCAGGAAGGATACATTCAACTAGCTCCAAATATGCCTGAATGCTTCTGCTACTGGCTATACTACAGCGACTCAGAAGGAGCTCTTTGGAGCGGCAATTATCTAAACCTTCCATCATCTCCTGGGTGGATGTATTATACAGGCAGCGGGGAAGGTTTAGATTCAGGCAATAATTGCGTCTGCTTTCCTCCGCCTGTGCCATAGGAGGTAGATTGAGGATTGTGTTCCCGTTTTGAGGTGTAGAAAGTACTTCAATTTACTGTGTTTTGTCAGGAGCGCCCAAGATTAAGTTCTAAGGCAGCCGCATCAGACGAGTTTATAACACGAACGTATGTACACTGAGAATTGATGTTTCATCCCATTTACATGGACTTATCTAATTGGATAAAGAGATGAAAATAAAGACAATAAATATTATATGTATAATGATTACCTTGATGTCTATTGCATATATATTATCACATACCATATTGCATGCCAGGATCAGCACGCATGACACGTATAAAATGGAAATGTCGCTTCGATATCCAGGTGGCTATGATATTAATACTCATACAAACTATCGTTACAATCTGTATCAAATAGATTACAAAGTTAAGATGGCTTATCCATCAGTGGATGTCTTATTCTTTTACAAGACCAATCTTACAAGGATAGGATGGGTACCTTTTGCAGAGAAAGGTGCGGCAACCAGCTATGACATTTGGCAAAGCTTCGCCGATGATACACGGAAAGGCGCACCGAAGGTTTATCAATTGCTTGCCAAGTGGAAAAAGAAGAATGAGCTGATCTGTCTTTCACTTAGATATTATTCGTCTAAGCGAAAATCCTTTCCAGACAATGACGTTCAACACGTTGCCGTGTCTGTTATCCCATTTAATAGAGTGCCCCCTGTATCTCGCCCGAAGGCAGCCGACGAGGGGCCGGACTTCAACCGGGCTACAGGAGGCGTCGGGCTGACGACAACCCATCCAGTGGTGGGCGGGAATGCGAGGTGGATCGATTCATATGGTACCTTTAAAATGGGGATTCGACATGACGATACTCCTAGTAGGCGGAAATGCGAAGATTCACTTTACAATATATTGAAAAGGATTGATGACAACAGTTATTGTGAGAAAAATATTGACTGTACTCTGTTAAGTGAAGCCCCCTTCGGAGCGGCCGTCCCGATTCGAAAAGATGCCGCTCCGGGAGTCCTTGAAACAATGCGATCATATAAAGAATCGTGTGATAATGGCGCGTTTCATGGCGTTGTGCATTCAGCAATTAAAAATAAACCCGTCTGTTGGGGTGGCAGATGCATGGTAAAGTCCTTTTAAGGGGGGTAGGGCTGCCCTCAATGCTGTTGACTTAAGAATTTTCCATTTTCTTCCGCCGCCCCGAGCACCATTTGTTGGGAGGGCTTTTGGTTACTCTGGGCTGTGAAGCTCTGGGGGAGATAGGGAGATAGGGGACGCCCATGAAAATATGCGTTTCCTTCGCCGATCAAGGAAAGGCCGAGTTCTTTCACCATCTCTTCCCCCCTTCTCACGGCTCTGCTGACAGCGGACTGAGTCAAGTTGAGATGGTTGCCGACCTCCGTTCCCGCCAGTCCCAGTTCTTTGACTGCCCGGTAGGGCGCAATGGGGTCGAACGGGGTCGTACCTGGGGAAGATATCGGACTCATTTATAAAGTCCCGAATAGGACACACTTTATGGGGCTTAAACAGGCCATTTTGACGCCTTGACCAGCTAACATGCGGCTGGTTTTTCTTCCATTTTGCGCATGCAAAATCCTTTTGCTTCCCTATATCTGGTTTTTATTCTTCCCGATTTGGTTTTTCCCTCCTTCTTTCAGATAGATTTATG
>JARLHX010000396.1 GCA_031292035.1 Negativicutes bacterium | reverse complement strand
TGGAAGATGGGGGTGAAATCGGCGGTGTCGGGGGAGAAGCGGATTTCTTTGAGGACTTTTAAGCCCGCACCTGGCAAGCAACCAGCATAGCCGGCATCTAGCGGTTTGGTCCAGGCGGCATCTTCGCTGATGATGACGGCAGATTTCATGTGGAGCTGGTCGACCAGTACATCATGGGCGAGGTCGCACACGCCTTCAGCCAGGAAGGCCGAGGGGAAATAAGCGTGGAACACATATTTATGGGCGGCGTAATCCTTATGGACAAAGGCCGAGATATCGTTGCTGGCTGCCCCGGTAACGATGAACGGCATGTGTAGCCGCGCCGACCAGGGTTCCAGCGCCAGGGCGACTTCAGAGATCCAGGTGCCAACCACGGCGACAACATGGTCCTGGTTGGCCATGCGCTGAAACGAGCTGACGGCGTTTGTGGCTGATGCCTGGTTGTCTTCGATGACCAGCGCCAGCGGGTGGCCGTTCACCCCCCCTTTGGCGTTGATGTCCGCTACGGCGAGTTTGGCGGCGTTTGCAATAGCGGCGCCGGGAATGGTGGAAAGTGAGGCGGTGATGCCGATTTCAATTGGCGCAGGCGTGTCGGCACGAACTGGCTGAAGAGCGATGGCAGTCAACGCAGTGGTGGCAGCAAGCGCACAAAAAACCTTGATCATCCGGCGTTTGGATGTTTGTTTCATGGAATTTCCTCTCATTTTTTTGGGATTCTTTGATCCCTGAAAAAACTATGATTTGTAAAACGTGCGCCTGCAATAAAAATATAATGGTGCCACGCAGCATTGATCGCACTTTACCCAGCCTTCCGCGAAGTAAAGTTCAAAGCTGGTTGATGTCACATTCATGTGAGGTGTGGGAAGCGCCACATACTACCGGGCAGATGCCTATAAAATCTCGGTGATGAGCTTCGAGCGGCGAATAAATGCGATGCATGAGCCTTAGGAGGGGGCTCCATATCATCGTGATAGACATGGATTGGGAATGTCAGATATCCGATCGATGAACTTTAATGCAGGCTATAGTGATTTGTGGCCACCAATTACACAATTATCCAGCCAGCTTTCACTTGCATATCGCCACGCAATACATTTCTATCTAGCCAGCCAGTATAATATAAAAACGACCACGAGGTTATTACGCTGGTATCCCGCCAGCTTTAGTGCCTCAATTCCGCCCCCAAAAATGCTGTTAAGGTGTCACCTCATAATAGCCCAATCGGCGGCTACCTCTGACGGCAGCTTTGAAGCGCAGAGTGGTCGCTCCATCTGCCCCCCTGTTGAATATAGTTGACGCCCTGCATGGGCATGGGCGACACTTGGGGCGAAGCCGTCCGGCTCAACCAAAACGGGGAATTTTGTGCTATTTACGTCCTGCAACGCGCCCGCTGATCTAAATTTGCCGGGGCTGGCATGATGCCGGATGCCCAGGTTGAAGCCGCCTCCGCCACCCGCGGGGCTATCTCGCTGTCCGGCATCACGCGGATTTTCGCGGGGTCCGTCCCGGCGGTTGATGGGGTTGATCTGAACATCGAGGCGGGGGAGTTTTTTACCCTGCTGGGGCCGTCCGGCTGCGGCAAAACCACCCTGCTTCGAATGATCGCCGGGTTTGAGACGCCCGATGCCGGGCGGATATTGATTTCGGGTAAGGAGATGCAGGATGTGCCGGCCCATAAGCGGGCGGTGAATACGGTGTTTCAGAGCTACGCGCTGTTTCCGCATTTGAATGTGGCCGATAATATTGGGTTTGGCCTGCGCATGCAGGGGGTGAAGAAGCCCGAGCGGGCGAAGCGTGTCGATGCGATTATGGAG
>JARLHX010000395.1 GCA_031292035.1 Negativicutes bacterium | reverse complement strand
GCATACACATCTAAAGCTGCCTTCAACCAGCCTCGCTTGTCGGCCTCGCTTGCAGCCTCGCTTGCCAGCCTTCAATTGCAACCAGCCTCGCTTGTCAGCCTCGCTTCTCAGCCTCGCTTGTCAGCCACGCTTCTCAGCCACGCCAACCGCCGCCAACCGCAGCGCCAACCGCAGCGCCAATTGCAATTGCAACCGCCGCGCCAACCGCCACGCAAACCGCCACGCCAACAAGCAAGACCACTCAGCGGGGCGCATTGCGCCGGCCGTACCATACATGGGTGAAGTGCATTAAAGGTAGGGGCTCCGGGGAAGGATCAGGCGAAAAGTGCGCGAAAAGGGAGCGCTAACAAAACGAAAAACGCTGCGGTGGACTTGAACTAAACCGTTGGGACTGTGTTTAACCCTTGGACATGTTATGCCATATTATGACACACATGTAGCTTGCGTTTATACTCATGCGTGACATTTGCTGACCGTGCCAAACCGTTTCAAACGCGAGATCAAACGGAGACTGCGCGTCGTTTGAGATCGTTTTACGCCAGCAAGAGAACACGTATGTAGTACTTAAACATTCATTCATTTTGACATATACTATCACTATTGACTTGACACGTTTTCTCGCATTCATAACTATGAACTTGGACGATAGAGACTTTTCCGTTTTTCGACTGGGGACCACCGACCGGACAAACATCATTTTGCACACTATATGCGTCATACTAACTATATTGTGCTTATATACTAACACTTTGGGCTATGTTTGATACCCTGGTATATCCGGACAAAAACCTGCGCAAAGAGAAGGACGAAACTGAAGTTTCCCCCTTCATTAGGATGGAGTCGTGCAACTCCAGGATGAAGGGGGGAACCCTTAGGTTTGCGTCTATTGAGACTAACTGACTTAGCTGTGAAGCGCGACGACCACCGCTCAAGCTCGCTGGCGCTCGCTTTCGCGGTTTTGTCGCGGGAGTTCGGTCTGTTTTCTGACTTTCGCTATCGCGTTAAAATGAGCATGGCAGACGACTAAATACGACTAATATATAATTGTATATGACACTATTAACATGTTTGAGGAGTTAGTCGTGGCGTGATCTCAAGCAATGGCCCAAACAAATTCAACCAAAAGCCACGAACGGTCAAAGTTGTGACAGGCGCTGCTTGGATACGAATGCAGACCTCCCCGATGGCCGGATGACGTATCTAATAGTATGCTTCCATCCCCTGTATTCTATCCCCTGTACTCCTGGCATGTGCAGGTGTGCACTGCCAGTCATTTATT
>JARLHX010000394.1 GCA_031292035.1 Negativicutes bacterium | reverse complement strand
TCGTTACAACATTGGCTGTGGTGGTATTAGGGGTGGAAACAGGGTTAGTCATGGCCACACGGAGGGGAAAAAGGCATAAACGTCATTTCTAGATTCTGGTCGCGCGTGCAATAACCGCCATAGCGTTTTCTGTCGCACTTGCCCTTCCGATTTGTATCACGTTTTGACGTAGGTTCTCGCCACGGTGACGATGCCCCGGCAAAATTGGCCGACAACGCCTCCTTCACACAATCCTGCAAGAAACAACAGTGTAAAAACAGAGCAAGCATGACGGTTACCCCCACCCATTTTTCGATTCTTTATTGAAATGTGTAACATTCATGTTGACCCCCTATTGATAGGGGAGGTGCTCCGCCCCTTTTAAAAGGAGGTAGTGCTGGTTGTGGTGCCTGAAGTGGATGGGGTGCCCGAGCCTGTAGCCGTTGCCGTTGCCGTGTTTGTAACAGTTGAGGTCAGCGAGACGGTCGCTGACGAGCTCCCACTTCCTGTTCTTGTCCATGTAGGGGAGGGTGAGGAGGAAGGAGAAGGACTGACGCTCCCAGTGACTGAATACGAGGGAGTGCTGGAGCGTGATGGGGTGATGGAGGCAGTGACAGATGAAGAACCGGTTACCGACGAAGTGAGGCTGTGCGTTGGGGTGACGCTCAGGCTGGCTGGCGCATTCACCTGAACGGTGTCCCCTGTGCCCAGCTGTCCGACACGGTTGTCGCCCCAGCAGGAGATAGCCCCTCCTGTCGTCAGCCCACACGTGTGAGCATCGCCTGTCGTGACAGATGCCACTCCGGTGAGGACAGGGCTGCCAGACGGTGATAAGAAATTTGTACCATTGAGCCCGTTACCCAGCTGGCCGTAATTATTCCCTCCCCAACAGTATACACCGCTGGCTTTCAATGCACACGTGTGATAATAACCATCACTGATTTCAGCCACACCCGTCATGACAGGGGATGAGGGAACTGTAGGCACACAGGAACATCCGGTGGTGTTGGTGAACCCTAGCCCCAGTTGTCCGTACAGTGCATACGCGTAAATAACGATAAATGCAATTAACGATAACGTGTGG
>JARLHX010000393.1 GCA_031292035.1 Negativicutes bacterium | reverse complement strand
GAATGGCTCACAGACCTCAGACTCTTTGACGTTTACCAGGGTAAAGGCATTGATCCGCATAGAAAAATCCTTGCAGTTGGCTTGACCTGGCAGCATCCATCGCGCACTCTTAATGATGATGAGGTGAATTCCACGACGCAAGCTATCCTCACCTCGCTCGAACAAAGGTTGAATGCCACGTTAAGGAAGTAGCGCATGGGGGCTCTGACGAAAGCTGAAATGGCGGAACGTCTTTATGAAGAGCTGGGCCTGAATAAACGGGAGGCCAAGGAATTGGTCGAACTGTTTTTCGAGGAAATCAGGCACGCTCTGGAAGACAACGAACAGGTCAAATTGTCCGGATTCGGCAATTTCGATCTGCGCGACAAACGCCAGCGGCCTGGCCGCAATCCAAAGACGGGAGAAGAAATCCCGATCACGGCTCGCCGTGTGGTCACCTTTCGTCCAGGGCAGAAGTTGAAAGCCCGAGTTGAGGCATATGCTGGAACCAAGTCATAACGACGAGCTTCCGCCGATTCCTGGCAAACGCTACTTCACCATCGGTGAAGTCAGCGAACTTTGCGCTGTAAAACCCCACGTACTGCGGTACTGGGAACAGGAATTCCCTCAACTCAACCCGGTCAAACGCCGCGGAAACCGCCGGTATTATCAGCGCCAGGACGTGCTGATGATCCGGCAGATCCGCGCGCTGCTTTACGATCAGGGTTTCACCATCGGCGGCGCCCGCCTGCGCCTGTCGGGTGACGAGGCCAAAGACGACACCACGCAATACAAACAGCTCATCCGCCAGATGATTTCAGAGCTGGAGGATGTGCTGCTGGTGCTCAAGAAGTAGAGCACGCAGATACAAAAAATCTGCCGGAAAAATACTTCCACAATTCAAAAGCTTAAGGTATATTCTTAAGCGTTCCCCGAGGTTAGGGGAGCAGATTAACGCCTAGTCGGGGCGTAGCGCAGTCCGGTAGCGCACTAGCATGGGGTGCTAGGGGTCGAGTGTTCGAATCACTCCGTCCCGACCATATAATTCAATGACTTAGCCCAATCTGAAAAGGTTGGGCTTTTTCATGTCTGAAAAATACCCCCACATTTACCCCCACAAGATTTTTTACCGTTTGTCGTGTGAGTTCGCGCCGCTTTTGGCCCTTTTTCGCGCTGCCTTTGACGCCAATCCTGTCTGATATTTCTCCTCCTTTCTCAGCTTTTTCGCATGTCAGATAGCCTTGCCAAACGCCTTGTTTCCGGGCGATTAGGGCGTGCGGGCGTCAGAGTTTGATCCAGGTGGCTTTCAGCTCGGTGTACTTGTCGAAGGCGTGCAGCGACTTGTCGCGGCCGTTGCCGGACTGTTTGAAGCCACCGAACG
>JARLHX010000392.1 GCA_031292035.1 Negativicutes bacterium | reverse complement strand
GGTGTCTGTAGTACCATTCAACATTAGCAGACATCCCCATGATTTCCTCTTTTGTAGCCGTTCGCACGATAGGCTTATCAGGCATACCCCTCCGTGACTATAATGGTGAGACAAAGACCGCCAATAAATTAGGGTAGCCAGGGCGGGGGAGCAATGAATGTCAGCAAGCGTAAATGGTAAGCAGATCCGAGAAATACCCGAGATTGAAGTGGTAGCGAAAGCGCAACGGCGAAAGTACGCGGCGGAATATAAGCAGCGGATTTTGGACGAAGTGGAACGCTGCAAAAATGCGAGCGAGGTCGGAGCGCTTCTCCGCCGGGAAGGGTTGTACTCTTCCTTAATCAGTAAATGGCGCCAGCGCAGCAAAAAAGGGGCGCTGCAAGAACTATCCGCCCACGCGCGCGGGCCGAAAGTCGATCCGCAAGCGGTCGAGCTGGTTCGGTTACAGCGTGAAAACGCGCGGTTGGTCGAGCGGCTGCGCCAGGCCGAGCTGATTATTGACGTCCAAAAAAAAGTTTCGCAACTGCTGGGAGTGACGCTGCCGCCGATCGACCGGGAAGACCCGCAATGATCCAGGCCGCCGAGCAATTAGGGGCAACGATTGGAGTCGAAAACGCCTGCGCGGCGTTAGCCGTCCCGCGCAGCAGCCTCTATCGGGCACGCGAAACAGCGCGGGCGGAGCCGCCCCAGCGCTGCCGCTCGCCGCGTGCGCTGAGCGAAACGGAGAAAACCGCCATCCGCAGCTTGCTCAACAGTGAACGCTTTGCCGATCAATCCCCACGGGAGGTGTATGCCACCTTGATTGATGAAGGCCAATATGTGTGTTCTTTTCGCAGCATGTACCGTATTTTGGGTGAAAATGGCGAAATCCGCGAGCGGCGCAACCAATTACGCCACCCGGAGTACAAAAAGCCCGAATTATTGGCGACCCAGCCCAATCAACTGTGGAGTTGGGACATTACCAAGCTGCGCGGACCGGCGAAATGGACCTACTATTATTTGTATGTTATTTTGGATGTGTTCAGCCGCTATGTCGTTGGCTGGATGATCGCCGACCAGGAATCGGCCGCTTTGGCCAACGCCTTGATCGCCGAAACCTGCGCCCGCCAGGGTATCTCGCCCGAGCAGTTGACCATCCACGCCGATCGGGGCAGTTCGATGACCTCCAAATCGGTAGCCTTGCTGCTGGCCGATTTGGGGATCACCAAAACCCATTCCCGCCCGCACGTTTCCGACGATAACCCCTACTCGGAAGCCCATTTCAAAACGCTCAAGTACCAAGGTGATTATCCGGGTTCGTTTGGCTGCCTGGCGGATGCCCGCATATGGGCCAAACGCTTCTTCGATTGGTACAATACCGAACACCATCACACCGGCATTGGCTTGCTCACCCCGGCTGATGTCCATTTGGGCCGTGCTGCGGCCGTTCTTCAGCAGCGTCAGCAGGTCTTAGATCGCGCTTTCGATAAAAATCCAGAGCGGTTTGTCAAAGGACCGGCCAAACCAGCCCCATTACCGCTGGCGGTCTGGATTAACCCGCCGAAGACGGAGGAGGTGGGATCTGTTTCTTTGTCTGGGTCTTCGTAGTCGTCCGAGCTGTGGAAAAGTGGGCGGTGCAAGTTCCGTCCACTTTTCCACAGCTCCGCGGGACTAATCTTTCTGGTCTTTTGTCTAAAACCATTGACACATTCCGTAGTAGATGACTTTATTTGATAAATTCCCCACAAGCGTAGTTCTTCCATTGTGGTGCAACTCTCACAGCGGATTACCCAATGCTTAGGTTTTTCAGGATTTTCAAAGTATAGCCAGGTGTCGGGTATCTTTCCAACAAAGATCGTGACTGGCTTTCCGCATTTACCACAGAGTGTCTTTGATATTTGCATCGTTATAAATAGCTTATATT
>JARLHX010000391.1 GCA_031292035.1 Negativicutes bacterium | reverse complement strand
CCGACCCCGCCCGTTGGCGTTCCCAATCTTCCAACTCTTAAATCCTCTAACTCTCAAATTCAAAACTGGCTGGGCCCGGTTCCTTCTCCCGCTCGGGGGACAGGTAAATATTGATATGACTATAGCCGATGGAAATTATGATCTTCTGATCTTTGCCATCGATAAAAGTGTTCAGTCGCGGAGCGACCTTGGACATTAGCCAGACACGTCAGTGTCTGGTAACACGGCCCAACGAATTCGTGCGTCCCGGAGGCGGAGGGGCGCCGGATTTCCTCCATCTCGTCAGGACGGATTGATTTGGAAACTGACACCCGCCATGGAGTGCGGGGTGAATTTCCCATGTCGCTCTGCGACCGAATCACGCCATTGAATGATTATATTTCCCAACCTTGGCAAATATGCTCTGTTCCCCAAAGTGTCGCACGACGCGCAATTGGTCCCGGGCCATTATTATTGTTAGCCTTTCGTGACCACCAAACGGGCGCAAGTGCGCGGTTGACAAGTCGATTGAATTCTTCATAGTCAAGTGCAATGCTCAATTGCACGAATGTGCTAAAACAATTATCACTATGGGAAACTGGACATGGAGCAGAAGATTTTGGCTGAAGAGATCGGCCCTCCTTTTCCTTCTTGCGGCACTGACGGCCAGCCGCGGGCTCGCCCAACAACCCTTGGGTGCGCTCCACATATCCCAATCGAAGGACCGTGTGCTAACGCTCCTAAAGGTCGCAGGCAGTGAGCCGGTGCCCGTGTTTTTTGACACCGGTTCTAGTGAAAACATCTTGGATCTAAAACTCGCCGCCAAGCTAGGTCTCCCGAACTTGGGTCCGTCGACGGCCATCGACGGGAGTCTTGGGAAACCCATTCCTGGATTTTTGACGGAGGTAAAAGGGGCGACCCTTGGCGACCTTTCCATCGACGATGGTCCGGCCAACGCCGTCGATTACGACCTCCCGACCGAAAAAGGAGTTTTCGGGCCGAATTGCTTTCCAGGGAAACTGGTTCAAATGGACCTCGGCATTGGATCCATTTTGGTGATGGCCAAAACGGCGGCTACAGTTCCACTGGGGGCGGGGATCCCCTATATTGGGAAAGGGGATGATGCGTTACCTTCGGTGATTGTTGATTTCGGCACCTTGCAAATCGCGGCCGAGCTTGACACTGGCAACAATGCGGCACTTCTCTTTCCGTTGTCATTTACAAACCAACTAACGTTGGAGGATAGGCCCAAAAAGGTCGGAGAGGCAGGCTCAGTCGCTGGTCGGCAGCCCCTGTTTCGCGCGCGTCTAAAGGGCTCCTTGAAAATTGGGCCGTTGACCTTGGATCGACCAGTCATGATGTTCATTGAGGGGGGACAACCGAATGTCGGGCTCCCCATCGCGCGCCAACTCGTCGTTGTCTTTGACCCCTCCGCGAGGCGTTCATGGCTGATCTCATCAAGGTCGCCACCAAAGTTAAAGGTGACGGTTATGGCTATAGCTTTGGCTTTCGGAGCCATTACGGCGGGCATTTTTATACATCGGAAGTTAAGAAAGGATTCGGATGGAACTTCGCCGCCAACTTCGGCATGAACCCGAAAGCCTGATGAACGATTCCGGATGCGAACCAGCTCCAAGGGAGGAAACGTCCGGCGCAATTCGCCGGATGCTTACCGCTAAACGACTGGACGGTCGGCCCTTTACCGTTCTCGCCTGAAGAGTAGCTATTTGATTCTGCTCCGACCTTGAGAAGTAAATACATATATGACTACTTTTTATTTTTTAGCATCCACCGCCGTTATTGGCGGTTTTTTTCTGTGCGTGCGTGCGGGATTGCGTCGCGTTCCTGCCGCCCTATCGCTCCTGTCCATTCCGCTTCAAATCATGAACCCATACCAAGTTCCTAGCAGCCTGTCGGACTTAGTGGGAAATTACACTTATTGTTGTAATAAGAGCTTGTAATTTGTGCGCGCCTCTTGTATTATTTCGGCATGGCTGCACGCTTCATCAACATTGATTACGACACCCCGCTGATGCTGCCGCCCAACCTGCGGGACTGGGTGCCGGCCGGCCATCTGGTGCATTTTGTCTTGGAAGCCGTGGCGGAGATGGATTTGCAACAGGTCAAACATCGCCAAAGGGGTCGGAGATGACTAATGACGTGTTTTAATGATGGTCTGAAAGGGTCACCGTTAAGGCGGGTGTCATCGATAAAAAATAGATCAGTTGGCGACCCACTTTTTTCTTCGGGTTTACCGGGGCGCCTGCCAGCGTCCGCTCCAAAAGCCAATGCGAGCCTGTAATTTCGTCACCTGATTCCGGCCCCAGACTTTTTAACGCAAAGACGCCAAGGCGCGAAGACGAATGATTTCTAAAATTTAAGTTCTGGAGGCGTGGGT
>JARLHX010000390.1 GCA_031292035.1 Negativicutes bacterium | reverse complement strand
TTAATCGCAAATGGGGCCGCCGCGCTGATCAGTTTTGGTCTGGCGGGCGGGCTGAACCCTGAATTGGCAGCTGGCACAATTATCATTCCCGCGATGGTAAATGATTATGCCTGCAATTCGGATTTGCTGGCTTGGCTGGGCGGTTGCACGCACCAGAAAGCCTACGCGGGCGATGAGATCGCTGTCACCACGGAACAAAAATCAACTTTGTTTGGTAATACGCAAGCCGACGCTATTGATTTGGAATCAGGTGCCGTGGCCGCTGTCGCCGCACAAGCCAATATCCCCTTTGCCGTCCTGCGTGCCATCGCCGACCCAGCCACGCAAACATTACCACCAGCCGCGTTGATCGCGCTAAACGCTGGTGGTCAGATTAAAATTTTATCGATCCTGCTTTCGGTATTGCAAAATCCATTGCAAATCCCGGCGCTGATTATGCTGGCAGGGAATGCCGCAAAAGCCCGCAAAGCGCTGGTGCAAAAAATTAAATCTCTGCCGTAATGGCCTAGCGTGGCCATTACGGCATTTAACTGATCACTCTGCCGCGATGGACTGAGCTTCGGCCTTCTTGGCGTGAATTTCAGCCATCTTTTTCTCAACATGGGTTGAGAACACATAGTCGGCCTTACGGGCCTTATCGAGTGGAATATCCTTGGCCATGGCGCCGTCGGTTTTAATCCCCTTCAACGCCAATGCGGCTATTTTCCAGGGCTTCTTGACGGAATCCATCACTGCGGTGGCTTCAAAGCCGGAATGCACCATGCAGTCTGAGCATTTTTCGTAATTGCCGACGCCGTATTTGTCCCAGTCGGTAGTTTCCATCAATTCCTGATACGTCTTGGCGTAGCCTTCGCCGAGCAGGTAGCAAGGGCGCTGCCAGCCGAACACGTTGCGGGTCGGGTTGCCCCAAGGCGTGCAGGCATAGGTCTGGTTGCCGGCCAAAAAGTCCAGGAACAGTGGGCTCTGGGTAAACTTCCAGTGCTTGCCGCGCTTTTTGCTTTCCTGGCCACGCTTGAAAATGGCGCGGAACAGTTCCTTGGTGCGGGTGCGGTTCAGGAAATGCTCCTGGTCCGGTGCGCGCTCATAGGCGTAACCAGGCGAGGTCATTACGCCTTCAACATCGAGATCGGCGATCATGTCGAAGAAAGCCGCCACCCGGTCAGGGTCAGCGCCTTCAAACAAAGTGCAGTTGATGCTGGTGCGAAAACCTTTGGATTTGCAAAGCTTGATCGCATCAATGGCGCGTTCGTAAACGCCATCCTGGTCCACCGACTTGTCATGCATCTGCTTGTCGCCATCCAGATGAATGTCCCAGCAGAAATTTTTGTGCGGCTTATACTGGTCGATCTTCTTTTCCAGCAGCAGCGCGTTGGTACACAAAATCACGTACTTGCCCATCTT
>JARLHX010000389.1 GCA_031292035.1 Negativicutes bacterium | reverse complement strand
GTGGATACTTCTTACAGCTACGACAATCTCTCGCGCTTGCTCAGTGTGTTGCACAATGGAGGGTATCTGCCGGGAAGCACCAGTTACGTCGTAGATGCGGCGGGGAATCGCACCAGCAAGACGGCCTTACAACAAGCTGACCCCAATCCCGTTTCCGTGACCTCCAATTACACCTATGACAACATCTACCAGTTGACGAATGTCTTGGTGGGAGAGAACCAGACGGAGCATTACATTTACGACACGCTGGGAAATCGGACTGCTTCCCTCAGCCCGGCGTCGTACATCTACAACAGTTCGAACCAGCTCACCTCCACGTCCGCCGCCACGTACACGTATGACTATAACGGAAACACGACGAGCAAAACCGACACCACCGGGACCACCTCCTACACCTGGGATTACGAAAAACGCCTCACCAGCGTGACCCTGCCGGGAACGGGTGGGACCGTGTATTTCAACTACGACCCCATGGGGCGGAGGATTCGCAAGGTTTTCGGCAGCGCCACCTCGATCTACGCCTATGACGGTGACAACGTGGTCGAGGAATTGGATAGCTCCGGCAACATCGTCGCGCACTACACCCAAGGCACTGGCATCGACGAACCCCTTGCCATGTATCGCGGCCTAACAACGTCCTATTTCCACGCCGACGGCTTAGGCTCGATCACCTCACTTACGGACGGCTCTGGCCAACTCGCCGCCAGCTACGTCTATGGTTCCTTCGGCAAACTCGCGGCTTCGACAGGGTCCGTCACAAATCCCTTCCAGTATACGGGGCGGGAGTTCGACGCTGAGACTGGGCTGTATTATTACCGCGCCAGATACTTCGATCAGACGACGGGACGATTCATCAGCGAAGACCCAATCGGGTTCTTTGGCGGCATCAACTTCTATTCGTACGTGAAAAACAACCCCATAGACTTCACTGATCCGTCTGGGTTGGTGGACTATAGCGAAGCACAAACCTTTGAATTACTGCAGCGGATTTACGCTGAGGCGACCGCCGGCCCCATTCAGGGACTTGAAAATATTTACGCCAATAGCAATAGCGGAGGAAAATATGATTTTGGGTATAAAGCAGAACACATAAACGACACATGGACCTGGTGTGGCAAGAAGATGAACCGTGACCAATTCGGGAACTTTGTTGGTGGCTTCGAAGGTGCATCATATGACCGAATGTATTTCCTTACAACAGGCGGGGTGGCAGCTGAATATGTGGTGCACATATATGGGATTAAGTTCCACCTGGCAGGGAACACCAAAGCCAAGAACGATCCTTTGGATTTCACGGGTCTCCCAGATATTTTAACCGGGCGAGTCGCTGGGTGGTCTTTTAATCCAAATAGGGACAGGTGCGGATGCCGAAATAACGGCATCACAGGCAATCGGTAGTCTGAAAAAGTTGCAATGGGGCGCCCGAGCAGGAGGTGAACTCTGATGCGAGTAGTAACCTTCGGGATTATGTACATCGGTTTCGCGGACTTTGTTTTGACGGTCTATACCTTCTTCCACCCAGAGACCGTCCTTAAGTTATTGTCCCTCATGACCCTTGCACTTTTGGTGGTAGCTCTTTTCCTTAGCGCATATCATGGATTTCGCGTGTGGAGAAGATCATCCAAGCTATGGGTATTGCCGTCACTGATGTGCTTTACGTTTCTGGTAACCACCTGGTACACAGCAGTGCCGATCGGGCAGTCCGTGGCAGATTGGGAATTCAAAAGACATTTGAACGAATACCTTAAGGTTGTGGAAGACTTCAAGAGTGGGAGGATCCCTTGCCTACACGGATGCAATGGGGAGTTTGACAGGCTCGACACAGGTGATGGGCTGAAACACGTCAAATTTTTGCTGGCGGCACGCTGCGAGGGCGGGACCGTTGGTGTGGCATTTATAGCCGACACGGATGTCATATTGCTTCACGAAGGGTATTTCTTCAAAAGTTATGGCGATGGCTCGGCTTGCAGCGCAGACCCCTTTAGCCTGGAGAAAAAGTGGCCCTATGTGCGTCATGTGGAGGGGCAGTGGTATCACTTCTCTGATGAGCCAGGATTGTAGGTACGAACGCAGTCGCGCAGATCAGAGGGGAAGCGGGTAACGCAGAGGTAACCGCAGTTGGCCTTCCTCTGTGATTCTTAGCGTGATAACGCCAACATACGTATTAATACACGATGACGAAGGGTTCTGAACACGGCGGCGGCCGGCTGGCGCAGGGCGAGCGTAGCCCTGCGACTCATCGAACGCGATCCATGGCTAAGAGGGAGGAATCGTTCAAATAGAGGGAGAGAAAGGTGTCAGGGGACCCAGAAAAGGTACCTGACACCATTCCCCCCTCACCATTCCCCCCTGCCTGGTGATGAAGAGGAAGCGACGCAGTTGAGCAATTTGGCATCCGCGGAATTGGGCGAACCCAACAGAGCCACTTACGGTGACGCTATTGGAAGCCAAACATGGGCATCGCCGATCGCGGGTTCGGGTCCGAGTAGC
>JARLHX010000388.1 GCA_031292035.1 Negativicutes bacterium | reverse complement strand
AGTACAGCGAAGATTTCACCCTGATCGGCACAACCACCCGGGGTGTCGAGACCTTTGTCCATAAAAAGGTCGCTGCTGCCGACAAGGTCATTCTCACCGGCGGCATTGTCTATCATCTCATGGGCGGCTTCGGCGGCGGCCGCAAGTCGGTAATGCCCGGCGTGTCAGGCTATGCCAGCATCCAGGGTAACCACAGCTTCTGCCTGCATGATGTGGTCGGTCAGGGGATCAGCCCTCACTGCGTTTCCGGGAAACTGGAAGGCAACAACATGAACGAGGACATGACCGAGATGGCCGGGCTGCTGAATCCCGCCTTTCTGCTCAACGCCGTCTTCACCCCGGAGGGGAAATTCGCCCGCTTCGTGGCCGGCCACTGGGACAAAGCCTGGCGGGAAGGTTGCCGGACGGTAGAGGAGATCTTCGGGGTGCCCATCGACGCCCAGGCCGACCTGGTGGTGGCCTCAGCCGGCGGTTTTCCCAAGGATATAAACCTGTATCAGGGTTCCAAAAGCATCGACAACGCCTTCGCAGCTGTCAAATCGGACGGGGCGATTATCATCGTGCTGGAATGCCGGGATATCATGGAACCGCCCGATTTCAGCGGCTGGTTTGACTATGAGTCGCTCTACGATCGGGAACTGGCCCTGCGTGAGGGCTTTACCGTTCCCGGCTTCATTGCCCTGAAGCTCGGCCTGATCGCAAAACAGCTGCCGCTGATCGTGGTTACTATACCCGAGAATCACGCTTTCATCACCAAGGGCGGGATGATTCCGGCGGCCACCATGGAGGAAGCTCTCGCCATTGTCGCCAAGAAACTGGGACGCTCGGACTATTCGGTTACGGTTATGCCCCACGCCGCCAATACGGTACCGATTCTGAAAAAGTAAAGCTTTGCTGATACTGCTGTTGCAAAAGGACTCTGCCCGCGCCGGCGGAGTCTTTTTGTTTTACCTAATAAGCTTTTTCTCACAGGAAAGGATTTTATCGAAAAACGTCGAATATTGCCTTAAATTGTTATTTTTGGCACAGATCTGCCGCTGGAGCTCCCAACGCTTCGCACAACTGTAAGCAAACGGAAATAGAACAAGGAGTCGAATATGAAGCCTCTGTCACTAGAGCGTCAAATACAATGGTGGACGGTCTTGCTGATCGTTGTTCCCAGCCT
>JARLHX010000387.1 GCA_031292035.1 Negativicutes bacterium | reverse complement strand
ATTGGCGACCTCCAGGCGGTAGCCCTGGTTATCGGTCTTCAACGCAGCTGACAAGGCGCCAAAGGCCGGGTGCAGGTCGGTTTGCGAAAGACGGAAATGCATTGTATCGGCCATCTGCTGCGCCGTATTACCCCTGGCGCCGGCGTACGTCATGGACAGTGCCGTGGAAATGCTGAACGGTGAAAAGAATATATTGTTGTTTGGTCCGGAATTGCTGATCTTTTTGTATAATTCCATGGCAAACTCAGAGTTCCCAGTCACGACTGCCTGTAAATTCTGATTGTCCTTCACCGTCGCGGCGGCGGTTACATGGGAAAAACCGCCAATGATAAGTTGTGCCAAGAACAATGCCCCGATCAATAACCCTGCAGTCACCTTACGTCCCATCGTCATCTACCTCCCAAATTTGAGCCTATAGGGTGCAGATCTGTTTTCAGGCGCACCGTACAATTCTATCTCTTCAAACGTTATAATTCGATTTTGGTAACGCAACAACGACCTTTCTAGAACACTGTTCATCTCAGCCACTTTGATTCTGCCTGGAACAGATTAGCAATTCACTCCACAAGTGAAATCTTTTCATAATAGAGCCCCCTCATAATTTTCTGCATTTTTTCATTCAGCATTATAGTTCTGACTTAAAAAAACCAATGGCGCCTGGTAGTCATGAACATCTATGTGGATTTCCGCCACAAAAAAAACAAGCTACTCCGGGCGAGTAGTTGTCAAAGCAAAATAGATAATTTAAAAATATTAGTGTGATTCAGCAGCGACCCCGAGCGTTTATTTATCTACAGGCAACTACCCCTCGATATCATGCCTAGGGTGACATGTTCAATACTGATGTTCGTTGTTAACTTCTAGTCGCAACCGACAATACCTCTTAATCGATGTCGATATAGGTTCATACCTTGATCCGCTCGACCAGCATCCCGAATAACCACTCGTCGAATTCCTGCACAGCGTCCTTTCCCAGCAGCAGCTTGTCAACCTTCTACACCCGTTCGAGCGTTTCCCGCCTCCCAATTTCAGCCTGCGTAACAACCGTCCGCTTGCCCCTAAGTTCCTCCATCTCGCCATTTATCCGGTTATATTCCTCGCCATAAATTTCTGTATTAACCCCCGCCGTCAAGTTTAGCTTGACTATCGAGGACATCTCCTTGCGTAATTCTCCCAGTTGTGTGTCAATGGCTCCGCATCAACCACGCTGGCTTTCTTAAGATAAACCTGCTCGATGTTCTCCGTCATGCGTTTAATAAAAATATCTCTATCTTTAATCACCTGGTTAGAGACCCGCACGAATGCCTCCTTGATCTTTTCCTCGCCCACCGCATCCATCTTGCAACCCTTAGAGACTTTATCAAACCTTTCCCGGCAAATCCAAACATACTTCTTTCGCTGCCCCCGTTCCCCAGCTTTTTCGCTTAAACATCGCTCCGCAATTGCTATAGAATATTTTGCCGAGAGAGGATACTTATTCGTACACTCGCCGTGAGTCTTTCTCCTTTCCTGTCAGTTTACTCCGACGCTCACTCTGTCGCTGAGCAGCTCCGTGTCTTTGTCTTTCACCGTTTCCCCTATCAGGTCTCCGGCTTTTGGATTTCTATCCACCTAATACCTCCCTAACCTCAACGCCGGTCTTGAATACAAAGGTCGCTTCAACCAGTGACTTCACGCTGACCTTCTCAATCAGCCTTCGAAAAAGGTCTTCGTTAAAATACTCTAGCGGGGAAGTTTGGCTTTGCAAGAAGTCTCTTAAATCATCAATCCTCTGAATTCTTATGACTTTCTGGGCCTCATCATCAAGCAGAGTTTGTCGCAGTGCTCGAAACCGCTCAATTTCTGCGGCCAGTTGGCCATATTCGTTATCATACTCGCGGGTGTCAAGGCCTGTCTTAGCATTTAGCCGCACAAGGCTCATCAGCTCCTGCTGTAGCTTAGCCAAATGTTCGCCTATTTGCTCCTGGGTGAATTCGTGCTCAACCATAGCAAGCCCCTTGTAAATATTCTCGAAGAGCCTTTCCATGAAGGTTTCCTTACCGCCGATAACCTGGTTTATAGCCTTTACAAAGGCCCGCTCAAGGTCCCACTCCATGACGGCCTTCTGTGGGCAAGCTTTTTCCCCATTCATTTTATGGTTGACACATATCCATACCGGCTTTTTATATTTGCCAGTGCCCCACATGTTCCGGTTAAATTTGGCTCCGCAATTACTACAGTATAATTTGCCCGAGAAAGGAAGCTTGCTGGAGTATTCGCTCTTTCCGGTTTTCGAATAGCCTCGCAGGCTGGTTCTTCTCGCAAGCTCGACCTGGACTGCGGCGAACTCCTCCTTGGAGACGATTCCCTCATGGCTATTTTCAACATAATATTTAGGAACATATCCATCGTTTCGCACCCGCTTTTTAGTAAGGAAGTCAATTGTATAGGATTTTTGCAGCAGGGCATCGCCCATGTGTTTTTCATTCTTGAGAATCTGATAGATGTTACTATCCCACCACTTTATATTGCCTGCACCGTTTTTTATCCCGTCCCTTTGAAGCCCTTTTATAATGGAATACGCGCTTTTCCCCAAAAGAAACTCCCTGAATATCCGTTTTACTATTTCAGCTTGCTCAGGCACGATCACCAAATCGCCATTTGCGTCCTTGGTGTACCCCAGAAACCAAGTGTGATTGACGCGTATTTTCCCCTCCTGAAACCGATACACTATGCCAATACGGGTTGAACGGCTGAGGCCGGAAGATTCTTCTTGCGCGAGTGAGCTTAACAAGGTTATCAGGAAATCTCCTCTTCCATCCAAGGTATTGATATTTTCCTTTTCAAAAATAATGGCTATATTCTTCTCTTTTAATTGCCGCACATATTTTAAGCAATCGACTGTATTTCTGGCAAACCGACTTATTGATTTTGTCATTACTATATCAATCTTGCCAGCCATACAATCATCTATCATCCTATTGAATTCCAAACGATTTTTTGTATTTGTTCCGCTTATACCTTCATCAGTATAAATACCCACAAAATTCCACTTGGTGTTATTTGAAATTAAATTCGAGTAGTAGGAAATCTGCGCCTCCAGCGAACTAAGTTGGTCTTCGTTATCCGTTGAAACCCGGCAATAGGCACATACTCGCGTTTTCGCAGTCGCTTCAAGACCCTTGAGTTCATTTATCTGCTTTGCAGGTATAATCTCTATATTTTTTCGCATTGTTTACTTGCCCTTTCATCGGTTTATATTCTTGATACATGTCGCTCCCGTTCTTAAGAACCAACTTGAGCTTGCCCGGCTCAAGAGCAATAATATTGGCAAAGACTTCTTTGAATTGTTCAATGTCCAACTTAGTCATTTGCCCAGGATTCTTGGTAAAATGGATTTTTATTTTCTCTGTTTCAAAGTCGGATAAGTCCAGAGGCGTAGCCTCCCACTCCGCAGTTGTCCGTTTATTTATCAGTATGTTTAAATCGATTTGCAATTTGTGAAGCCTTTCCTCATCAGCCGCTTTCATCTGGTCAATAGTTTCCTGAATCAACACAGTGACTGGGTCACTATCGTTTGACAACAGGCAGGATTTCGCATGAGCGGCAAACCTCCCGCTTAAGAAATCGATTCGGGCCTTGTTATAGCCGTCAACGCAAACCACTTCGAGTATCTCCTCATATATATTGCCACTTGCCTTGCATTTACCGTCATTTTTCAGCTGATTGTTTTTACAGCGCCAAGAAGCTTTTTTTGTCGTTCGGTCGAAACCTTGGATTCCTCTAACATAGCTGCGGCCGCAACTTCCACATTTTATAAATAAAGAGAACGGATATTTCCTTTTGCTATTGCAGCTTCCATGCCGTTTAGCGACGGCCTTTTCCTTTTCGGTTCGTCGCACCTCTTGAGCGGCCTCGAAGGTTTCTTGCGTAAGTATTGGCGGATATTTTTCGGTTCCAATATATCTTTCATCTTGCAGAATTTTATTCACCATCGAGTAATGCCAATCACAGGCGTCGCCTCTCGGGCGCAGTATCTTATGGTTGATCAGGTACCAGGTGATTGCATACCGATTCATGCCCTCAATATATTTTTGATAAATCAACCGGACAACCGCCGCTCGTTCTTCGTGAACCTCCTTCTTTCCTAAAAAGCTTAGTTTATAGCCGTATGGATACAAGGAAATTGACGCCATTCATTATCACCTCACACTTTGTCGTCGCCGCGCAAAAATTTGTATCGTTCCTCAAGTTCCATTCCATTTTTCAGACAAAACACAATACATTCTCGTTCCCGTACTACCAGCCTGTCGACAATCGCAGCAAACAGTTCCTCGTCAAAAGTCTCAATCGGATTATCTCTTGCGGCAAATAGGGCGATAAGTTCTTCCGTTCTTTTTAGCCTGTCATCTTGCCCTTCAACTTGCTGAATCATGGCGCTACGCTTCACTCTGAGTTGACCAAGTTTGCCAACTAGCTCCTCGTGCTCAATGCGAAGCATAGCCTTGTCAGTTACCCCATCCTGATATAACTTGAGTAATGCGTGCTCCTGCTTTAACAAACCCTCAATTTCCACATCCACTTCCTTTAGCTGGCCATTGCCGATTTTAACACTGTTCACCATTCTTAGCGTTGCCGCAAAGGAGGTCAGGATTTTCCTGTTCAAAAGAAGTTTGTTGAAAACCCTTATAAAAAGTCGCTCAAGGGTATTGTTTTTAACCGCCCCCATATCACAGGTGGACATCTTTCGTTCGATATAATTGGCGCACCCCCAGTAATACTGCCTTGATGGATACGAGGAGTTTCGGACTAGATGCCTGAAACTTCGTCCACAATTGCCGCATACTATCTTTTGACTGAAGGGGTATCGGATCTGATATTTCCAGGCCATATCCGGACTATAGCCTTTTCCCCTTGCGCGTTCCGCAAGAAGCTCTTGCACCAGTTCAAATTTCTCCCGTTCAATAATAGGCGGGTGGTTATCTTTGATGTAATACATCGGCGCCTCACCCTCATTGGGCTTTCTCTTGAAGGTAATGCTGTTGGCGGTGACCGTCTTTTGTAAAATGACATCACCAACATATTTTTCATTCTTTAGCATTCTCAGTATTACTGATGGTTGCCAACTTGTGCCGCCAGATACGTTTTTAACCCCGTCCGCCTCAAGGCCTCTTGCTATTCTGTTAATCCCTAGGCCCGATATACAGTCATCAAAAACTCTTCTAACAAGGGCTGCCTGATCCTCATTAATCACAAGCCCGCCCTTCCCATCCCGGTCATAGCCCATGAACCGCTCTGTCACCAACTGCAGTTTTCCTTGCTTGAACCGTTTTTGATTCGACCAGCAAATATTCTGCGACATCGACGCAAGTTCTTCCTCGGCGATTGAGCTTAGAATGGTAAGCACCAGTTCGCTTTCAGCACTTAAAGTATTGATATTTTCCTTTTCAAAAAATACCCCTACGCCCCAGTTTTTCATCAGTCGAACCGTTTCAATACAATCCGTCGTATTTCTTGCGAAGCGACTGATTGACTTAGTGACAATAAGATCGAGCTTGTGATTTTCCGCATCCCTGACCATTCGCAAGAACTCTGTCCGGTTCTTCTTGGTCTTGCCGGATATCCCCTCATCCGCATAAATGCCGGCAAACTTCCAGTCCGGGTTGTTCTCAATCACACTTTTGTAGTGCCTGATTTGGGCATCAAAAGAACTTTGCTGTTCCTCGTGCATTGTACTGACCCGGCAGTAAGCAGCAACACGGAGCCTGGTGATTTGTTTTCCGGTTTCATCGCGGTTTGGGGAGGCTTTAATAGTCGTGATCTTTTTCATTATTACTCCCTTCTGTTCTACTACTTTGAGGTGTGCGGAAACATATTGCGGCCAAAGAAATATCTACCCGCAATAATTTAGAAGCTACGTCATGTTAGCTCTGAAAGCTAGTGACAGCAAGTTATTTTACCGCTGTTCCGCCGGCAAATGTCCTCTTGTTTTCAGCATCGATTTTCTCGAATTCTTCTTTGGAAAATCAGACCTTTTTGAAACATATTCTTAATGATATGACTGGCTATTTCATATTCATTTGATACCACCGGATGAACTAACATCGGCAAATCCTCCTTATTGTGAATGCAAAAATGAGCAACAAAAAAGGAACTTCATCATTGAAGCTCCTTAATCAACCTTTTTCTGCATTAATCGTCTATAAAAAATGCAGAAAACAATTTTAATATGCAGTTTTTTTACTCTTCGTGGTTCCGAATATATGCGGTTGTTCGTCCAACACCCACCTTGAGAATATAGCCTTCTTTCAATAAATCGGACAGCGCTTTTTCAATCGTCGTCACACTTATATCCGGACATAACACCGAAAGCTCCGCCTTGGTAATTTTACCGATCTTGCCCGCAAAAATATTTCTGATTCTGTCAGCTTTAGTGACTCCTTTGGCGCGAATATATTCCACTCTGCTTTCAAACTCTTTATAGACATTCAAAACGATGCCAAGGTAGTACTTTACAAAGGGCTCATAGCTGTTCCTTTCCTCATGCCAGCCTAGGGAGCTCTGCGCTAAAGCATCGTAATACGCTTCTTTCGTCTTTTCGACGATCATCTCAAAGCTGATATATTTACCGACGATATACCCTTCCCGGTAAAGCAGCAAAAGAGTTAACAGCCTGCTCATCCTCCCATTTCCGTCACTGAAAGGATGGATGCAGAGAAAGTCCAGAATGAACATGGAGATGGAGAGTAGCGGGTCAACCTTACCTTCATCCAAGGACTTAAAAAAGGTATTGCAGAGATTATCCATTGCTTCGGGCGCTAAATAAGCCGGCAATGGCTGAAACCGGACTCTGCGCTGGCCTAAGCTGTCCACTTCTTCAATGAGATTATCCGCACTCTTATAGCGCCCGCCCATTGAAGACGGATTATAGGAGTAAAGGTCCCTGTGCAGCTGCAAAATCACACTAGAGCGGGGAACAATATATTCGTAGCTTTCGTGAATGGTCTGAAGCACTTCCCGGTAGCCGGCAATTTCCTGCTCGTTTCGGTTTCTTGGCTCGGCCTTATCTCTGACCAGTTCCGTCAATCGTGCCTCTGATGTATAAATTCCTTCTATCCGGTTTGAAGCCCCTGTGCTTTGTATCTTCGCAACCTCAAGCATGGCTTTCAGCACATCCGGCTGCGCTTCGATGAACAGCTCCTGCTTGCCTTTATACTCGTGGATAGCGGAAAGAAGATTTACTATATCAGGTGTAAAGAGCTCTTGCCGTATCTTTCCGTAATCAAAGGTTTTCATCCAATCACCTGCCTTACCATCGTGCTTTCTGCATAATATTATCACCGTTTTATGCAGAAAGCAAACGCGATATGCAGATAAAACGGAAATACCGCTGATTTCACATTGCAATCCCTCCTTTTAATATGTCCTCCCTGGAAGCACAAAGCGGCTGTCACAGGCATTGATGCCTGCGAAGCCGCTTAATTACTGGATTCTAAATTCAACATAATTGCTTATTATCGGACTTAAAAGTCCGGGCTTTCTATTTAGGTATGGTTAATATGATCCCAATTCTCGACATGCCTGGATTATCCAAGTTCGCATGGCCGTAAACCCCCAAGTATCCGATATCGCCACGCGGTGCAATGAGCGGTATTTTAGGGACATTGACCCTCCAGCTATAAGCAGCAAACAATTCCTGATAACTTCCCCCAACCTGAATCAAACGATCCGGATATGCCTTAATGTTATATTGGTTCAGCGTAACCGGCGTATTGGGTGAAAGGGTTCCGCCTTTAGCGGAAGTTACTGTCTTTCCGGTTAGCGAAAGAGCCGGAATAATGGCTGGGTTTTTCGGCTCGGTGACAATCGAAAATTGTCCACCGAACTTTTGCAGTTCTTTCTTAGCAGTATCTATCAGGCTTGCACCGTTAGTCTGTACCACAGCATTGGGCGGTTTACCTGCGTCGTGCTTTATCACACTCGCTATCTCCGCTGCTTGCGCCGACGAAATGGGAACCTCCGCAGCATTGGCCGCCCCTTCCACCCCGGTTGGTGTCGAGGCCTGCTGCTGACTCTCAAAAGTGACCACCTTTGCCGGGTGGAGGCGTGCCCAGACAAAATATAGAATGCCGGCGGCCAGCAGCACGACCATGACCCGGAGGATGGTTTTCTCGTTAGCAATAATCCATTGGATAACAGCCATTTAGATCACCCCAAACAGCCGGCCTAGTATGGTGAGCAGAAGCGCGATCTCGGCACCATGCACAACAGCGGTGCCATATTTCTGTGTGAAGGCTTGCTCGATTTGTCCGGCTTCCTGGGTGATGTTCTCGACCTCGGCCTTAACCTTAGCGATCAGATCATCCCGCTTTTGGCGCAGGATAACCAGCTCCGTGGCGCAAATATCGCCGCCGATGCTTTCCAGGTTTTTGATTGCGTCCTCGATTTTGGCAATGTCCGCCTTTGCTTGTTCTAGTGCAGAGGTTGTCGGCAGTGCCGGAGCGGGCGCCTGGGCGAAGGGAGCGTCGGCGTTCACGTTTTGAATATCCATGGTTAGATTACCTCCGTTTATTTTTGATTACCCCAGCAGCGCCAGGACTGTTACGTGATCATATTTCATCAAAAAAAAGCGACTCAATTGAGCCGCCTTTTATAGAACCCCTTATTCGTAATACTCATTTCCGTCAAATGTCTGGCCACCTATATCTAAGCTATCCGTAAACTGCCACATTTGGGCGGCCAGAAAATCGCTACGCTTTCCCCATTGCGCATTCCAATACGGTACATAATCGGCTAACTGGGAAGTGTCAATTTTGCTTGTTAGCCACGAATATGAAGCATAAATGCCAACATGTGAACAACCTGATTCATTAAGTGAACATATAAAGGCGGAGCACATATCCGTAATGGTTTGATTGTCAGGCATACCGTTGCGCTCCTTGTAACCATCAGCGTCCTCCATGTCATACCAAATACCAAGTTCCGGATTCACCCCATGTTCTTGTAGAACTTCCTGCACGAACTGCGCCTCAGCTTTGGCATCTTCAACATTAAGCGCATAGCTGTAGTAATACACACCAATTTTAAGTCCAGCCGCCAGAGCCCCATTTACGTTATCCACAAATTTGGGGTCAAGGTGACGAATCCCATAGCCCAGCCGGATTATAACAAATTTGTAACCGGCGTCGACTACTGCTTGCCAGTCAACATTCCCATTATGATAGCTTACATCAATACCTTTCACTTATTAACAGCCCCCTTAATTTCATTTTATTAACTCACTGAGCTTTTTGGTTACTAATCCGGTTTTTGTCCATCGGCACTATTGTATTTGCTGTCCGTCCACCACTTACCGTAGCCGGTAGCCGCAGCCGTAGCTATCGCTCCGACGCCGCCCCAGCAGGAGGCCAAGTCGTAATGTGTGCCGAACTCGCCGTTACGGAAAAAAGCGAACACAAAGATGGAGAACAAGAGGAGCGTCATCGTTAAGATGACGCCCACCCAGTTATTGTGCAGAAAAAGGAACCACCGTCTGAGCATTAGGGATGCCCTCCCCTCCCGATGTACAGGGCCACTGCTACCGAAATTATCACCGGCCCCCAGCGCTGAGCAACGCCGGAAATTCCTTGCTGGCCAGCCTTCCACAGCTCGATTGTTCTGATTCGTTTTTCATGGTCGGTTGTGGTGTCGTTGTGGTCCGAACAGCGTTTTTCTTTTTCTTCTAACTTGCCGCACAGGTTAGAAAGTTTCTGGTCGATGGCCCGGATTACACCAAAAATCTCGCCCACCGTAGCCTCGCTGACCTTAAACTCCGCCATCACCTTGCCCCTCCTTCGCCAGCACCCCCAGAGCGCGGAACACATGGCTATAAAGTATTTTGTGGACCTCACAAGATAGGCGATTGGATTCCTCTCTCTGCATCGGGCACCCACCGCCGCACAAAGGGAAATACGCACAGGCCTTGCACTTTGGCCGCTTACAATAGGTGTTGTAGTCCTCGAACTTCTCCCGGGCTGCCGGTAGATCGCTGACATCCCCGAGGACCGTGTCGGAATTGTGGCAGAGATATAGACAACCCTCCAGGTCGGTGTTCATTGTTCGTAGCATCGCGCCGCACGATGGGAACCGCAGCGCCTCCGGAGTGTTTTGGAGATTGTGCAGCCGTTGGATGAAAGGCAAAAAGAAAGCGAACTCTCTCGAATCAGCGCGGCCCTGGCGAACGCCGGAAAGAAACTTCTCGGCTATTTCGTCGAAGGTTTGAGCCAGCCTCTTGTAGTCGAAATGCGCCAGACCCGCCTGGTTGCAATCCTTGATAAACTCCAAATTGACATGAACGCTAGGACCCAGGAGGCCGTCGTAATAACCCCATATGTCGCGGTAAATGTCCTGGTTCAGAGAGCTGACCACGCAGGAAATTGCCTTTTGGTTCAGCGCCAAAAAGGTGTCGCGCAGATCCCGGTAGGTAAACACGTCGCAGCCCCGGGTTATCGGCGTCGCCACCCCATCATGGCTCAGGCCGACGCCAACCCTATGACGGTTGAGGAAATCCACTTTGTTCCTTGTCAGTAGGCTCCCGTTGGTCACCGTGCCGATCTTTACGTCCTGGCTATACTTGCGGATCGCCAGAACCAGCTCCTGGAAAGCGCCCCAATATAAAAAGGGCTCGCCGCCCCAAAGAAGGATACTGTCTTCTTTTGAGGACGCGACCGCCCCTAGGAAAGGAATTAACTTGTCGTAGTTAGCAGACATCCGGCCGATCTCGCCGGCCATGTTTGGCTTTTGCAAGCAGTACCGGCAGCTGAAATTACAATCTTCGCCGAGGACGACATACACTTTCATAGTTAAGCACCAGGCCCGCCCTTCTCCGCGAAATATGCCTGCTGCAGCGTGCGAACTTGCTGCTTTTTCGCTCGCAGCTCAGGGATGGCCACGGCCGCCCCTTTTACCGTTAAGACGCTGGTCGCCTGGACCGCTGCCTTAAATTGGTCCAGCTGAGGGAAGGCCACCTTGGCTGCCCCGCAACAGTCCGGCATCGCATCAAGCAGGGAGAAGACTAGCTGCGAAAGAATATCGACCTGGGATTCCAGCGCAGCGATGCTGTCGTTCGGGTCCAGGGAGGATACAACAGCACGCCGCGCCTTGAACTTTGTAAAGAGCGGAACTGTTTGAGGGTAAAGCGCAGCGACCGTGGCGAAAAACACCTCGCTGTTGGGCCGATCGAGCGCATCGGCCGCCCTGGTCGCCATTGGGTAATAGCTGACCAGCACATATTCATCCACCGAATCAACGAAGAATAGCTCAAGCGCCGGCGCCTTTTTGGTGTCCACGTTGTAAAATTGCCGCAGCGGCGAACCGCCATCGCGGGAACTTAGGAACGAGAAACTCTCTGACCAATAAAACCCGCCCATCACGGTAAAGTAAAGAGAATACATCGAATTGGGTGCAAAGCTGTCGTTCAGCACAACAGATGTCGAGGCCGCAGCGGTGAAGTCCTCATCCGTGAACGGAGCGCGGCTACCTTCGACGGCCGTCAGGTAGGTGACAGCCAGGATGCCGTTAACCACATCAATCTGGAAATATTCGCTGTCCTCGGGATTGCGCGGTCTTTTAACGACAATCATCTTCCACGGCCTCCCATCTCACGTTGTTGTAGTCGAAATCTTCATCGTTCGCCCGGCCAGCGACGACATACCCATCAGCAGTAAATGTGTGACTACCATCGACGACCAGATGAACCAAAACCGAATTCTCGTCGAAGGAATGGTCCACAACGAACTCCTGCCGCTTCCAGCCGGTGACGTGGGCATATTCGGTGGGGTCTAGGATCACATATGGGTCCTCTTTTGTAAGCCCGATCATGGGCTTGCCAGCATAGATGGCGTGTTTTTGGTCGCGCTTCCATAGGTGCAAGTCGTGTGTTCCGAAATACTCGCGCCCCTCCGGGGTCCGCACCCAAATCGGATGCTGCCCGGACATTTTGAGATCGCGGGTGTCGCGAGGCGTGACCACCTTCGCGTGCGGCCCGAGCGTTACGACATAGGTGTCGAGGATATTGTTGGCGCCGCCCAGGCCAACTACCCGATCGCCGACCACAACATCCTCGATATTTTTGTAATTGCCTTCCTCCATCAGCACCTTGGTGCCGGGAGCGAAGCAGCAATTGGAGCAATTCGTGGCGACGGAGAGCTGCTTCTCCATGTAATGATAATGCGAAAGATTTATGAGCTGCTGGATAAGAGAGGCAAAGGTGGTGGTCTGCGCCCCCACACCGGTTTGTATGTTGTGGAAATAAGAAATGATGGTGCCAGAGCCGGTCTGGACGTCGATCGGGCCGTTGGTGGGAGGCGAAGTGCCAGCGGGCAACCGGCGGTAGGGCTGCGTCGAAGCCGAGAAGGTTCCCGACGTGCCACCGCTGACCGAGAGGTTGCCGCTCCCATCTATGGCGAGGCCAGCACCGGGAATGACCCCGCCCAGGACACCGGCAGCGGCGACCGGCGGCGTGAAGGCGGAGGGTCTGCCGGTGATATTCCCCCAGGCGACAGCTGACGCGCTCGCGGCGTTGCCGGTGATGCTGGCAGGCAGATTGCCGCTCGCGTCCAGCTGCAGGATTTTGTTGGCCGTTGGCGCCGTCACCACCTGGGTGGTGCTGACCTTGGTCGCATCCTGCGCGTCCACGTATGCCTTATCGACGAAAACTTTTGCCAGGTCGAAGATTAGCACCCAGGTGGGGGATAAATCTTTTAATTGGTAAAGCTGGCCGGCGGTGCCCAGGTCCGTCCGCAGACAAAACATGCCCACAACCAGATTGGTCGTCGGAAATGATGTGCCCGAGCTGCACGACATAATCGTCAAATCATTATTCAGAATTTCCTGGCGGCTGTTTGCCAGGGTGTCTGTACTTTGGATATTAATAAAACTTTGCAAGCTCTTTACCTCCCATCGATTAATATCCGACGGCCGACCAGACAATGTCGCCGGCGATCGAGTGCCCGGTGGCGTCGTTGATCTGCACATAAAATCCGGCGTCGGTTATGGCGGTAATGTCCGGCGTGCCGCTGCTGCCGCCCCGGAGCTGGACAATGACCTCCGGCGCCGCGAAAAATCGGACCTTGAAAGGAATGAAGGTGTTCGCCGCCGGCAGGGCCAATGTGCCGCTGTCCGTCTTGTCCGGCACATCGACCATCAGCCGCCACTCAGTAACTTGCGGCCGGCCGGTGGTCAAAGGGCCGGCAAGGACCAGGGCGATGAGCGCCTTTTGATATTCCAGCTCGCCGGGAATAAACTCGGTGAATGGGCCGTAGCCCGCCGGTGAGGAAATCGAGCTGAGGAACTGGTCCGCCGTCAGATCGCCCGAGGCGACCGCCAGGTCGGAGATTACCGCGTTGGCGCTCCGGAGATACGCCTCATCCAAATCGAGCGCCTCCAGGATCGCCTTGACCTGTGCCTTGGAGAGCGAATCAACCAGGCTCCACGCTTCCGTGAAAACCCGCTCGAAATCGACCTGGGTGGTCGGCGCCTCCGCAGTTTGCCAGCCTTCGGCGACGCCTTTTGTGGCCACGTTGGTTAGCTTATCGGACGTGAACCAGAGTTCTCGGAGCGGCTTTGTTACAGCGTTTTGTGGCGCCTCGGCGATTGTCAAGCCTTCCACTAAAGTCAAGAAGTCCTGCCAAACGTGGGTCATTGTTTCGCCGGTGTTCAAGGTTTCCAGAAATGCCTTGACGGCGACCCACACCGGCGGGTTGTCGGCGATCAGCCACGACTCATACAACGTTCTGCTGACCGCCCGAGCGCCCAGCTCGTCCATGTTCCAACCCTCGGCCTGGGAGAGCAGGTATTGTTGGAACCACGCCTCGTCGGTGCGCCAGCCCTCCAGGGGGTTGATCTGTGGCGCCCGAGTGGCCAGCTCGTCCGTGTGCCAGCTCTCGGCCTTGGGGATCGTCGTGGAATTTGCCAGGGCCTCGGCCACGGCCAACCCCTCGAAAATCCGAAGCAGCGGCTGCCAAATGTCCACCCAGCCCTCGTTTATCTGCAGCGATTCCGCGATTATGTGGATGAAAACCTGGGACCAGGACTCAGCCACGCGCCACCCTTCGCTCTGCGCCAGAGTGTACTGCCCGGACACAGCCTCGCCGGTGGACCAGCCTTCTCCGACGTTTAGTGCATAGGCCACCGAGTAGGACGATCCCCATGTTTTAGCCCCATCTGGGGCGGCCCAGGCAAACCCGGAGCCGGCCCAGGTGTAGTTGCTCCCGTTGGTGGGGGTTATAGTTACGCTAGTAGGAAAAGCCACAGAAAATCCCCCCTTCCAGACCTCATTAGCTCAGGGTGAATTGAAACTGAGCCGTCAAAGTGTCCGAGGCGCCTTTGTTTATCACCGAAAACGTCACGCGGTCGAGCATGGTGCCCGAGCTGGCAGAAGTGCTGTTAAACACACCCGCCTCAGTGATCGCGCCGGTGGCCACGCCAGGGCCAAACGTAGAGCTAAGGGTGAAGGTCTGGGTGCCGTTTGTGTGCGCGTAAGTGGCGGCCTGGCGGGCCAGCTCCGTCGCCAGCGTCGTCTGGGAAGCGACCGGGGAACTGTTGCCGGTGCCGAGAGCGATGGCCTGCATGACCGCAGCCGGCGCGCCAGCCACCTGGGCGCAAATGAAATCAAAGCCCGAATTGACGATTATGTTATCTTTCCGCCGGACCTCGACTGAGCCGTCCTCCTTCTTGAGCGTGAGCAGGAGAGTACCTTTCAGATGCAGATCGCGAATTTCCATGATTTTGCCTCCTTAAAAGTTGCCTTTTGTCTCGGAAAACAGGAACGGGCACACCAGCAGCAGTAGCCCCATTACTCCCAGGAACCAGGCCAACCGAATCGGTATATCTAAAGCTTGTGGGCTGAGAACCGTAACAAAGAGCGGCATCATACCCCCGACACCATACCCGATATTCCAACAAAAGGCCGTTCCAGTCGCCCGGATCGCCGTGGGGAAGCGCTCGTTTAGAAAAATCAAGGTGCAGGGAGCGTTGCCGACGACCGAGAGCGCCAGTCCGAGCGGCAGGGCCAGCACAGGCGTGATCGCGAGCGTCTGGTAGGCGAACCCGGCCAGGATGACGCCGCCGGCGCCGCAGCCCCACAGGACCGCCCGGCGCCCGAAGATTTCCCCGAGCTGCCCGGCTGCCACGCTGGCCAGGACCCCGGCAACCCCTGTCCACATCAGAATGTCGGCCACTTCGGGCCGGGATAGGTGGCTAACCACCCCCAAGAACACCGGCAGATAGCCGGCGGTGAGGTAGTAAAGGCTGGCTCCGGCGATCACCACGGCGCAATTTAACAAGACAATCCCGCGATACTGAGCCGAAAATAGCGCCTTGATGGGCGCTTTCTCTGTTATCTGGCTTTTTTGCAGCTCCGCGAAATAGGGTGACTCGCTGAGAAAGGAGAACAGCAGAAACGCGACCAGGGCGCTCAGGGCACCCGAGAAAAACATGAAGCGCCACCCCCAGGTCGAGAATAAATCCCCCGGGAAGGCGATCACGCAGATTTTATATACGCCCGAGGCTAACACCATGCCGATGCCGCCACCGGCGCCCTGGATAAGCCCCCCGGCCCAACCTCGCCATGACGGAGGGACCGATTCGGTGCCGATCGTGTGAGTGGCCGCGTTCACGCCGCCCACGAAAAGACCCTGGAAGACCCGGAGCAGCACGAACAGGCCCGTGGCCAGCGGCCCGATCGCCGCGACCGTCGGCAGGGCGCCCATCAATGCAGTGGTTATTCCCACGCCGGTCATTGTCGCCAGCAGCGTCACCCGGCGCCCGCGTCGATCGGCGAACGAACCACACACCATGCCGCCGATCGGCCGGACCAGAGCCGACACCGCGAAGCCCGCATACACCCCGACTAGAGACAGCATCGGGTCCGAGGCTGGAAAAAAGAGAGCGCCGACCACCGGCGCAATGAACAGCAGGAGAAACAGATCAAACAGGTCTAGCGCCCAGCCCATAACCGAAGCCAGTAGCGCGACGAATACCTTTCCCTTCATCGGGGTCCTCCGTTTTAGTTTATTTTGGGGTACAAGAAAGCAGCCGTGAAACTTCCGATCGGCGCATAGGCCCCGGAGGCTTCCGCGACCGCTCCGGTGCTGAAAGAGTAGGCAAACAGCTTCCGTGTTGTCGTAGTTTGCGCTATGCCGAAGGACAGCCAGTCTGTGTTTCTGAATTGGAGCGCAGCCTCCACCCGATTGCCGAGGTGGTCCTGCAGATAAAATGTGCCCAGATCGTCGCCGTTCGCAGGCTCAAAGCCGACGAACAGATAGCCAGCGCTGCCCTGTAACGTGAGGAAGACTACGTTGTCGACCACCGGGTGGTTCACGGACACGGTAAAAATGGTGTTGAAGGTGGCCGGGATACTCACATCCCAGGACAGCCGGGTCAGATCGCCGACGAAAGCGCCTTGTTTGAAGCGGCCGTCCGCAAAGGACACTTTGACCGATTCCAGCGCTGGGGTTCCTTTGTCGCCAGCGACCGTGCCGTCCAGCGGGAAGGACTCGATGACATTAGCCGGAAGGCCGGTGTACAGCGAGATCTGGTTGTCCAGGGCGGCGCCGGATATGTCGCCGTCAGGCAGCCACGGCGCCTGGGCCTCGACATCCGCCCAGGAGAAGCCCGCGTCGCCCCAGGTTATTCCGGAATCATCCACGCCGACCATGTTCGACAGAATCATGTTCCGGGCGGTGAAAGACTTCCCGAGATCGACGTCGAGGATGTGTAGGCCGCGCGTGGCACCGTCGCTCAGTTGCAGGGCGCCGTTGCCGCTATCCACGAAGGCGTTCAGCGTCACCCCGGGCCAGCCGTCGGCCACCTGGTCCACGGTAATGACCGCGTTCCGGTTTCCGGAATCAATGATGACTACTCTCGCGGTCGCCGCGTTTACGCTGTAGTTGCCGTATTGGTCGACGGCCTTGATATAAAAAGCATGATCGCCCGGCGTTGGGAAAAGGCAGTTGAAGTATGGGCTGGTCGTTCGGCCGACGCGCTGGCCTTTTTCCCAACTTAACCGGCGAATTTCGTAGACGGCCGCGCCAGGGACCAGCTGCCACATAAACGACAGGTTGTCGCCGTCGCGCACCACGTCGAAACCGACAACGTCGGCCGGCACAGAGAACGAGGCTAGGACAGTGGCCGGCGCCGGCGAAACGTTGCCGCTGGTGTCTACCGCGACAACATGGAAAGCATACGCGCCAGCCTGCGATTCCGGGACCAGCAAACTGGTGGTCATAATCGTTTGCGCAATTAGTGCGCTGCCATCCATGGTAGCGTTGTTGGCGCCCTGGTATACGTTATAGCCGACGATATCCGGCTCGGCGTTTGCCTGCCATTTCAGTAAAAAACCGCCGTTTACTTCCTGCCAGGAAAGACCCTGCACAGGGTCCGGCGGTAAAATTTTGCCAGTAACGAGAACCGGGCCGGAGATCACGCCCACGGACGCAACCCCGGCACCGCTGACGGTGCAGACTTTTACCAGATAGGTCGTCAGGGCATTGACGTTCATTATTGTCGCGTTGGCCGCCTGGGTGCCGGCAACCCACAGCGACCAGGTCACGCCCCCATCGCTGCTATACCAGACGTTGTAGCCCGCCACAAGGCTCTTAGGGACGGCCCAGGAGATGTTGAGGATGGAGATGATCGTGCCGTCTTTTTGCCGGTAGGTTTGCTGGCCGATGTTCAGCCCAGTGACTTCAACGGCGGCATTGTTGAGCAGGCTGTACTTGACGACCGGGGCGAGGATATCCTCGTCATAAACCGCAGCGACGTATTCGATGCCGGAGATTTTGACTTTTTGGTCGCCGGACTTGGCGATCTGGGTGATCTTAAACGGTTTTGTTTCTTTTCCGATCGGGCCGAAAGCATAGACGTCGTACTGCTGCGGGACCGTGGCGAACGGTGCCACCATCGAAAGGATGTCCGTTGTTGTATCCTCGGCGTGGCCGTTTACCGGCACGTCGATAACCTCGTCGGTGTACAAGCGAATTTTCAGCGCATAATCCTGGTCGGCGAGCAGCGTGACCTCTTTATCCAGCGTGACTGTGGTTTCCGTCGCGGACACGATCCGGCCACCGGCCAGACCCCACTTCGGAATGTCGTGCTGCACGGAAACGACATCGCCCAGCGTACAAGCTATAGCGTCGATATCCGCCTCCCAGTTCTCGGTGCGGACCAGGTACTGGTTGCAACGTGAAAGATAGGCGGCCTCAGCGTAGGCGTGCAGATAATCGGTGATTCCATAGTAGGTGGTCTGTACCGGGTTGGCGATCACGGCCGCGGACTCGTAGCCAGGGCCATAATAAACCGCCTGGTCGATCGAATAATCTTTAGTTCTGTTATAAAAAGTGACCTCCACGCTGGAGGCCCGGTCCCTGGTGCCTTGAAAACCGCCTTTGAAGGATTTCGCAGCGATGTTGCCGACCGTGAACAGTTGGACCGGAGCGCTGGGCATATCACAGATACAGCTATACAGTGTGCCCTTGGGGATGATCGTGCCGCGCCCCACGATGGCGAACCGCGCCAGGGCGTCCCAAAAGCTCAGGTTTTCCGCCAGGTAAATGTTCAAACTGAAGCGGTAGTCGCCGTTTAACAGCCCATCGGCGTAGGCCGCAGCGGCAGCGAAGGCGGCGTAATCAACCCGAATGGCCGGGTTTCCATCGATGCAGTATTCATACTGGCCGGTGTTAATGTTCTTCAAAGGTTTTGCTTGGTGGATTAGATCGTAGCAGGCCCAGTAGGGGTTCGAGGCGCGTTGCTGCTCGTATTTATGAGTGTTCGGATTCCAGACATAGACCTTCGAACGCGTCTGCTCCCAGGTTACGCTCGGATCGGAATTACTCAGTTGGCTAGTGGCCAGGGCCTTGATGCCGACCAGGACGCGGTTCGGGTAGGAAAAATCCTGGTAGATTACCTCGGAGAGCGTGACCCACATCACCCGGGTCATATCTTCCACGGTTGTGCCAGATTTGCTGACGCAGCGCACACGGACGTTATACTGGCCAGGCGCCAGGTTGTCCAGCCGGAAAGTTTTCCACATCGCCGAGTTTTGGGCGCCGGTGATGGTTCCGCTATTCGGCAGATTCCACTCCCACCAGAACCCGCTGCCCGCGACCTGGTACTGGGCCTCTACCGCGACCGAGGCATTGCCCAGGCTGCCGTCGCTGTTGACGTGGGCGAGGCCGTAAGGAAATTCTAGCGTGATCTGCAGCCCCTGGTCCGCTGTGCCGATGGTGGTCTGGGTCGCCCAATGGCCGGCCGTGTCCAGCTCATAACCCAGCTGAAAATCAGTTACTACGTCGCCGAAATTAAGAATCACCGTCTGGTCGTTGGCGCCATACCGAATATCAACCTGGATGTTGGTGCCGTAGTTTCCGATGGGGTTGCCGTCGATCAGGATGTTGTCCACGGAGTCGACCGGACCTTCGCCGCCGGAATATAAGAGGTTCAGATACTGATTACTGCCGTCCGATGTGATGAACCGGGCCAGCAGGACCGGCGCGATCCTGACGGTGCCGTAGGTTTTCGCCACCGGCGTCCCGGGCTGGGCCGTCGGCTGCGGGCCGTTCCAACCGTATGTGTTTGATTGCTGCTGCTGCGTGTTAAGGTCTTGTCTGGGAGGCGGCAAGATGGCGTTGGCGATCCGGCCGCCGATATAAGATCCGACGCCGGTCAATACAGCTTTCCAGAAAGGGTTTCCGCCCATGTTTCCTAAGAAACCGCCAACCATGCTCATTAAAGCAATATCGAAGATGGCCCGGAAGAAGTTCGACACGCCGCTGCCCAGGACCGGGTGCAGCACTAGGCTGTCCTCGTCGCCAGGGACCAGGGCGCCCCATTCCTCCTGCAGCAACAGGTGCCCGTTGATGCTGGCGGAAAACTCTGTGCCAGGCCAGAGCTGCAAGATCGGAGCGATATGCTCGGCGACTGTCAGCCCGGCCTCCAAATGTTTTATTTCCCGACGCTCCGGCGCGAGCGGGTTCCGGATGAATATTAGTTTCATGGCAACCACCCGGGCACATAAAAGCCCTCAATGCGCCTTTTCCAAAATACGTGGTCGACGCCAGTAACCACCACGCCGGCCGAGCGGTGGGCGTGGATGAATTTGCCGGCACCGAGATAAACACCAATGTGGTCGGTGATGCCGGCCGTCGTAAACACAACGAGCGCAGGCGACGGAATCTCTCCGATGCACGGCGCCCATTGTTCACGCTTACACATAACCCCAGTATTGACCGACTCGCAGCTGATCCGGTAGTCGGGGATCTCAATGCCGAACCGGCGGAACACCTCCACGGCCAACCCCCAGCAATCGAAAGCACCAGGGCCTCGGCCGCCATCTTTGAAGGGTTTACCCACAAGATCAGATGTCAGAAGCATAGAATCCCCCCATTCCCGGAGCGCCGCCGAACCGCAGCGCGTTATTCCGGAGTTTGCAATCTGCCAGCGTGTGGCAGCAAGAAGGGAATTGCCTTAGCACCGCCGCCGGCACGCCGCATTTGATTTTCGCATATTTCCAGCAGCAAAAATCCGGCAAGTAGCGATCGGCGAGCGCCCGGTAGTACATCCAAAAATCGGACCCCAAGGTAAATGTGACCCACTCTTCATCATAGGTCGTGCTTTGAACATTGAAGGATTCCTCGATCTCCGGCGTCGTGTTGTCCAGGTGCGCCGCGTGGACCAGGCGGATCACTATCACGCAATCAACCAGGCCGTTGTACTCTTCCAGATAGGATTGAACAACGCCGGAAACGTTGGAGATTTGAATGGTAAACGTAGACATTGCCTTCATATCCTGGGTGTTGTCCGACAGCAGCACCGGGATAGGCTCCCAGGCGATGTCCCGCCAGGTCACGACCTCGTTGTTCTTCGCCAGGTGGGCGCTCGTCCCATCGGGCAGCTGCACCTCGAACAACACAAGCCAGGGGTGGTCATTAGAAAGTTTGTTTTTCTCGATTAGGCCGGCGCTCGAAAAGGGTAATGGCATAAGCTACGCCTCCACGATCGATATTTCCACATGCCAGTAGCCCAACAGGGTTTTTATGGCCTTGGGTGGCGAAACGAACTGCATATTCCCCGGAGCACCGGTGTCCTGATCGGGCCAAATAAAAATGTTGGCGTAATTCGCCAACACAAAAGGTTTGAAAAGCGCATAATCCTCGTTTGTCATGGCCACCCAGGTGTAGTTCTTGCCCATCGTAGCCCGGGTATAGCGCGAGCGGCTAACTGAGTAGCCGCCATCAACAGGAGAGCTGATTTTGTTATCTTGAAAAATATCCTCCTGCGCCCCGGAAGGCGACAACGAAGGAGGCGCGATAGCCGGAAAAGCAGGATAGCTCATTTTTTTAACCCCTCCCAAACAGCAGATCGCGGGACCCGGCGAGGTTCTTGTTCACGCCATCGACGAACATCTGCATCAAGGTTGTGTGGGTGGCCGGGTCGTACTGGGCCTGTTGCGTGACGGATAGCTGCTGACCGCTGCGGTTAACAACATTCACGTTAATGTTCGGGCTTGCCGAGGCGCCGGCCGAACTGGCCATGGCCGTCGACTCACCGGCGTTGTAGACGCGGGCCGAGTCGCCAAAATACGCCAGCTCAGGTCCTTGCTCGCCGACAACAGTCCAGCCGGAAACACCGCCACCTTGGGCAGCAAAACCAAGGCCGTAAGCCTCGCTCGGAGCCGGGATGGAAGTTAAACCGGCCGGTGTACCACCACCGCCACCACCGCCGGTAGCGCCGCCCAGCCCCATGCTGCCAAGCAGCTGCTGCAGCGGACCCATGATGTACTGTTCCTCCCACATCTTGAGAAACATTTTCTCGATGTCTTGAACGACGGACTGAAAGATATTCCGCAGGGCGTCCGTGGCGGACATACCTTGATCGACAATTTTATCAAAGGTGGACCCAATATCATTTCTAATGTTGTTCCAGGCGCCCACAATAATATCGGAGTAGTTGGTTTGCTGGTTCGCGATCTCCTTGAAGGCAACATCCCAGGCCGTGTGTACGTTGGTGGCAGCGATTTGGTTCTGCTGCGTAATGGCATCGGCGAGCTGTCGCTGGATTGACAGTTTCCGATCGGCATCGGTGCCCGCAGCGGCATACTCAGCGTTCAAGTCGGCAATATACGTCGCCAGGCCCCGCTGCTTTATGGCGTCCACCTGGGCCTGTGTTTTGCCGGCGATGGTGACTTGCAGTTGGGCACTTTCCAGGGCTTGTTGATCCGCCTTGAGCGTGTTGTCGCCCTTGGTATAATCGTGCTTCTGGGCGGCCGCTTTCCTCTTGGCCGCAGCGTCCGCGTTCGCCTGGTTTATCGCCTCTTTGTCGTTGCCACTTTGGGCGATGGCGTCAAGTTCGGCCTTTTGTTCCTTCGCAATCCGGGTGAGCGCGATTTGATACTCGGCGTCGGCCTCGGCGCCCTTGTCGTGCAGCAGTTGGGCATTAACCAACGATGCCTGGTCTTTAACATCCTGCCACGCCTGGCGCCAATTGTCCGTGACCTTGGCCGCTGCCACCTGTTGATACTGGGCGATTTTATCGGAGAGGACCGAAGCGTCGCCGCCGTTTTTGGTAATGTCGGCGACCTCTTTATTCATGCGCTGAACTTCATCGGCTATGTTGGCCATTCCCGTTTCGTAGACGTTGCTGGAGCTGCTGGCGACCTTTTTATTAAGGTCGGCCATAAGTTGCGCCGCCTGCTGGTTGGCCCGCTGAATCGCCGCAGCGTGATCGTGGACGGCGTGGGTCGGGGTCTTTTGGCCGGCCGCCATGATGGCAGCCATTTGGTCCGCCAGATCCGAGGAAGTTTGAGTCTTGAGGGCGGCCGCTTTTGCCTTGGCGATATCCTCATCAGAAGCACGATCGGTCGCACCCTTCAACCCACCCACGCCCTCGTTTTCGCTAGGCCCGTAGATGGGGATTACAAAACCGTTTTCATCATACTGTGGTTCTTGGCCGTGGGCGGCGTATCTTTTTGACTGGACGCCGTTCTGCTGGGTTGCGTACTCGATCAGCTTGTACGTCGCATACCCGATAGCAACAGCGACCCCGAGCCAGCCGCCAGCCAAGGCCCAGACCGTCCGTCCGAGCGAAGCCCACGGCCGTCCCTGCGACCGCCATGGCGCCGATCGTTTTTTCAGCAGCTACCACAGCAGCAGGACCTTGGGCCGCCGTCGCGACCGCCAATTCCGCCTCGGCCACAGCGGCCGTTCTCGCGGAGGCGGCAATCATTTCATTGTCTGCGACCGACTCGGTAGCTGCGACCTGGGCGGCTTCGGCCTGGGCCACAAAGGCAGCGGTGATTTGTGTGCGGATCTCGGTAGCCGCAGCCGTGGCAGCGGTGGCGATCTCGACGCATTTTTCCGAAATCACGGCGGCAGTTTCCTCGGCACTCAGCCCGGCCACCTGTGCCGTTTTCACGGCGTCGATTTGCATTTTGTTATACATCGCGTTGCTTGCTACGACGGCCCGGGAGATAGACCGCTCTTGTGCAACAGACAGCCCCACGGCCGCGTCGGCTTGTACCACCGAAGATATAGCAGCCTCGGCCGCTGCGGCCTGCCAGAAGGTCGCGATCGCGTTCCCGGCGCTCCCCAGCAGCTGGATGCCTTTATATGCCACAAGAAGTTCGAGCGCGTCCTTGGTCAACTCGATAACCTGTGTTTTATTCTCGCTCAGGAAGGAAGCTGTCGAGTGCAGGCCCGACAGGATCGGCGGGAACAGCTGCTGCGCCACCGGAGCCAGTGCGCCGGCGAATGCCAGCCCGATCTGGCCGGCCTGCATGGACACGACCTCCATGTCCAGCTTCAGCTGATGCAGCTGCTCAGGATCAAGGCCAATACCCTTCACATCGCCGGCCTTTTCAGAAACCTCGTTGTATTCTTTGAGGGTTTTAACCAGCGACATTCCTCGGATTCCAAGTGTTTCCATTATAAACTCTTGTTGTACGCCGGCGGCTTCCGCCTTTTTATAACCCTCGCTCATATTCGCCAGCTGCTGGGTCAGTGGCAGCAATTTTCCGGTGCTGTCGGTCAGGGAAACGCCGAAAAGCGCCAGGGTCGCCCGGGTTTTTTCCCCGGCCTGCCCCGACGCTTCAAAGTTTTTATCCAGGCGCATCATGGAGCCGGCGAACGCATCGCCGTCGCTCCCGGTCATTTTCAGCACGCGGGAAAGGTTCACAGCCTCGGCCGTGCCGATGCCAAGCCGGGTGCTGAGTTGATAAATAGATTCTCCGGCATTGACGGCGCTCTCGACGATGGCGCCCAGACCGAAACCGCCGGCGGCCAGCGCCGCGACCCCGGAAAGTTTGCCGAGCATACCACTCAGGCCGTCCGTCGCCCCGCTGATCGCGCCGGTGAAGTTCGTAAGAGGCGCCGTGGAAAAGGCGGTTTGTACGCTGCTCTGGCTATCGTTAAGGGTCTTCTTTAGCCCCGAGTTGTCGCCCCCGATTTTAACTAGCAATTCAGCAATAGTTGCCAATCTCAATCACCCGCCTTTCCAAGAATGTGCTTAAACTGTTCCAGCAGATAGTCTTTATCATCGTTCCGCTTTTGCTTGCGCTCGCCACGGACCGGCTCCAGTAGGTCCGCGACGCCGATCGGCTGCGCCAGGCATTTGCCCTCGACGTTCATCAGATGACAGACGAAATACGCGAACAGGCTCTCCTGCTGGGCACATCGCCAGGCGTAACCCTCCAAAAGCATGATGAATTCGTGCGGCTGAAGCCGGCCAAAATCCCAAGGCTTCAGTTCAAGCCGACCATAGGCCAAAGGTTCCGCCCAGGCGACCCAATCCGCGAAAGACTCGAAGGTTACTCCTTGGTCGCTTTCGCGTTTTTTCTCTCTGGGTCCACCTTTCCGAAGATGCCGGTGGCCAGGACTGCCTGCACGATCGGCAACGCCAGCTCGTCAAGGTTCCCACCGTTGTCCAGATATTCCTCGATCTTCTCGGCCATGAGCGCCGGCGTCGGTCGGTTGTAGTGGTGTTTTAGGCCGACCAGGCAGCCCGCAATACAGAAGTTAATGCCGGCATCCTGGCGCCGGACCACGTTTATAATGGAATCGCCTAACACTTTTTCCAGCTCGGCAAGACGAAGGATGTCAAAGTAAATGGTTTGCCCGGCGCCAAAGAGATCAAACGCTATGGTCTTTTTCATATTTTTTTCCTCCTGGTTTCTTTTTGTTCGAAATTCGGATATACTGAAAATAAGAAATTCGGAAGGCGGGGGCATTAAAAATGATAGGACGCATCGAGGTACGTGGTCGGAACCAAGTAACCCTGCCCAAATCGCTGACCAAGACACTAGCAATCCGTGAGGGTGACATCTTGGAGTACACCATCGAGAACGGCAAAATCATCATCACACCGAAGACCCTTGTTCCCAAGGATCAAGCATGGTATTGGTCCAAGGAATGGCAGACCGCTGAGAAGGAAGTAGAACAAGAAATAGCCGAAAAGGGCCACGGCAAAGACTACTCGGCGGACGAACTCCTGGAGGAAATCAAACGTGCCCAAGATTAGCCGTAGTGACAAGTTCATGAAAGAACTCCAAAAACTAATCAGAAAAGGTGTTCTCAGCATCGAACAGGTTGAAAAGTTCCTCCGGCTCATTGAAGAGGACCCTCGGCATCCTTCACTACGCATCAAAAAAATCCAAGGAACTACGGACATCTTTGAGGCATCGGTGAACATGAGCGTCCGTGTGTCATTTCAGTATGCCAAGCCTGATACTGTCTACCTGCGGAATATTGGGGAGCATGACATGACTCTCAAAAGACCTTAAGAACAACTCCCACCACCTAAAAAGGCGGTGGGAGTTGTTATATGGTCAAGCTTAGGCAGGGGTGGTCAGATCGGAGAGCGGGCCGACGCCGTCAATAGTGCCTTTCAGCGTGGCAGCCTGGTTGTATTGGTTGTCGATTGTCAGCTCGGAAACGGAACCCCAGCCGGTCCTGAAGGCTTGGTTCGGATAAACGAACTGAATGTTGACCTGTTTTCCGCCGTTGAAAGCGGTTTCCAGTGCCGTCAAGCCATCATCTTGGAGCAGCACCAGACCGTCCAATGCGATCGCCCAGCTCAAAAGACCGACCAGAGAAGCCTTCCAACCCCCGGTGGTTTTGTCGCTGGCGTCAATGGTGTCACCTTTTCGTGTCAGTGTGCCCGCCCGCTGGCCGCCGATCAGCGTCCAGACCGGGGTGGCTGCGGTCCCGGTGTTAATATAGAGTAAATAATCTTTGCCGACTGTTGCCTGGGCCGGCGACGGATTGGTCGGTAGAGTAACGGACATAGCTTCAGCCTCCTGTATTTTGAATAGTAACGACGACGGTAAGAACGCCATGATGCCCAAACTCTTCCTCGGGAAACGCCTCGAAGAAATCGACGTCCTGGCTGATAACTGCAAAGCCCGGAGCGTCGATCGCGGCCGACGAAACCACCGTGGTGATGTCGTTAGCAACCGCATTGACCTCCGCCTTGCCGTTGTACTCAGACCAGATGTGGATCTGGATAGATGCGTCCCATATATCGGACGTTTTGTCGGACAGCCGTCTACATGTAAAGGCGCCAATCGTGATATAAGGGAACACAACATCTTCCGGGACGTCGTCATACACCGGCGTTGTCTGTCCAGCAGACAATAAGTCAAACAGCCCTGTTTGCAGGGCTGTCATGGGTATGCGTCGCATTATAATCATGGTTTAACCGCCGTCTCGGTCCCACGGACCAGGTTTGGCTTTTCGTCCTCGAACGCTGGCCGCATAAAGGGGTACGCCTGCCGGGCCGGAATGTTTGCCGAAGCCGCGAAGCCGTCGCCAACCGTAAGGGCCTTTTTGTTTTTCGGCCGCTCAGTTGCAGCCCGGGCACCGTACTCCACCAGATGGGCGTGTGGCGACTTTGCCCGGACGATGCCAACGTTTTTGACACCGTCGTAGGACATGGTAATGTTTTTAACCAGCTGCCCGGACCTAACCCGCGCCCGCCGTTTTGCACCAAGCATGATAGCCGAAGTCGACGATTGAACCGTGGACTGAAGCCTTGCCTGGGTTTGGGCGTCGTAGGTTTGGAAGGCACCAAGGGAGCGTTGGAGATCACCGATCCCCAGATTTATCGTGAAAGCAGCCATTAGGTCACCACCTCCCGACAAATCAACATGGTGGTTTCGCGGTCGATGTCGTAGGTGTGCAGTACATCGTAGGTTCGGCCGCCGTTTTGGGCACGCCATCCGCGCTTAATGTCCGTGCGTCGCCGAATGGAAATCAACCGAACCAGGTCGCTGATCACCGTGCCGACGGCTGTCATTTCCTTTGCGCTAGGATTCCGGAACTCCGCCCAGACCTTGCCGGCCTCGGGGTAGGTTGTCTTTGATCCGCCCATACCGTCCGGTATTTTAACAGGCTGGAGCAAGGTAATCCGCCAACTCATCCGGCCGACAATCATGGCGATACCGGCGGAAGATCCGCATAATCTCCGCAAAGAGAAATGTGGTTAATCAGCGCGTCGATTGTGTGGTCTACCTTGGCGTCACGGCCGACAACCGTGTCGTCCCGGTTTTCATACCAATGCGAACAGAGGTATTTAACCGCCATCTTCCACACGCCGTCCGTCGGGTCGTAGACCTTGCCGCTCATGCGCTGGACATAGGAGATCGAGCCGTCCAGAAGATCCTGGATCAGCGAATCCTCGTCGCCCGAGTCCACCCGAAGATACAGCTTTACGTCGTCAAGCGAGAGAGCGGCCATGATTAGGCACCAGCCTTAGCTTTGGCAGGAGGCTCTGCGGGAGCTTCAGCCGGATTTGCCGGCGCCGGCTCGGATTCGATATCAAACTCTTTTAAGACTCTGAGGTTCTCCCGAACCGTGGCCAGGGTTTCCGCGTCGCCGGGCGAATAACCCCGGGCGAGAATGTCATTAACTATTTTGTGGTTCAGCTCGGCGAACGCAGCTGCCACACGATCGATCTTTCTCATTGTGTTCACCCCTCCGGTTTAGTAGCCCAGGAGCGCTTTGATGGCGACCCCGACTATGATGGCGATAACCACATAATACATATAAGGTTTGATCGGGCCGCCAGCGTCGGCCACCGGGGTGTTGTTGTTGGGATTGCTTTCTGACATTTTTACATGCAACTCCTTATAATTGAATTTAGCGAAACCAGGAAAAAGCAAGGGCGGATTGCTCCTAAAGGGTTCCGTTTTGGGGAGGAATCATTGCTAAAGGGACCCAAAATGCATACCAAATAGCACGTAAAAAAGCAGCTTTTTAGCTGCTTTCTATTATGGGCTCAACGTATAGACTTTTCGAGATGGAGTGGCCTAGACAGAAGAAGGTGCTAGGCTGCCGCTGTTCACTTTTCTTGATCCCGGTCTCGCTCTAGCGGTTTCATTGCTGGTTGCGGAGTCAGCCGTGAGCGAGGTGCGCTTACACGCTCCTCCTGGTATTTGTGGACTGTATTCAAAATTCCGAGGAGTACGGCCCGTGAAAGCACGGCAATAAACATCATAATCATGAATGTGTAATAGAGATGCCAATTCCACTCGCGATAAATACCTATGATGGACAGGAATGGATGGAAGGCAAAGGTGATCAGTCCCTCGGCTATGACAATCCAAATGAGAAACTGCTTCCATGATGCAGTATACTGGTACACGATCATAAGCGTTAAAGGCACGACAGTCAGATCATTTAGAAATAGACTAATGCCCATAGGCACCAACCTTACATTAAAAGACCAGAAGCCTGCGGAAACACCGACATCCTCCATAACCGTTCTGGCAACTGCGATGAAACACCCAAACAACAATATTTCAAGCAAGCGCGGCTTTTCAACGAATTTCCACCAGAGAGCATATGAAATGGCCATTATGGCAACGATGAACCACCATTGCGCCGAAAAGAGATGCTCCTGCCATTGGGCATACAATAAATCCCATAACTGAAGCCTTAATTGATGAATCATTTGTGGTGCGTCCATGGCATCCTCCTGTATCTCGGCGATTCGCAATAGAAGGTCATCACCGCGTTACTAGTTTGCCATTTCCGACTAAAATTAATCGTTCTCAGCCTGATCCCCGCTAGACGAGCTGCGCGGGAAGTTGTCGCAGGTGGCCAAGGAAGCATTACTATTTCAGATACAAAATATCCATAAAGTCATACTGCCTATCCGTTACGCCCAGCCTCTGTGCCGGAGTGGCCCGTTTCCCATCTCCGCCGCGATATGCAGCACAAATTATAATATGTCAATGTGGACAAGCCCTTATATGACGCTAAATTGAAAGGCATGCTAAATCGTGGTGATTTAGCATGCCTACTTGCCCTATTTAGCTAGAAATCCTCCAAAAAACGGAACCCATTAGGATTGCTCCGCCCCCTTCATTACTTAATCAGAGTGACCAGGGAGTTGATATCAGCGACTTTACCGTCGGCGATGAGGACAGCCCGGGTTACCCAGTCGTCGCCAACCCATATCTCCTGGTAGCGTTGGATGTTGATGCTATAGTTCGTGTTCAGCACATAGTCGCTGAAATCGAACAGGAATGACCAAACGGTGCCAGCAGTCAGGCTAGTGGCAAAGGACGGAAGGTAATTGCAAAGGACGACGTCGCGACCAAGTAGCGTGCGGGCATTTTTGCCGGGAATACCTTCATTCACGCGGGCAATCGGCTGGCCTGCGGTATCGACTTCCCCCAGCATGGCGTTCCAGGTCTGCTTTGTCATACACCACTTCGCGGTTGCCTCATAAGCGATATCCAGAGCACCCTCAGCGGCGATAAATGACTTCCGCGAAGGGGCACCGGTGATGACCTGGCCGGCATTAACAGCTGTACCGGCTGAAATAATTCCGGTCGGTTGACCCGCGCCGGTACCGCTGATGATCGCCTGTTCCAGCGCGATGACCATGGCTTGGGAAACATTGTTGATTAGGATGGCCTCGAACGCGGGTACGGCCATGGTGTCCACTTCCAAGCTGACGGCAACGGCACAACGCAGTTTGTAGTATCCAAAGATGATTGAGCCGGTGGTCTTGGCCTGCTTGCTGCTGCCGGCGCCTTCAGACACCCAGGTAGCTACCGGCTTAACGCTGGAATTCGGAATGGCCACCCCGCCCCGATAGTTGGTCTGGGTGATGATCGGCAGAATCATGCCACTGGCCAGCATCTTGTCCACAACGGTGTTGAGGATGTTCTCCGGAATCGGAGCGCCGGTGGTCATGGTAGTTGCGTCTGCCCGGAGCTCCTGCGGAAGTGGATTGCCGCGCAGAACGTAATTCATAAAGGCGGTTCTGTACTCCATGGATGTAGTGTCAATGCCAGAGCGCTGCTGCTCTTCTTCTTGGGGAGTTTTGGTGCCCGGAGGCAGGATAATTCTGCCGCGAACGTCGCCGACGTTCAATTTGCTGGCAATGTCCAGCCGCTTTTGAATGATGCGTTCCTCTTGCTCAAGGGTATCTAGCTCGGTCTGGATGGCGTCCAGGTCGCATTCGCCGCCGGCTTGCAGAAGGCTGCGGATTTCAGTCTTGCGGGCATGAATTTCTTTCATTCTCTTTTCCATATTAAAGCTTACCTCCAAATTACAATTTTTGAATCGAATCGAATCGGATCGGAACCCGCCACGCCCTATCCAGCGCGCTCGTTCGGCCATCCAGCTTCCCGATTTAAGGCATAAAAAAAGCAGCCATCCGGCCGCAGTTTTACAGATAGGTTTTTATCATCAGCAGTTTCCGGCGAAGGTTCATGTCCTCGTGTTCCCCTTCATCTTCACAAGCGTTGTCTATCATGGCCCGTAACTCGTCGGGTTCAACCTTTGCATCCCGAAGATGGGCGGCCAGGTGCTCGTGGACGCCCTGCCGATCCTCGCCGGGAATTTTAGAGCCTCCTAAGCTGCCGTTTAAGACCGCGATGCCGCTCTGGCAGCCTTTGATGTTCGCCGGCCCAATGGCGCCACCATCTGAAACATCGTGGTGGATGAACTTATAGGAACCCTTGGCATCCGGATTCGCATCCTGGTCTACCCAGGCGAACGCCTGCCGGTAATAATCACCTTTTACGTCCGGGCCGGTATTGAGGTTTGCTCGCATTTTCGGCCCATCCCACGGCTCGTCCACAGTTCCGGTTTTCACATATGGAATGGTGTGACGGCTTTCGAAGTACTTCTGAAGCAATTGCTTTCTTTTTTCAGTCGCCTGTTGTTCTTTTTCCATCAGTTCGGCCGCAGCTCTCTGCCCCTCGCAGTAGGACCGGGCCGATAGGGAAGTCTGCTCATAGGCTGGCGCATCCACGGCCGAAACATCGCCAATGGTGGCGAACTTATTGATTCTCCGGGTGGAACTGTTCCGATCGTACTCATCATCCGCCACATAAAAAGCAAACGACATCTTATTGATGTCGCCTCGTTGGATCAGCGTATATAGGTCTTTGCCGGCCGTGGTTGGCGCCAGATTGGCGCTTACCCGCAGGCCAATATCATCGGGTACCAGTATAAGTGTTTTATTGCGGGACCGAGCCATAATCATCAGCGAATCGCTGTGGTTGTACTTGAACGGAACATCCGACAAATCGACGCCGTCCAGCGCCCCTCGCGAAATAACCTCTTTGTATTCTTTGCCGGTGTCAGGGTCGGTCCACAGAACCGTCGGCTGTTCGAAGACTATCGCATAGCCGTCAATAATCATGTCCTGCTGCTCGTCTGTTTGAGGAATTGCCCGCATCTCCGCCAGGCGTGTTTCCTTCTTCCGTTTTTCCCCCATTCGTATTGCCTCCCATGTCTGAATTTGGATTTGCCGCCGGCGCTGTCGGCGACCCTGTTTGGTAGGTGTCGGCCAGCCTGGCGTTAACGTAGTTCAACGAGAAAATCCTCCGATCGCCGTCCTCCACCGGAGGCATACTGAACATTTCGAGAGCGTCATTAATAGAAAAGATGCCCATCGGCATGAGATACTGTAACAGGTTAATCTTGGTTGTGTTGCTGGCGTACTGCATCCGGTTCGCCTCGAAGATAATCTCGTTCCCGAAGCCCTTCTCTCGGTCGGTAAAGCACTTTTCAGTAAACTCCAAGGAGAGCTGGATGGCGATAGGTTCCAGGACGCTCTCATAAAAAGCGTTCCATTGATCTTCGGTATAGTCGGCCTTGATTATGTTCTCACTCACCCCGAAGTAACGGTAGGCATTGTCGCGGATTACAGCCATCTGCTTGTCATCAACCATTTTGCCGTTCATTTCAACCGGCGTGAAATCAGCCTTGGCATCCACGGCGCCAATGCCTCCGTCGTTATTGATAGACAGATAGTCAGTGACGAACTTGTCCCGCTGTGCCTTCAGATCTTCCGGTCGGAGCGTTTGCGTGAACTTCAGAAAGCCGCGCAGCCGGGCGCTGGATTTTATCGCGTTGATAATCCCCTCGTTGACCGTCTGAATGAGTGACAGTGTCGGCTTGAAAGGTCTCTGGTTGCTTTCCCCGAAAATGTCGTCGGAGTTGAAATGGCGCCGCAAATGAACCAGTTCCGTATAAGGAACCGTCATTCGGAACCCGCTCAAAAAATAAAACCGGCAGTACATCTCGTGCTCATATTCGACGAACTCAATCGAGGAATACGACAGCGGAAACAGGCCGGTTATTTTGCCAAGGGCGTCCGTTTGGATGTAGATAAATGAATTGTTGTTGGTATAGAGCTGGCTAACCACCTTGTAAATGAAGTCGTAAGAGGACATATAGCGGTTAGGCCGGATCTCCAAAAGCCATTGAAGCCCATCCGACACCTCTCTGACCTGACCATTGGCGCGCCTGATGTGTTTTGGTTTTAGCTTCGCCGCATTTCTGGCGATCGCGTCGATACAGGTCCGGACGACATCGTTGTCGTAGAAGTTCCCGTTAACGGATGAAAAGACAGGTGAGAAGTCGTTCAAAAACCGATACTGAGTCACATCCATCGGGGGTTTTTTAGCTCCGAAAACGGCGTCAAACATATTCCTAATCTCCAAGTTTTCACCCCCTCACTAGGTTACCTTGTTCGTCGAAACGAACGCCCTCCCTTAATGGAAGACTGTCCGAGTGTGTCTGGTTGTGGCACCGCTGGCATTGATACTCCAGGCAGTCCCAGTTGAGTGTAACCGCCGGGTCATATATATTTTCAGGTGTCAGCAGTATTTTGTGGTGAAGAATACCGCTGGTCCCGACCGGCTCATGGCAAAGTTCGCAACAATAAAACACCGACACGACATAGGCCGCGCGGCATTTAAGCCAAGCCACCGATCGATAGAAGGCCCTAGAAAACTCCTGAGCCACAGAAATCCTCTGAGATAGGCTGTGCGGCGCCAAGAATCTCCAGGTCGATATTCATGGCGGAAGCCTCCATGATGTTGTAGACCAGAACCGAGTCTGGAACGCCGGCGCCGACGCGCGCGACATAGGCTGAAATCTGGCCAAATGAAAAAGAAGTGCGTCTGGCCAAACGATGGATCAGTTTATCACACACCCAAAACCACCTCAAATGTTGTTCAATCCACCGGAAGATTGCTTCACAAAAATAGTTATGTCGACTTATCAACAGTATCCACATGGTTATCCACAAAACAATCGCCGGTAACGACCCCAATTTTAGCATTTTTCGCTTCTTATCCACAGAATCCACAATTGTTCGCATCATTTTTTTCGTAAACTACACACAAGCATTGACACCTCATATCAAGTTTGCATATTCATCCATCTTGTCCTGGAGCACAACATATGCGTCGATGAGCGCCATGGCACCGTCGATCCGGCGCCGGTTGTCCTTGCCTTTCACCGGCTGGATATTGCCGTTTATGTCTGTTCTGATTTCCAGGTTCGACAGGTTCCACATATCGATGGGATTTTTATTAAATACTATTTTCTTAGCCGCCAGGTCCCCCTTAAGCGACTTCATTGGGTAGGACAAGGTCTGTACGCCCTGCCGAATCTTAATCATGCTCTCTCGCCCAAACTCGGCAATGAATTCATTCAAGAGCGAATCCTCAATGTGCCACGGGTCGAACCCAATCCAAGGAACGTAAACGTCGTCTTTGTCGCGAAGCTCCATAAACCATTCTAAAATACAATGCTTGTCTATTTTATTGCCCGGCGTCGTCCTGAGCAGCCCCTGCTTTTCCCAGAGCAGATATGGGACGTTATCGCGCTCGCGCCGGTTGCCGTCCGTGTCCATTTGGTTCAAGACTTCTTCCGGAATCCAATACATCGATTTAACATAGATTTTATCGTCGCCGGGCCTCATGCATATCACTTTGGCCGCAGTTAGGTCGGTAGTCTCTGAAGCATCAAAACCGCCAACACCGTAACGGAATCCGAAGCTACTAAAATCAAACTCTTCCTGGTTGTTGATTTCATCCCAGTTAAGCCACGCTGAAGATGAGTTCTCCTTCATGTTGAAGTCCTTAACCATAACCGTGGGCTTAAATGCTGGATCATTCTTAGCCTTAGATACGCACTCTCGCAGAAATGCCACAGACTTTATAGTTCCAAGTCCCGGGTTAGCTTTTATCCAACACTCTTCTTTATCCCATTCGTCTTTGCTGTCAAGCTCGTATATAAAGGATAGAAACCGATCATCTGTGACCTTGCCGTCCAAAACATTGCAGGCGTATTCGTACTGGCTGTCAAAAATACTGTCCCTGACAAAACCGTTTGTCGTAATGCAAAAGAGTAGCGGCTGCTGCCGGGCCGACATGGACTGTTTCATCAGGTCATAAATGTCGCGGTTTTTGATGGCCGAAAGCTCGTCAATCGTCACTCCGTGCGCATTCAGCCCGTCCAGGCTGTTGCTATTGCTGGCCAGGGGCTTGATGATCCCCATGTTGTGGGCAAAATATAAATCGCTCATGCGTTTACGAATATGTTTCGTTAGCACAGGCGATTGCTTAACCATTTTATATGAGTATTCAAATCCAATCTTGGCCTGGTCCAGCATAGTAGCGATGTTGTAAATTTCAGGAGCGCCCTCGCCGTCGCCCATCAGGAGGAATAGGTTAACTGCGGCCGACTCGGACGACTTACCGTTTTTCCGGCCCTCGATCGTCAAGCACTCGTTATACTGCCGGAGCCGAGTGTCCTTATGCACAAACCCAAAGATCGCCTGGAATTTAGCCTTCTGAAATAATTCTAGTTTCAGCGGTGTCCCCATCTTGCCCTGAGCCTGCTTGCAAAAGGTTTCTATAAAATCAATAGGAACGGCCGTTAGCTTTTCATCAAATACCCAAGGGTCGTGTTTTTCGGGATAGGTTAACTTGTCGAGTAGAAGAGTGCAGATTTGTTTTATCCGGTGGCAGGCGGTTATTTCGCCAGCAATAACCTTTCTCGAATATTCCTCCAAGTATGTCATGTTAATGCGACCGCAAAAACTTTAATAGTTCATCTTCATCTTCTTGGCCTCCGCGACGGAGCGTGGTGATTATTTTCATAAGCGTCGCCACCGTCCGGTTCGAGCTGTCCGCTGTTTTGTTATAGTCCGAGATAGCCGGATGAGAGTAAACATTCTCCCTGCCTTTCACATACTGCTTAGTTACCAGAACACCATCATCGGTTATTGTTTTCTCAAGCTCGTTCAGGATCTTAAGCTGTACCTGATAACGCTTAAACGTGGTTATGAAAAAGAAATTCTGTTCAACGCCATGTTTCTCGGCGATTTTCAGAATTTCACTTGCTTGCTCGTTTAGGTTTAGCCTTTTTTGTTGCATCTAGTAACGCCACCTTTTTCCCGTCAACTCTTCCCGCCCCCGGATAATTACTGAATGAGGCTTGTCAATAGGCATGAAAAAAGGAAGCCCACAGGCTCCCTGATTGCTCAACGATAATCTCATTATCTATTTCTCAAGAAACCATTTGCCTTCATCACAGAATAGATATACCTCTTTCCCTCGAATCCGGCAAGTATAGCGCATTCCCAGCCCACCGCATTTCAAGGAAGGCGCCACGCGCACGTCCAAGACTTTATCGATTGAATATACTCGCCCGTCTGTCCATGTCAGCGATAGCGGGCGGATGTGGCCGTCAGGCAGATGCTCTGCAGTTACGGCAATAAATTCTTTACTCATATAAGTTCACCCTATCTGAAAAATGATATGGGGTGGATAGTATGATCATCTTTGGGATTGAAGCCGGTTAACTTTCGATCTTGTAGCATGGCACAGCGCTGAATACTGTAGTGGCCAAACCGCTGCCGAAGATTATCCACCGTCTTTTCCAGCATCTCTCGACCACTTTTATCTCCATCAAACAGGTCAATTTGAATATGACCACTTGCTGTCACCAGATCGGCGCCGCGCACCCCTACGCTTCGAATCGGCTTTTCCCATCGGTAATTGGCTGAAAATAAATCCATCGCTCTCGCAGCAATTTCTCCTGATAAATAAGTCGGTGCAGGCAGTTGGCCTTGGCGCTCGAAGGAAAAGAGTTCTGTATCCCGAACACTGATCGCTACTGTCTTACATTTCATACCGTGCTTGCGAAGCCGGGCCGCCACACTTTCTGCCAGTACATATACAATCATCTTAACATCTTCGTTATGGATCAAATCCCTGGATGTTGTTGTACTATTTCCGACACTTTTGATCAGGCTCTCTTCGCCGGACCGACGTACTGGCGTGGAGTCCATTCCGTTGGCAAAATGCCAGAGTGTCTCGCCCCATACACCTAAGAGCAGATGCAAACTGTGGGTATCCCGCTTAGCCAGGTCGCCAATCGTAAAAACCGCCCTGTTTTCAAGCTTCCGCTTGGTAGACCGTCCTACATATAACAATTCGCCGACCGGCAGCGGCCACACTACATTCCGGAAATTATCTTCGGTAATGATCGTCGTCGCATCTGGTTTTTTCATGTCGCTGCCAAGTTTGGCGAAAATCTTGTTGAAGGATACGCCCGCCGATCCTGTGATGCCCAATTCCTCCCGCAGCCGGCGACGGATGTCATCTGCGATCGAAGCACCATCTCCGAATAGTTGAACCGAACATGTTACATCAAGCCAAGCTTCATCAATACCAAACGGCTCGATCTGATCGGTATAGTCTTCATAAATCGCTCGCGCCAACCGGGAAAATCTCAGGTACTTGTGAAAATCAGCTGAGACACATAGCAAGCCTGGGCACTTCTGCCTGGCCTGCCATATGACTTCCCCGGTTTTGACGCCAGCAGCTTTGGCTATGTTGTTCTTGGCCAGTACGATTCCGTGTCTGGCCTCGGCATCGCCGGTAACGGCAAGCGCTTTCCCTCGAAGTTCAGGCCGATAAAGGCACTCGACGGAGGCGTAAAAGTTGTTTAAGTCGACATGCAGTATAGTACGGCCCATAATTACCTCCGTCATTTTAGAACATATGTATTGCCTATGTATTTACTTCAGTAACAAAGACGCGTCGCGTAACGCCCATAAAACAGCGTTAGCACCAGTCTAATAATAAACCGTTATGGAAGCCCTGCCCTGTTGTTAGCGGTGAGACAGAATTTGACCAAAAATTACCTACTTGAAGCGATTAGAGAGCGGCAGGAAAAGTCCAAATCACGGTGGAATTATTAGCAAGTGTTTTTTTATGGGTATCATCGTAGGGAGGAAAATTCATTGTTCCGGGATGCCGCAGTAGAAAAAATATATGCTGATAAAATCGAAGCACTCTATCGGGCGATAGACAAGGCAGAGGTAAATGGTAACGCGGAAGAAAGTTCTCGGCTATCAAAGGATTTAGAAAAAGTTCTAGAATCATACTCTACTTACACCAGAGGATTAAAGGGAAACGCCTAATAAAACAGGAGGAAATAGACAACTGGACTGGAAGAAAATTAACCAGTCCGTCAGGCATCAAGACTAGTCATAGGCTAATCATTTTATTAATCCACTACAGAGAGGGCAGATTCGTCTGTCCTTTTTTGATGCCGTGGCCGCTACGTCTGAAGACGGCTTATCAGTGATTGTGAAAAAACAAAATATACAGTCGCCCTTAACGTGTCCCTGATATATGCGCACAGACAGAACGTGTGTTCGATTTTAATTATAGGCCGCCTATACAGTAAAAGCAAGAGTTACTTACTTCCTGTTTTTTACACCACAGCTCTAGATTCATTCCGCCGGTCCTTACGCTTTCTTACCGCTTCTTGAGCCTGGTCCTGCGTCCGAAAGGAACCGTCACCGCTAAGCCTGTCAAGTAACATCTTCCGGCTGGTCTTATATTCCTCACCGATAAACCCAAGCCTGAGCAGCCACACCCTGAAGGTATATTTTTCATTTGCGGTTTCCGTCTCGCGCGGCGAGGAATGTTTTTGGGCCAAGGCTAATCTATTTACCGCAAAGGCAAGGTGAATATAAGCCTGGATGGCTTCCGGATTTAACGTGGCAATGAACCAGCTAAATGTTAAGGTGTCCTTGGTAATCACAATGCCTGGACAACCCTTGCCGCTGACAGCCTCCAAAAAATCGCCGACGGTTTTGAGCCGGACGTCGTTGACCGCTGTCACCATTTCCTGGTCAATAAAGGGATGGCCGGCAGCGCCCGTTACCTTGGTTATAAATTGCTCCTTGGCGGCCAGTATGTTGATCAGATTGCGCAGCGTAATGCCGTTATGACCCTCGGTAGAGATGGTCACTTCCGCCTGGCCTATCGCCTCTACTCCACTTTCTTCCATTGCCTTTAGCACCGTAAACATTCCTGCTAAATTATCTTTCGCTGTGCCCTCGGTGAGAATCGCGCCGGTTTTGTCAACGCGCCATTCCCTGCCGATCGGCTCTCTTATTAGATACCCAAAGCTCGGCACTCCCTCATATACTGCCTGTGTTTTAAAGTGGCTGGCGATCAAGCCGGCCACCTCTTTTCGTTCTCGGCCGGTAACCCTCATTTGCAATTTGAACATGTACAATGACCTCCTTTGTGTTGTCATGTACATTACGCCGTGACACGCACAGGAAGTCAAGTCAATTGTGTAGCTATCTGGCAGTAGGCAATCTTGAGGTTATCACGCAGTAAAAATACACCTTTATCACTGCCGACCTGGGCAATATAGCGGTTATCATGAATTCATGATAACCGGTATTATCAGAACTTCCCCGAAATGCCGATAAAACGAAACGGAGTCCTTGTAGACCCCGCTTCGCTGTTTGGAAAGTCATGATAAGATGGGGGTGTTTAACGGAGTCCGTAGAGCCGCTTAATGGTTTCTTCGTCGTCCAATTGGTATCGGGTTGCGTTTAGGTATTCCTTGAGCGTGCTCTCTTCGGGGATTGCTTTTTCAATCGCGCGGCGTTTTTGTTCGGTATCGGCATAGGCGTAGATCAGGGTGGTTTCCAGGCGCGAGTGGCCCAGCCACTGCGACACGAGCGGGAGGCTGACGCCGTTTTGGTAAAGGTGCATGGCGCGCGAATGCCGAAACAGGTGCGGATGGATGTTTTCGGGAACTTCCGACAACTGCTTACGCGCCATCTCGCCGTATTTACGAACCAGGCGACGGACGTTGTCCTCAGTCATGCGTTTTTGTTCCCCACCCCGCGCAACAAAGAACAAGTGCCGATCCGAGTATTTTTCGGCGTTGGGATGAAAAACAGCCAGGTAACGATTCAAATGGCGCACCAGTTTGTCGCGCAGGGGGACGCACCGTACCTTGGAACCCTTGCCCTGTAACGTCACGACGGCGGCGCTGCCCAGGCTAATGTCGCTCAGGCGAACGTCCAAGAGTTCCTGAACTCTGGCGCCAGTTTGGTAGAGGAAGAGCATGAGAAACGTGTCGCGTAGCCCTTTTTGCGTCGCCGTGTTCGGCTGTGTGAGCACGGCTTCCACCGCGGCCTCGCTCATATACCCAATCGGCTTTTCGGCGGTGCGTGCGATGCGAATTGTTTTCAACTCGTTCCAATAGGCGACGGCTCCGAGATTACAGGCCGCCGCGTATTTGTAAAACGCGCGAATGCATTGCATTCGGTGATTGCGTGTGGCGAGGCTGCAGCTACGCTCACGCTCGACGTAATCCAGGAAGGCCGTCACCGTCGCTTTGTCGATCACGTCGAAGGTGATCTCGTACAATTTCAGCCCTTTGGCATCTTTGACAAAGTCAAGGAACAGCTCCATCGCCTTCTGGTAGGAGCGGATCGTGTTAGGGCTACACTTTTTGACCCGCGGTAGATACTGCTTGAAGTAATCGCGGAGCAAGACGAACAGGGCGTTGGTTTCTAGTCCCATATCTCCACCCCCGGCAGCGTCGCGTCCAACCGTTCCCAGTCTACGCCCGGTGAATGCAGCAAGCGTTCTGGCAGGATATGGATGTAATAAGCCGTATCCTCAATGTGCTCGTGCCCCATGTATGAGCGCAAATAGGGCAACATGTTGTACAGATCCTTCCCCTCATCCAGCCATTTTTGCAAGATCGCCGAGGCGAAGGAGTGCCGAAAATCATACGGCCGTAGCGGAGGCAATTTAGACCGGGGTATACCGGGATTGGCCAGCATCCAACAGCGGTCGCACAGCGCGCCAAGGCGCTGGTTGCTGTACTGCTCGCCATCGGCGCGGGGAAAGAAGAATTCGGTACGCACGAAGATTTTGTTTCGCTGAACCCAGTACGAATTGAGCAGTCGGCACATGTCGTCGGATAGGACCACCAAGCGCTCTTTCTTTTGCTTATTGACGTGGATGTGGACGACACCGGTTTCCAAATCCACGTCGTTGTTTCTGAGCGCCCGGATTTCGGTCGGTCGTAGCCCGCAGGTGTACAAAAGTCGAAACAACACGGGCGCCACGGTCGGCGCGAAGCGGTCGCCGCAATGCCATTTGTCAATCCTGTCTGTCGCGTCGAAAAAGGCTTTCAATTCGGATGGCGAAAGGATATATGGCGTGAAGGTGCTTTTTGACGCAAAGAACTCACTGGGCAACACATACGCTTCCTTGCCCATGGCGCGCAGATATTTGCCAAAGATGCGAATTGCGCCACCACGCCCTGCCATGCCCACATGGCCTTGCGCCGCCGCATCGTTCATCCATTCCAGAACCAGTTCCCGGGTGAGCGCTCTGGCGGAGGGATGACGCTCGGCACAGTACGCATCAAACTTGCGCAGGTACAACCTGGCCCCGTACATACCGAAGCCAAAACTCTCGCGAAAGGCGAAAAAGCTTGTAATATCGTCCGCGAACGGACTGTTGAGGCCAGGCTTCATGCGTCCCACCCCAACGGAGCAATGCCGTCAAAGTCCAGCGCGCATGCTTTCAAATGCGTGGTATCCAGCGCGATGTACTGCTTCGTATTGGTGATATCGCTGTGGCCGAGCACCTGGGCAACGGTTGTTACCGGCGTGCCGGACGTAACCAAGTTTCGCCCCAACGCACGGCGCAGGGCGTGTAGCCCGCCAATTGCGGGCAACCCGAGCCTCTTACAATAATTGATGTAGATATAACCGGGACTCCGCCCGCTGGCGAACGGGAGGCTTGGCGGGATTAGCCGCAGGAACACATGGTCCAGCGGACTTTTAGGCCGCGCGTTGAGGATGTAGTCCTGAAGCGCTTCTCCTACATCCTGCGTTAACGGCAGCACCAACAGTTTACCTGTTTTGCTCTGTGTAATGCGGATTTCACCCTGTCGCCAATCGATATCGCCGAGTTTTAGGTTGGATACGTCGCAACCTCGAAGCCCCATGACTACCCCGAGCAGTATGATGGCATAGTTGCGCTTCCCTGCTGATGTTTCCCGATTGACTTCGCGGAGTACCTGCGCTACTTCATCCGGTAATGGCGCGGGTTTAATTTTTCTCTCCATGGCTACCCGAAACTCAAACAGCGATTCGTAACAACTGTGGGCGTAACCCTTTTCAAACAACCATTGACAGAATCGCCTCAACTCTGAGCGAAGGGTGGGAACGGTCTTGCTTTTGAGCTTCGCCATATCTTCCAACAGATATTGGTGCAAATCCTGAACGGCCGCCTCATGAAAGTTCTGGACGCCGTGTAGCAATAGCCAATTGGCATAGCGCTTGGGCGCCCATGCGCGGTTTTTCTTCTGCGCCTCCGTTTTGGCTGCTTGATCTACATACGCTTCGATTACAGTGTCGTAGTACGGAGAGAGCGGGGTAATTGGCAGTTTGGGTCGGCTTGCGTCCATTTTCCCTGTCGCACAAAATTGCAGGAATTTGTAAGCGGTGTAGATATGACCTTGGGCGTAATACCGTCCGATTTTGTCCTGCGAAAACCTCTCTCGCACGGTTTCGATATACGCCTGGATGATTGTGGGTTCCACGCGGTTAAGCCCTTGCTCCTCGTGCTTCTTTACAATTTGCGACAGGATGACGGCTGCGGCGGCAATACGTTTCGTGCTGAAATTCAACCGCTCCATCTCAACGTAAAACCGTCTGACCTCTTCCTTAATATCCTCCACCCCGCAGCCCTCCTCAACCGATTATCTAACCTCAGTATGGTCAAGAAAGGCAAGAGTTATCATGATTATTTGAATAAAGAAGCGGGATCTACAGGGACTCCGTTTCGTTTTATCGGCATTTCGGGGAAGTTCTGATAATACCGGTTGACAATCACATCCGTATATACCGGGTCCAACTCCATGGTGTAACAGGTTCTTCCGGTTTGCTCTGCGGCGATTAACGTGGAGCCGGAGCCACCGAAGAGGTCAAGAACGATATCTCCGCTGCGGCTGGAGTTGTTTATTGCTCTAGCACACAACTCAATCGGTTTAGTTGTTGGGTGTTCGCTACTTCTCGAAGGTCGATCTATTTCCCAAGTCGTTGTCTGCTTCCTACCGCCATACCAGGTGTGAGCCGCACCCGGCTTCCATCCGTAGAGTAGTGGCTCATGCTGCCAGTGATAGTCCTGACGGCCCATGACAAGGGAGTTCTTTACCCAGATGATACATTGCTTTAAGAGCCAGCCGGCATCCAGCATAGCTTTGCGGAAGTTTAACCCTTCTGTATCGGCGTGACAAACATATATAGCGCCTCCCGGCGCCACTGCTTCAAACATATTCTTATAGGACTCCAACAGGAATTTGTAAAAGTCCGTATCCGACATCTTGTCGTTCTGGATCTTAAGCTGTTCTTCTGTGCCTCCGGTGTAATCCACATTATAGGGCGGGTCGGTGAATACCATCCCCGCTTCCTTCCCGTTCATAAGCCGCAGGGCATCTGCTTGTTTGGTAGCATCGCCGCAAAGGAGACGGTGATTCCCTAGCTCATATAGATCACCAGGCTTACTAACTGGTTCTTTACTATCCACAACAGCTTTATCAACATCAAAATCATCTTCCGACGCTTCGCCTTCGCTGAAGGTAAACTTTGCTAGGTCGTCCAAACTAAAGCCAATCGAATCCATATCAAAGCCATCGGTATTCAGCTCAAACAAAATATCCTGTAGTATCGGCATATCCCACTCACCGCTTATTTTGTTGAGTGCAACATTTAATGCTTTCTCATTTTTTTCGTCCAAGTCAACAACGCTCACATCAACTTTTGTATTCCCGAGTTCAGCCAATACCTTAAGCCTCTGGTGACCGCCGATCACAACGTTATTCCTGCTGTTCACAATGATAGGGTCCACGTAGCCAAAGGCGACGATGGACTTTTTGAGCTGTTCAAATTCCTTGTCGCCAGGCTTTAAGTCCTTGCGTGGGTTATATTTCGCCGGCTTTAAGTCGGTAATATTCATACTTTTAATTTTCATTTGCATTTTTCCTTTCCAAAAAACCCATGAACAACTTAACGCGCAAAATTTGAGGCCCACCACCGGTCCGGTGTTATTGACATTTTTTATCCATACCCGGGGGGCCTGAGCGTCACCACTCTTCCCTCCAACAAAAAAACGCCCGCATAACGGACGTTTAAGAATCGCTGTATTTGATTCGACTAGATCAGCCAAGAATACTCCTGGCGGCAATCCACCACGTAATCGATGTATACTTTGTCATCCTTGATTTTATAGATAAGCAGATACCGCTTATCCACTAATAGCTTTCGATATTCGTTTGCAGGTAATGCAGGATCAACCAACCAGGAACCACGCTCTGGAAACTCTTGCAGAGACTTTGCAGCCTCGATGATATCCATCCTCAGTTTATCCGCCGCCTGGGAACTGACCTGCGTTAAAAAGCGGGTGTGCTGCACGAGCATTTCTCCCGCCCGTTCCGAGATAACGACTTGATACCGCTTAGCTGCGCTGCTCATTGCTAGAATCCTTAATTACTTTTTTCATCATCTCGTCCACTTCATCGATTGAAAAGCCTTTTTTACCCATCAATCGGTCCTCTTCCACCGCAACAAGCTGTTCCCGCAGTTTCAGCATGCTTTCCCGCCGGGAAAAGGTGGCGAGATCCATGACCACCAAATCGCCTTCGCCGTTTTTCGTCAGAAAAACAGGTTCCTTAGTGGCTTTGCAGAGCGCAGCTATTTCGTTGTAGTTTTTGCGGATTGCCGCAGACGGTTTTATATTCACCTCAAGCGCCCCCTGTGATAGCAGAATATTGTTCTTATTATATGCTTATTTTACTATCACGATTCCCTGTCGTCAAGATGAACCCCGTCCCGCCCGGCATGCAAAAACCGCCTATCGGCGGTCCTATTATTTGGCAGGAAATTTACGTTCCACCTGTTCAACCAGCTTTCGAAGTTGCTTTCCAAGCTCCTGAACAGTTTTATCCGATGAAATCGAAAGCTCTGAAGCTATTCCATACATCTCGTTTATTTCCGTGCCAATGGCGTCCTCTTGATCTGCCAAGTCTATTCCTCCTGTTAAATCGTTGCCCCATAGTATATTCAACGAGAGGAGAAAAACTCCTTTTGACTTTATATCATCCCGGCAACCTCATCGGATCATTTCAACGGCCTACATTGTCTTGGTGTCACGGCTCCGTTCCTTCGTACAACCGCTGGAGCGTTAGCTTTCATCGCTTCCATGCTGGTGATATAACCGCTGCACCGCCCTTGACACCATTTCACTCTGTTTGCCGTGCAAACTTCCACCCCCTGGTTCAGGCAGTCGGTCCGGCTACACGCTACTGTTGGCATATGGCACCTCCCCAGAGTAGGACCTTGTCCTCAATGGCGCAGCGCTCGCGTTGCTGTAGCCAATGAATGCAGCTGGGACAGTTGACGATATCCTCTCGCGAAGCCTTGTAGTAGTCGCATCCATTCTTCACGAAGCCACCCCCACCAAAAAAAATAACCGCCAAGTTAAGGTTGGCGGTTCGGAACTGGAAGCCTTAATGAGGCCCCAGACGATTAAGGCTCTTAATAACATATTAACACGGACATAGGTGGGGTTTGGTATACTACTAAACTATTTTTTAAAAGAACAACCTCTCGCGATGGCAATTCTGACGGTCACATTAATAATCTCTTCCCACCATTTAAACATTGTGTTACGACTGGGACAACTCACAGTATCAAACCTCCGATAAAACCAATCAGCATACCTCGCCTGTGATTCATCCACCCAACCAGGTCGGCCATTTTCTGTGTTGCCAACCTCCTGCTGCCTGTGAACCCAGCGCCGCACGTTAAGAAAGGCCAGCTTCTTCTCACCCAGACACTTCTCGGTGTCCTCGATGGCCATAACCCACAGCCGTGTTTCCTCCATGCTCACCAGGGAAATCCCGAGGTTCTCGATTGGACGTCCGACATCGGTGCCTTTTGGCATCCCGCTGTACTTTGTCGCTGACAGCACGCTGAACTCCGCCATCCTGTCCATGTAATCTATTCGGCGCTCCGTATACTCAAGGAGCCATCTTGTGGCGAAACGGTTCTGGCCAGCGAAGTCAAGCAAGCTTTGTTCCCCCTCTGCCGTTTTACCTTTTGCGCCTCGCGTTGTTTCTCTGCCCACTTGATGCGGCGCTTCCATTCGCTATTAATTGGCAACATATTCATCGCGGTCCACGCCCCCTCAGAAGCGCTTCAAGTGCTCTTTCATAACGGATGATTACTTGATAGGTAAATACAGCGCAGCAACAAAACCCTAGCACACCGCCAAATCCAATGCCCATTAGAACAGTCCACCACCAAACCATTAGTTCATCCCTCCAGCTTTTGGCTTTTGCCGCTGGATAATCTTTTCTATGATTTCGACAGCCACTGCTAAAGGCACTGTGTATGTTACTACCTTTCCCGCCAGTCTTTTTGCCTTTTTATTTATATCCTCCTTTGGTGTTAGCCGCAATCCGGCAGCCCTTCTGTCGCTGGTTTCACAGTATCCCGAACGCATTGAACGCTTCCCTTTCACCGATATGCCTCCTTTATTAACTGAACCTCTTGGATCCTCGATCGAACGGCAGCCATGAGGGCGTTTTGCCCGGTGGCTTTATTTTTTAATGCCTTCAGCACCAGTTCATCAACGGTGCCGACCGCGACAAGATGGTGGACAATGACAGACTTTGTTTGACCTTGCCGGTCTAGTCGCGCGTTCGCCTGCTCGTACAGCTCCAGGCTCCAGGTTAGGCCGAACCAGACAATGATGTTTCCACCAGCCTGCAAGTTCAGCCCATGCCCGGCTGATGCCGGATGCACAAGCAGCAAGGGGATCTCACCGTAGTTCCATGCTTTCACATCCTGTGTTTTGTCTAGAGTTCGTGCGTGCGGAAATCGTTTTTTCAGCCTGGTCAGGTCATGCTTGTACCAATAGAACACCATGACCGGGTTACCGTTTGCTGATTCGATAATGTCCTCAAGCGCGTCCAGCTTGGCATCGTGGATAACTCGGACCGATTTGTTCTCGTCATAAATGGCGCCGTTGGCCATCTGCAGCAGCTTGTTCGACAGATCGGCCGCCTGGCCAGCGACGACATCGCCGCCGGCGAAGGGCAGCAGCAAATCCCGCTCCAACTGCTTATACAGCTTTTTTACCGTGGGCTCCAGCTGCACTTTGACGATATTGTCAATCCGTGGGGGCAGCGAAAGCCAATCTTCCGCTTTCATGCTGACGCAGATATCTGCAATCTTGGCGTAAATCGCCTCTTCAGCGCCTGGCTTCAGCCGCCAGGAAAATACAATGTGTCCGTCGCGCTTGTCCGGCTCAAAATACCGCTCGCGGTAGCCGGTGATGGTTTTTCCCAGGCGCTCACCGCGATCAAGAAGGTAAATCTGGGGCCAAATATCCAGTAGATTGTTCGGCGCCGGCGTGCCAGTCAGCTCGACGATCCGTTTGATTAGCGGTCGGACTTTCCGGAGTGCTTTGAACCTCTGTGCCTTGTGAGATTTGAAAGAGCTGCTCTCGTCTATCACGACCATATCAAATGGCCATTTGCTGCCGAAATATTTCACCAGCCAGGTCACGTTTTCGCGGTTAATCACCCAGATGTTCGCCTTTGATTTCAGCGCCGCGATGCGTTGCTTTTCAGTGCCCAGGACCTTCGCCAGTTTGAGATAAGAAGTGTGGTCCCATTTTTCGATTTCATCAGACCAGGTGTATTGTGCCACCCGCAGTGGCGCGATGACCAGAACCCTCTCTACCTCCCAGTAGTCGTGCAACAATTGGGCTACAGCAGACAAGGTGCTCACCGATTTACCCAGGCCCATGTCCAGGAAGCCGGCGACAGTAGGCGAGTTGATGATCAGTTCTGTAAAGTGGTCTTGGTAGACATGCGGTGAATATTGCACTCTGTGATCAGCTCCCCTATAAAAAGGTCAACAGCGATAATCGAATCCAGGACAGTAACCTCGAAACCCAACTCCCGGAGCTGCGCGTGACGCTTTAGTTGCAGTGGGCGCGGTTTTTCGCCCGGGCGCTTTAGCTCGACGAAGATTACTCTGCCGCACAAGAGGACGATGCGATCCGGCACCCCATCGTTGCCAGGAGAAACAAATTTCCAGCAGCAACCGCCGAGTTTTTCAACATAACGTCTTAGGTATTTTTCAATCGTACTTTCTAGCACGTTTACCCTCCCATTTTTGCGGTGTGCCAAAGTTGCCAAGAAAAAGCCGGTAAACATATTTACGCGTATTAGGCAGTTGTATAGGTGTATATAGGTGCCTATTACTCTCTATATTTATTTTTATATATTAATAATAAATATTGGCAACATAGGATACAGTAGCGGCTCCGGCCATTGTTTTTCCTGGTTTGGTTGGCGTTGCCTACCTGTTTCCAGACGGCTCTCTGCTGGAAACCCCTCAGCAACGCCTCCCTTTTTTATTGCCGGCGGCTTTCGCGGGGTGTGGGCAACGACCTATTTCGTTTTCAGATAACACCTTTGCACGCCGTAGGCTTTGCCGAAACGCAGCTTTTTGTCATGGGGTGCCCAGTCCTGCATCCGATACATAATGTCTTTAATTTCACGCGACCGATAGGCGTCGAAGTTCTTGGGATCTCCACCAAAGCACTCCACCCAGATCTCCAGTGCGCAAACGCGCTCCCTTTCGAATGAGCCGTCCGGACTGTCTCCAAAATCACCGACAAAATACTGACGCCGCTCGTTAATATCACGCTGCGCCCAATCCCCGGGCAGCTTCACCTGGAGAAACTCCTGGACTTGGCCGAACTTTTCAGATTCCTCCATATGGTCCTCTTGAACAGTCGCCGCTTCGGCTGCCAGGTCTTGCTCCAGAAAAAGAGTTTCACCGGCCCTGTAAATCACGACGGCCTCCGCCCAAACCTGGTCGACCTCAGCGTCAGTGAGGTCCTTGAATAAGTTTTTTGCCGGCTTCTGGACCATTGTGGCCACCGGCCAAAAGCGGCGGTTTCCGGACGCATCGCGGAGGAAATCGGTCTTGTTCGTGGACCCAAAGAACACACATTGTCGTGGAAAAGTCGATACGTTCCGGCCATAGGCGACGCGAAAAGTATCTACTTGCTTAGACAGGAAGTGTTTGATCGCCTCAATCTCGGCTTTTTTCATCGCCGATAGCTCGGCCATTTCGAGAATCCACGTGCCCTGCAGTTGCTCGTATGCTTCCTTACCCTGCACCGTCGTGAGCGAATCGCTGAACCAGTCCCGTCCTAGCCGTTTCAGCAGATAGCTTTTTCCTTGGCCTTGCTTGCCGACCAGGACGAGCATGTTGTCGAACTTACAACCCGGGTTCATCACGCGGGCGACAGCCGCGACTAACATCTTCCGAGTAACTGTCCGGACATACGTGGTACCTGCAGCGCCCATGTAGTCAACGAAGACTGTCTCGACGCGCGGTTCACCATCCCAAACCAAGGATTTTAGATAATCGCGGACCGGGTGGTTTGTGTTTCCAAACAAAGTCTCATTAAAAGCGTCCATAACTACTCCCTTTCCGATGATGCCGTAAACACGGCTAATATAATTTCGTAGGCCAGCCTCATCGCCATCCTGCCAAAACTGGCCTAGTGCGGCTCCTCGCCAGGGCAGATCGTCGGTGAGGATAACCTTGTGCGCGAAGTCGTCCATGGCGAATTTTCCGGCGAGGTTCGGATCGTTTTTCAAGATCAGTAGCACATTCTCCGGAACCGGCAGATAGGCACCCTTGCTGCTGGACTTTAGTTTTTTCAGCCAACCAAGGTCTCCGGCGTCGAAGGTGTCCGCGAAATCTGCCTGGGCGCCTTCCAGCCGTTCCTGGCCAATCGTCATCTTCACATTCTCGTCTTCATTCACAGCCCACTCGACCATAGCCGTGAAGCTCGGCATCCGGTTTATAGGTGTGCCCGACTGCACCGCCTCGTCCAGCGCCCCGAACCTGTGAAGCCGGACCAGGTCGAAAGCGTTCACTAGCAAGCCTCCGATCGGATCGGTTCCGTGGTGCGAAAACGCGAAACGGTCCTCGTAGAGAACTAGGCCACCAGCGGAAGAACCAGGTAAATAGGTGTAACGGCCTTCCATCGCGCAAGGTTCATAGACATCGGACAGAAAAGTGTCAATCGCTTCCTGGATGCTATAGGTCCGGCAGAAGGCGCCGACAACCCCGGGTTTTTCCAGTGGGTCGCCTTGCTTTTCAGCGAGCTTCGCGCGGTTGTTTCGTGTACGGGAGGACTCTGGCCATTGGGATTGATCCTGCCAGTTTTGATACTTGGAGAGGATCATATCCGGATCGAGCCAGGAACCGTCCTGCAGTTGGAAGTAAAACTCGCCATCGGCCGAGGTTGACGGCCAGTACATAAGGCGATGAGGTTGATAGGTGGTGTCGTCGAACTGATCGATACCGATGCTGAAAGCAACCCTCCTGGAAATTGCCTGGTACTCGTCCGGGTTGACCGCCCTGAGCAGCGGAATAACGAGTCGCAAACGTGGCCGCCCCGGTCGGTGTTTATGGGTCGAATACACGCAGGCGGCGAAGTCGTTATACATGCAGAACTCGTCCCACATATCCGTGGTGGCGAAATCCAGGTCCAAAGTAAGTGTGTCACGCCAGGCAACCGTCCCGGCCGTGCGCCGGCCGCTCTTCAAAATACCGCCGACGAAGGCGCCGACATCCTTCCTGTTGTCCTGTTCCGGCTTTGCCATCGCGTCATATTCAGCGATGGTTTCCCGGGTCCGCGTTGTTTGGCACAGTTTCCCGACCAGGTCGGACCAGCGAAGCTGCTTATTCTTCCACTCTTTCTCGAAGCGGCTGCGGCCGGTCGCGACTGTGAGCTGGCCGTCGTATTTCAGATTTTGGGCTTTTAGAACGTCTGGGTTCATGACCCGCTCACCGCCTTGTAGTTCTTAACCACGCACCCCTTTCAGCCGAGCCGCAAAATACCGGGAGAGGAAAAAGACGTTGCCGTCCTTTTCCTTCTGATACCTTTTAAACTCGTTCATCCCAAGACACCCCCTTTTGTGTGGACCTCGCGGGCGGCCGCCTCGGCCTGCTTGGCTGGGTTGAAATTTGTCAGCTCGGACAGGTATCCGGTTATGCGCCGGACCCGTTTAATTGGGCTTCTTTCGACTGTGTGGACAACCAGATCGTCGCCATCGATAGAAATGTCAATCTTGCTGATTTGCTTTTTCTGGGCCTTGAAGGTTTCGACTTCCTCCGTGCAGATCGCAACCAGGCCCTCGGCGGTTAGGTTATCAGGGAAGGTTACAGGGAACCCCATAAAATCTCTTGTCATGCGCTGTTTACTCCTTTCTGTTTTTCTCGGCCAGTTGCCAAGCCTTTCCCGGAAAGTCTGGCAGTTCTTGGTTTTGTCGCAATCCCGCTGGCATTTGGAGGGATAGGTGGATTGTTTTGTTTTCGGGCAAAGAAATACTTTCATGGTGGTGCCTCCTTTATATGGCGATGAATATCTGACCGGCTTCCATAACCGTCCGATAAGTGTTAATCCATTCATCTGATAGCTCTACTCGGCCATGGTAGATTTCAAAAGGATCGTAAACATGGTCCCTTCGGAGTTCGCCATCTTCGACCCAGATAAAGTGATAGTGCCTTCCAGGATCGCAATAGCTTGGGCACCTACGAACCCATCCCAGCATTGGGCTTTTTCCGTCATAGTCGGCTTTCGGGATTTGTTCATAGACCGCTAGGGTCATCTTGCTTTTTCCGACCCTAATCACTTTTATCTCAACTTCCGCTGTCGCGATGGAAACATTGGTAATTTTCATGGTGGCGCCTCCTTCTAGTCCCAATTTCCACCCCAGATCATCGCCTTTAGCAGCTCGATGATCAGTTGCAATTTTTCCGAATCGGTGGATGCTTCTTCCACGTCGTAGAGCATATTGAGTAGCCGGTCACGCTGATTGGTGTACATGGTGCGGCCTCCTTTTACTTGCGGTCGAAATAACCTCGCTCGGCGTTTTTCACAATGACCTCGTGCCGGACTTTGTCGATGTCGGCGACGAGGATGACCAGCAGCGTCTGACAGGCTGTTTGCAGATCAACCAATTCCTCGATCAGCTCGTTCCTGTAAGCCTCCTGGCCCTTGGAGTTTGGGTTTGTCCAGGATTCGTGCATGGCCATGTAGGCGTAATGGACCTCTTGGAATTCCTTGCCGATGGCGACCATCTGCTCGTAAACTGTGTTATTTAGGTATTTGGTGCAAGCCTTCAGCTCCTGGCCTTTGTGCAAATCTGTTTCTTTCCGGAGCTTCTGGATCAACTCGTCCGCGTAAGCGATGTCTGCACGTTGGTACACCTTGGACTCCCGGTTGGCGATCCAGTTCCAATGGGAAAGCATCCGCTCGATGGTTTTCATATCAATCATCCTTTTTATAGTAGTGGCAGACGAAGCCGTCCGCCCTGAGCGGCAGCCCAGGTGCCCAGGAGATCGGCTGCCCCATAATCGCGCAGGCTTTTTCCAGCTCGAAAGCGGACAGGCCGGTGTCTGGGATCTCGATGACTGCCTCATCGTGTATGTGCATTCCGATGGCGTAACCGTTTTGGTCGAGCCGGATCATCGCCGCCGCAAGACAGTCCCGGGCGATCGCCTGGACCAGATTCTCGACGATTTTCCCGCCGTAGGTGGGGATGTGCCGCCATTGCTTTGTGGTTTGGTCCATACCCTCGTAGGTCAAGGACTGCTTGTCCAAGTGTGGGTGCTGTTCCATCTTCGGGCGAACGTAGGCCAGGGAGCGCCCGCTCGGAAGATTGGCAAAGAGCATCCCGCGCTCATAGGTGAAGGAAACGCCCCTCCGGAGTTTGACTGTGGTTTTTTCCCGCACAGCCTTGATCGCGGCCCGCTCGGCGTCGTACCAGAGCTGGACAATGTTGGGGTTGGCTTCACGCCACGCTGACACCAGCCCGGGCAACTCTTTCTCGGTCAACCCCATGTCCAGGGCACCCATCTTAATCAGAGCGTTAGGACCGCCCTGGTAGCCCAAGGCCAACTCGGCAACCTTCCCTTTTTGGCGGAGCGGCGATGCCTTGGTTATACTCTCGATCGGGACCTTGAACATCTGCGACGCCGAGGCTTCGTATATTTTCCCGTGGCCGGCGAATACGTCCAGCCGCCATACTTCGGAGGCAAGCCAGGCGATGACGCGGGCTTCGATCGCAGAAAAGTCAGCAACAAGAAAACAACAGCCGTCAGCAGGAATAAAAGCAGTTCGGATGAGCTGGGACAGTACATTCTGAACACCACCAAATAAAATATCAATCATCTCGAAGCGACCGCCCGACAGGAGGCGCCGAGCCAGGTCCAGGTCCTTGTACTTGTTTTTCGGGAGATTTTGCACTTGGACGAGGCGCCCGGCCCAGCGCCCGGTGCGGTTGGCGCCGTAAAACTGGAGCAGCCCCCGCACTCTGGAATCGGTGCATACCGCGTTTTCCATGGCTGTGTACTTTTTTACACTGGTCTTCGATAGCTCTTGCCGCAGCTCCAGGACTCGTCTGACCATCGCGTTTTCGGTGGCCTTGAGCAGCGTGGGAATTGTTTCTTTGTTAAGGGAAGTCACGACCTCGGACGTTTCCGCGAACAGCCACTCCTTCAACTGCGCCACGCTGCCCGGATTCTCCAGGCCGGTGAGTTTCACAGCCTCATCCATGGCCCGGGCCTTGTCTTCCTCGTTGCACAGGACCGCCTGTCGGACGAGCGGGAGATCCACCCGCATGCCCCTATCGTTTATCTGTTGGTCCAGCACCCAGAGCCGGCGCTCGGAATCCACCATGGGGTAGTGGGCGATTTTCATCCGAATGGCGCGCTCAACCTCGACGTCCTGGCAACAGTAGTCCTTGAAGGTCGCCCATTTTTCCGGCGCGTTTTCCGGACAATTCCGTGTTCGACCGCCGTTCGTCATGGTGGGCCGGCAGGGGTTGCAGAAGTACCGGATCAGGGCCTTGCCATCGGACATCTTCTGTTTTTCCTGCTCCCCTCTGAACAGCACCTTGGCGACGCCGGCCAGGTTGCCTGGCAGCCCCAACGTCAGCGCCTGGACCATCGTGCAGGCCCATTGTTCGGGCTTTAGGTATTCGCCGCCAGTGAGCGCCCACGGCCGCAGATGGCGCGAAAGGCAGATTCTCTCGAACGCAGCGTTATAAGCGGTCTTCAGCACTCGGGAATCTTCGAGAGCGTCGTATATTTGATCGGGCAACTGCTCGCCGCTGGCCAGGTCTACAACACGCACCGGGTCCGTATTGAAGGCGTAGCCAAACAAGAGAATGGAAAACTCGGTGTCTTCGGCATAGGGGTAAACGCCGGACTTTAGGAGATCGGTGCCAGAAAAGGTTTCAATGTCGATGCTGAGAACGTCCATCAATGGCCCGACAGATCGGCAGGTTCTTTTTCGTAAATGTTACCTATAACTTTGCAGCCGAAGTAACGACAGCTTGTAGTGAGGCAATGGTCGCCCGGAGCGCAGCAACATTTATGTGTTGGTGCCAAGAATGTGTAGCCCCTCAAAAGGGTATGGTTCTGCTTAATTACAACGTCGAAACAACCGGCAAACAACTCCACCACCCCAATGCCTTTGATTACTTGAACGCAATCGCCCTCGTATATCTCACATCCGCCCCTATCACATAATCCTGTGCCTTGCATCAACACATAACGCCTATCGCCACGTTCTATGCAACTAAGCACCCACGCAAGGGTGAGGAAATCAAGCAACAACATTGTTTTTAGTTGATGGTCCCAGGCGCGAAACTTGTTTTTCAGCATCTTTACACCCCCCGCCTTTCCTTACTGAAAGAAAAAGGCCGATGTGTTGGTAGCACATCAGCCTATTTCGTTTTTTCTTAGCTGAGGAAATCGTCGTCCTCGTAGTCGTCGCCAAAGTCTTCATCCGGCGTGCTGCGGCCTCCGCCGAGAGCTTCGCCGTCCGCGAGTTTCTGCACAGAATTCAGCCCGACACCGATGCCTTTATTTCCGGAGTTATTGAAGGCGAAGAAGTTCACGCTGACTCGGCCATACATTCCGCTGTAAATTTTCGAGGCGTCCAGGATATCGTTCCGGTTGGCATCCACGACAGAAACCGCCTCGTAGGCGTTGCAGTTGAAGAACCAGCAACCTTTTCTTTCCGGAAACTCGTCACAGCTGTCATCGCCGTTACGGAGCGGCAGCTTCAGCTCACCGGGAACTTTCCCACCCCACTTAGCCGCAGCGGAGGGGAGCGCCTTGACGGCCGCGACACACGCTTTGTATTTTTCAATGGTCGCTTTGTCGGATTTGGGGATAAGGACCTGGCAGGACCAAACGTCCTCGCCGGCGTCGTTTTTCTTCGGTTTGCTCAGGAATGCGTAGGACAGACGGACCTTGCCAGTCACCAGTTTTGTGGGTTGGGTTTTATTAGCCATTGATTCAATCTCCCTTTACGTGTTTTATTTGTTGGGTTCATCAAACGGGTTCAAGGGACACGGGCCGCTGATACCGTCGGCGCAGTTCAGCGCGCAGCTTGTGGTTTTGTAGTAGCAGCTCTCGGTGGCGTTCTTCTCCACCACCGACGCCGGATCGGGCAGCGGCTCGGTCGTGGCCATTGCGAAGTAAAGCCGGCAAATGGCGTGGGCCAGGTGATCCTCCTGCGGATCACCGGCCAGGAACGCGTTAATGTGGGTCAGTGCGTGGTCGAGATGGTCCTGGGCAGAAATTCCAAGGTAATTCCTAGAGCCGTATTTACTAAACCCCCGGGCAGATACGGCTGCGACTCTTAGAACGTGTTTCGCGTCGAAATCGGTGAACTTGTATGGAATAGCTGATTGTTTTGCGCCTTTGTCGTTGGTTACGGTTGGCGCGTCCGGACCAACGCCGGCAACGTGTGTGCGTTTCATGGTTGTCCTCCTAATCGTCGGCGAAGTCGGCGCGGGCAGCTTCGAGAGAGTTGATCGCCGGACGTTTGTCGTCGATTGGCGCCAAGGTTGGTTTGCCGGAAGGCTTCGTAACCAGCCCCTCCAACAGCTCCGCAAATTGCTTTCTCCCGAGCAGCTTCTCCATTTCGGTGATGCCGAGCAGTTCCGGGTACTTGTGAATCACTTCGGCCATGTAGCCGGCGTCCAGCAGCCTGCTCTCGACTTGTTGCCGATCGGTATAGGCCCGGTTGCTGCGGCCTTCGACCATCTTCCACCCGGGGTAGGAAACGCGGTGCTTCTCGGCTTGTTCCAGTGCCCAGGACTTCACGTCAGCGGCCCAGGCCATAAGCAGGTCGGCCTTGCCCAATATGGCGGCGACTTCCGGAACCGTGAGCAGGTGCGGTTTAGCCCGGCCGAAAGATTCCAGCACCAGGGCCTGGTCGGCCCGCGCCCGGCAAGTGTGCTTTATTTTGCAGAACCGGCACCAATTGCCGGCGCAGTATTCGCCTTTTCCTGCATAGGCCAGCTGGGCCTTCGGTTTTACCTCAGTCTCGGCCCAGGTCAGAAGATCGGTGACGGCCAGGGTTTCGCTGGTGATGCTGTCGAGCCGAGGTTGTACGATCGTCATGATTGCAGCGTCAATGCTGTAAAGGTGGACATCTTCCCGGTTAAGGGCGCCCAGGCCATACAAGCGCAGCTGGGGGTTTTCCTCCGCCGACACCGGGACGCCTTTCCCATATTTGAGATCAATAACCTCGCAAAAGCCGTCCGCGTACAGAACCACGTCGCCGGTCCCATAGCCGCCGGGCGCCCAAGGGGAATAGTCCAGCTTTTGTTCCAGGAGGATCACCGCGTCACGCGACACCGCGCGCGCAGCGTTGATTTTTTCTACCACCAGGTCGACGTATATCTGTACATAATCAAGCAGGTCCTTGGTGTAAAGAGCATCGGCCGCAAGCTGGACCTTCCACTCCGCCAGGCCCGCAGCGTCCATGCGCCCCAGTTGTTCCACCAGCAGCATGTGGGCGACATCGTGGGCGAAACTGCCCTCGGTAGCGAAAAGGCTCTGCTGCTCCGGCATGGCGCTCTCGACCCTCGCGCTAGGTGGGCAGCTCATCCATCGTTTAGCGCTGGACGCCGAGAGTAGTGCGTGTTTACTCATTTGCATCCTGCTTTATGTTCTCAGGCAACTGCGAAAGCCGCTTAGCCTCTGTCATCATGTCGGCGTATTTTTCGGTTGGTACGTCACTCAGCCTGGGCCTTTCTTCCAGAGCTTTACCGCTGAATTCAGCCACCAGTTGCCTCGTAATCAAGGTCTTCAACGTCTGCATGGCGTCACGCAGGTCATCGCGGGCAATTTGTGTGGGCTTCTCCTTAGCGGGCGGCGTCGGATCGACGGCCGGAACTGGAGCAGCGTCCGGTGTTTCGGCGACTGGTTCAGGCTGCTTGTTGTCAGCTGTTTTCTTGTTTCTCGCCGGCTTAGCCGGTTCTTGTGCCGCAGCTGCAGTTTCGGGTAAGCCCTCCGCAGCCGGAGCGCCGGCGCCCCCGATCAGCGCCTGGAGCGCAGTGTGGAAATCCGCAGGGCTGTCTGCTTCAATATTTACAGTGACTTTTGCCAAGTTGTTTCTCTCCTTTGCCATAATCTTTACGGACGCGGTCTTTGATTACAATTGAGTCACCGACGATTTGCAGGATTGTCCCCTTTCCTTTCGCACCTCTCGTTAAAGTTTAGAACCGGGATTCCGAGGTCCACTGCCGCCTTGATTTCAGCCTGCATACCCTCTGAAATCTTCTCGCCGAAAACCCAAACTTCACTGCACAACTTAAGAATCTCTAAGCCAAGCGCTAGCCCGGTCTGCCGTTCTTCCGGTATGGCATCGTCCAGAAACCCGGTGAACATGACCTGTGGGGCAATTGGTAGAACCGACTGCTTTGCAGCGAACAGGCAGTAGCCATTTGCTTTGCGGACATTCCGTTCTACGTCACCACGAAGCGGTGAGCAAACATACACAAGTTTCAATTTTCATCCTGCCTTTCACTGACGATTAAGCTGGCTAGAGTTTCACCCGGTAAAATCCTGAGCAAGCCGGCCAGCAACTTTCGCCCCACGCCACGCCTACCGGATAATGCGTTAGATAAAGATCCTCGACTAACTCCAATCTGCGCAGCTAGCTGGTTTTGGGATAAATCGCGACCATTGATTAGCTCTTTGACCCTGGCTTTGTTTAATTGCATGTCATTTACCCGTATTCTTCAGTACCGGCTTAAACAACGCATCAAGCTGCGCCAGCGCTTCTTTTCTTTTTGCGGATATAGCTTCGGGCCTTTGTTCTGTAATCACAACATCTGCGGTCTTTTCACTGGTAATTGTGATTCTGATGGTTGACATTCAGTTTCGCCTCCTTCACGGTTTTTTGAGGCTTAATAGTGCCTCTAATATAAAGCCACGGGAAACTCAATTTCGGGGGGTTAAATTTAAAATATTTTTAAGCTTTTTATATACTCGATTTAGGCGTTCACGAACAGATGATTCGTCAACGCCTTCCGCACGAGCAATTTCAGATATTGACTTGCCATCCAAAAACACTTTTTGAATCAGCAGACGTTGTTGTGGAAGAAGCTGGTCCATTGCCTTAAGTAATAGCGCTTGTTCCTCACCTTTCACGACAGCTTCCTCAATGTTGATGTCCTCATCCTGAAACTGCCGGCCTTTTCCAGCTAGTTCCTCCACCGAGTTGTGGCGGCGGGTTTCACGTCTGTCAATCTTTTGGATATCCTTATCTATTGCAATCGCGACCTCGCCAATATCATCCGGAACCTCAATTTCCACAGCCTCGCCAGTTACGAATTGGTACCGAATTTTCATGCTAATTTTTCCTCCTCCGATTTTTGGGCAAAAAAAAAATAGCCGGATGAAAGCCAATTACTTGGCAATCATCCGGCCATTTGGTAACTCGAAACGGTTCTAGACCGCTTGGTTCCGTTGCTCGGTATGCATGTTATTTTGTTGGTGTTTTATAATGCTGACGATCCTCTTACATTTGGGGCACTTTATCTCAAGTTCAACATCTTTTGACCTGAGGTCAAATAGTCGCTGCTGGCAAAAAGGACATTTAACCCGTTCGGGCATGGTATTACTCCTTTACTACCGATAATGTTTGATATTCCATGTCATCTTGTAAGCATAAAAGCTTACAAGAAGGTAAAAAAAAGAGAGGACAGTGGATCTTAAAATAGCATTTGCTGCCTCTCGTCTTCATCTCTTATAAAACCTAGTTGGTCGAATCGTATCCGTGCGGCCTGCTGCGAAACCTGAAATATTTCCGCGATCTTGGAAGTGACCGTCCGAATAATCATATCCCATATTCCTCCGGGAATACCTTCTTCATGAATACCACCCTGTTCTAATATCTCCTGAACTGCGAGAAGAAAGGTTCGTTTCGGCATTAACAAGGCGGACGCCATTCGATCTGCCTGCCATTCCATCAAGTCGTGGTCGGTCGTGATGGATCTGCACCAGCTACTGTTTTCGATATCGGCGGCCCGACATTTTACTGAAGGTAGAGCCTCCTCGACTTTGAACAAACATGTTTGTTTTTTATTCTCCAGATATTTGTCCCGGTGAAGTATCCAGTGGCTCGCCTCGTGCCCAAGGGTAAACCGATACCTTCCTTTCTGGTGTTGTTTTAGAAGGAGGTTATCGATCATTACGGTTTTCGCACTGACCGGGATGATCTTGACAGTTTTATTGTACGCATCGTACACAGGAATACGGCAGTCGTTGAAAACCGTCATTCCTAAGATGGCCTTATTGTGGGTCAAATTTTGATAATCCAGACCTACTCCCAGATAAAACTCCAGCAAGGATTCCATATCTACTGGAGTAGGTTCTTTTAGAATGGAAACATTGAAGTCGGATAGAATCAACTCCGCGATGCCGTCTATTTCTTTCATGGAAAGAATAGGCAGGCCATTCGACCTTTTGCGGTAATCAAATTTAATCCTCACGTTTTCCCTTCTCCTGTAGTTTTTTGATAAATTGCTGCCAATCGTCTTCGGTTGCTACTCCTTTTGCTGTCCGCAGAGCCGCTCTAACCACATCGCTTGTCATGATGTAATCCGGCAAGTCTGCTGACACTTCTTTGCGACCTTCACCTGCCAAATCGAACAACAGGTTCTTCGCATCCCCTGTGATCATGAGCTCGACCGTCATCTTTTCTAGCAGGGTTTTGTCTGGCGGGTTGCGGCGCCCTTTTTCAATGTCACTAAGGTAAGCCGCAGTAATTTCAAGCCGGTCTGCCATACCCCTAAGGGTAATCCCTAAGTCGAGTCTTCTCTTGGCAACGTACTCTCCGAATTTCAAGTCATCTTGATCCATTTCACACATCCTCAAAGCATGCTAGCATGTAAGCAACCTTGCTTACGTTTATTGTAAACTAAAACTGTTCCCCCGATCAAGAGAAAACAGCTTAGTTTTGTCTGGTAATGTTTGTATCACTTTCGTGCACGGTCTCCTGGAAAAGTCATTGTCTCACTTTAATTGGGGGCGGGATAATATAGCAGATAAAATAAAGAAGGCGGGATCACTCCCGCCTTTTCCTACAGTTTTATTGCTATGTATTGTCCTACTTTTACTGAGGTCTGGGTTTCTTCAATTCCGCTTGTAGACATGCTCGACTTTGAGTGACAGAAAAGACGACCCATTGGGCATTGCCATAGGGTGAGAAAAGGGGAACGCCCCCGAGTGTCACGGTAACACCCGGAACGAGTGGTCGGTTTGGTCGGGAAAACGCATTTAATTTCCCTTTGCTTTTAAAAAGTAACAATGCCCCTTAACATTTGCAAAAAAATCTTTTTCTTGAAATGATATTCAGAAGGTCATCGGTTTTATCCCGACCGTCTCCACCGTTTTAGAAAGCTTGGAAAATCGTTGATTTTCCAAGCTTTCTGTCGCATACGGTAATCACACAAAGGCTTTTGGGGTATCGGTTCGATGATGTAACTCTGATGTTTTCATGATTATTTCAAGTCATCGAATGTTGCAGCCAATAATTCATCAAGTTTCCCCGCCTTGACAGCAGGTCTAGTATCGACGTTCTTGAAATGCTTACGACTGATTCTGTTTTCCGTATCAAAACTGAAAATATAATTCGTCGCAATGTGATAGATAATATCGCTGGGTGCAAGCCCATACAGTTGCTTTTCGAGGATGTGCTTTAATCGCTCGTCGTTATCAGGTATCTTCTCTTTCATTACCGAGTTGTTGAACAGGCGTTTTACCAATTCTGTGATATAAAGTCCGGACTTCATGAATAAATCGATAAAGGTCTTGTCGGGATCTTCAAATACATGCGGATCTTCATCCTCCAGTTTTTGTACCATCATCTTTACCACTTGTTTCGGCGTGTAAATCTGATTAGTCTCCTGCGGAGGAATATAGTTGAAAACATCCTCTTCACGGGATTCATCAAAATAATCTGCGAGCCTTTCTCGTATATTCAAGAATTCCTGTATCGCCTCATCGAATACTATTTCGTTGAACAGTCCTCCGCTATAATATTTTTCTTCACCGGTATTTTCGTCGATATATGACCCGCCGTCTCGCAAGAATCTGAACTGCCCCTCCGTGATTCCGGTCACTTCAAAAAATACTTCTTCAGGGGTATAGTTATCGAAGTTGCTGAGCTTTGTATCTCGGACCCCATATGCCATCAGGAAACTCGGAATTGTTCGCGCAAATCCGCGAAGATGGCCTCGGACTTCTTCTTCCTTGGAATCCTTATTTTTCTCTGCCTTGATCCTTGCTTGTTCTTCGACCTGTATGGTCTTCTGTTCTTCGATGGTTTCTCTGATTGTTTCGTTGAGGTTCTTCGTAAACTCAGCTTGCATTCTATCAAATTCCGCTTGCTGCTTGGCTTCTATCTCTTTGATAGCCGATTCGAGCTCATCTTCCCTGAGCGACTTCTCTGCAACCTTGATTTCCTCGTTAGCCTTCTTCTTGACCTCAAACTGTTTCCGGTAATTTTCATTCTCGACCTTCGTTATTTTTTCGGTAATAGCATCCTTGAGCTTTTTTTCAATCTTATCTGCTTGCGCATTTGTCAACTCAAAACCGGTCTTAAGCGTGTCCACGATGATTGGTTTCGCTAAGTCCATGGCAACATCAACAATCTTGGCGGTGACATTCTGCGGAACAGGATCTTTTGATGGAACTCCCGCGAAGGACTGTTCAATGGCATCTGTTAACGGCGAGATATCATACACTTTAGAGCCAAACAGCTCGTTTTGTTTGTTTATCACAGTCTCAGGCGGCACTACCACGTTGCCGTCTTCGTCAACCTCTATCCCTGTCAAATCAACAGCGGATGCAGACATATCCTTTTTTCCTTGCTTTTCGACCGGAAGCCCGCTTAAGATACCCTCGACGATCTCTTTTGGTAAAGAGAATATCCCAGAAATATTGGCAAATAGCAAGTTGCTCATAAAGCCGCGCTTGACCACCTCTGTGGCCAATATGGTTCTTGGAATTGTGAGCACCTGCGTTGCGTCCAAAGGCACCATGGTGCCGTGTTCATCCTCGCCGATGACAGGAAAGAAATTAAGCAGCCTTTTGATATTCGCGGGGCGATCCTTGGCGCTAACGTTGCCATCACCAACCAGCTTATTTGCAAAGTCATCGAACATCACCAAGGTGCGGTCAGGGGCAAAGTCGAAAATATAGGCGTTTTCTTTTTTGTAGTATTTGCCGTTTTTCTCGTAGTGATAAGGGTTCTGTGAGCGGAATGCTGCCTGCATATATAAAGCCGGGCTGGAGACATTGCTCAGCATCATCACCGCTGTCCATTCGGGGATGGTCACTCCGGTGGTAAGCTGACCGACGCTGATCGTGATTGTGTACTCGTTTTCGGCGATGGCCTTACGCACCTTATCGTAACTCTTTTCATTTGAGACAAAATCCTCTGATTCCTCGGCGAGATCCCTGCCGTCACCGGCAGCGATTATTATCTTGTGGTGCATGAACGCCGCGTCATCACCGAGTAGCTTTGCCAAAGCCTTTGCGCTGGCAACTCTGTCGAGGAGCCAGAACGTGTGCTTCAGCTCCTTTCGTAGGGCAGGAGTCGAGAATGGATACTTTTCGTTTTTCGTCAATCTCTCTAACCACTTCTTTACGTCCTTCTCGTGTTTGAAAGTTGTCTTCCCTTCTTCGACAGAGAAAAACTCATTGAGATCAAATGCAAAATCATAAGTGGTTTCCCCTATGGTCTGCCCTTCAAGAAGCTTCTCCTCAATCATCGCGGAGAGCTGGAATGTGAACATGTTGAGCTGAGGCAATACCCCATATGGATTGCTGCCCTTATCGTAGTCCCAGTTCCCCTTTTTTTCTTGCTCGTCGGCATATGACCAGTTGTATATTTGCTCCGCGCTGAATTTGTTATTTGCGATGGCCTTAAAGGGAGTACCGGACATATGCAGCGTGAATTTCCGTATTATTCTTGAGAACGCCCAATCGGTCTTTGATGTATCCACCCCTTCATGCGCCTCATCAACGACGAGCAGATCCCACTTGGTCTCGGCTACCCACTCGAGCTTTTCAATGTAGCCGCCAAAAGAGATCGATCCCTTCAAATCCTGCAGACTCACAAAAGCTATTTGCTTGAGGTCGCTGCGATCCACATTGTTAAAATTCAATATAGTATTTAGATACTCTTCTCGTGATAACGCGCCTGAATTCTTGAGGGAATCGGTTCCGGATATAAAGAACATATCGGGTTCTTGCCATTTGATAAATTTCATAAAATCGTCATACCAAGAATTTGCAATCGCTGGACGATTGGTGACTATCAGGACATGGCTAAAACTGCCCTTACGGACGAGATCATAAGTCGCAAGGGTCTTTCCAAAACGCGGCTTTGCATTCCAAAGAAAGTCCGCCGGTTCCTTCCCTGATTTCATATATGCAAGTGTACGCTCAACAGCATCGGCTTGCTCCTCCCGGAGCTGGTACTGTGTCCCTTGGGCGGGAGATTGTATCTGACTGTAATCTCTGAATACGAATTTCTTAAACAGCTCTTCAGCTTGCTTCTCTTTTCCCTCGCCGAAATTAAACCACTCAGATGACCTCCCTGAGTGCTGAAATTTGCCCCGTTCAATACCGCATTGCTTCAAGTACCAATGGAAGTCATCATCGGTAAAATACTCGCCGCCGTCATATCTTGCATCGTGTGACCAGAGCAATTCATACTTTGTATCGGAAGTATGCGTCTGCTCCTTGATGCGCGTCTCAGCATCGCGATCTGTATAGCCGATCTTGACCCAACCCTTTTTTGACGCATCATTCGGAGTGGTGTAAGCGTAGATAGTAGGGTTTGTTTGATCAATGGTTCTAATTTTCGTGCTGACCATTACCCCATCTCCTTTACATGCGATTCGATGAAATCAATTTCAGTTTCGTCAAGACCATATTTCTTATATAGTTGCTGATCAATTTTGCAGATTGGCTGTGACCAGTCGATGTCGGATGCGAAGGTGAAGTCTTGGAGAGGTATATACGTCCATGTATTAACTGGGTTATCTTGAGTAACCTTGAGAATGCCTAATAATACACGAGCAAATTTAGTTCGAATGTACTTTGCTGTTGAAACAGCCTCATGTTCGGTGTCGAACGCCCCAAAACTCATAAATGTCTGTGTGTGCCCAACTTCGGGAGGCATTACAATGGGTGGTGTTATCATCCTTGCAGGAGTTTCACCTAATACTCCTGAAGCACCGTTTGATTTACCTTGAAATACTTTAAATTTATACAAATTCGGATGTTGTTCGATGTAATTTGCCTTTACCCATTTATAGACACGTTCATTGTTTTGAATGCCGTAAATCCGCAGATAATCATTAGCATCATCTGGCTTAGAGTCAAAAAATATGAAGTTAATGCTGTCAAATATGTTTGTTGAAACATCGTATGCATGCCCCTCGCTTAACAAGTTCCTTGCTTCAGGATGCTCAACATGCAAATCGTTTGATAATTTGTAACTTGTGCGAGCATAAGCAATATTAGATAGATTACCTATCTTATCAGCACTCTTTACTTTATGCGCTATAGAATTCAACTCTGGAGTCGTAATGAATAGCCCAGTCGCCCCGAAATTTTCATCAGCATCTCGGTAAGTAACCGCCACTCCGCCAACTATATTGGTGTTTGCAAAGACTTTGCTACTATCGCGCTCGTAGTATTCGACTTTCAAATGCTCATCTTCAAGCATCTTTTTATTCCACTGTTTTGGTGTTTGTCCCGCATTAAATAAGAATCGTGCCGGCGTAATGAAACTGACTCTCCGAGCTACCTTATAGGCTTCTTCCATAAAATGGTGATAAATTGGAGTGCTGCTACTGCTATCGCCTTTTGATTCCTCTTGATAAGGAGGGTTGCCAATCACAACATCAAATTTAAACTTATCCGACATTCTCTTTTTCTCCCCTCCAAACCTGTTCAATGTCTACAATCGCATACCTTTGCGGCTGCGTGGCGCCTTCTTTGTCACTATCAATCATTGTGAAAATGCCGAGCTGTTCTTCCGTTTCAAACAACCTCATCTGTGTGCCGCTGTTTTCTTGTTTATCATCCGTGAGTAGGGATGAGTAAGTAAAAGGTGTTCGCTGCACCTTACAAAGCGTATCAGGAACCCGTTCCCAATGACTAAAGGTGATGCATTCGCCAAGTAGATTCTTATGCGTGAGGGTATCTCCCTGCACAACATTTGCCCAGATGATCGTCCGGGCTGATTTATATAGATTTGACTGTTCAGACATCTGGGCATTGTGTATAGTTTCGTAGTAATTTATGAATAGCTCGAGCATGTTTTGTCTGGCTACTGCCAAATTGTCTTCCAAAAACTCGATGCCGTAGATGCTTGATAATGCCCAAAGCGCATACCGATCCCATGTATCTATACTGTAATTATCCGTGATAAATTGCAGTTTCATGTCTTCGATAGCGAGCAAGAATGCACCCTCGCCAGCACTCGGTTCGAGAAAAGTTGCATATACGTCTTCTGTCTTTTCCTTAATCCCCGGAATGGCAATCATCTTATCAATCACCCATTGCGGGGTAAAGACTTCACCGTGCTTTTGAACACGATGCTTTGATTTCATCAATACAGGGTTCTTTTTGCCCATCATATTATCCACGGGCTGGCTATTTATCATTGCTCGCCGCCCCTCTCGCTTTTCTTACCATCAGGCACCACTTTGTAGACATTCTCGCCCTAGAGCTTTCTTCCAAAAGTTACTATGTGAGTTCTCTCTTTGCCGAGTGCCTGGTCAGTAATATCAATCGCTGGCTGGAAAATGCTCAAATCACCCTCAAAATGATTAAACTTGTTTATAAGGTCTTTTCCTAGTTCAATCTTATCCGATTTCGAATCTGTGCGATATCATTTTCGTCAGGATAAGCGGCTGAGATAATTTACCCTAATTGTTCGTTCCTGTTTGCATCAATGCCAATTTTCGCGACAAGAGCCTTGTCTACCATCGGGCGTAAAACAGATATGTAAAAGAATGCTGAAGGGTCCTATTATGAGAGATTACTTGATTATTTCTATATATTCCACGGGAATTTTTAATTGCTTTGAATCGTAGTCAATTATTTCTCTTTCGCCACCGAATTCTTCATTTTTTACTCCCTGCGCTTCTTTATATTGACACTCTTCTGCAAACCCAGAAATGTGTCAATACCCCCGTCCCTCTGTCACACTATATGATAAGACCGAATTCTTGCTTAACTTTATTTCTGCACTTTACCATACTAAGTCGTTCCATTATTGCACCATTCGAGTTATCAATTTCTGAAAAACAAATTTTCCATAGCTTGTGAAATATCTCATTTTGTTTACCCGGATTCCATGAAGATCTCCTTCGCCAGTCAACTGCCCATCTTTTACATAAAGCTTCAAAGATATCAGTATTAAAACTTACTACTAAAGTACTACAAATTGAGGCGCATTCTTGCAGTTGATCAAATCCAATTTTAATAGTGATAATATCACAACAAGGACTTATTCCCAATTTGATGGCATTTTTCCCCGCTATAATAGCACCTGAATGCACAATGCTATGACGCAATTCACATACTTTGTCATATTCTTCAAGTATTGCAAAGGTCAAGCCTGTATTATCAATATCAAACTTTAAATACTGCTTACATGTAGTGATAATACTTTCAGCCCCAGCAAGTGATATATGCTCAAAAGTTCCTCTTTCAAGATTTACTCCAGAGTGCCATATAACTGATCCCAAATTAATTGATTTTGCAGCAGAACTCGATTGCGCGATTGGACATATTTGAATTACCCGGGATAAAACATCTCGAAAATAGTTTTCCGTAGCTGAAACGATACCGACCAACAGCAAAGGCCCAATTGATGGATGCTGAGTAAAAAAAGTTGGCACTGCCGTAACTAATATCTCTCTAATTGACTTGTAAAATACGTCAATCGGCGATTTGGGAACCATACTTGTTGCGGTAATATATGTACTGATATCACTTATTCTTTCCTGAGCACAGCTTTGATTCGTTGAATTACGCCAATCACTCATACCAAATATTCCTCAGCATATGAAATTATTTCTTTTGCCCAATGAGGCCCAATTTGTGGAACCTTGCGAAGCTCTTTATTGCCATTATCCATCAAGATATCTTTTACAGTTCGAATCAGAGAATGTTTTTTAATGGCATTTACACGTCTACTTGTCAAGGGCAACACACTTATGTCATTCTTTATAAGCGACTCAAAAATAGAAGCTATTTTGAGCTGCGATCCACATTCTAAGCAAAATTTTGCATGCTCGGAAACTCTCGGCGCACCGCAAACCTGACATGGAGGTAGCGATAATGGAAAAAAATCAGCAACGTCCTCGGTGCCAATTAGACTATTAGGTGTAACACGTTTAAGGGAGTGAGCATTTCGTTTCTTTAATGATATAGCTAAATTCATAGTTGTAATTGACTTTTTTGCCACAAAGGCATTCCGCTCAACTAAAGCTGCGTAATGCACAGAGTAAAGTTCGTAAACCCCCTTATTCCCTTTACTTAAGTCTCCCCTCGGCATCAAAAGTCCACTATACTGAAAGAAACTTAATACCTTAGATAATTCTGCAGGCAATGGCTTATTAATTGCAATAACCACTGTCTGTTCTGTTTCCGATTTACCTTTGTTATATTCTTTTATAGCGTCTAGAATCCTAGTAAAGATAAGTTCACCGTTAGTAATAAATTTTTCATAGATTGGAAGCTTATTACTAAGCGACAGGTATATGCTCATTGATTGATTCAAACAATTTCTGACTGCTTTGAGTACAGCTGTCCTATCATACTTAACCTCATTTTTATCTTCTTCCTTATAAAAAGTTTGTACCATATTAAGAAGTGCTCTTGGTATCCCAAATGCTGTATAACATAAGATTTCTAGCAAATCAATTTTAGCAATAAGAATATCAAATACTTCCGCAGGCAACCTTTGTTTAAGTAAGCCTATCATAAAGTCCAAGTAGCCTACCGATTCAGGTTTAATCCAAATATCAATCTCTTCCGCATCGTGCCCGACATGAAAAGTCGATGAGTATGTGGTAACCCCAGGATAGATGGCCGCTTTAGGAGATATGTGTCGACTCTTGATTTGCCTAAAGAAATCAAAGAAATCTCTTTGCTGTTCGGATGAAAATGCGTGAGCTGCATCGTCGAGTAACAGCACACAATGATTTTTTCCAAGTTGCTGTAGAACTTTTTGAATTTCTTCTTCCAAAATAGATATTGTTAAACCAATATCTCCTTTTATTGTGTCAATCGTTCCTAATTCTATCTTACTAATGAAACTGTCAACATCCTGCTTCTTATATCGCAAATAATTTGGTTGGCCATCAAATCCCATATCATTTAATGTTTTATATATTCCTTGATATATTTTAAACAATAGCCATTGATTAAACCAATAAACAGCGTTTGAATTTTTCCTATACAATGGCTCAATTTTCAGTGAAGACTTGAAATTCACATAAACTGGAACAGAATGATTCTCGGTTGAATTGCAAAGTTTATAATATGTCTTCAGCAATAAAGTTGTTTTACCCGAGCCGCGAGGTCCTGTTATTAATTTCGCTCCACTCTGAGAGAGTTTCCGAATAATTACAGTTTCATCGGGATGTTCAATATTCCATTGCCTAAAGGCATCGATAGCTATATATTCTGCTTGCTCAACAAATATATTCTGTTCAGTCCCATCCATGCTGTGCTACCTCCTAAAGATGGTTTTTGCTAAAATCATTTTGTAGTCTCACTCATATTTTACTTATAACCCTTGGTAAAATTCAACAACTAACCCGAAAGTCCTTTGTTGATTACATTTCTTCCATGATCATACTAAAAACAGGCAAAAAAGAAAGCCTTTCGGCTTACATCAACGTTTTGTTAATTTCACATGGCACCAGTGGAACATGATGGAAATCTGGTCCTGTTTTCTCCCCACGTCTGGGGGAACATATACATTTCTATCCAACAGCCCACAAACCCATGCCACGACTGACTTCATCAGTCGTGTTTTCTTTGCAGCCTTACTACCGACTCAATGTGATGCGTCTTAGGGAACATCTCACCATTTCGCAGTCGACTATTGTTGAGTGGGGAAACATATCGAGTTTTACTTAAAAACACTGCTATCACTAGGGTTGTCCCCTATTTCTAGTCGTGTTTTCTTTGCAGGAGAACCACTGTCTCAACGTGATGAGTATGAGGGAACATGTCGGAGTATTATGGAGTTCTAATGTTGACCACAAAGTATGTCGCTTATAACTGAGCCAAAAAGTCATTTTACAATTTGTACAAATTCGAAGCATAAAGTGCGTAAATAAAACTTGAAGCATAAAATGCGCATTTCGCCATTTTATGCTTCAAGTTACAACACGGCTTTTCGGCTTTTCCGGATTTGCATGGTGGAGGCGAGGGAAGCCGAACCCGAGCATTTCAGTTTAGGGATATATTCTGAGTTGAGATATTTATTTCGTATCCACAACAATTGCCAGTTACTAACTTTATTTAATCAGTTACCAACTCTATTTAATCAGTTACCAACTCTATTTAATCAGTTACCAACTCTATTTATTGGAGACAGGAAAAATTCAATTCCGACTCTTATTTGTGTTTGCTGTAGGTTGGGATTGAGTAAGCATAGGGTTCTTTGTTTACGTCGACGTTGGCTGGTACATAAAGTATGACATGGTCTGACACCCGTTGGTTGGTCCCGCCGGAGACAAAACAAACACCATTCAAAAAGTCACCAATCCGTTGCTGGGTATCAGCACTGTCGATATCCTCGAAATTGATCAGCACGGCAACATTGGCTTTTAGGCAGTCTGCACAAACTCGAACATCGTCGAAAGTCTGAGGGGTGGCGATATAAACCTTGAGAGCCGCAGGGGAATGAACCTTCAGCGACGCCCGCCGATCACCCGGAGTACTCATTTCCGGCAACGCCGCATCTTCCACCGGCATCAAAAAATTCGTCAGTTTATCAATAAGACCTATAGCCAAATTTCCCACCGCCTTAACATAACAAGAATAACTAAATATACTCCTTCGACAAGAGATGCTGTATTCCTGCATAATTAAGGCAATTTTGTCATTTTCTTTATGACAATCAGATAAAATAGGTAAAAACCTAACTATTTGGTCCGCTGGCGGACGATTTAAAAAGCACAAAACCGTAAAAAGCGGCATGGACTGAAGGACAACTCTTCCGAAAGTTTATGCTTCTTTTCAAACAGCCTCTATAGTCCACAGCAATCTACGCACCCAGCCGCACCCCCGGTCAATACCTGCTGCGCACGGCTGGCGTCGCGATAAACGGTGATGCCCTTACAGCCGTCGGCGTAAGCCTGGCGAAAAATGCGGGCAACATCCTCCTCGCTGGCGTCATATGGCATATTGACCGTCTTGGAGACTCCGTTGTCGATATGGCGCTGAGCGGCAGCCAACTGGGCCACATGCCAGTAAGGAGCTACCTCATGGGCTGTGGCCAGCACCTGCTTGACTGGTTCCGGCAGGTCTGAGATCTGCACGCTCCCCCGCTGGATAATCAATCTTTCGACCTCTTCGGTCAGCAGATTGCGCTGGCGAAGGTAGTTATAAACAGCCGGGCTAGTGCTGGCCAGGACTTTTCCGTCCAAGACCCGCCGCGACATGGCCAGGGCAAACAGCGGCTCGATGCCACTGGAGCAGCCGGCGATAATGCTGATCGATCCGGTGGGCGCGATAGTAGTCACGGTGGCGTTGCGCATGGCCGGCCAGCGGGCGGCAAAAATGCTGTCCGCAAAGGCCGGAAAACCGCCTCGCTGACGGCCGAGTTCGGCAGACGCGGCCCGTGCCTCCCGGGTGATAAAGCCAAGAATTTCGGCGGTCAGATCGGTCGCGGCCTGGCTGGCATAGGGAATATCCAGCAAAATAAATACTTCCGCCAGACCCATGACCCCCAGGCCGATTTTGCGGGTACGCCGGGTGGCCTCAGCCACCTCCGGCAGGGGATAGTGGTTAATATCCACCACATTGTCAAGAAAACGTACCGCAGTGTGGACGACTGTCCGCAACCGGTCAAAATCCAACTTTTGCCCCCTGTTTTGAATCATTTTTGTCAGGTTGACCGACCCCAGCACACAGGACTCATAGGGCAAGAGCGGCTGTTCCGAGCAGGGATTGGGGGCTTCAAAATCCCCCAGCGCCGGCGTAGGATTGGCGCGATTGACGGTATCAAGAAAAAAAAGGCCCGGCTCGCCATTTTCCCAGGCCAGCCGCACCAATAACGCGAAAATATCCTGCGCACGCACCGTCTTTGCCACGCTCCGGTCGGCAGGACTGATTAGATCAAATGGGCCGTCCATCTCCACCGCTTGCATGAAGTGGTCGGTGACCGCCACTGACAGATTAAAATTATTCAGCACATCCGGCCGCCGCTTGGCGGTAATGAACTCCTCGATATCGGGGTGATCGACCCGCAGCACCGCCATGTTGGCGCCGCGCCGTACTGCCCCCTGTTTCACCACCTGGGTGGCGGTGTCATAGACGTGCATAAAAGATACCGGCCCACTTGCCGTACCGCCGGTACTGGCCACCTTCTCGCCCCGCGGCCGCAGCCGGGAAAAAGAAAATCCGGTACCGCCGCCACTCTGATGAATGAGTGCGGTATTTTTCAATGTCTCGAAAATACCGGCAAGCGAATCATCCACCGGCAAAACAAAGCAGGCCGCCAGTTGGGCCCGTGCTTTACCGGCGTTGATCAGAGCCGGAGAGTTGGGCAAAAAGGCCAAGTCGGCCATCAGCCGATAATACTCTTCGGCGGCGACGGCCACGTCACCGCCATACAACGCCTCAGCCTGGGCGACATGACTTGCCACCCGCCGTAGCATTTGGTCCGGAGTCTCGTTATCACGCAAATAGCGGGCCTCAAGGACAGCCAGCGCTTCTGCTGAAAACATGATTACTCCCCTTCCTGAGCCGTTAGAGAGTTCTTCCTTTCCCGGGCCCGCGTCTGGCGATCAAGAACCGCTTTCCGCAGGCGGATGGTCTTGGGCGTCACTTCCACCACTTCATCATCATTAATATATTCGAGTGCCTGCTCCAGACTGAGAATGCGGGGCGACGTGAGTCGCAGCGACTCGTCCGCTGAACTGGAGCGCATATTGGTAATATGTTTTTTCTTGCAAGGGTTGACATCCATATCCATTTCCCGGGAATTTTCGCCGACAATCATTCCTTCATAGACCGACTGCCCTGGTATCACGAACATGACGCCGCGGTCCTGGACGCTGTGAATGCCGTAAGTCGTGGTCTCACCCGATTCGAAAGCGACAAGTGCGCCGCGGGTCCGCCCCGGCATTTCCCCTTTGAAAGGAGCGTAGCCGTGAAAGACATGGTGCATGATGCCGTTGCCCTTGGTATTGGTCAAAAACTCCGAGCGGAAGCCGATCAGACCCCGGGCGGGAATGACGAACTCCATTCTGAGATATCCGGCCAGTTCCACCATATTGATCAACTCGGCCCGCCGCGTTCCCAGCGACTCCATGACTGTTCCCATGAAAGCCTGCGGTACATCGATGGTGAGAAACTCCAGCGGTTCGCACAGCTTGCCATTGATGTGTTTATAAATTACCTTGGGCTTACCGACCTGGAATTCATAGCCCTCCCGGCGCATGGTCTCAATGAGAATGGCCAGGTGCAGTTCACCGCGTCCCGAGATTTCAAAGGAGTCTGCACTGCCGGTTTCAGCCACCTTGAGACTTACGTTGGTCTCCACTTCTTTATACAGGCGATCCCTGATATGCCGAGTGGTAATATAGGTCCCCTCTTTGCCGGCAAAGGGACTGTTGCTGACACTGAACGTCATCGCCAGGGTCGGTTCGTCGATATGAATGGTTGGCAGCGCCTCGGGGTTCTCAGGGTCGGCGATGGTTTCACCAATATTGATATTGTCAAGTCCGGTAATGGCGATGATATCGCCTAGTGCCGCCTCTTTTACCTCGGTCCGTTTCAAGCCCTCGTATATGTAGAGTTTCCCCACTCTGGTCTTAACTTCGCTTTCGCCGTTGAGGATGGATATCATCTGTCCGGCAGCCACCCGGCCACGCATTACCCGGCCGATAGCAATCCGGCCGACATAATCATCATAATCCAAGGTGGTGACCATGATCTGCAGCGGACCGTCAATGTCGCCCTGCGGTGCAGGAATCGACTCCACCAAAAGATCGAATAACGGTTTTAGATTTTCACTGGGATCGGCCATCTTCATTTTGGCGATACCCTCTCTGGCTGCGGTGTACACCACCGGGAAATCCAGCTGCTTGTCGTTGGCCTCCAGCTCGATAAACAGTTCCAATACTTCATCCAGGACATCCTCTACCCGCTGATCGGGGCGGTCAATCTTGTTGATTACCACGATGGCCTGCAGATCCTGTTCAAGAGCCTTACGCAGCACATACTTGGTTTGAGGCATGGGACCCTCAAAAGCATCGACCAAGAGCAGCACCCCGTCGACCATGTTCAGTACCCGCTCCACCTCGCCGCCAAAATCGGCATGGCCTGGTGTGTCCACAATATTAATTTTTGTACCGCCGTAAATGATGGCGGTATTTTTGGCCAGAATGGTGATGCCCCGTTCGCGTTCCAGGTCATTGGAATCCATTACCCGTTCAATTACCTGTTCATTGCTGCGAAACACCCCGCTCTGCCGCAACATGGCATCCACCAGTGTGGTTTTACCATGGTCGACATGGGCGATGATAGCCACATTGCGTATGTCGTCTCGTTTCATGTTGTTAAATCCTCCTATATCAGCAAAAAATAGCAAAGGATGCAGCCCTGCCACGCATCCTTTGTAGTGTCATGTCTGATTGACCATATTATACAGCAATTATCAATCGTTGCCAATGAGCTCTGCTGTTTTGCGAATAAACTTACCCGCCTTTTCTACCCCTTGCAAGATTTCCGGCAGCTTCTTATCCCCTTCGGCGGCAATCCGCTCAATGCGTTTGCGGAATTCCATATAATCGCTGTCCAGCTTTTCAAGATACTCGTGAAGCTGCTGCACCTTTGGATCGACAAGTGCGACATCGCCTTTTTCGACATGCATTTCCCGTCCGTCTAGCACCGCGCTGTCGCCATAGCGGGGAATATAGGCCGAGATATTCAGCTTCTCCTTCACTAGGGCGGCAAAAGCTCCCGAAGCTGCCGGTTCGCCGTGGATGAGGAATAGCTCGGCCGGCGGGGTCTTCAGGTGCTCGAGCCAGTCGAGAAGCTGGTCCTGATCGGCGTGGGCGGAAAAACCGTCCAGATTGTGAATTTTCGCCCTGACGCTGATTTCCTCGCCCATGATCTTTACCCGTTTGGCCCCTTCCAGGAGTCGCCGGCCCATACTGCCCTCAGCCTGGTAGCCGACAAATAAAACACTTGCTTCCGGACGCCAGAGGTTGTGTTTGAGGTGGTGGAGAATCCGGCCGGCATCAGCCATGCCGCTGGCGGAAATGATAATGACCGACTCGTCCAACTGGTTGATAGCCTTCGATTCGTCCGATGTCCGGGTAAAATTCAGATGAGGCAATTTGAGCGGATTGTCCTGCTGCTTATACAGCAGATCATAAGCTTCGACGTCAAAGTCCTGCGGGTTGTGCATGAAGATATCAGTGGCCGATATCGCCAGCGGACTGTCGATAAAAACCGGGATGTCAGGGATTTTTCCGGCCTTGAGCAATTGGTGGAGATAATAGATGAGAGTCTGGGTACGGCCCACGGCAAAAGCAGGAATGACGATATTACCGCCGCGTTTTACCGTATCATTGATAATCCCGGCCAGCAGTTCCTGCTTGTCGTATTCTTCATGGTTCCGGTTGCCATAGGTGGTTTCCAGGACGATATAGTCGGCTGCATCAATATAGGTCGGGTCCTTGAGAATAGGCTGATCCGGCCTGCCCAGATCACCCGAAAAAGCCATCTTCACCGTCTTATCATTTTCAGTCAGCCAGATTTCGATAATCGACGAACCGAGAATATGACCGGCATCATCCAGTTTTACCCGCACCTCGGGAAAAATTTCGTACTCCTCATTATAGGGAATGGGCTGAAACTGGGTCAGGCAGCGCGTAGCGTCATCTACCGTATATAACGGCTCAACCACGGCTTTACCGGCTCGCTTGCCCTTGCGATTGGCAATCTCGGCATCAAACTCCTGTATATGGGCGCTGTCAGCCAGCATGATCCGGCAAAGATCAACCGTGGCTTTACTTGTATAAATTTTCCCCTTGTACCCCGCCTTGCACAGCCGGGGCAAGAGGCCGCTGTGGTCGATATGGGCATGGGTCAGCAGCACGGCATCAATATCGGTGGGGTCATAGCCGAACGGGCGACGATTCAGGGCTTCTGTCGCCTTCGACCCTTGGAACATACCGCAGTCCACGAGCAGTTTTCGCTCGCCGACTTCCAACAGATAAGAAGAGCCTGTCACCATCATCGAAGCTCCCAGGAAAGTTATCCGCATCTTGTCCGCTCCTTATCGCAGTGAATATTTCGCTCCATTTGGATATTTCCACAATCGCTCCTACTTATCCTTCACACAAAAAAGAGCCCCGCAGGGCTCACTATTCTTCCCCTAATATCTGCACTTCCGGATGAAGCGGAACACCAAACTTTTCTTTCACCTGGCGCTGTATTTCCCGGATAAGAGCCAGCACATCAGATGCCGTTGCTCCGCCGACATTGACAATAAAGCCGGCGTGTTTCTCAGACACCTGCGCCCCGCCAATCCTGAGCCCCTTCAGACCGGTCTGCTCGATCAGCGTTCCGGCGAAATAGCCTGGCGGCCGTTTAAAAGTACTGCCTGCGCTGGGCATTTCCACCGGTTGCTTGGCCTCGCGCCGGCTGGTAAATTCCCCCATCTGCCGCTCGATCGAGCCGTTCTCACCCTTCTTCAGGCTGAGCTCCACTTCACAGATGATGCAGCCGTTATCCTGAAAAATGCTGTGGCGATAGCCGAAGCAACTCTCGCCATGGCTGAACCGTTTCAGGCTGCTATCCGGACACACAGCCGTCACGGCGGCAACGACGTCGCTCATCTCACCGTCATAGGCCCCGGCGTTCATAAATACCGCTCCGCCGATACTGCCGGGAATGCCGACGGCAAATTCCAAACCCGTCAGCCCGTGACGCGCCCCGTAGCGGGCAACATCCCCCAGTACCGCACCGGCACCGGCGACGACCGTCGTGCCGCGGCGCTGGGTATGGCTCATGGTTTCCCCCAGCTTGACCACCAGACCGCGAATGCCGCCGTCCAGCACCAGTACGTTAGAACCGTTGCCCAGTGCAATCACCGGCACGCCGCATTCTTTGGCGACTTTCCACACTGCAGCCACCTCTTGGGGCGAAGACGGCATCACAAGATAGTCGGCCGGACCGCCGATCCGAAAGGTGGTGTGCCGGGCCATCGGTTCGTTGATAAAAAGACGCGGTGCGGCGATAATTTGCCCCAGTCTGCTCAGCAATTCATCTTTTTCCTTCAACTTAGTCTTTTGCAAACAGATCCAATCCTTCGGCGACTGACTCGCCAATAATTTTCGATACATCGGCCATAATTCGCTGAAAACGGCTATAGTCTTCCATAAAAGCACGGGCCTTGCTGTTGTAAGTGAGCAGTTCAAACATGCGCTGTACCTGTTCGACCTTGGCCTTGTCTTCGCCCTTGCCGCTCATCGCATCATATTCAAGCTCGGCTTTTTTCATCATGAACTCGCGCACCATTTTCTTCGCGTCCTCGTCTGGTGCGAGCGCTTCCTTGGCCTTGAGAAAAGCCAGATATTCCGGCGAAGTCTTCAGTGCCCGGGCCAGCTCGTGAGCCTTGTCGTAAATCATGCTAACCCCTCCATTTATACAGCTATCTTATGCGACCGATGCCTGTTTCATACATTGTCAACCTACAGTTACATTGGTCTCGGATATACCACCATCCCGCTCAATACTATATTCCCTCCGGCTGTGCCCAAATCCTGCCTGTCACCCCATCTGCCCCAGCAGCCGCCGGTAATATGCTTGCATCGTGCCGGCATCCTCGGCCTGACTACCGGCCGATTCGCAGATAATTCGCGGCGTATAGCCCCGCCGGGCGATGACCTCCATGAGCGGCTCAAAAGGCGGCCCATAGTTGTCGCGAAAGGTCCAGTGACGCTTTTCACCGGCTTTGGTAAATTCAATCCGGCTGAAATGAATATGGATGTTGGCAGCCACCCCTTCACCCAGTTCTTCGGCCACCAGGTCAAAGGCGGCGGCGTAGTCTTCGTAGGTAGTGTATTTACCGCCGCTGACGGCATGGAGATGACCAAAATCAATGGCCGGCAGCAGCTTGGGGCTCATTTTGCAAAAAGCCACCACTTCCTCCAGTGTCCCCAATTGATTCTGCTTCCCCATGGTTTCAGGTGCCAGCCGCACCGTTTCCAGCAGTCCCTGTCCTTCGACGTCGGCCAGCACCGAGGCAAACAGTTCCCGGGCACGGTCCAGCGCAGACAGACGGGGCTGTTTACCTGCCCCGCCGATATGAAATATAACCCGGTCTGCCCCCATCCACTGGGCCAGCTGCAGCGATTTCACAAAATGCCTCTGCGTATTCGCCGCGGTGGCTGCATCCTCGGTTGCCAGACTGATATAGTAAGGGGCGTGAATACTCAGGTTGACACCGTTCCGCCGCGCCTCTTGCCCGATGGTCTGGGCCGTTTTCTCCTTAACGGCGACGCCGTGGCCGCATTGGTACTCATAAGCACTCAGCTGTTTGGCAGCCAGCCAGACCGGCATGTCCAGCGAGGCCTTGTGTCCCTCCTCATAAAAAGCGTCAGGGTTGCCGGCCGGACCGAACTGGGCATATTTCATAGCATCATCTCCTGCTGCGTATCATCGCTGGTTCAACAAAGCCCCGGAAATCCGAGTTGGCGGAAAGCTTCATACACCACCACCGCCACCGCGTTGGACAGATTGAGGGATCGGGCGCCGTCGACCATGGGGATGCGGATACAGTTTTGCCGATTGGCCGCCAAAAGGGCTTCTGGCAGACCTGCCGTCTCCTTGCCGAAAACCAGCACGTCTTCCGCGGTATACCGTATCTCACTATATGATTTTTCCGCTTTCGTGGTATTGAAATAAAAATTGCATCCGCCAAGCGCGGCTGCGGCCGCAGCATAATCTTCATGATAAACTACCTGCACCAGATGCCAGTAATCCAGACCCGCCCTCTTCAGATAGCGGTCCTCGGTAGAAAAGCCCAGCGGCCTCACCAGATGCAGCGTGCAGCCGGTGGCAGCGCAGAGGCGGGCAATATTGCCGGTGTTACCCGGGATCTCCGGCTCAACCAGGACAATATGCATCAATATCACTCCCTAAAACAGCAGTCGCTTGCGAACCAAAAAAGAAATTTCGTTCACAATCTACCCTGTCAACATAAAATTCAGACATACTCTACATCAAATCCGGTCACCTCGGCATCGCCGGTATCGTCGATAATCCTGCGCACCAGTCCGACCTGCTTGTCGAGAATGGCCCGGCTGGAGCCCACCATAGCCACCGTTACCGCCGCCCGCTGCCAGGTATCCTGAAAACCGGTCTCGGCCACCGCCGCGTTGCAGCGGGACCTGATCCTCTCGACCACCCGCCTGACCACCTGCCGCCTGGCTTTCAGCGAATTGGCCGCCGGAATGAATAGCTCCACCTCACACACCACTACCGGCATGAGGCCTCCAGACAGCTGACCCAGACCTTTCGCCGGCGCGGCCCGTCAAACTCGCACAAATAAATTCCCTGCCAAGTACCGAGAACCAATCGGCCGTTTCCTACCGGAACGAGAACCGACGCCCCCAACAGCGATGCCTTGATATGAGCCGGGGAGTTGCCTTCGGCATGGCGGTAGGGCAGCAGCGGCACCATCTTGTCCAACCCGGCCAGCATATCGGTCACTACATCAGGGTCGGCGTTTTCGTTAATCGTAATCCCGGCGGTAGTATGAGGGACAAACACCTGACATAATCCTTCTTGGGCACCGACCGCCTGCAGGGCCGCCTGGACATCGCGGGTTATATCAACAAATCCCTCCGCTGGAGTGGATACCTCAAACTCGCGCCGCATAACATCACCATCCTGCTAGTAGATTTCCACAACACAAAATAAAAATCCTACCCTAAAGGGCAGGACTATGTATTTACGTCATACCGCCACTGCTTTTTTCCGGCCCAGGAGGCAGGCCGCGGCAAAAACAACGGCATTGGCCAACAGACCGGGGTATAGAGGATCGATGCCCTCGGGAAAGACAATCTTCCAGCCAAACGCGACGCAGGCACCGGCCGCCATCGACCAGACCGCCAGCCGCCGGTCAAAATGACCCGGCCAGAATATCGCGGCAGTCAGCGGCAAAAATACCCCGGCCCCCCGCAGTCCGAGGGACAGGAAGTTCCACTCCAGCACCATGGTTTTCAGATTGCCAAAGGTAATCGAAACAGCGAACAAAATAATCAGCAGCACAATGGCGCGGTTAATCCACAGCGCGGTCCGTTCTCCCAGCCCGCGAAAGGCGACCAGCAAGACATCCCTCGACAACATAGTGCTCACTCCCAGCGCCAAACCGGAACTCGCGCCCACCGAGGCCAGCAGCAGGGTGGCCATCGCGACCCCGCCGAACCAGGGCGGCAGATAATAGAGGATGAAGAGCGGCAGAGCCTCGATCGCGGCTATTTCTGGATGAGCCGCTCGCATAAACATGCCGGCCATTGCTGCCGGAATACCGGCCAGCAGCATAATAACCCCGGCGACGGCGGCTCCCTGGCGGGCGGCCTTGACGTCCCGGGCGCCATAGATGGCCTGGACATAGGTCTGGGTACAGATAATGCCTACAAATACCGACAAAGCGCCGCCGATATCCACCCATATTCCCCGTCCGAACAGGCTAAACCAGGGGAAAGCCGGAAAAGCCTGGATGTATGCCGCCAGTCCGCCCATCTCGCGCCAGCTGATCCAGCCCACTGTACCCAGGGTGGCGAAAGTCAGTAATGTCTTGACAATGCCAACCCGTCCGGTCCCCCAGACGCCGCCGAAAAAAACATAGGCCAGCACCAAAGCGACCACCAGGGCGGCAGATGGCAGTGGATCGAGAACCAGCAAGGTGGCGACCAGCGAAATGGCTGACAGCAGATTGCTGACAACCGCAAAAAAAGTTCCGATGGAAGCGGTTATACTGGTCAAGAGTCCTGCCGCCGGACCGTAGCTGCCTACCAAATATTCGGGAATGGTCTGAAAACCCGACTGCCTGAGCGGCCGGGCGTAAAAAATCGCCATGATCATGACCGTCAGGCCGCCGGCCAGGGTGAGCCACAATGAGGCCACCCCCAGGGAAAAGGCCATCTGCGCCGTTCCCATCGTCACCGCCCCGCCGATCAGCGTACCGGCTAGCGTTCCCACGATCATCGCCGGACCGCCGTGGTGGCCGCCGACAGTAAAATCATCGGCCGTTTTCACCTTGCGGGCGGCGTGTACACCGACAACTGTAATGGTGAGCAAGGTGGCGATCAGGCCAACAAGATGCTCTACGGTAAGACCCAAAACGAACAACTCCTATCAATCATGACCTGTCCAGCAACGGTGACTTTTATTGCCTGTCAGCCGCTTGTCCCGCCACGGCGGTAGCCGGCAGCCAAAAGAAGGGCGCTGGCGATCAGCCCGGCGTAAAGGGGATCGATTCCCTGGGGAAAGAATCCTTTCCAGAGCAGGGCGACCCCTGCGCCGGCCGCCATCGACCAGACCGCAATCCTCCGGTCAAAGCGACCAGGCCAAAACACAGCGGCAGTCAGAGGCAGAAAAATCCCGGCCCCCCTGAGCCCCATCGATAAAAAGTTCCATTCCAGCACCAACGACTTGAGATTACCAAAGGTAACCACAGCCGCCAGCAAGGTCACCACCAGCACCACACCGCGATTCAGCCAGAGTGCCGTCCCATCGTGCAGTTTACGGGACGCCGCCTGCAAAATATCGCGCGACAGCATGGTTCCCACACCCAGCGCCAAACCGGCGCTCGAACCCACAGCCGCCAGCAGCAGCGTCGCCATGGCAATCCCGCCGAACCAGGGCGGCAGATAATACAAAATGAACAGCGGCAGTGCATCGATAGGGGCGATATCCGGGTAATGCACCCGCATAAACATTCCCACCATCACCGCCGGAATGCCGGAAGGCAGAGTAATCATCGCAGCAAGGATGGCTCCCTGGCGGGCCACCTTGACATCCTTGGCGCCGTAGATCGCTTGGATATAGGTCTGGGTGGAAAGGGTGCCGACCAGGAGCGACAAGGCTGCGCCGACATCGACCCAAGCCCCCCGCCCGACCAGACTAAACCAGGGAAAGGCCGGAAAGGCTGCCAGGTAGCCTGTCAGCCCTCCCATATCCCGGTAGCAGATCCACCCCACAGCCGTCAGGGTCAGATAGATCAACACCGTCTTAAGCACACCGACCCGCCCGGTTCCCCAGACGCCGCCGAATAATACATAAACCACGATCAGCACAAATACCAGTCCGGCAGATTGAACAGCGTCAAAGGCAAATATGGCGGCGATGAGCGGGGTTGCCGCCAGAATATTGGCAACGATGCTGAAAAAAATACCGACCGATGAACTAATACTGGTCAATAGTCCGGCAGCCGGCCCATAGCTGGCAACCAAATACTCCGGGATGGTCTGAAAACCCGAATTCCGTAGCGGCCGGGCATAAAAATAAGCCATCGTCAAGAGGGCCAACCCGGCCCCCAGCGTAAACCACCAGGCCGCCAGACCCACTGAAAAGGCAAGCTGCGCCGTACCGATGGTCGACGCCCCGCCGATGATGGTCCCGACAATCGTCCCGGCAACCATCGTCGAACCGGTCTGAAAACCGCCGACCGCGAAATCGGCCGCTGTTTTCACTTTGCGGGCGGCACTCACGCCGACAACAGTGACGACAAGCAAAGTGGCAATCATTCCATACAAGTGAATTGTCGTAAACCCCAAAACGAACACCTCAGTTTTGCTTCGGCTAACAGCCATCATTTTGTGTCAAGCAATCCCGCGGCAATCCTCCCGGGGCGCCTGGACCTTTTCTTTCTCCTTCGCGGTATTGGCGCGGATTCCTCCCCAGCAAGAGAAAAGACTTGGCTTTCACCAAGTCCTGCAGGAATTTTTATCCTCCCGGCGCGAGCAGCAAACCGCTTTCCCGCCTTGCCTTTCTGCCGCGGCGGTAGGCCAATAAATCGGTAAAAGCCTCCAGCCTGGTCACCACCCCGGCCAGGCCGGTTTGTTCATCAAAAGCCAGCGACAACACCGGAATGCCGGACGCTTCGCTCACCTGAGGCAAAATATTTTGGGCGATGACCTCCGGCATACAGGTAAAGGGGAAAACGTGGATCACGCCATCATAGCCGGCCTTAGCCAACCGGACGGTCTGCCCGATGCTTTTGAGGCCATGCCCGCCCACATAGTGCCCGAGATAAGGCGTCGCCAGAGACTCCACCACCGCATTGATCCGGCGAGCCTGCCCCGCTTTGACAATATGGGTCTGCACATAATCCCCCAGCAGCAGGGTTGGCTGGACTTCGACCCCCATTCGTCCGAGGTGCCGCAGCAAATCCTGATTGGCGAAGGATTCCAACATGACATAAATCTCGCCGACAACCCCGACCCTGAGGGGTTGTCTCTGACAGTCGACATCAACGGCAAGCATTTTTTCGCGAAAATAGCCAAGCGCCGCCGCGACCTCTGCCGGATACGCCGCCTGGTTGACCAGCACTGCCGCCTCCTGGACCACAACGTCAGCACTACCGAGCTTCTTCTCCCTCGGCCGGACAAAGCAGGCCTGGCGCTCCATGGTATCCAGGGCGGTCATCTTGGCTCCTGCCAGGCGAAACCCCTGGTAGATCTCCCGCCAATTCCTGCCTGGCGTCAGGAGACGCAGCGCCTTCAAGACACTGCCGATACCGGGTTCGACAATAACAAAATCGGGTCGGTAGCCCAAGTCGCGCAAAATATTCTTTTGCACTTCGGCATAATAACCAAGACGACACGGTCCGCTGCCGCCGCAGGTAACAATGGTATCAGCGCCTTGCTCCAGCGCCTCGATAAAGCTGCCGAGGGTAATTTTAAGAGGCAGACACGCTGTCTCCGGCGCGTGGATGACACCGATCTCCATCGTCCGTTTTGTCACCGGTGGCGGTGGCAGCACCTTAAGTCCAAAGCTCTTCAACAGCGTACCAAGAACAATCCCGAGGGTCCCCATGGAGGGGAAAGTGACTAGCATGTGCCGCGCCTCCGCTCCAGCATGTCGGTAAAGGCTTCCAGTCTGGTAACCAATCCGGTCTCAGCGGTATGTTCATCGACCACCAGCAGCAGGAAGGGTAGATCAAGCTGACTGGCGTGCCGTTTGAGTATTTCGCCGATCATGGAATCAGGTCCGCAGGCAAAGGAGGTCAAAAAAACCATCCCCGCCAGCGGCCGGGGGGAATACATCAGCGCCAGCGCCGCCCCGGCCAAACGGTGACAATAATGCCAAAAAATCCGCTTAGCCAGCCGCCTGGTAACATTTTCCGCCGCCCGGGCATCGACGCTGTCGGCGGTAATCACGCCAAACCCCAGCTCCCGCAGCTTGCCGGCAATATCTCGGCTGACCTGGCGGTCATGGATCATATAGGGATGGCCGATCAGGCCAATTTGAGGCTGCCCGTCGTCCGGTCGACGCGCGCTGTCGGCCCGGGGACGGTTTGTCCTGGCGCGCTGCCAGGAGGCGAGGCTGACCAATGGATTTTTACCCAACGTCCGTCCGACGGCAACCACCGCCCGGAGCAGACTGAACCGATCCTGGCGCATGTTGACCGTGACATCGATTAGCGGCGGCAGATTGGCAAAACAGCTGCGGACCAGGTCCGGCAAACCGATAATCTGGGGACAGGAATATTGCCCCGCCGCCACACTGACAATCCGCGGCAGGAGGAGATAGTCCACCTCGTTTGCCAGCTGACAGGCGTGGCCGGCCGCCACCTTGACCGGCAGGCAAACCTCGCCCACCCGGCGTCCGTATTCAAGGGTCGTCTGAGAGGTTTCGCCGGAAAGCACCGCCTCGGCCCCGAGGGAGCGCAGATAACCCAGCCACAAGTCGCCGTAAAAATAGTACAACAACCCTCGCGGCACACCTACCCGTATCGTCAATCAACCCGCTCCCTTCAACCGCATTTCCATCATCCAGCCTTGTTATTGTCTCTCCCTCGCCGCCCCCCTATTCCCAGCAGGGATCGCAAATTTATTCTCCCCAGTGTACATCAGTGAAAAATGGTGTATAATAAAATAAATATCTGACAATACAGGGAGCATTAATGAAACCTGTCTTGAAGGATCAAGAGCATCGAAGTCTGCATGCAAGGGCAAAGCCTGCGCACAGGATGGCGAAATTTACCTAATGGTAACTGTAGCTTTTCTTTGCCTTGAGCAGAGAAAGGCTCTATTTATTTTCAGGAGGGGATGGGCTTGACGAAACGCATCGGGGTCATCGGCATCGTCATCAACAACCCGAAGCAAGTCGGCGATAAAGTCAACGCCGTTATCAGCAGCTACGGCCATATTGTCACCGGCCGCATGGGCATTCCCAACCACCAGGCCAACGTGGGCGTAATCGCCCTGATCATCGAAGGAACCACCGACGAAGTAGGCGCCATGACCGGGAAGCTGGGCAACCTTCCCGGGGTGACTGTCAAATCAGCCCTTACCGCCAAATCTACTCAGGAAGGTGATACACCATGATTGATGAAAAACAGCGTACCTCTGACGCCTTTATCGACGACACCCTGATCCCCCGACTGCTCAGCGAAGCCAAAACAAAAGCCCGCGACAAAGCAGCTGTCAGGCGCATCATTGCCAAAGCGGCCCAGTATCACGGCCTGTCAGCCGACGAAGTGGCTGTGCTGATCGAAGTCGAGGACTCTGACCTTCTGCAGGAAATGTTCTCCACTGCGGCCACCGTCAAAGAGGCTATTTACGGCAAGCGTATCGTGATTTTTGCCCCCCTCTACATCTCCAGCTTCTGTATTAATAACTGCGTATACTGCGGCTACAAAAGCAGCAACAAAGAGCAGCTCCGCCGCCGCCTCACTCTCGCCGAAGTAAAAAAAGAGGTGGAGGTTCTCGAGTCCCTCGGCCACAAGCGCCTGGCGCTCGAAGCCGGTGAAGACCCGGCCAACTGCCCTATCGACTATGTGACTGACGTCATCAAAGAAATATACAGCATCAAAGACGGCAACGGCGCCATCCGCCGGGTGAATGTCAATATCGCCGCCACCACTGTCGAAGAATACCGCAAATTGATCGAAGCCGAAATCGGCACCTATATCCTGTTCCAGGAGTCCTATCACCGCCCGACCTACGCAGCCCTTCATCCCAGCGGCCCGAAGCGCGATTACAACTGGCATACCACTGCCATGGACAGGGCGATGCAAGCCGGCATCGACGACGTTGGCATCGGTGTTCTGTATGGCCTCTATGACTGGAAATACGAAACAGTCGCCATGTTTCTCCATGCCGAACATCTTGACCAGACTTTCGGCGTTGGACCGCACACCATTTCGGTACCGCGGCTGCGTCCCGCCGGCAACGTCAACCTCACCAATTTCCCTCATCTGGTGGGCGATGAAGATTTCAAAAAGATCATTGCCATCATTCGCCTGGCGGTACCCTATACCGGCATGATTCTGTCCACCCGGGAAGATCCTGAACTACGCGACGAGCTGATCAACTATGGCATATCCCAGGTCAGCGCCGGATCCTGTACCGGTGTCGGCGGCTACCAGCAATCCCAGGAAGAACAGACCTGTGCCCCCAGCGCCAATAATGGACAGCAGTTCGAGCCCAGCGACCAGCGCTCTCCCAACGAAATCCTCCGGATGCTGTGCGCCAAAGGCTTCATTCCCAGTTTCTGCACCGCCTGCTACCGCCAGGGCCGCACCGGTGACCGGTTCATGAGCCTGGCTAAAAGCGGCGAGATCCAAAATGTCTGCCTGCCCAACGCCCTCATGACCTTCAAGGAATACCTGCTCGACTACGCCGACGAAACCACCCGGAAAGTGGGCGAAGTCCTGATTGCCGAAAGTCTGGCCTCCATTCCCCAGGAAGATACCCGGGCCTTTACCGCCCGCCGCCTCAAAGAAATCGAGGAAGGCAAGCGCGACCTGTATTTATAACGAAAAATAGACGAGAAATAGTTATTTCTGCATAGGCAAAGAAGCCGGTTGCTCAGCAATCCGGCTTCTTTTTTTCGATTGGGTTACGCCGCTCTGAGCAGACGCCCCAGCAGCCAAAAACGATACACCGCCGCATAAACAAAGGCATAGGTTCCGGCGGCGATGAACACCGCCTGATAGCCCCAAATAGCCGCTACAGGGCCCATACCAATAGCCCCGACGGCGATGCCTACATCCACCGCCATGGTGTAGAAACCAAAGGCCGTTCCCCGGTTGGCCGGTTGGGTATTGGCGGTTACCACGGCTGCCAGCACCGGAAAGGTCAGACCGTGGCCGATTCCGATCCCGGCGCCGGCCAGCACCAGCACCCACTGGGAAACGAAGGTACCCACAGCATACATAGCCAAGCCGAATACCATCAATAAATACAGTGCCAACCGCCCGGGGGTCAGCCAGTCACACAGCCGGCTGACCCAGAAACGAGCCAGAATAACCGCCACCGAAAAGGCGATGTAAAACAGGCTGATTTCTGTCACGCCATGGCTGAACATCAGTAGCGGCAAATAGGTCATGATACTGCCGAAACAAAGATTGGCCGCCAGCAGATTGAGGGTCGGGATCCAAACCCCGGGATGAATGGCCACCGTCCTGATGGGAAGTTTCTCCTTAGCGACCAGTTTGACTTTTAAACAGGGGTTTCGGGGGAACAATAGGAGAGATAATAGGGTGGCAACCGCACCGGCCACCACCACCAGCGCCAGCGCGCCAAAACCGAACAGCCACCCGGCGGTGCTGGCCGCGAAACCCACCCCAAACATGGTGAACAGGGCGTAAACGGCCACCGCTTCGGTGGTATGGCTTTCTTCGTGCATCAGCGTGACCATGGTCAGCGCCGCTGCCGCATAACCGGTGATGCCGACACCGTGCAAAAACCGGGCGATCATCGCCGGCCAAAAGGTCAGGCAATAATAATAACTGATGATAGCCAGCACCGACAAAATAATCCCTGCCGTGAGAACGGGTTTGCTGCCATAGCGATCCACCGCCTGGCCGGAAAACACGCGAAACAGGACCGCCCCCACCGAATACGCGCCTACAGCCAAGCCGACCTGGTGGTCAGTCATACCCAAGCTGTGGTAATATAGTGGTAACACCGGCAAGAAAAAAGTGACACTCATCCAAAAGAACATATTCGCTGAAAGCAAACTAATGAATGAATTGGTATAGATCCTCCGGTCAAACAACCCATCATCTCCTGAAAAACAGCTACTAATAACAATTCATTCTTTTTTTCGGCCAATCCCCTGTATAAATATTAAGATAGGCGAGGTTTTCTGGCAATGAAACGTATCTTTTTGCTTCTAATCATCATTTTCATCCTCGTCGGCTTTATCGAAACCGCCGACATTTTTGGTTTTGACAAGTACAAGCCCCGCCTGGAGGCGGCCTTTGTCGCCAACGAATATATCCTGAGCTGGCCCAAGCTTCCCTACTTCAGTTATTACGAAGTCGAGGTGCTGAAAGCGCCGCCGGAAGACGACGACCTGCCGGTACCGCCCCAGCAGCGCATTATTACCTATCGCACCTGGCAAAATCAGTTCACCGTAAACGAAACTTTTCCCTTCCGCACCTATTGGCGGGTGTCGGCCCACGGAATCTTCCGCCATCCCCTCGGCACCTTCTCCAACTACCTCAACCTGGCGACCGTCATGGGTCGCTCCGGGGAAGACTTTCAGCACTTCAGGCCTGCGGTTACCTCCGCTTACCCGAAAGACGCTCCCGGGCCGGACAAGCCTGTTCTGACCTGGACAGTCATCCCAGGAGCGGTCTACTATGAAATCGAATTTCTAAGCGCCCCGCCGGAGAATCCCAATGACACCATGCCATCAAATTTCCGGGTCGCCTTCTCGCGCGAAGTGTTCACCAACGGCTACAACCCTGATTTATCCGACTACCCTGCCAACTCCATCTACTGGCGTGTACGGGCGCTGGACTATGATGGAAAGCCCCTCGGCGTCTTTTCCGCCGCCCAGCAGATTTTCATCGACCACACCCTCCAGGTCCCCTTGAAGCCCTACATCATGACCGTTTTTAACGACAACGGCATGCCCACACCCCTATACCCGGCCTACTCCTGGGTTCCAGTCCACGGTGCGGCCAACTACGAAGTCGAACTCCTCGATCAACCGCCGGAGAATCCCAACGGAACCGCCCCGTCAATCCATCGCATCTGGAGCAAGGAAGCCGTCGGCTTTGACTGCTATGACGAAGACCCCCGCAACCTTCCCGGCACTTATTACTGGCGAGTGCGGGGTCTTGATGCCGCCGGCAACCCGGTCGGGGTCTTCTCCGACACCGGCCAGTTCGTGGTCGACCTGAAAAAAGGCAATTACGCCGCCACCTTCGGTGACAGTATCACCCATGGCGGCGGCGCAGTATCCTATTCTCCGGCAGACTGGGAGTACAGCTTCCAGACCTATCTGACCTTTCCGGTAGTCAATCTCGGGAAAAGCGGCGACACATCCGAAACCATGGCCGACCGGTTTGACCGTGATGTCCTGCCTTTCCGCCCCAAATATCTGATCATCCTCGGGGGGACCAACAGCCTGCGCGGCGGCATCCCGGCCGGCAAGGTCATCGAAGACCTGATCGCCATTCGCGACAAGTGCTTCGCCCACGGCATCCGGCCCATTTTCCTGACCCTGCCGCCCATCAACCCAGACGCCATCATGCGGGCCTTTACCGAAGAAACCGTTCCCGACTGGCGTCAGCAATTTGACACTGTCAACGCCTTTGTCCGCCAGCAGCGCTACTATATTGATCTTGACCCCCAAATGTCTGACGCCGACCGCGAACTGCCTGACTACTACGCCATCGATGGTCTACATCCCGATATCGAAGGAAAAAAAATCATGGCCCAGATCATCAACGCCAACTGGCCTAGAGTGACCCGATAATACTGTCGCGCCGCGCCTTGGCGGTGCGGAAAAATCTGTGGGCGGCGGCGCGGTCGCCCTGCCTGACAGCCAGAGTGACCTCGGCTATTAAAGACTGCAGCTGACCCAGCCCTTCCACAATAGCGGCCGGATTGGTCATGCAGATATCGGCCCACATATCGGCGTTAGAAGACGCGATCCGGGTGGTGTCGCAGAAACCTCCACCTGCCAGATTCAGAAGGTTCTCCTCCTCGTCAGGGTAGCCGTCCAGCAAATTGACCATCGCCGCGGCAACCACATGGGGAATATGGCTGATAATGGCGGCAGCCTGATCGTGGCGCCGCGCATCCATCACCGTCACCCTGGCGCCGGTCAGCCCGACCAGGGCGGCCAGACGCTCGACCGCTGACGGCGAAACGCCCTCATCTGGAGTGAGAATATACAATTTGTCCCGAAACAAGCTCTCAGTAGCGGCAGCAATGCCGCTTTTTTCGCGCCCGGCCATGGGATGGCCACCAATATAGCAAACATCTGGCGGCAAAAGGGCAGTGATTTTCGCACGTAAAAGATCTTTCGTGCTACCTACGTCGGATAGAATGGCTCCTGGTTTCAAATGCGGCCGGATTTTTGCCACCAAGTCGGGAATTTGCAGTACCGGAGTACAGAGAAAGACAAAATCGGCAGCAGCAACACCTGCGGCAGAGCTCATTTCCCCCCGGTCCACCGCCCCGGCAAGGACAGCGGCGTCAAGTCCGGCCTGATCGGTGTCGACACCAATGATTTCAAGGTTCTCGGGACAGGCCCGCCTAAGAGCCAGCCCCAGCGAGCCGCCGATCAGACCGACGCCGATAATCGCGATCCGCTGCCGGCTCATGCCAGTTTCCGTCCCATCAGAGTCGCCATCGCCGCCAGTTCACCCATCAGCGCGTTAAAATTCTCCGGTGTAAGCGACTGGCTGCCGTCAGACAAGGCCTCTGCCGGATTGGGGTGGACTTCGATCATCAGTCCGTCGGCGCCGACTGCCACCGCTGCCCGGGCCATCGGCCGGACCATTTTCCACCGCCCGGTCCCGTGACTGGGGTCGACGATGACCGGCAGGTGACTGAGCTCTTTCAGGGCCGCCACCGCGCTGAGGTCCAGGGTATTGCGGGTATAATCCTCAAAAGTGCGAATGCCGCGTTCGCAAAAAATGACATTGTAATTTCCTTCATTCATGATATATTCAGCAGCATTGAGCCATTCATTAATTGTGGCTGCCAGACCGTTTTTCAGCAGCACCGGCTTACCTGATTTGCCGGCCGCCTTGAGCAGTTGGAAGTTTTGCATATTGCGGGCCCCGATCTGCAACATATCGGCGTAAGCGCTGACCATATCCACCGACTGCACATCCATCACCTCAGTGACGATTTTCAGGCCGGTAATCTCCCGGGCCTCAGCCAGCATGGCCAGTCCCTTTTCCTCCAGCCCCTGAAAAGCATATGGCGAAGTCCGCGGCTTGAAGGCACCGCCGCGCAAGAACTGCGCCCCGCCCTTTTTCACAGCCCAGGCTGATTCAAGCAGTTGCTCCCGGCTTTCCACGGCGCACGGCCCGGCCATGACCACCAGGTTTTCGCCTCCCACCAACACGCCATCGACGTCGATAACGGTATTTTCGTGTTTAAAATCCCGGCCAACCAGTTTATAGCTTTCAGTGACTGAAACCACTTTTTCCACACCAGGCATAACCTCCACCGGCAGCTCGGTCATCATTTTCTTGTCGCCGATTACTCCGATGATGGTACGAAACTTTCCTTCCGACAAATGGACCTTCAGTCCCAGCTTGGTTACCTTGGCGATGACGCGATTGAGATCTTCTTCACTGGCAAACGGGGCCATGACAATAATCATAGTAATTTCCTCCTTGAATTTTTTTGGATAAAAAAAATAAATCCCGCCCCTGAAAATCAGGGACGGGATTATTATACCCGCGGTACCACCCTGCTTGCTAATGCAAGCCGCTCTGTCAGGTACGGGACAAATGTGTCCGATACCATAGCCTGTGTTAACGGTGGCGCTCCGGCTCAGTCTACTCGATAAACTTTCGACCTGCTGCTCACGGGTGTATTTCAATCAGCCCATTTACCGGGTCGCACCAACCCCCGGCTCTCTGAAAAATGTTTCTGACTTACTTCTCCACGGTCATCGCATTTATTTATGTTGTTGATAGCTACTATAACAAACCTGACAGATGCTGTCAAGGCATTAAAAATCTTTTTTCTCTTCTGCTGTGCGAGCACCTTGTTGGCAACACCAGCTTCAGGACGGTCCGCCGCACTCCCCTGCTTCGCCTTTCATGATCGCCAGTCCATGTTCCAGCGCCGGCAGAACAACCTCAAGACATTCTTTTACCCCTTTGGGGCTGCCTGGCAGATTAATAATCAAAGTCCGTCCCCGGATGCCAGCCACCGCGCGGGACAGCATTGCCCGCGGTGTCACTGCCAGTGATCTGGCCCGCATCGCTTCCGGAATTCCCGGCACCTGACGCTCAATGACCGCCAAAGTGGCCTCTGGAGTGACGTCGCGCGGACCCAATCCTGTGCCGCCAGTGGTGAGAATCAGGTCGAGATTCAATGTATCGACCATATTAATGAGCTCGCGACTCAAGGCCTCGCGCTCATCAGGGACCACAATATAATGCCTCACTTCTCCCAGCCCGGCCATCATGGTGGCAATCGTCTTGCCGCTGATATCCTGGCGCTCGCCGCGGGAACCCTTGTCGCTGGCAGTAATAATCCCGATGCTAAACATTAGCCGTCACCTCGACAACATCGCCCACATGTACAACCCCACCTGTCAGCACCACGGCAAAAATCCCCTCTTTTGGCATCACACAATCTCCAGCCTGATAGTAAATGGCGCAGCGATTGTGGCACTCCTTGCCAATCTGGCTGACCTCCAGCACCGTTTCCCCGATCTTCAACCGGGTACCGACCGGCAACTCCACCAAATTGAGATTGACGGTTGTTATATTCTCGGCAAAATCCCCCGGATTGACCGAAAGACCGGCCTGCCGCATCTTCTCGATGCTTTCAAGCGCCAAGAGACTGACCTGGCGATGACCAAAGCCGATATGGGCGTCACCTTCCAGACCCATCCCCGGCAGCAAATTGGCACTGGGAACATTGTGCTTCCGTTCGCCCTTATTGGCACTGACAGACACCGCTACCACCCTGCCCTGCATGATAACCTCCCTCTAGTCCCCGCTGTCGCGACGATAGGTGCCGCTTTTGCCACCCGTCTTGACCGCCAGCCGGACAAACTCAATCTGCATTCCTTTATCCACAGCCTTGCACATATCATATATGGTCAACGCCGCAACAGCCGCAGCTGTCAGGGCTTCCATCTCCACACCCGTTTTGCCGGTAGTTTTCACCGTAGCCGCAATATCGATACAATTGGAGCCTTCATCCAAGCTGAACTCGACGTTGATCCCGGTTAAAAGCAACGGATGGCACATCGGAATCAGCTGCCAGGTATTCTTCGCCCCCATGATTCCTGCGACCTGAGCAACACCCAGAACATCTCCCTTGCCCACTAGCCCCTGTTTAACCAGTGCCATGGTCTCCGGCAACATCCTGATTCTGCCCTCGGCTATCGCCTGTCGCTGGCTGTCGTCCTTGGCAGACACGTCCACCATCTGGGCCCGGCCGGCAGCATTAAAATGCGTCAATTCCATACTATGGCCCCTTTCGCAATCGCGAAATATCTCAAGACTTGCTCGAATCGTTGTTAGGAAAAAAAGCCACTCGGTCGCCGTCAAACAGCACTCGCTCGAAATCGCTGTCAACGCCGTTCACCGTAGCCTGTTTGATCTCCCGGGCGTCCATTTCCATTTCGTCCAACAGCTCGCCCAGCGATATGCCGTCCGGAACATCGACCGTCACGATTCCCATATCAGAGGTTGAAGGTCTATAATGCCTGAGTGAGGCGCACAGCCGCACTTCTATCACCAAATCAGTCCACACCTTCCACTGCAAATTGCCTTTTCCGTATTTCTATTCGGGCTATTCGCAATAATTCCTGCATTTTACTACCATTTTATGGAAATTCATTCGTTAACCACCGATTTGGGCCATAGTGCGCTGAAAATCAGGATGCCCGCTAGCGCGGCACAACGAATGCCCTTCCGGTTTTTCTCTCACAGCCTGGTGAAAAAGCTGAGCTAATTCTTGGTCACTGGCCCCGCTGCGCAGCGGTGTTTTGACATCGATTTCTTGGTTTGACAGCAAACAAGGCTTTAGTCTGCCGTCGGCGGTCAGCCGCAATCGGTTGCAAGCCGCGCAAAAATGTTCGGAAATCGGGGTAATAAAACCAAAAGTTCCCCGGGACTGCGGCAGGCGAAAATATCTGGCCGGACCGTTGCCCCGACTCACTGACACCGGCTCCAGCGGGCTATGACCGGCTGCCTCCAGCATTGTTTTGACCGTCGCGACATCCATCCTGTCCGACGCGCCGCAGCCGCCCACAGGCATGCGCTCGATGAAACGGACAGCAATAGGAAACCGCTGAACTTGATCGATAAAGAAAGTCAAATCGCTGTCACTGAGGGCTTCGGTCAGCACGACATTCAGTTTGACCGGCGTCAACCCGGCCACCAGCGCGCTTTCGATTCCACTCAAGGTGTCTTCCAACCGGCCGTGCAGCGTAATCTGGGCAAAGCGCTCGGGGTTGACGGTGTCCAGGCTGATATTAACCCGGTCCAGGCCGGCCGTAGCCAGTGCCTGGGCTATCGGCGGCAAGAGACTGCCATTGGTGGTCAAAGAAAGATCTTCAATCACCCCGAGTGCTTTGATCGCCGCCACAAATTCGACAATTCCCTTGCGTACCAGCGGTTCCCCGCCTGTAAGCCGGACCTTTGTTATCCCTTCCCGACTGAAGACCGTGATCAGCCGCAGAAGTTCTTCATAAGTGAGAATTTCCGAATGGTCCAGCCAATGAACGCCCTGAGGCGGCATACAATAGACACAACGAAAATTACAGCGATCGGTGATCGAAACACGGAGATAATTGATGGTCCGGTCATAATCATCGTGCATGCCAGCCCCTCCTCGGCCCTTCCAGCTATTCTCATGCTATATCAATTCTCCATCCGGGCGATTTGCCCTGCTCACAGCCCAAAAGTAACATGGTTGGAGAACTTCCTGGCCCTATTCCATTTTTTCATATTTCGCCCGCTTGTCCTAGAGGGCGATTGACCTAGCTGCAGCGATATACAGAAAGATAGATAGACATAACTTTAAATTTAGGTTAAATCAAGCTTTTTTTTGCGTAAATACGCTTGATTTTTCCTTTTAACAGTGCTAAACTGCAAATGAAAAAATAAATCGATCAATCCTATATTTTCCTTGTTAGGTGAGGCTCCTGCATAAACATAGGCCACTGCCCGGAAACGTCGAGAGACGCCAATGGGTAGAACAGGTATTACCGGAGTAAGGTTTTACTTAAGGTGGCTGAGATGAGTATTACTCTACGTTATGCAGTGCCAAAACTCAACGAGTGGGGAAGGTATTGTTGCATTTCTGCAAATAAACCTTCCATTTGGGAGGTTTATCTTTATTTGTCTTTGGCTGCAGAAACTGTGGTCCGCCAGAGGAATATATTACGCTAGGTGGTGGTTATATGGACGCCGGGCCTCATTTAAAATCAATAGATGTCACCATTTGCCCGTTGCTTCTAAATTCCACCGGATTTGGCGAGCAATTCGGCGGCACAATACTACCATAGAGGAGGATTGCTCATGACCACGATAACCCAAAATCGCGAATTCTATTTCAGTCAGCTATTGGATAAACCCATTTACAATGCGGCCGGAGAAAAAATCGGACGCATCAAAGATATGGCCGTCCGCTGGGAAGGCGCTTACCCCCAGGTGGTGGGAATCAAACATGTCAGCAAAGCCCGTACCCTCATTCCCCTTGATCAAGTCAAACATTTTTCTGAATCCAAGCTCGTCCTCGCCGAAACCTTCGCCTGGGACCAGACCGTTCCCCTGGCCGAAAACGCCATCTATATCAGCAAATGGCTGCTCGACAAACAAATCATCGACCTGCAGGGAACCCGGATGGTACGGGTTAATGACATCCTCCTGTCCTCGATCCAGCAAGAAAGCGGATTGCTCTTGGTGCTGGCGGCTGTCGATATTGGGATGCGCGGCCTGTTCCGGCGCCTCGGAGCAGAGTTTCTCCTCAAAAATGCCAGACAAAACCTGTTGGGCTGGCAATATATCAAACCGCTGGAAAACTGGAACTCCGCCCTGCAGATCAGTCGCGACAAGCAGCAGCTGAGCGAGCTTCACCCAGCCGACATCGCCGAACTGCTCGAAGAAATGGGTCATCAGCAGCGGGTCGATTTTATGCTCAACCTCGACAGCCAACTGGCTGGCGACTCTTTGACCGAAGTCGATCTGGAAACCCAGGTCGATATTATTGAGCAGATCGATGAGCACCACGCTTCCGACATCCTGGAGGATATGCCACCTGATGAAGTAGCTGACATTCTCGGTGAGCTGTCAGCTGAAAAATCCGAGGAACTGCTCAACCTGATGGAGGCCGACGACGCCGAAGATGTGCGCGAACTCATGCAATATGAGGAAGGCACCGCCGGCGCCCTGATGACCACCGAGTTTCTGTCTTTTGCCGCCAATATCACCGCCTCCCAGGCCATCGATCAACTGCGTGAGCAGGCTCAGGAAGCGGAAATGATCTATTACCTGTATGTCATCGACGAGGCGGAGCACCTCACCGGTGTATTATCCCTGCGCGAACTGATCTTAGCCGCTCCCCAAACCGCGCTGCGGGACATCATGCACACCAAAGTGGCCATGGTCGGCGAATACGACGACTATGACGAGATTACTGAAATCTTCAAAAAGTATAGTCTTCTCGCCGTGCCGGTGGTGGATGAACAAAATGTCATGCTGGGAATCGTGACTGTTGACGATATCCTCTATGTCATGGTGCCTGAACGCAAGATGGACATATATTCTCTGTTCGTCGCAAGCAAGAAAGCCGGAAGGGGGCGCTCATAATATGCTGAAAAACATGCGGATGCGTTTTGGAATCTTTTTTGCCATTATGGGCCCCGGTATCGTCACCGCCTTTGCCGACAACGACGCCGGCGGCATCGCTACCTACGCCGCAGCCGGCGCCAAGTACGGCTACGGCCTGCTGTTCACTCTATTGGTGGCCAGCGTTTCCCTGGCCATCGCCCAGGAAATCTCCGCCAGGACCGGCGCAGTCACCGGCCGCGGCTTGTCAGATCTCATCCGGGAACTGTTTGGCGTAAAATGGACCTTCTTCGCCATGATTGTATTGCTGGTCGCCAATATCGGCACCACGGCCTCCGAATTCTCCGGTATCGCCACCAGCTTCGAAATCTTCGGTGTCAGCAAGTTTCTGTCGGTGCCGATCATGGCTTTCTTAATCTGGTGGCTGGTACTCAAAGCCAACTATGATCGGATCGAAAAGGTCTTTCTGGCCTTGTGCGTGACTTTTGTCAGCTACATCATTTCCGGCGTCATCATCGATCCGCCTTGGAAAGAAGTGCTTGTCGCCTCGGTTGTTCCGAGTTTCGCCCGCGATGCCGACTTTATCACCATGGCTATCGGCGTTATCGGCACTACCATCACCCCCTGGGGCCAGTTCTACGTCCAGGCCTCGGTGGTTGACAAGGGCATCACCGCCAAAGACTACCGCTACACCTTCTGGGATGTCATGATCGGAGCCTTTTTCACCTGGCTCATCGCCTTCTTTATCATCGTGACAACGGCGGCCACCCTCTACGCCAACAATATTTCCATCGAAACCGCTGGAGATGCGGCCCTCGCTCTGGCGCCGCTGGCCGGGAAATATGCCAGTATGCTCTTTTCCTTCGGCTTATTGGGCGCTTCCATGCTGGCGGCCTTCATCCTTCCCCTCAGCACCGCCTATGCCGCCTGCGAGGCCTTCGGATTTGAACACGGCGTCAGCAAAACGCGGGAAGAAGCGCCGGTATTCTTCGGCCTGTACACCCTGCTCATCATCCTGGGAGCCGGCCTGGTGCTTTTGCCTGGCGTTTCCCTCTACCACATCATGCTGACCTCGCAGGTGGTCAACGGCGTACTGCTGCCCCCCATCCTCGTCTTCATGGTTCTGATTGCCAACAACAAGAACATCATGGGCAGCTACGCCAATCCGAAATGGTACAGCGTCGTTACCTGGATCTTTACCATCATATTAATCATCCTGACCTTGCTGCTACTGGGTTCAACCCTGATGCCTGACCTGATTGACAACCTGATGACCCTCTTCGGCCTCTGATCCAGCCGAGGAGCCAGAGCTTCCATCATCGCTCGACTCATAAACAACAAAAAAGAAAACCCTACTGGGTTTTCTTTTTTTGTTGCGATTGTTTCCCTATTCTTTAATTTCAATCGGCTTTAGTTCGGGAATGATTAACCAGACCGATAACGCGGCAATCAGCAGCATGCAGCCTCCTGCCAGCAGTGCCAGTTGAAAACTACCGGTAAATTTGACGATAAATCCGGTGATGGCCGGTGACAATATCCCGGCCAGCGCTCCTGCTGTATTCATGATCCCGCCCAACGATCCGGCGAGTTTGGGTGGTGCCAGTTCGGTCATGATTGCCCAGATCAGGCTCCCGGCCCCCGACTCAGCTGCGATCGAAAAGGTCAAGAGACAGACCGCCAGCATCGGATCATCGATGAAACCCACCCCCATGACCGACGCCGCCATGACCTGCAGACCAATGATGACCGCTTTGCGGCCCTTGGTCACACTCATGCCGCTTTTTAACAGCCGGTCTGAAAGCCAGCCGATGATAGGCTGGGCAACGAAAGCCGCCATCCAGGGCAGCGAGGCGTAAATCCCCATCTTGATGATGGAAAAACCCCGCTCCATCACCAAATAGGCCGGAACCCAAGTAAGAAACATGTAGAGCAGATAGTCCTGAAAAAATTTGGTGACAATCAACCCAACCGTAGCCCGGTTGGTCAGCAGTTGCCGCCAGGGAATGGCTACTTTCGCGACTGGCCCCGCCGGCCGCTCAGGTTCTGACTTGTCTTTGAAGCCGAAATACCACAGCGCGCACCACAGCAGACTGCCGATGCCGGTGATCAGGAAGGCGTTCTGCCAGCCCCAGCCCTGAATCAGAAAAGCCATCATCATCGGCGTGACCGCCATCCCGAGCCGAACACCGGCCCAGATCACACCAACCGCCGTTCCCCGTTCCTCAGAAGGGAAATTGCCAGCCACCACCTTGGCGATAACCGGAAAAGCCGCCGCTTCCCCGGCGCCGACGCCGATCCGGGCGAACAGCAAATGGTAGAAGTCGCGCGCCAGACCGGTGACCGCCGAAAAAATCGACCACACAGCCACTGACCAGCCCAAAACTTTTTTGGAGCCAAAACGGTCGGCAAGAGTGCCGGCTGGGACGTTCAGCAGGGCGTACGGCCAGAAGAAGGCCGATAAGGCAATCCCCATCAGGGCCGGATCAAGGTGTAGTTCCTTGATGATCAGCGGGGCCGCCACCGATAGGCTGGCCCGATCAACTGCATTGATGAACGTCCCGCAGGTAAGCAAAAAGACGATCCACATCCGGTATAACTTGGTGTTCATTCACATACCTCCCAGAATAATAGCGGCTTCTTTCCGAACACGGTCTCTCCTTCGCAAACATCAGCCAACTGCCATAATGGCCTCACGAACAACAAAGACCCCTTCCGGCCTGAAGTTATTGTCTTATTATTTGCCCTCCACCGCCTTTAGTCCTGCAAAGAGCCGGTTTCTCTCAATGGATTGCGCGAATAAATAAAAGAAGCATAAAGCGGCTAATTGGGCCACGCTATGCTTCCTTTCGCAATTTGAAGCCTGACTGATATCATTGTCACTACAAAAATGACAAATACCACTGACCTGGGTTCAATTATACAAGCCCCAGCCAATGCCAATAGGTGAAGGAGAATATGACAAATATAGCAAACCCGATAATGGTTAACGGGATACCGACTTTAGCCATATCTTTGACTGAAAAAGTTTCAGTGGCATAAGGAATCATGTTCTGCGGCGACGTAACCGGCAGAATAAAGGCAAAATATACCGTAAATGTAGCAAGCAACGTCATTCCCCAGACAGGCAGATCCGGATTATTGAGGCCTACCAGAAAACCCAAAACGCTGGGTACAAGAGCCGCAGTCGCTGACGTTATACTGGTGAAGGCAAAACGCATGACCAAGAGCACCGCCGAAATAATCACAATCATCATCGTTGGCGCCATACTGCCAAGCCCAAGTCCCCCGAGAGTTTCCTTGGCCAGCCAAACTGCCGCTCCTGTCGACAGCAAGGCCTCGCCGAGCGAAATCCCTGCCGCAAATAATAGCAGCGTCCCCCAGTCAACCTTTGCGGCCATTTCTTTAAAATTAGCCACACCAATACCAGGGAAAATCATCAACATAACTGAGATAATCGCAACACTGTTAGCGTCAATATGATGAATCGACTCGGTGGCCCACAACAAGATGGTAACCGCGAAAATCACGGCAATCCTTTTTTCCTTCGGGCTCATGGGACCAAGATCACCACAGGCCTTATCAATCACCTGCTGTCCTCCGGGAACCTCATCAAATTCGAATTGATTCATCCGGGTAACGAGGAAGTAATAAACCACACTGAGGACAAGAGCATACGGCATGCCGTATTCCGCCCACTGCAACCAGGAGACGGGGTGGTGCAGAACGCCTTGAATAAAGCCAAGCGCCACAGCATTAGGCGCACCTGCCGTCAGTATGGCAATACCGGAGATCGAAGAGGAAATGGCGACAGTGACCAGCAAATTGCGTCCAAATACGCTCTTGGGTTCGACATTGAATACTTTCAATAGCCCCATCGCAATCGGAACCAGGGTGGCAGACCTCGCCGTAATAGAAGGAATGAAGAAATCAAGCACCAACATAACGATAATCATGCCGGCAAAAATGCGCTTGGTTCTAGGTCCGACCATTTTGAGAATATTGAGGGCAATCCGTTTTTCCAGGCCAGTGGAAAGAATCCCGGCAGCGATACACAGACCGGCCGCCACCAATATCCACCCGCCGTTCAAAAAGCCGCCAAGCGCCAGCGGAATGGCTTTGCCTGTACCTAACAGCGGCCCAGCGACTCCTTTCGCCGGGGCAAACCCCAGCAGCAGAAGCATAAATACAATAATCGATATCCCACTTACCGGAAAAGGAATTGCTTCAGTCACCCACACAATAACCGCAAATGCCAAGATGCCGAGAATCCGTTGTCCGGCTGACGACAATCCGGCTATGTCAGGCATGAAGGCAATCCCCAACATGGCGAATACGGCAACTGCAGTAATGATTATTTTGGAGACAGCTATTGGCGATGTTGCAGAACTTGTTTGCGTCTGGCCCATAAATTTGTTCCTCCGTTCGCTGCTTCTTCGAGCTTAACCTCGGCCGCCGGCCTAGATATTGTCATATTTGAAAGCATACGCCATATGGCCTGTGAGTACCGGCTGGATTTTCTCTTTCACAATAGCCACCGCCTCAAGATAACGCTCGAGGTTGATCCCTGTTTCAACCCCCATCGAGCCGAGCATATTGAGCATATCCTCAGTCGCCGTGTTGCCGGCAGCACCTGGCGCGAAAGGACAGCCGCCAAGACCGCCGACCGACGACTCAAATACAATGATCCCAGAATCCAGGCCCGCCAATGTGTTGGCCAACCCCATCCCCCGGGTATCGTGCAGGTGCAGACCGAGCGGCATGTCACCGAACCTTTCTTTTACGCCGGCCACCAGCCCTGAAACTTGCTTGGGATTGCCGACGCCGATGGTGTCGCAGAGGGTGACAAACCTTACGCCGCTGTTCACTCCCGCCTCGACCAGGCTATAAATCAAATCATCATCGACTGTGCCCTGGAATGGGCAGCCAAAGGCTGTTGCCACAGCAAGTCTCACCTTTAGCTCCGGCATCTCGGCGATGATTCCCTGCAGCTCCGCCAAAGACTGCTGCCGGGTACGGTTGATATTGGCAAGATTGTGTTGCTCGCTGGCTGAGATCACATAGCTGACTTCGCGGATTCCATATTCATAAGCTTTTCTGGCCCCTGTCAAATTGGGCACCAAGGCCATCACCTTCAAACCCCTATCCTGATATTTCGCGACAATGGTTTTTACCACCTCAGCAGCATCGACCATCTGGGGAATGGCTTTGGGATGAACGAAAGACGTCACTTCTATGCTCCGCACACCGGCGGCGATCATCTTTTCGATCACCGCTAATTTTGTCTCAGTCGGAATAAATTCTTTAACGTTCTGAAACCCGTCGCGCGGCCCGACCTCCAGCACTTCGATTCTTTTAGGCAATTGAATCATGTCTTATTCACCTCAATTTGTTTTCCCTCGCTTGCAACAAAGCTGTTTTTCTTACTAAATGACTCCCCGGGACTTCAGTTCCACCATTTCAGCCGCCGTCAACCCGGCCAGCTCGGCCAATACTTCTTCATTGTGCTGCCCCAGGCCGGGCGAAGGAGTGCGAATCGACGGCTTGGTGTCAGATAGCTTAATATGGGAACCGGTGAGGGTAATCGGTCCCGCCTTGGGATGCTCTGTCGCAACGAACATTTCCCGGGCGCCGGCAATATGGGGATCTTTTGCAACCTGTTCAATGGAATAGATGGGAGCGGCGGGAATGCCGGCTGCCAGCAGCTCATCGACGATTTGTTCAACCGTTCTGGAATGAGTCCATTCTTCGACGATTTTCTTCACAGCCACGTGATTCTTAACCCGGTCGCGTGTTCGCTGATAGTCGGGGTGCTCTGCCAGTTCAGGGCGGCCAATCACATCACAGAACAGCCGCCACAGCTTGTCATTGCCCCCGGCGATGATAACCAAATCATCTTTTGCCTGGAAAGAGTCATAAGGATAAACTGATTCATAGCGGTTGCCGATCCGCTGAGGCAACCTTTTTTCAGTAAAATAGATCATATTGATGATTTCGAGGCTGGCCACCGCCGAATCCACCAGGGCCACATCGACCACTTGCCCCTGATTGGTGTAATTTCTGTTGTACACTGCCGCTAAAATGCCGATTGTAACCGACAGCCCCCCGAGAACGTCCCCCATCGCCGTTCCCGAACGGGTAGGCTGCCCCCCCGGCCAACCGGTGGTGCTCATCAGACCGCTCATGGCTTGACTGATAATGTCATACCCGGGGCGCTTGGTATAAGGACCATAGTGCCCAAATCCGGATACTGCGGCATAAATAATGCGGGGATTGACTTCTTTGAGCACGTCATACCCCAACCCGAGTTTCGTCATTGTACCAGGACGGTAATTTTCGATCACAACATCAGCATTGGCGACAAGCTTCTTGAAAATCTCCTTGCCCTTCGGGTCTTTCAGGTTTAAGGTAATCCCCTTCTTGTTGCGGTTTAAATTCATGTAATAGGCACTTTCACCATTCTGGAACGGGCCCATCTGGCGTTCGTCGGCCCCTTTGCCGGCCTCTTCGATTTTGATGACGTTGGCCCCCATGTCAGCAAGCATCATGGTGGAAAAAGGACCTGCCAATACCCGGGTCAAATCGAGCACTGTCAGCCCTTCTAATGCTCCTTTGCGGTCACTCATATCCTCATCTCCTTTTTTTGGTTTCGCTATCATCTAAACGCAAAAAACATGCCAACACTAAAACCCTTTAGTATTGGCATGTTCGGAAATTCCATCTTTCATTTTTGGAAAAGAAGCTATGTGATATTACCGATCAATCATCAGTATAATCAAGGAAGAATCGGCATTTTCCATTTATAGATTTAAATTTTCATAATTGAAACAATCAGATCAGGCATTTACCTTGCGCCAAAGAGTAGTCCGACCAATCCCCAGTTTCTTGGCAACTTTATCTTGATCCTGACCATATCTTTCAAGCATATAATCTAAAATTTGCTTCTCAACCGTGTCGACCGCCTGTTTTAAGCCCTCCGCCAGTTCGATTCTGAGGGTGATAGAGTCGCCATCTACAGGAGGAGTCGAATTCAGGACTTTCTTAAATATCTCAGCCGGCGCCGCTTTACCCTTGAGACGCTCAATCAACAGCGCCAACCGCTCACTTACATTGCGCAGTTCGCGGATATTGCCAGGCCAATTATACGACTTCAGAAGAGGGGCTAACTCTCTGACCAATTCGTCATAGTCGGCAGCCACCTTTAACTGCTTTAAAAAAGCCAAGGCAAGTACCGGAATATCGTCTTTCCGCTCTCTGAGCGGCAGCAACTTTAAGCTAAACACATTTAGACGGTAATAGAGATCATCGCGAAATTCTCCCTGCGCGATTTTTTTCTCAAGATTCTTGTTCGTCGCACTAATTATGCGGATATCAACAGGGATGAGTTTATCACCACCAACCCGCATGATTTCTTTTTCCTGCAGCACCCTCAGCAACCTGGCCTGCAGCGATCTTGGAATTTCCCCGATTTCATCCAAAAAAATCGTACCATTATGCGCCAAATCAAAAAGTCCCTGTTTCCCTTCCCTTTTAGCCCCAGTAAAAGCGCCGCCTTCGTAGCCGAAGAGCTCGCTTTCTAAAAGATGTTCGGGAATGGCGGCGCAGTTCACAGCAACAAATGGCCTGCCGCTCCGTTTGCTGGCGTTATGGATGCTCTGGGCAAACAGCTCTTTGCCAGTGCCTGACTCGCCTTCAATGAGGATGGAAGAGTCTGTGGTTGCATAAAGGGCCGCCAACTCCTTGATTTCAGCCACCTGCCGGCTGACTGTCAGGATATCCTTAAATTGATGTTTGGCGATAAACCCTTTGGCGTGAATTTGCTTGCGTATTTGCTGTTCCAATTGCTGAATCTTAGTAACGTCTTCAAAGGTGCTGACAACACCGATGGCTTTATCATCCAAAAATATGGGGCTGCGGCTGGTCGCAATGACCCCGCCATGAATTTCCTGTAAAACCCCTGTTTCCGGTCTTCCTGTCTCAAAAACGGCGTGCATCCGGGTATTGGGAATGACATCCTGCACAGTCTTTCCGATTACTTCTTTTTCAGGCAATCGGAAGATCCGCTCAGCTGAGGGGTTATAGACTGTGACCTGATTTTGGGCGTCAGTAACGATAATACCTTCAGCAATCGAGTCAAGGACTGCTTTGAATCGCACCGCCTTGCTCCGTTCAGCGCGGCTTACCAGAACAACATGGACAGCTTCAATCATCGACCGGTAAACTGCCTCTTCCCCGCATTCGATCAAGATGCCCTCCAGCCCGTGTTTACGGGCCAGTTTTACGGTAACGATCCCGCCGATGACTATTTCGATCCCACGGGACTTTGCGTCAATGATTCCTGCATCGATCTCCTGCTCATTGAGAAAGGTATATTGACGGATGGTGATAGCAAACAGATTCTCGATATCGGAAATACCGTGCATATTATTTCGGTAATTAAAAAAGGCGATTTTCTTATCCAGATGTTTGATGCTATGAATCGACTTCACGGCGTCAAACGGGGTGATCGGGACAGATATGACAGGAACCGATACCGCCTGTCTGATATATTCCGCCGTGCCGCCGCGACTGAGAATGGCGTCGATTCTCGGCTCGATTTCCTTCGCAATCGCGACGGCTTCGTCAAAGGCGGCAAAGGCGATATAGGTTTCGAGATTTTCCTGTTTCGCCAGCGCCGAAAAAACTTCAGCCATCTCAGGATAGGTCGATATCAGCGCCAGACGGACAGTTCCTGTTTCACGGCTGCCGGGCGAATTTTCCATATCTTCACCTTCACACTCTTCGTTACTTTTTCGCCATTCTTTCAAATCAATAATTTCATAATACTCTGTTCATGTCAATACGACGCCGGCATTATGACCGCCAGCCCAAACCGTCTCTGGCTCAAATAAAATGTGGCACTCCTGGTAACACTGTGTAATCGAGTGTCGCCAGGAAGTGCCACTGAAATTGCCCAAACGCAACGTTACAGCTTTTCGATCACTGTGGCGATGGCCGGTCCGCCGCCAACGCACAGCGAAGCCACACCATACCGGACATCCTGCCGCTGCATTTCATAAAGCAGCGAAACAATAATTCTGGCCGCAGTACAGCCCACCGGATGCCCGAGACCGATACCCGAGCCATTAGCGTTGACTTTCGCCATATCCAGTTTAAGTTCGCGGTTGACCGCCAAAAACTGAGCGGCAAACGCTTCGTTGATTTCGTAATAGCCGATATCCCCAGCAGTCAGACCAGCATAAGCGATGGCCTTAGGAATGGCGAAAACCGGCCCAATCCCCATAACTTCGGGATGCACCCCGGCGTTGGCGGTGGCCAAAATCCTTGCCAGCGGCTTTAGCCCGAGTTCCTTGGCTTTTGCGGCCGCCATCAGCACCAGCGCCGCCGCTCCGTCATTTACCCCGGAGGCGTTGCCGGCGGTCACGGTGCCGTCTTTTTTGAAGGCCGGTTTCATGCTCGCCAGTTTTTCGACAGTCACATCGCTGCGCGGATGCTCGTCGGTATCGATAGTCACCGGTCCTTTTCTGGTCTGAATGGTCACCGGCGCGATTTCATCCTTGAAGTTGCCGCGGGCGATGGCCTCTGCCGCCCGCTTGTGGCTGAGCGCGGCCAGTTCATCTTGTTCCTGCCGGGTAACCTGGTAGCGTTCAGCCAGGTTCTCGGCTGTGATGCCCATATGATAGCCCTGTATGGCACAGACCAGGCCGTCGTATAGCATCGAGTCATAGATCTCGCCATGACCCATCCGGTAGCCTTCTCTGGCCCCTTTCAGCACATAGGGCGCCTGGGACATGCTTTCGGTGCCCACCGCCACCGCGATATCAGCCTTGCCCAGCAGGATCGACTGGCAGGCCAGTTCCACCGCCTTCATCCCGGAACCGCATTGCTGGTCGACAGTATAGGCGTAGCCCTCCTGCGGCATGCCGCATTTGAGCTGGATCTGCCGCGCCGGGTTTCCTTTTGCGCCAGCCTTGTAAATCATGCCACAAGCCATCTCGGTCACCAGTTCCGGCTTCACGTTGGCCCTCGCCAATGCGGCATTGACGGCGATCACACCGAGATCCACGGCGCTGACATCCTTCAGCTTCCCAAGCAAATCGCCGATCGGCGTCCGCGCCGCACCGACAATCACTACCTCCCGCATACTCTCACCTCTTCCCCCTCATCATTGCTTGTAACCAGCCTAAATCACTTTGCCTTTTCGCAGGTCGTCAATTTCCGCATCACTCATCGCCAGCATTTCTTTGAGGACTTCAACCGTATTCTGCCCAAGCAGCGGCGCAGGATTCGCATTAATCACCGTGGTTTCAGAAAACCGCATCGGAGTGGCCGGTAGCTTGACCGGCCCAAACGACGGGTCGTTCACCTCGACAATCATGTCCCGCATTAAAAGCTGCGGGTCCTCCACCAGTTGCTCGATATTGAGCACCGGCGCCGACGGCACCTCAGATTTTTCCAGAATGGCCAGCGCGTCTTTTACCTCAGGAAAACTCTTCAACCATCCCTCGATGGCGCCAATGACATCATCCAGGTTTTGCGCCCGCACGCCGGCATTATTATAGCGAGCATCGTCAATCATATCCTGGCGCCCGATCGCAGTGCACAACCGCGACCAGATGGCCGGATTCAGCGCCCCGAGGACAATATATTGCCCGTTGCCGGCGTCAAAAACCCCATAAGGCCCCATGGTCGCATGATGCCGCCCGCTGCGGCGCGGCTTGTCTTGCCCGCCGGACATGGTATAACGGGGGATGGCGGTCTCTAAGATGGCGGTCAGGCAGTCGCGGAGGGAAATATCGATATATTGCCCCCTGCCGGTTTTCTCGCGATAATACAGGGCAGCCAGTATCGCCCCCAAGGCGTGGGCGCTGGCGTTCACATCGCCGATCGAGGTACCGGAGCGGGTAGGTGTCCTGTCGGCGTCGCCGCTCATCCACATCAAGCCGCTCATGGCCTGGGCGACAATGTCGTAACCCACCCGCTGCGAATACGGCCCCTCCTGCCCGAAAGTCGATATCGAACACATGACGATATCCGGCTTTACCTTCTTAAACTCCTCATAGGTAAACCCAAGTGATGCCATGACCCCGGGTTTGAAATTCTCAGTAATAATATCTGACTGAGCCGCCAAATCCATTACGATTTTTTTGGCCCTGGCATCTTTAAGATTGAGAGTAATCGATTTTTTGCCCCGGTTGAGCATCATATAATAGCCGCTCTGTCCGTCATAAAACGGAGGAAGGCCCCGTTCGTCGGCACCTTTGCCCGGCTGTTCGACTTTGATGACGTCGGCACCCATGTCCCGCATCATCTGGGTCAGATAGGGTCCGGCCAAAACCCGTGTAAAATCCAAAACCCGCACCCCGTCAAGGTTTCGTGGTGTCATTTGTCTCACTCTCCCGTAAGGCTATTAGTATTTGCTGCTGCAATTGTTTCTCAGAAACAGGCCAATGATTGATGGTATCACTGGTAACAAAAACCGCTGGTCCCAAAAAAGAAGGCCGGCTGGCACAACCGACCGGACACGCGCTGAGAATCAGCAAAGTCCCATAGCCCGGACTTTCCCAATGCACGAATTCCAGGTCCTGGTCTTGAGCGACCAATAATTGAAGCATCGCCGGCATATCGACATAGGGATTACAGTTACCACAAAATTTGACTCCGACTTTCATATATAGGCGCTTATTTTTCTTTTTGTTCTGCGACTTTGGGAGGCTTGACGCCAGCGATATGGAGGGCAAGCTTCTTCTTGTTCTCCAGGTTGGAGAGCTTGGAGTACATAACCTTTTGGGCCTGGGGCGAGCCTGCGCCATGCATGCTTTCCACCAGCGCCGTGCCCCCGGTCATGTTCTCGATCAGCCTGGCGATGCGCAGCCGGTCCTCGGTGGGAACAGACGCCACCCCTTTGAAATATTTCTCGACATATTTGCCGATCTCGGGATTGTTGAGGTCGGATTCGGACGGCAGTGTCGCCGTCAGCCCGCCGCCGACATCCTGGGCCAGGCGGTCGATGTCGTAGATCAGGCGGGTAACATTGTGTTTGCCCACATTGGCCAACAGCGGATCGACATAGTAGGCACCGGAAGCGGTGGGTTTCCCTTCGGCCGAACAGGCGATGGAACAGGCGTACAGTGTTTCGGTGAGATGGATCATTTCGTTGATTTTTTCTTTTACATGGGCGGCCTTGCCATAGCCGCTGATATCAGCCATGACTGCCGTGGCGCCGATGACGACGTCGGAGACGCCGCCCTTGCAACCGCCGTAGTTCTGCCGATGATAGCAGGCGAAGCGTTCCACCAGCATCCCGGAAAATTCGACTTCGCCGCACATAAAGACCCTCTCCCACGGCACAAAGACATTTTCCAGCACCGTCAGGCACTCCCCGCCGACAATGCCGTAGCGGGCGTTGCCCTGGTCGATTTCTCCTTCGCATTTACGGTCGTCGTTGGTCTGGCGGCCAAAAATGTGGAGTACGCCCGGAGCGTCGACCGGCAAGGCGCAGCAAACAGCGTAATCTTTGTCTTCCTCCGACATGCCCATGGTCGGCATGATCAGCATCTCGTGCGAATTGACCATCCCGGTCATGTGGGCTTTGGCTCCCCGGATGACAATCCCCTTGTCATTCTTCTCGACAATATGGACAAACATGTCAGGATCGGCCTGTTGTCCCGGTCTGAGGCCCCTGTCGCCCTTGGGGTCGGTCATCGCCCCGGCGACCATGATGTCGTTGTCCTGGACATACTGGAGAAATTTTTTCATCCGCTCATGGTAAGGGGTACCCAGTTTTGCGTCCATTTCAAATGTCGTGGTATAGAGGGCGTTCATGGCGTCAAAACCGACGCAGCGCTGATAGCAGGTACCGGTTTTCTGCGAGATCATCCGCAGCATCTTCACCTTTTTGATCAGATCATCGATGCTCTGGTGAATATGGGTAAACCGGTTGATTTTTCGTCCGGTCATATGAGATTTTACCGTCATCAGCTCTTCATAGGCCGGGTCGTGGGCTAGATCAAATGTCAAAGCGGCCGAGTTGACATGGCCACGGATAAAGGGATGGTCCACCACCGCCTCGCTCTTCAGCAGCTCACCTTTCACATACACCTTGATATTGCGTTTGCGCAAACTGTCAACATACTCTTTTCCTGTTCTCATTGCAATCACCTCAAGTTTATTTTTTGCGGCCTCGTGCCAGCCTGCATAAAAGTACCGATTCGTTCTTATTTCGCGGCCCAGCCGCCATCCACCAGGAGGGTGTGGCCGGTCACGTAGTTGGACCAGTCGGAGGCCAAGAATACCACCGGCCCGGCCAAATCTTCCACTTCACCCAGACGGCGAAGTGGCGTGCTGTCGAGAATAACCTTCAGACGTTCCTCGTCGTTCAGCCAGCCTGCAGTCATCGGGGTGCGGATATAGGCCGGCCCGATGCAGTTGACATTAATATTGTACTGGGCCCACTCCAGGGCGAGGACCTTGGTCAGCTGAATGACACCGCCTTTGCTGGCGCAGTAGGAGGCTAGCATTGGCATACCAACGGCCCCCATGATGGACGCAATGTTGATGATCTTGCCGCTTTTTTGTTTGATCATTTCCTTGCCCACCGCCTGGGCCACCAGGAAGATACCCTTGAGATTGGTGTCAATGACCTTATCCCAATCTTCTTCGGCGATGTCGACCACCGCTTTGCGAATATTCATACCGGCGTTGTTCAGCAAAATATCGATTTTGCCAAAGGCGGCAACCGCCTTCTCGACCATAGCAGCAACCGCCGCCGGCGACGTAACGTCACAGGAAAGGGCGATCGCTTTCCGTCCCATAGCGCGCATCTCCTGAGCGGCCTGTTCGCCTTCTTCCAGGTTGCGGCTGACAATGATCATATCTGCTCCGGCATGGGCGAGCGCCTGGGCCATACCAAAGCCGATTCCCTTACTCCCGCCTGTTACCAGAGCGGTTTTCCCCGATAAATCAGCACTGGGAAAATTCATGTGACAAGCACCTCCAGATAATAAATATTACTCGACTGCCGCCGCCTTGGCGGCAGATGGACCAGCGTCGACATTGATGGCATAGGTTTCTTCCTTCAGAAAGAAGGTAGCGACAGCCGCCAGCGCCGAACAGGTGGCAAACATCAGGAAAACCTTGTCATAGGAAATGCCGGCAGGGGTTTTTTCCACCAAATAACCGGCAATCAGCGGCGACAAAAAGGCCCCCATCTGGCCGATACCATTGGTCAGACCCACAGCCGACCCGACCACCTCTTTGGGATAGCGGATCTGCGGATAGGCGTAAATAACGCCCCAGACCAGATTGACAAAGAAACCGTTGAGAATCAGCATCCCGACAAGCAAAGCCGTATTACCTTTAGGAATCTGGCCCATATACATCAGAATCGGGATGGCCACAATGAAGGAAATCAGGGCAACAGGCCTGGTTTTATGGAATACTTTGTCCATGAGAAAACCACCTAGCATGGTGGAGAAAAAGGCAACGGCGTACGGCAGGGCAGCCATCAATCCCATGGTTTTGAGGTTTAAGCCGTGCTGTTCATAAAGGAAGGACGAAATCCACGCGGTGCTGCCCCAGTATACGGCCAGTAAAAAGAACAACTGAGCGGTATAAAGCCACAGATTGACGTCCTTGACGATCACACTGAGCCCCAGTTTTTTCACCGAAGTTTCTTCCGATATCAAGCCAGCCTGGATATGATCGTATTCTTCTTGGGAAAGCCGTCCCCGCTTCAGCATGTCTTCCGGTTTATCGGAAACAAAATAGTAGAGCAGGAAGATACCTAAAAGTCCAGGAAGGGCCAGCCAGTAAAATATGGTTCGCCAGTCATCTCCCATGGCTGCGGCCACACTGGTGATGATGATGGGAATAATCGCCGGCGCCACCGCCCAGGTCGTCGAGAAGAAGGCTGTCGCCCGCCCCTTTTCACTTTTGGGGAACCAGTTGGCGATTGTCCGGTTGGCAGGCGAAAAATGGTGGCCCTCACCCAACCCGAGGCCAAGTCGTAGTGCAACGAACTGTGAGAAGTTCTTGACCATACCGGTCAGGAATGTCACCACCGTAAAGGCAGTAATCGCGATCGCCATGACCCGCCGCGAGCCGATCTTGTCGGCAAGATAGCCGGCGCTGACTTGGGCCACTGCATAGGCAAAGAAAAAGATCGACGCCGCGAAACCAATCTCCTGATGCGATAAGTCCAGGTCTTTTCGAATGAGTGGCAAAAAGGTCAGCACACTGATACGGTCAAAATAGTTGATTACATACAGTAACCAGAGCATGACAAGAATAACGTGCCGGTAACCCCAAAGTTTTTTTGTAGCTCCTTGGACCGTGTTCATAAAATTCCCCTCTCCATATTTCGATTTCGCCCAAACGAAGACTTGGTTATCCTTATTTAATGCAAGTGTCGTTCCAACTTAAATACTCTTAATATTCTTAACTTTACGAATAACCAAAAGAATGCTCCGGTGATTATTTTCACCGGAGCATTCAAATATTTCGCTATTTTAATGGCTTCGCAGGCATAAAAGATAAAATTCACCACTGGTGATTTATTTCACCGTTCTTCTCGCCAGTGTGCAGACAATTTAATACCGTATTTTGCTGCTTTCTTAACAACTGTCGAGTGATCAAGCCCCAGCTTTTCGGCAGCTTTTCGGGTACTTTTGTGTTTTTCCAAAGCCCGCCGCAGAAATTGACGCTCAAACTCCTCCCTTGCCGCCCGGAACGAAAGCGGCTCAGCCATGGCAATGTCGTCATTAGAACGCCGCATTTCTTCCGGCACACTGTCCAAGGTGATTTCATCGGCATCGGTGATAACCAATAGTCTCTCCACCAGGTTTTCCAGTTCCCGCACATTGCCTGGCCATGAGTAGGCAATAAAGAACCGGTATAGCTCTCCCGTCAGTTTGCGGCTGATGCTGTACTTCTCGCCATACCTTTTTAGAAAGTAATTAGTCAGAGGGATTATGTCTTCCGGTCGTTCGCGCAGGGGCGGAATATGCAGTTTCAGAACATTGAGCCGGTAAAAAAGATCGGAACGAAACTGTTTGGCGCTCACCATGTCTTCCAAACCGCGATTTGTGGCGGCGATGATTCTGACATCCACCCGCGTCAAGTTGTTGCTGCCGACCCGGTAAAATTCTTTTTGTTGGACCACCCTGAGCAGTTTAACCTGCAGGGAAAGGGAAAGTTCCCCTACCTCGTCCAGAAGAATGGTGCCGCCGTTGGCCATTTCAAACAACCCCAGCTGTCCACCCTTCTTGGCGCCCGTATAGGCGCCGCCCTCGTAGCCGAAAAGTTCTGCTTCCAGCAGGGTCTCAGGAATGGCCCCACAGTTGATCTTTAGAAATGGCGCACCCTTACGGCTGCTGTTTTTGTAAATCAAATCGGCGACAATTTCCTTGCCGACTCCGGACTCACCGGTGATCAGGAGGGGAGCGTCGACTTTGGCGAACTTCAGAGCGCTCAAGAGCAGCTTCTGCATTTTGGGACTTTTATAAATCAGACTGCCGGCAAGCAGTTGCTCTTCGGTCAATGTCTCCACAATCTGTGAGTATTGATCGAGTTTTTTTTGCGACTCGGCCAATTGTTCTTTCAAATTGTTGATTTCAGTCATATCGCGAACATTGGTAACTACCCGGAATATTTCGTGCTGGTCGCCATAAATCGGGCTGCCGGTGATAACACTGTGCTTTCCAGTGCGAAAGACCTGGCTGAAAGTAGTCGGCTTGCCGGTATTCAGCACCCTGAGCGTGGCCGAGTCAGACACAATCTTGCGCTCAATCAATTCATTCATAGTCAGACCAACGATTTCACTGATCGGAACCCCGGTAATCCGCTCATAACTCTGATTGATTCTGACTAATTTTCCTTGACTGTCGGCAACCACAATCCCGTCATGCGAAGACTCAAAAATGGCTTCCAGCTCCTTATTGCTTTCAGCCAAAGCATTAATCACTTCATCGCATAAATCTTTGCGGCACAACACCCCCAGATACTGGCTTATGACAGGGGTGAAAATCGGGAAAATGATCATCGCCCCATACTTGGTATGCAACAGGGTGTAATGATCTTTGAATAACTTTTTCTCGCCGATCCTTTCGCCTAGCAGCGCGCCATCCCGCAATTCTGCCGGGAAAGCCGGATCAAGCCAGATAATATTGCCGTCTTGGTCACAAATAAAAAATTGGAGGCTTTGTGCGGCAGCACAGTCCATATTGACCCCCTTTAGCGTTTTCCTTGCTTAATTCGCACTATGCCCACCATTTCCTTCTTACTTCAAATTCAGGTTATGCTTCGCTATGGTTTAATACTTGGACATCCCCTGCCGTACTGGTAGTTAAAAAAGAGAGCCCCACAAGAAATTTTGTGGAGCTCTAGTGATTTGAGCTAAGCTTTCAGTGCCCTCAGACCTTGGCCATCTGATAGATTGCTTTGACATCTTCAAACTGCAACGGCCTCGCAGAGCCAACGAGCCGCTTGCCAAAAAGGCAGCATTTTTGCGCCATCTCGTCAATTTGGGCCTCGCTTATATTGTCCACACCCAGTTGGGACAGGTTAACCGGCATGTCGATAGCGGTAAAGAACTCTTCGGTTTTTTTGATGCCCTCCAAAGCGGTAACAAGCGGGTCAATCGGATCAAGGATACAGTCCCAGACATTGATCGCATATTGCACGAAGCGGTTGACATCGGCTTCAACAACATAGCGAGCCCACCAGCACCAGATAGCAGCCAGACCGGCGCCATGGGCAACGTCAAAGAGGGCGCTCAGTTCATGTTCGATCAAATGCCCGGGGAAATTGCCCTGGCTTCCAAGTCCGGTCAGCTGATTGTGGGATACACTGCCTGACCACATGACTTCGGAGCGGGCTTTATAGTCCCGGGGGTTCTCCATGCAGAGCTTGCCATACTTGATGGTGTTGCGCAACACCTGTTCGGCGATACGGTCAGAAAGCTCGTTGCCGCGTTGCGAGCAGAAATAACGCTCGATGGTATGCATCATGATGTCGACAACACCGGATGCAGTCTGGTAGGGGGGAAGATTGTAGGTGAGCTCGGGATTCATAAAAGCAAATTTCGGCCTGATAATGTTGTTGTTGAACCCTTTTTTCAGCAGGCCGTCTTCCTTGGTGATCACGCTGGCGTGACTGGTCTCGCTCCCCGCCGCGGCGATGGTCAGAACTACCCCGACCGGCAGCGATGCTGTGGGGAGTGCTTTGCCCTCGAAAATATCCCAGATATCGGCGCCCGGGTTGGCAAGCGCCAACGCAATGGCCTTGCCTGAATCGATGACACTGCCCCCGCCGACCGCGAGAATAAAGTCGACCTTCTCTTTCCGGCAAAGTTCAATGCCTTCGCGCACCAGGGCAAGTCTTGGATTGGGAACGACGCCTCCGAGGGAAACGTACTTGATCCCTGCTTCGTTTAAGCTTTGCTCTATACGGTCAAGCAAACCAGAGCTTTTGGCGCTCTTTCCGCCAAAATGCAGCATTACCCTGGTTCCACCCCACGCCTTTATTTCTTTTCCAACGTTTTTTTCGACATCTTTACCGAAGATGACCTTGGTTGGCGAGTAAAACTCAAAATTGTTCATGACCATTCCCCCTTTTTCAGTGCATAGTTTCATAGTAACCCCTGGAATAAATTAGTCAATAGTTAATTGCGTAAATTCTCCACAAAGAAGCGTCGATGATATCCACACCTTTGTTCTTTTCATAAATCTTTCCACCTCTTTCAGGCCCAGGATACAACCAGTTTGTGATAATTTTATCAAACAGTCAAAGAAAAGTAAGTTCATAACGTAACAATGTCATTTTAATTAAGTTCATAACGTAACAATCTATATGTTATTTATTTAACTTGCTGTAAACACTTGATTATTTAAATAAGGATTGCTATACTGAGACCAAGAAGCCAAAAAGGAGGGTATACGATGTACGATTGTACTGCGCATTGTCTTGGTCCGGGCTGCGAAAACTGGGTATCCTGTGAAAATGAATGCCACAACAAAAACACTGACCCTCGTACTAAAGTCGAAAAATAAGAACTTATAATAAAGAATAGCCCTGCCTGAAAAGGCAGGGCATTTTATTTTACTTCCTCAAACTTGGGGACAAAAGGCGAGATAGCCGCAACTGTCGCACCAGGCGAGGTTGCAGGGATAGTCTCTTTCCGCCTCATGCCGGGTCGCATGACGGCAGACTGACAGGATTTCGGCCACCGCCGCCGCCCTGGATGAGGCGTCAACCGGCACCGCCACCGTCAGGTCAGGTCGCAAAAAATACAATTTGGCATCAACCACCGGCCTGCCTAGAGCCGCCTCTGCCGCCAGGGCGTATAGCACCAGTTGCAGCAGATACTCGTCAGCCTTGGCACCGGCGTCGACAGCCGACACCTTATCGGTTTTATAGTCGATAATGCCACAGCCTGTCTCACCATAATCGACAAGACCATCGATCCTGCCGGAAAATTGATATCCCGCCCCATCGCCACCCTCATCCGGCAGGAAAAAATGAAACTGCCATTCTTTGCGGATGGGCAAGACGCCGGTCTGGCGATGAAACTGGCTGGCCACATAGCGCTGTAGCAAGGGAGCCGCCTTGGCGGTGACGGCGCGGCGCCAGCGCACTGGGACCTTCTCGGCGATCACGGAAGCCAAAACGGCTTCCCAGCCCCATTCAGTGTCCAGCACTTCCAAGCAGCGGTGAAGCACCGTCCCGATGAGTTGGGGCGGCAGACCACCGCCATCGCCTCCGTTTCCTCCCTGGGCAACCTCCGGCAGTCCGACGAAAAAACTATAATAGAAAAGGCGTGGACAGTGGCGAAAATGGATGATATCGGTAGGTTTGAAGATAAGGTTACCAGCCTCAGCAGCCGTCGGCAGCGGTCCGATATTTCGCACCAGCCGGGCTAGTCGGTCCGGCTCGGCATTCGCCGTGGAGGCGGCATCAGGCGGACGGCATACTAAAGGCGCAACGGCGGCATTCGGGCATACCTTGATCCCTGCATCTTCCCCGCCCAGCCTGTCCGGCAGGGCGGCAATCTCGCTAAAATCATAGACCCGGCCCAGCCAGGCCAACCAGGAGTTGAGCTCGGCAAAATCCTTATCCTTGGCGATTTTATTGCCAACCCCGGACAGGACAAGATAATCCTTGGCCCGGGTCAGTGCCACATACAGCAGCCGTTTCAGTTCGGCGATCGCCAGACGTTTTTCGCCGGCGGCAATTTTGGCATAGAGCGACGTCGCGACAAGTTCACTGCCAACAGGCACCCTGAGTCCCAGTCCCTCACCGGAGCTAAAGAGGAGAGGGGCCGTCTCATCCCGGAATTTGCGGTGCAGGTCGGCGACAAAGACCACCGGATATTCCAGTCCTTTGGCTTTGTGGATGGTCATGAGTTTGACGGTGTTGCCGCTCTCGCTCTCGATCACAGCCTCACCCTCCTGGACTTCACCAGCTACCAATTTTGCCACATAGCGGAGAAAATCACCCAGGCTGAACAAGCCTTTGGCGGCAAAACTACTGGCCAAGGCAGTCAATTTAGCCAAGTTGGCGTATTTTTGCTGCCCCATGAACTGGGTTAACACGAAATTCTGATAGCCGGTTTCAACCAGGGCCAGCCGGATGAGCTCGGCCACCCCGACACTCCCCCGGAGATCCCGCAGTCGGGTCAGTATCCGCCACGCCCTGGCAATGGCAGCCTGTTCTTCGGCAGCAAGCCCGGTCAAAGCAGCATGGGTTTCCAGGCCGCACCACAGGCTGTCGCCATGGTTTTTCAACCGGACCAGAGTTTCGTCGCTCAAGAAAAAAAGCGGCGAGCGGAGCACCCCCGCCAGGGGCACCTCCTGAAACCGGTTTTCCACCACCTTCAGCAGGTTGAGAATATCGGCGACTTCCTGGCAGCCATAGAAGCCACGCCCCCCCACGATGTAATATGGCACTCCCGCGCTTTGCAGGGCGGCAGCATAAAGATCGACATCCTTAAAAGTGCGAAACAGCAGCGCGATATCGCCAAAATTCACCGCCCGAGGCACGGTATCTTGGTCAATCAGATGCTCCTGTCCGCTCACCATCGCCCTGATCCGCCTGGCAATGGCCTCGGCCTCGGCTTCCCGGCCAGTCTGTTCATCACCCAAGTCTGCTTCGGCCAAAGCCAGAAACTCGGCCCGGATCTGCCCGTCCGCAGCGGCGCAGCGGTGGGCCTGCAGTCCCTGAAAGCCGACACGGTCATCGCCGCCGCCCATGATGGCGGCAAAACACTCGTTATAGACCGCCAGCAGCCCATCCATCGAGCGGAAATTGATATCCAATTCCAGCCGTTCGCCGCCAGCGGCGACAATATCCCGGCTCACCTGCTCAAAAATCGTCACATCAGCGCCGCGGAAACGATAAATCGACTGTTTGGCGTCACCGACCACAAACAGTTTCTCGCCCCGCAGCTCATCGGCGTCACCGCCGGCCAAAAGATAAACAATCTGCCGCTGCAGTTCGTTGGTATCCTGAAACTCATCCACCATGATCTGGCGGATTCGACCATTGTATCGTTGGCGAACAGCCGCTTGTTCGTCAAGCAGACGGGCGGTTCGCACCTCCAGGTCGCTGAAGGTCAGCGCCCGGTGTTCGCTTTTATACTTGTCCAGCATCCGCCGCAGCGCCAACAGCAGCTCGCACCAGTCGGGAATGAGCGCCAGGGCGGCCCGGTCGATCCGGACCCGATCCAGGGCCTTCACCGTCTCCTTGATGGCAGCGACAATCTCTTTATCTTTCGAACGGCGATCCATACTGTCGAAATGGTCATGAAGAACTTCATATGCTTTAGCGTCGTCATTCCCGACCGCCTCAATGGCGGCGGCGACCTCGGTCCAGTTTCGCTCCAGTCGCTCCACCCTGGCGAACTGGGGCGATTTCGACGGCAAACCGACTTTGGCGATAATCAGTTCGCGGCAAAGCCCACTAAGGTCAGCCTTCAGGTCAGCGATCTCCGCCAGAGCTCGCCGGTAGGGAGAAGCAAGCCTTTCCGCCAAGTCGTCCCTCAACAATCCCTGAGCTGCCAATTTTTCATATAGTCCTGGGACAACACGGTCCAGCAGCCCTTTGTCATAGGTTCCAAGCAGCCGGTCGACCCATTCGTCCTCGGCAGCCAGTGCGGTTTCCAGCACCTCCGCCAACCCCTTGTCCAGCAGCAGGTCGGCCTCCATTTGATCAAGCACCGCAAAATTCGGGTCAAGCTCCGCCTCAACCGGATTTTCCCTGAGTATCCTGGCGCAAAAACTGTGGAAAGTTCCGATCGGGGCGTATTCCAGCTGGTTATTGACCTCCCGCCAGCGCTGGCGTTCTTCTGCCGCCTCCGCCTCCAGCGCCAGATTTATGACCTTGGCCCGGAGACGTTCCTTCATTTCCTTGGCCGCCTTATTGGTAAAGGTAATCGCCAGAATTTGGTCGCAGGTGGCCTGTCCCTGACGAAGGATATTGACATATCGCTCCACCAGCACCCTGGTTTTGCCTGCCCCGGCCCCCGCAGATACAGCGACATTGGTGGCGAGATTGTCGATCGCCCTCGCCTGTGCCGGAGTAAACTCAGCCATTGACGTTCCCTCCCGCCTTTTGCTTTGCCATCTGGTCCTTCTGATAGCGGCAGATATCGCGGCCGACACAATACGGCGGACAGTCGGCCGTCGGAGCGACGGCAAAGCGTCCGGCGCGGATTCCGGCAACATAGCTGCTTACCTGTCTCTGCAGCTTTTCCTGCACCGCTGACCACTCGTCTTCTGCCAGATTGCCGTCGCGTTTGGCGGCGCGGTGACCCATGGCATCAGCCAACTCGGCCCGCCACATCCCGCCTTCTTTTTTCCCGGCCTCGACCGAATAATACCCGCCGCCGGCCACCTTCTCACCAGACCGGCAGAGGAAACGTTCCACCGCCATAACATACAGGGCGGCCTGTAGATCAATACCTTGGGCCAGTCTGCGATAAGGCGGACAGCTTTTGCGTTTATAATCAGTTACTGTCAGGATATCCCCGGCCCTGTCGACGCGGTCGACCTTGCCGACAATCTTGATCGTTTGGCCGTCCATTTCCAGCGTCAGCGGGAGGGTGACCGAAGCCGCATCCATCCCCGCTTTGACCGGCAAACCAAAGCCCCACTCAAAAAACTCGGGCCGGAGGGCCAGCCCCTCGGTGTTCTGCTCTTTGATCTCAAATTCCAGCCAGCGGCGCAGGACTTTTTCCAGCCGTTGCCGCTGATATTTCCACAGTTTGCCGTCCACAATGATATGCTCGGCGATCAGCCGGTCGAAGATGGCGGCCACGATGGCCAGCAGTTCGCAGTAATATTCTTCCGTCTTATCGGTCTGAAGCCGCTGCCCGGCATGGCCCCGCAGAAAATCGGCCAGGGCCTCATGATAAATGGTACCGACAACATCAAACCCTGCCTCTTCCTCCTTCTCCGCCCATTCGTCGAGCCCAAGCAGCCGTTTGGCGTAAAAAGAAAAGGGACACAGGGCATAGTCTTCCAAGGCGGTAATGCTGAAACTCTTTTTTTCTTCGCCATACGGGCCGGCAGTGCCGACCAAACCGCTGTAGACGCTGGCGCCTCCCGCCAAGCGCTCGGCTTCGGCAGCCAGACGCCTGGCAAAATCTCCGTCTACCAAATTGTCCAAAACATACTGTCCAGCCGCCATCGAGATCTCCTCAGGACAACCGCCGGCGAAAGTATCGACCAGCGCCCGGCCGGTCAGCCCATCGGCCGAATAAACAGCGTCATAGTCAGCCGGAAATAGATCCCCGACAGAATATCTCTCCTGTTTTACCGCCCCGCTGGCAAACAGGCGTGTCACCTCTTCCATATAAGGGGACGGCATTGTCGCGGCGTCCTCGTGACAGCTCACAACAAGAATCTCATCAGCCAGCGCCGCCGCCCCGGCAAAGTACAGATCTTCCTCCCGCTGGCGAAAAGCAGCGGTTATTAGGCTTACGCCGACCTTGTCATCGCCAAAAGCAATCCGTTCCCGATCATCATACAGCCAGTTCTCGCGAGCCCGGAGAGGGAATTCGCCGTCGGTCAGACCGAGGATAAAAACCGCCCGGAAGGAAAGCCCTCGTACCCTGGCCGGGCTGAGTACCTGCACCCCGTCATCGTGGTACCCCTCTAACCGCACCGTTTCGCCGGCAACCATCTGGCGAAAAAGCTTTAAAAATACCGCCAGTTTTAATTTCTTTTCCGAAATTCCGAGCAGAGCGAATCCTTCCTCTATTTTGTCCAGGATGCCATCGGTCCCGACCACCGCCTCATAGGCTAGCAGCCCGGCCTTGAGCCTGTCCTGGGGCAACCGACCAGAGCGATACCCGTCCCCCAGCCAGGTCGGAACATCCAGTTTGGCAATAAAGCTTTTCAGCGCCTCCGCCATACGTCCGGGCGAACCCTCGGCCGGCAGGGAGGTGACCAATCGCCGCAGATTGATAAAACCATTGTCTCTCCGCTCGCCTTTGCTCCAGACACGCTGCCAGTCACTCCAGGAACGGATGAATACATTGGCTGCATCCCGTTCCAGTTCGTCGGCGTCGGCAAGAAGCCCGGCCAATAGCGGTGATTTCAGCAAATTGAGCACACTGGCGCGCGATCCTCTGTCCAGTCTGGCGGACATCGCGTGGTCCATCAGTCGGAAGAGGGCCTGGTCAGCCAGCTCCTCCTCCCAGGGAAGACTGACCGGGACGCCGAATTGGGCGCAGGTCTGGCGAAAACCGGCGTACAGCGCCACATCCCTCACCACCACGGCGATTTCCTCCGGCCGGTAGCTGCCAGAGACCAGTAGCGCCTTTATTTTTCCAGCAGCCACCGCCATCTCCTTGCCTCGATTGGGAGTACTGATCATTTCCAGCCCGCCGGCACTTTCCTCCGGTTGGCCGTCCATCGCAAAAAGCCGCCGTCTGACACTCGCCAGGCTGGCCGCCGTCTGACGGCGGGCTGCGACAAACTTGGGATCGAAGCCCATGCCGACAAGATCGCCATAGGTTGTTTCCGCCGCAGCGAAAACTTCCGGCCGGTTCTTCTCATAAATAATACTAATATCCATGACCAGCCGCGAGCGGAGCTGACGGACAAGTTCCAACTGCAGCGGGGTCAGGATATAAAATTCGCTGATATAAAGATGCTGATAGTTTATTTTCGTCTGCTCATCTTTCAGTGCCTCGATGGCCAGAAAGTATGTCTCCTCAAGATCGGTCAGTCCCAGTTCATCCAGACACTGCTGATACACTGTATAGATGGCATAGACTTCCTGATCCTTGGACGGCCAATCTCGGGCCGCGGCGGCCTCGAAAAATTGCTCCGGCGATGTCCCTGTCCGCTTGATTTCGGCCAGCAGACTTGTCACCGTACTTACATACCCGGGAAAGGCGGCGATGGTACTGAAATACGGCAGCCTGCCATTGCCCTTGAGTTCGGCCAGCACCTCCGCCACCAGCAGTTCCTGCGTCATGCGGCTCATACGCCGCCGCTGCCAGCCGGCAGCGGCGATGATCTCTTCCGCCAGTTCGTCGAAAGACAATAAATTAGGGGCCTCATACCCCGGCAAACCCAAGGCTTGAACGTCCTTCCGTCCGGCGTGGAGCAAATCGACACTAGGCAGCAAATAGGCCTGCTCCCGGCCTTTCCCGGCCGCGGCAGCCTTCATCATCTTACTGATAAATTCGTCACGCATCGTCTCCCCCAGGGGAACACAATACAAGGTGTGCATATCCAACCTCCTGTGTCACTTGCCCTATATAATTAGCCTTTCCGCCGCCATTGTCCTGCTCCCCGAAAGCTAGCCGGATAACAGCATAAAAAGAAAAACCTGCGACTGTTCGCAGGCCTGCTTTCCGTTATTTCTGCTTGGCGCTCTTGGCAAAAGCAATAAAAAAAGTCGTTCCAGTCGGGCCTGTTTCCACACGGATACTTGCGTTGTGTCGGGCGGCAATGCTATAGCAAACCGCGAGCCCCAGACCATTTCCATTGTCTTTTGTTGTGAAAAATGGCGTCCCCAGCTTTTCCATCACATGCGGCGCGATCCCGCCACCTTCGTCCCGGACCGCCAGCACCACATCACGCCCCTCGGTGTAAGTACTGAATCGGAGGGTTCCTTCTGCCGCCATCGCCTCCAGGCCGTTGCGGAAAAGGTTGAGAATAAGCTGCCGGATTTCCTTTTCATCCAGCAGCAGTTCGGGAATGCCCCCTAAAACCAGGTGGATGAAATTTCCAGTCTTAACAGCGTCAGCCTGCATTAAGGGATACAGCGCATTCAAAATGGCATTGAGATTTCTGGGTTGTAAATCGAGGGCTTTATTCTTTGCCATGGACAAGTACTCGGTGATGATGGCATTCGCTCTGTCCAGCTCGTCAATCATCAGATCGAAATAGTCCTGATGGGTCGTATCGGATTTTTTGAGCAACTGCAAAAAGCCCCGTACCGTGGTTAGGGGGTTGCGGATTTCATGACCCAGACTCGCGGCCATTTCCCCCACCAAATTCAGCCTGTCCAGTCTGGCCATCTCCTTCGCCAGCTGCACCCGCTCGGTGATGTCGTAGATAACCCCCAGCAGACATAATTCCTCGTTTACCTCAATTAGCTCCACCGAATAAAGCCCGGTACGCTCATTGCCCGCCTTGGTCCAGAAAGTCATTTCCAGGTTGTAAAAAGCTCTGTTCTCCTCAAACGCCTGGCGCAAATGCTCCTCTTTGCCGGTCCAGATATGGAGCGCCGCCGGAGTTTTGCCAATGACCTCCTGGCGGGCAAACTCAAACACATTGACAAAACTTTCATTTACGTCGATAAATCGCCCGTCTTGCGCCGCAATAATACACATGGGAACAGGACTGGCCCGAAATGCTTTGGCAAACCGTTCTTCTGACACGCGCAACGCCTGCTCCACCAGCCGGCGCTCCTCGACCTCTTGTCTCAGCATGTCATTCATCGACTGCAAATGGTGCTGGATCTCGATAATCAGCTTTTGTTTTTCAATTTGGGCCAGATAGCTTCTGGCCCGTTTGTTTTCCTGGACATAATGATTAAGAATCACCATAAACAACGCTGCATTGGCGATCAGGGTAATCAGCAAACTGAAAGAAACGTCGGCATAACGGCTCATATCTGAACTGTAACCGACGATAATCGTCGGATTGTGATACTCCAGCAAAATTAATACCAGCGTCGTTGCCAGCAGGCAGCCCAAGGCGACGAATCTTTGGGCACCACGCAGCAAAGTAGTAATCATCGAAGAAAAAACCAACATGTATAACGAAGTGCCGCCTAATATACCTCCATTAAAAATCCACAACCCTGGCATAACAAGAAATATCGAGAAGCCGATCAATGAAAATACCGTCAGCGTATATTGTTTCTTCACTGTAGACAAATAATAAAGAACCATCAATAATATGGCAGAAACAACCGCAATCAAGGTCGGCAGCGTCCCAAAATCCATCAGATAGTTAAAAAGGCCTCCCGCTAGCGCCAAGCCCAAACCAAACAGCAACACCGTATTCAATATCCGGTGCTCCACCGGATACTCCGTTTCTCTGCCAATCAGTCGTTCCCAGTTTATCTTCATCGCGCTTACCCAGCCACTCCTTCGGCAGTTTGCATTCAATACAAAGTTCGCCATAACTTTCTATTTTCCTGTAAAAAATTGGTGACCATTGCCCTTTACGCCAATCCAATATCAAAAAACCTCTTGTCGAAAGACAAGAGGTCTCAACAGCAGGAGAAAGCAGCCGTCATCGCTTGGCAGTTGCCATTTCGCAGTATAGCGGCAACCTGATGATAAAGCTGGTGCCTTCATTTTCACGGGAATCAACCCGGATGTCACCTTTATGTTTCTTAATGATGTTTGCACATATCGACAGCCCCAGCCCGGTGCCGTCTTCCTTCGTCGTAAAAAAGGGGTCAAAGATCTTTTCCAGCTGATTTGCCGGTATTCCCCGTCCGTTGTCCGAAACCCCCAGCACGATCTCATTGTTTTCTGTCTTTGTATAAATGCTCAGAACGCCGCGTTTGTCCATTGCATCAAAGGCATTGCGAGTCAGATTCAGGATCACCTGGCGGATTTCCTTTTCATCCAGTAACAGATCCGGCAGCCCGGCGCCCAAATTGGGGTTGATCAAAATGTCCCGTTTCAGGGCCTCGGCGCTAACCAGGGGGATCAGATCCTGCAAAATCACATTGAGATTGGCGATTCGTTTCTCCGATATTGTGTTGCCGGCGAGAGAAAGGAAGGTCGTAATCAGATTCTCCACCCGACCGAGTTCATTCAAGGCGATTTGGAACCATTCCCTGAGCTGCTCAGGCACTTTATTCTGGAGAAATTGCAGATAGCCCTTTACCACCGTCAGCGGATTGCGAATCTCGTGTGCTACCCCTGCCGCCATTTCCCCGATGAGATTAAAGCGGTCCATCTTACGCATCTCTTCTTGCAGATTGACGATTTTTGAGACTTCCTGCGCTGTAACGATCCCGGCGATAATCCGGTTATGGGCGTCCCTCAGCGGAAAAGAATTCACCACCCAGTCACGGCCGTTGATCTTTTGGTATACGCCGTAGTTTTCCTGGCCCTTTAGCGCCTTTACCAAGCCCAGATCCTCATACTTCATCCCCAAAGCCTCGGAAACCGAAATCAGCGTTTTACCTACGACGTAATGATCAGGCAGCATCCGCGAGTCATGGTACGCCTTGTTCATATATTGAATTGTACCGTCTCTCCCGGCGATAATCGTCGGGATGGGTGTTTTTTCCACCAATTTATAAAATAAATTTTTCCGTTTGGAAACGCCTTCATAAGGAGGTTCGGTGATTATCGCATTTCTGACAACCTGGTGAACTGCGCCCACTTTTCCGTCTGTATCATACAGGGGGCTGGCCGTATACTCCAAATGCCGGATGCCCCGTTCCACCGGCGAATCGACGATAATCGTCCGCCGCAGGCTTTTTCCTGTCATAAAAATTTCCTGAATATCGCTTTCGACCGGCTCCATCATTTGCGGATTGAGACCGATCTCCCGCCAATGTCTTCCCACCATGTCACCTTGTCTTAGATTGACATTCGCCGCTCCCAGGCAACTGACAAAAAGAAACCGACCACCGCCGTCAAAGACAAAGCCCATAGCAAAATCAGGTTCCGGGGTAGCTTCGGCTTCCCTGCGAGTTGCCAGCATTTCGCCGATCAGACGGTCCTCGGTTTGCAGCGCTTGAATATATGCCTGGATTAGGCTCGACATGCTTACCTCCTGACGGCTTGGAAGCGTTCATTGTTCAGATGGTATTTCTCAACATTATCTGATATTTCCTGCATTACAGGTAATATATTAGCGAATATTGCCGAAATTGCATTTTATTTGGCTTCTTACATAAAAATCCTCCTTTTGCAGGGCCGAGCAGCACCGTCGTCTTCAGACCCTCGCGGAAAACCAGCGCCTGCGTAATGGAACATTTTCCATTATTCTATAAAGGCTATTCGCCATTGTCTTTGCCTGGTTGTCTATTATACAATATGGATAGTTTCCGTAAACTACTGAATAAAGGATGATAACAATGCACTTGGTTCTGGATCACTCGCTGGCTACCGGCATCGCCAAACTCGATTCCCAGCACCAATTCCTCGTTGACGCCATCAACTCGCTTTATGACGAAGGAATGAACTGCCCGGATATCGAAGCGGAAAAAAAACTCACAATCAAGTTTCTCGCCGAGTTTTCCCGTTACGCCGATATCCATTTCGCCTTTGAAGAAGAACTGCTACTGCAGCACGGCTTCCCCGCATGCGAGAAACACAAGCAGGAACACGCCGAATTTTTGCATAAATTGAATGAACTTCGTCAATCACACCAACAGGACATGCTTTCCTATGAACTCTTCTCCTTTGTTCTTGATTGGTTTCGCAATCATCTTAACGAAAGCGACATGGCATATATCAAATACTTTCGCCATAAAGGTATCCTATAAACCGCAAACAGCCTGACAATGAAAAAAAGCCGCAAAAAAAGAGCGATATGGTCGCTCTTTTTTCATTCCGGATGGGAACAGGGACTGCCCTTCGATCAGACAGGCGGCAGGCTCTTAAACTCAATCACAAAAGTGGTCCCGTTAGAACTTGTTTCAATTTCGATTCTGGCGTCGTGGCGATCGGCAATCCGATAGCAGACCGACAGGCCCAAGCCGGTTCCCTTTTCTTTGGTTGTTACAAATGGTGTGCCTATTTTTCCGAAAACTTCCGGCGGGATTCCCCCACCGGTGTCCCGCACCGACATGACTACCCTGTCACCGGCCACGGCTGTGGCAATGGTGACAACCCCGCCCGCCGTCATGGCCTCAAGCGCGTTCTGCACCAGATTGAGCAGACATTGCTTGATCTCGTTCTCGTCGATTACAATTAGCGGCAGATTGTCGAGCACCACCTCGATTTCTTTGCTTTCGCGCAGTGCGGAGGCCTGAAGCAGCGGATAGAGTTCTTCAATCAAGTGATTCAGGTTGCGGGGCTGCAGGTTAATGGCTCTGTTTTTGGCCAGGGATAGAAACTCAGTAATGATTAAATTCGCGCGATCCAGCTCTACAATCATCAGGTCAAAATGCTCTTTATGCTGATCATACTCTTCCTTTCTCTGAAACAGCTGCAAAAAACCCCGCACTGTCGTCAGGGGATTGCGTACCTCATGCCCAATGCTGGCAGCCATTTCCCCAATGATGTTGAGCCGGTCCAACCGGGCAATTTCCCCTTCGACTTTCTGTTTTTCGATTTGCGACAGATACCGTCTTGCTTTATCGTGTTCTTGCTTGTATTGTCCTAAAATCGCCCCATATAATATGGTATTGGCAATCGCGGTTGTTGCCAGAGCAATGGAAATATCGATATATCTGTCGATACCATTCGCCCGGCCCGCAAAAGCCCAAGGATATTCGTATTCCAGCATAATGATCACCACTGCCATTATGATCAGGGAAAAGACGGCGATATATCGGTTACGCCCCGTAAGAGCAGCCGCCCCCAACGACGAGAATACCGCCACATACAGCGGATTGCCGCCGAAGGTGCCGCCATTGAAGAGCCAGGTCAGTGGAATGATGATAAATATAGAAAGCAGCAATACCAACATGACCGAAGTCTGATATTGTTTTTTCGCAACCGACAAGTGATGCAGACTGAGCAATATTGCCCCACTCACCGCACAAGCCAATACCGCCCAGATCCCCCTGCCAAGCAGATAATTGACAACCGCGGTCCAAAATGACAGCAGAATGCTAAACGCCAGCACCGTATTCAAAATTCTATGTTCCAGCGTAAACTGCGATTCGTCGCCGATGATTTTATCGAATTTCACATTCTTGTCCTATCCTTTGCCGATTCACACATTGGTTCATTCTTTCCTATTTCTCTGTTGTTCTACATTTTCCTCCAATAAATGCCATGCAACAACCCCGGTCACTGCCAAAAGCTGCTGCCCGCTCGCTTGTCTCCACTTCCGCTTCAACAACTACTAAACAAATAACCTCTTATCCGCGTAGGCGCCAGCAGCAATTGCCGCCAGATCCTTGCGCGAAAAGAGGTTATTGAAGTCATTGCCGATTGTTGCCATCCCAGTTATGTCAGATTGGCCGCCAAGACAAGAGGCCCGCGGGAGCTGGGCATCCTTTCCCTGGTCATAATGGCCTGGCGTCCGGGGATATGGAGGCTTACTTCTATGACTTGTTCAATAATTTCTGCAATTCACTCTGCATGCTGCTGATGTCGCTATTGGCGACAGTGCCATTCTCCACTTTCTCCAGAAAACTGGCGATGTCAGAGTTGAAACTGGACGAACCGTCTGAGCTGCTCGACCCGGTGCTGCTCCCACTCTGTGGCGGCGGGGGCGGCGGCATCATGGCAACAGACTGGGAAGTGCCGTCACTGGTGCCTGTGCCACTGGTATCACTGGTGCTGCTGGTGCTGTACTGCTGCAGCTCGCTCTCCATACTGCTCAGATCACTGCTGGTTACAGTCCCGTTGGCCACTTTATTGAGAAAGCTGGTGATGTCAGTGTTGAGGCTAGACGAGCTGTCCGAGCTGCTCGACCCGGTACTGCTGCTATCACTCGGTGGCGGGGGCGGCGGCATCATCCCTGATAACTGAAAGGTATCTCCGTCGGAGTTGCTGCTTGTCACCCCTGACAAGCTACTGATGGCTGCCGAACTTTGCGTTGTAGTGCCAGTGCTGCTGGTGGTGTTATTCACTGTGGAATTCTGATAGTAATATTGGCTCAATAGAGCCGCCCAATTGCTGCTCCCGATCGACGATATGCTCATATTTTACACCTCCAAGTTTTTTCAGACTCCCGCTTCATTTATAATAACGAACCGAAATCTTATAAATACATTGTAAAACGCTAGCCATTTTGCCGTTCACCACAAAAATTTTCTAAAGATTTCTGTTTATGCTTATTACGCATAAAAAAGGGTCTGCATGATGGCAGACCCTTTTGTCGATGACGCCGGCACCTAAGCAACCGGCCTTGTCAGACCCTCCACTAAATCCCGAGAGCGTATTGCAGATTGACCAAATTCATTCGCATCACAGTGATATAGTTCATACCCTGGGCGAGTTCCTCCTCAGTCAGGCCTTCCATCGGATTGAGAACCAGCGTCTGCGCCCCTGTTTCACCGGCAATCACTTCCGCCAATTTCGGACTTACCAGTGTTTCAAAAAATATGTATTTGATCCCATTGGCCCGTACATGGCGAATGATTTCCGCCATCCGTTCCGGCGCCGGTTCCGCGTCAGGAGACAGACCCATAATAGCAACCTGTCTCAGTCCATAACGATTGGCAAGATAGCCAAAAGCGGCGTGCGAGGTGATGATCTCCCGACCGGCAGCCGACGCCAGAGCCGCCTGGTACTCGCTGTCCAGTCCGGCAAGCTGCCTGTTATAGGCATCGGCATTAGCCTGATATTCACCGGCGTTATCGGCGTCGACCTCCGCCATGGCGGTTGCGATGGCCTGCACGATGGCCTGAGCGTTTACCGGATCAAGCCACACATGCGGATCAATGCTGCCCGGATCGGCAGGGCCGCCTTCTTCAGTGTACTGCGCCGAAATCAGGGAAACGGCCCCTGCGGCGCTGACCGTTCTTTTGCCGGCAAGGACGGTGCCTGTAAGCCTGTCGATCCAAGGCTCCATCCCCCCGCCGTTATAAACCACCAGCGAAGCCCGTTTTATCCGGATCAAATCAGCGGCGGCAGGCTCCCAGTCATGGGGCTCAGCGCCAGCAGGAACCAGCAGAATGACTTCGGCTTTATCGCCCACCACCTGCCTGGTAAATTCATAAAGGGGATAAATGGTCGTAACAATCGTGGGTTTGGAGTCCCAAAAGGCGGCAAAACTAACACTCGACAAAAGCACCAAATTCAATGCAATCACAGCTACAATCCTAGTCCAGGCTTTTCGCATATTATTTCCTCCTGTAAACAAACAGTAACATGACTAAATAATAATATTACTGTTAAAAACATATATTTCATCTATATCCGGGCAAGTCCACTTAGCTGTACCCGTCTAGAAGCTCTGCTGCATCGCCTTGGCTTTGGCCATTTTTTCAAAAACGACCTGTTTGAAAATAAAGGCCACCATAAACAGCAAGGCTGCCGTGATGACGATGGTTCCACCGGAAGCGAAATTCATATAAAACGACGTCAGCAACCCAATGACAACCGCCGTCTCCGACACAATGACCGCATTAATCATCGTACTGCGAAAACTGCGGGAAATCTGCAGACTGGCCGCCACCGGGATGACCATCAACGCCGAAACCATCAAAATGCCGACAACTCGCATCGAGATCGATACCGTCAACGCGGTAAGGATGGCCAGTATCATATTGATCTTCTTGATCGGCAGCCCGCTGATCCTGGCTACTTCTTCATCAAAAGTAACAAACATCAGTTCCTTGAAAATCACGCCAAGAATCAACAGGACAACAGCAGCGAGCGCCGCCACCGTCCACACGTCCTGGACGCTCACCGTCACGATGCTGCCAAACAGATAGCCGAGTAAACTCACATTGTTGGTTTTGGCCATACTGCTGAAAAGGACGGCGCAGGCAATCCCGGAGTAGAAAAAGATCGCCAGCATCATATCGGCAAAAGCGGGGCGCCTGGCCCGCAGTTCCTCGATCCCCACCGCCGCGAGCACCGTTACCACCGTTGCGCTCAGCACCGGGTATATCCCCAGCAGCCAACCGGTAGCCACGCCGGCAAACGCAATATGGCCCAACCCGTCACCGATAAGGGACTGTTTCTTTAAAATAATAAAGATTCCAATGATCGGGCAAATCAACCCGACCAAGAGGCCGGCGACCACCGCCCGCTGCATAAAATCAAACTGCAATATCTCAAGCATGATTCGCGATATCTCCTTTGTGTACTTTCCGGGAATTGATATACCTTGGCGGTTGATAGAAACGGTCGGCGGCACCATAGTACTTTAGGCCATGATCGAGATTGGCCATGGTAGAAGCATACTTGGCCACCCGGTCCACATCGTGGGAAACCAACAGCACGGTAATACCCGAATCTTTTTGGAGGTTCTTTAAGAGAGCGTAAAAATCTTCCGCCCCCTGGGCATCGACCCCGGCTGTCGGCTCGTCAAGAATCAGCACCTCCGGCTCGGCCGCGAGGGCCCGGGCGACCATAACGCGCTGCTGCTGTCCGCCGGAAAGCTGTCCAATCATTTGCGACCGCAGCTTAGCCATGCTGACCAAATTCAGTGCTTTATCGATAATATCCCGGTCAGTCTGCCGTAGCCGTCGGCCCACACCAAGGCGGGCGACACGGCCCATGGCTACAATCTCTTCAACTGTAGTGGGAAAAGACCGGTCCCGAAGGGGATTCTGCGGCACATAGCCGATCTTATACCATTCCCGGTAGGCGGCCAAAGGCTGGCCGAAAATTTTGACCTGGCCGCAGTCTGGTTTGATAGCCCCGACACACAGCTTGAGCAGGGTCGACTTGCCTGACCCGTTTCCCCCGACGATGGCCAAAAAGTCGCCTGCCGCAACCTTCAGGTTGATGTGGGTAAATACATTATGATCTGAATAAGCAAAAGATACATTTTCAAATTCAAAGGCATTCATAGTGTCACTCCTATTGATCTTTTCGGCGGCATTTCGTGCAATAGCCATAAAGCTCCAGCGAATGGCCGACAATCTGAAACTCGGAACCGGCGGCTTGGCGCAAGACAGATTCATCTACCGGGCAATAGTTGAGGCAGCTGGCTTGACCACAGCCGAGACAGACCAAATGGTGATGATGCTTGGCGGTAGCCAGTTCGAATACCTTCACGTCTTTGCCTGGCAGGTTGATTTGATTTACAACCCCCATGTCGACAAGCAGATTGAGATTGCGATAGACCGTATCCAGACTCACATCCGGATTGGCTGGTTTGATATCGGAAAAAATCTCCTGAGCCGTCGGAAATTGATCCAGCTTTTGCAGGGCCTGAATCACCGCGCGGCGCTGGGGAGTAATCTTACAGCCCTTTTCTTTCAGTCTCTTGATAATTTCATCTGTCAACTGCAGCACACTATCACCTCGTAAAATTACTATTGCCGGTTTTTCTTATTTGTATACAGCTTAGGGATTGCAGCCCTCCAGGCCGACGGTTAAACCGCAATATTACTAATTAATAATATTCCTATCTAATTCTACTACTCTTTATCCGGTTGAGCAACAATTATTGGTATTATTTATAAAACAAAAAGAAACCTGACCGCGCCAGGTCCTCTGTAACCATCGTTGTTTACGCCAAACTCCCCTTGAAACCATTACAATCCCACTTTTTCATCAAATGTGCTAATATTATTTCCTCGCATTACGGTTGTATTGGCAAACCGTCGGCATCTCGCGCAGGTGCCTTTGCATAATATTCGATAATTTCCCGGCGGCGAACGATTCCGATAAAGACTCCACTGTCATCCACCACCGGAACGAAGTTTTGCGCAATAGCCAAAGTAAGCAAATCCTCGATTTGCGAATGGATGTGCACCGGGGTATTGGTCATCCGCCGGGTAATCTCTTTGATCATAACCTTTTCAGTATCAGCAAACATTAATCCCGGAGTATTTTTCATTTTCCACAGGAAATCCCCTTCGGTAATCGTCCCGACATACTTTCCATATCCGTCAATAAGCGGAACGGCTGTATAACGGTGATATTCCATTTTCTCCAGCGCTTGCCTCATCGTGCAATTCAGAGTGAGATAAACCACTTCATTCTTAGGAATTAAGAAAAATGCAATATTCATAAAAAGATCCTCCCATAGGCTGCGAAAAATCCACCGCTCATTCTATCGTCTCTCTGCTCACATGTATAGGGTTCGGCAAAGAAACGGTCACCCAGGGCCGTAACAAGAGTAATAACAAGCAGGAAGCTCGGCATCACGATACCGGGCTTCCTGCGCACTTTTGTCTCCAGCCTGCTGCTCAACAATCAGCCCGCCCATACCCACTCTGGAACGCACGATCATCTTCCGTTCTTTCCGCTTCGTTTTACCTTGACCACCTGCTCCACATCATCCCGCGTGAGGGCGTCTATCGGCACGTCATTCACTGGCATCTCGGAGATTGTGGTGTTAAGCATAGGTATTTCCTGCTCCCTCTTTTTTGCTGCCATAGCGTTCACCTCCCGGCTTAGTATGTGAATGAAAGGGAGGACCGATACAAGACTTGAAGAGTCATTGTATAAATGCTGCATCTTTCTAATTACCTTTAGCATAAAAATACCCCTTGCCGGTCAGGCAAGAGGTATCTCAATATTCCTTCCAAACGCTCAAACACTCACAAAACAAGCACGGAAAATCATTTTCCCAACGACCAAGAACCCTCGATTATTCCAGTTCCTTCACCATGGCGACCTCGTCGCAGTTGGGGAATTTCGGGCAGTTGATGCATTCTTTCCACACTTTATGCGGAAGTTTTTCTTTGGGGATTTCGTGAAAACCCTGCTTGGCGAAAAATTCGGTCTGATAGGTCAGAGCAAACAGCGTTTTGACCCCGAGTTCCCGAGCCTCTTCGGTCAGCCGAGCCACGATCTGCCTGCCGATCCCCTGTCCTGCGGACTCAGGCACCACCGCCAACGCCCTGATTTCCGCCAGTTCATCCCAAATGAGATGCAGACCGCCGGCCCCGACAACCACGCCGTCCTCATCGGCCAGGATCATGTCCCGGAGGGTCTCGTAGATCACGTTACGGGCCCGGGGCAGCATCAGCCCTCTGTCCGCTTGGTCATTTATCAGTTTATGAATTGCTTCAACATCTTTAAACATCGCTTTTCGAAAAATCATCTATATCCCCTCTCTCTTTGTATAATTATACTAAATAGTTAATACTTATTCAATAGCTGTTCCCGAAGAAACATCTTCCACCCCACATAAAATTGCGGCAGCGACAGATAGGCAGGGCCACCCGCGCGAATGGGTGGCCTCGTTTATTATGTCAGGGCAAAAGCGCTGGGGCAGAGGATTGACAAGGGGCAGCTACCGCAATCCGGCCGACGGGCCTTGCATATTTTCCGCCCGTGCCAGATCAGCCAGTGGTGGGCGCTCGACCAGTCAGCGCGCGGCACCACCCGCATCAGCCCCTCTTCCACCGCCCGCGGCGTGTCACCGACCGCCAGTCCCAGCCGGTTGGCCACGCGAAAGACATGAGTGTCCACCGCGATCGCCGGCACGGAAAACAGCTGGCTCAGCACCACATTGGCGGTTTTGCGGCCGACCCCCGGCAGCTTGACCAACGCTTCGAAGGTGTCTGGGACCTCCCCGCCGTGTTCTTGGCAAAGTATCGCACAGGTGGCGATGAGATTGCGGGCCTTGCCGCGAAACAAACCGCAGTCCCGAATCAGCTCAGCCAGACGTTCTTCACCCAGGGCCAGCATTTTCCCCGGAGCGTTGTAGGCCGGAAACAGACGGGCGGTGATGATATTTACCCGGACATCGGTGCATTGGGCCGACAGAACCACCGCCACCAGCAGCTCAAACGGCGAGCCATAAGCCAGAGCGGTACCAGTGTCACCATGAGTCGCAGCCAGGATGTCCAGCATCTCGTGCTTTATTTTCTTGGTTATCCGCAAAGTATTATCCTCCTATTGCCAGCCGTTTAACGGCCGAAAGGGCAGTGAGGGTAGGTGCAGGTCGGACAGGCAAGGCACAGCCCACCGTAGCCCATGGCGGCTATATCCTGCCTTATCAGCCTTTCCTCAGCCAGTATCCGGGGGAAGATCAGATCAAATACCGTGATTCTGGAATACATCCCGCAGGCCGGCATTCCCATCACCGGCATCCCGTCAAGATAGGCCAGCATGAACATGACGCCAGGCAGCACCGGCGTGCCGTAGCTGACAACTTCGGCCCCGGTGGCGCGGATGGCTTCCGGTGTGACATCATCCGGGTCAACCGACATACCGCCTGTAGCGATGACAGCATCGGCCCCCTGGCGTTTAAAGTCTAAGATGGCGGCAGCGATCAACGAGCAGTCGTCCGGCTGATAGCTGGTGCCGATGAGGTTGGCGCCATAGCTGGCGATCTTTTCGCCGAAAATAGGCGCGAACTTGTCCTGAATCCGGCCGTAAAAGACTTCATTGCCGGTAATCACCAGAGCGACGTTCATCTTTCGCAGCGGCCGTACGGCAATCACGCCGCCGAAGTTTGCGGCGATTGCCTCTACCTGCTCGACCGTGCTTTTTTCTACAACCAGCGGGACCACTTTGACTCCCGCCACGATATCACCGCGTTTGACCAGCCTGTCACCATGTCTGGTAGCAAGTACGGCATGCTCGACAGCGTTGACGGCGTCCAGTGCCGCCCGGTTGACTTTGAGCAGCCCGTCCGCCGCCGCTCTAAGGTTGATCCGGCCCTCTGCGGGTTCGTCAAAAAGAACGTGACTGCCGGCCACCGCCCGGGAAATACGGCTGACCGCTTCGTCCTCGTGGACTTGGCCTTCTGTCAGCTCGATCAGAAAGATGTTCTCTTTGCCAATATCCTTGAAATGAGGGACGTCCTCCGGCCGAATGATATGTCCTTTTTTGAAAGCCGGTCCCTTGTAGATCCCAGGCACAATTTTGGTAATGTCGTGCCCCAGGACCATCCCGACCGCGTCCTCCAGCCGAACTTTTTTCATTGCCACCCTTGCCACCCCCGGTTATCCCTTGCACTTAGCCGCCTTTATTCTGCAAACATCGACATTGACCTGGAAAAAAAACCGTTTTTCAACTGAAAAACGGCGAAATGCTTATAAAAAAATTATAGTGTAAACCCTGCCGGTTGTAAAGCTAGTTGGTTAAGCTGCGTATCGGTGCCGGAATGCGTCCGCCGCGGGCGATAAAAGCGTCTGATTTGAAAGGATTGACTGCCAGAATCGGGCTGTGCCCCAAAAGACCCCCGAATTCCACCTGGTCGCCCACCTTTTTGCCAGGCACAGGAATAATCCTTACTGCCGTGGTCTTGTTGTTGATCATCCCAATGGCTGCTTCGTCGGCGATAATGGCCGAAATGGTAGCTGCCGAGGTATCGCCCGGCACGGCGATCATGTCCAGGCCCACCGAGCAAACACAGGTCATGGCTTCCAGCTTCTCGAGCGTCAGGCTGCCGCATTCCACAGCGGCGATCATCCCTGCATCTTCGCTCACCGGGATGAATGCCCCACTGAGACCGCCGACGAAGGACGACGCCATCAGGCCGCCTTTTTTCACGGCATCGTTCAATATTGCCAAGGCTGCCGTAGTCCCCGGGGCACCACAGCTCTCAATCCCCATTTCCTCGAGAATATGGGCTACACTGTCCCCCACTGCCGGAGTCGGCGCCAGCGACAAATCGATGATGCCGAAGGGCACACCCAGCCGCCGCGATGCTTCCTGGGCCACCAGCTGCCCCACCCGGGTAATCTTGAAAGCGGTCCGTTTGATAGTCTCGGCCACCGCGCCGAAATTCTCGCCGCGCACTTCCTCCAGGGCCCGTTTGACAACCCCGGGGCCGCTGACGCCCACATTGATGGTGGTCTCAGCCTCACCGACACCGTGAAAGGCGCCGGCCATGAAGGGATTGTCCTCCGGCACGTTGCAGAAAACCACCAGCTTGGCACAGCCCAGGGCATCCCGGTCGCGGGTGAGTTCGGCGGCATGCTTGATAATAAAGCCCATTTCCCGCACGCAATCCATGTTGATGCCGGCCTTGGTCGATCCGAGATTAACTGAGGAACATACCCGGTCGGTCTTAGCCAGCGCTTCGGGTATGGAATTGATCAAAATTTTGTCACCCTTGGTATACCCTTTCTCCACCAGGGCGGAAAACCCGCCGATGAAGTTGACCCCCACCGTTTTGGCAGCGGCGTCCAGGGCCTCGGCCACCGGGAAATAGCTATCGGTACGGCAGCTCTCGGCCACGATGGCGATCGGGGTCACCGCAATCCGTTTATTGATGATCGGGATGCCGTACTCGGCTTCAATGTCCTCGCCGGTTCGCACCAGCCGTTCGGCGGTGCGGGTAATCTTGTCATAGATGTTGCTGCAGAAAATTTTCAGATCGGGATGAGCGCAGTCCCGCAGGCTGATGCCCATGGTAATGGTGCGCACATCAAGTTTGTTCTCGGCAATCATCCGGTTGGTCTCGAGAATATCCTGAATCGATAACATGAAATCCTCCTTTGGCGCCAGCGCCCCTTGCTATATGCGATGCATAATTTTAAAGATATCCTCGTGTTGCACTTTGATCTCCAGCCCCATGACCTCGCCCTTCTCCTTGAGCAGTTGCTGCAGGTCCTTAAGGCTGAGCCTGGCACCGCTCATATCGGCGATCATTACCATGTTGAAAAAGCCGTTGATGATATTCTGATTGATATCCAGGATATTGACATTGTACTCGGCCAGGGTCGTGCTGACCATGGCCACAATACCCACCTGATCCTGCCCGATAATCGTTATGACGACTCTCATCTATTGTCTTTGGCGACCCAGTGCACAACACCACCGAGCCTCCAAAATTCACCTCTTTTCTCAACATGAACGCTATGTAGCGCGACTTCCTTGGAGTCGGCACACTGCCGGATTGTGTTGTGAATCCGGGAGGTGCTTTGCCAAACATTATATCACGCCAACCGCTTGGCCTCAAGTCGCACCTATTTCCGGCCAATTCTGCCCCTTAAAATCACCAAATCGGACAAGTTGTCATATTTCTGTCATGGTTGAGCGGTAAAATAAGTCTGGGTTCAACAACTACATAAAGCCTAGCAACAAAAGGAGGTGAGCGAATGAAAAAGGCAAGAATTGTTGTCATCGCCCTGACGGGTCTCATGCTGCTGGCGGCGACGGCCAGTGCCCATGACTGGCAAAATGACCGCCACTACGAAAACGACAGGAACTGGCAGCACACACACCACAACGACGCCCAGGCCGAGAAGGGAATGCCATTCAACTGGCATGAGCGCTATGATTCTCTGCGGGGCCACCATCGCCTGGAGCGGGTTGAAGGCCGCGAGTGGGAGAATCGTTTCCCCGGGCTGCGCGCCTATCGCTGGAACGGGCAGAGCTTTTGGCACCACGGACACCCTGTAAGCGATGCGGTTCTGTTCTTTGACGAAAATGACGAGCTGGTCAGTATCGGCTACATGTCCGACGGAGTATTTATCTACTTCCGCGACGACCATGAAGCCTTTGAAAATCACGATTCGTTCTTTGTTTCCTGGTGGCGCCGCTAGAGATGCACCCCATTCCGTAAAACCGCAGCAGTCTCCTACCAAACAATGAAAAGGTGGAAAAACATGAAAAAGACATTTGGCTTAACGTTTCTAATGGTTTTAGCTTTATCCACAGTTTCGTTCGCCAGTCCGGCAACCGACTTTGATCCAGGGCAAATGACGCTTGATGTAGCCTTTGGTTCGACCAGCCTCACCCCGAGCGGCAACGCCAAGCTGGACGGCCAAACCAGCATGGGAATCGGCCTGACAGGCGGTCTGGGAAACAATTTTGCCTTGCAGTATAAAAACAACAATTTCAAGAGTGACTATGCCGTTGGCGGCAATCCGGCCCTCAAGGCGCAAGAATTCAACCTCCTCTACAAACTGACCGACGGGGTTTCCGCTTTTGCCGGTGCCACCTATGCCAACTTCGCCGGCAACTCTAATACCAGCGGCGCCCAGTTTGGCCTCACCGGAACAGTTAAGGTGGCCGACAATACTCATCTTTACGGCATTCTGGCCACCGGCAACAACATCAACAGCTATGAAATCGGCGCCGGATACACCATCGCTAAAAACACCGAGCTGAATATCAGCTACCGCGACGCCAAATATAAAGGTCTGGATTTCGGCGCCGGCAACTCTGGCGACGTCACTGCCAAAGGTCTTTCCTACGGCATCAGCTACAAGTTTTAGTCAAACCTTTTCCTCATAATAAAGAAGGAGCCAGCACCCGGTCGGGTGCTGGCTCCTTCTTTATTATTATCCGTTGACGGTGGTCCGTTTTCCTCTCAGCTTTTGCTGCAGCTGGTCAAACCACACATAGAAGACCGGAGTCACATAGAGGGTAAGCAGCTGGGAGAAAACCAGACCGCCGACCACTGCGATCCCCATGGGTTGCCGCGCTTCGCCGCCGGTACCATAGCCCATCGCGATCGGCAGCGCACCGAAGACAGCCGCCATGGTGGTCATCATAATCGGTCGGAAACGGATCATGCAGGCCTGGTGGATGGCTTCCTTGGAGGATAGGCCCTGTTTTTCCGTCAGTTCCAGCGCGAAGTCGATCATCATGATGCCGTTCTTCTTGACAATGCCGACAAGCATGATAATACCGACATAGGAATAGATATCGAGCTCCATATGGAAGAGCATCAAAAAGATCAACGCTCCGGCCCCGGCCAGCGGCAAAGCCGTCAGAATGGTGATCGGATGAATGAAGCTTTCATACAAAATGCCGAGCACCACATAGATGATGAACACCGTAACGAACAGCAGAAAGCCCATATTCGCAAACGAACTCGCATAGGCCGAGGCGTTCCCCTCGAAAAATCCGGCTACGCCTGAGGGGAGGGTTTTTTGGGCTGCCGCCTGGATCTGGGTCGCTGTTGTGCCAAGGGCATAGCCTGGCTTTAAGTTATAGGAAATTGTTGCTGCCGGCATCTGACCGCTATGGTTTACAGAAAGCGACGACAGTTTCTCAGTCATCTTTCCGAGGGTCGACAGCGGCACCAGCGCCGGCGAGGCGACCGAAGGTCCGAGACTTGACCCGGTCTTTATATAAAGCTTGCTCAGCACCGAGGGGTCGGTCTGAAAGTTTTTTCCGAGGTCCAGGTACACGTCGTATTCGTTGCTGGGGGTATAGATGGTTGTAACCAGACGGTCGGCGAAGGCCGAATACAGCGCATCCTGAATCTGGTTGACGGAGAGCCCTAGCGACGACGCTTTGTCCCGGTCGATCTCAAAGTACATTTTAGGAGCCTTGATTTGCAGGCTGGAGTTGACGTCGGTGAGTCCGGGAATGGCCCTCATCTGCGTTTCCATATCGGTGGCCGCTTTGGCCAGAACATCCAGGTCGGGGCTCGTGATGGTGAACTGCCCGATACCGGCGGTCTGGCGGCTTCCCAGCGTGATGGGCGGCGGATTATAGGGATACACGCGAAGCCCGGGTATGCTGTTGAACTCAGGCCGCAGGCGATTAATCATCTGGTCAACCGACTCGGTCCGGTCCTTTCTGTCTTTCAGGCTTACCAGAACAAATCCTGTATTGTAGGTGGGGGTGCCGACAACCGACAGCGCGCCCCGCATCCCTGTCTCTTTTTCTAAAATACGGTTTATCTGATCCTGGTGCTGAGCCAGATAATCGAAGGAGGTCCGGTCATCTCCCTGAGTAGTGATTCGAAACAGATTCATATCCTGGCTGGGAATAAACCCCTTGTCAATCTTGGTGTACAAAAAACCGGCCAGGGCAACGATGACCAGGGTCAACGCCAGTATTTGCCGGGGATGGGCCAAAACCCGCGTCAATGTCCGTCCATAAAAGTCCTTGGCCCTTTCAAAGATGCGTTCGGTGGTCTGGACGAACCGGCTTTTTTTCTCGTCACCGTTTTTGTGTTTGAGGATATAGGCGCACATCATTGGCGTCAACGTTAGGGCGATAAAGCCGGAAAAGAGAATGGCCGCCGCGATGCTGACCGCAAACTCCCGGAACAGTCGTCCGATGATTCCGCCCATGAACAAGATCGGGACAAAAACCACGATGAGCGATATGGTCATCGACAGCACGGTGAAACAGATTTCCCTCGAGCCGGCAAACGCGGCTGCCATCGGCGCTTCCCCTTCTTCTACCCGTCGCACCACATTTTCCATTACCACCACGGCGTCGTCGACAACAAAGCCGGCCGCCAGGGAGAGGGCCATCAGCGAGATGTTGTTCAGGCTGAAACCCGATATCTTCATGATGGAAAAGGTGGCAATAAGCGACAGCGGCACCGTGATGCCTGGGATCAGCGTGGCCCGCGCGCTGCCGAGAAAGAGGAAAACCACGAAGACCACCAGCAGTATTGTCAAGGCCAGGGTCGATTCAACGTCTTCTACCGATGATTTGATGAAATCAGACTTGTCGTAAAGCAGCGATACGTCAATCCCCTGAGGCAGGGTTCCCCGCACCAGTTCCATTTTTTTACGGACATCGGACGCGATCTGAACCGCGTTCGATCCCGGCTGCTTGAATATCGCCACAAACACCCCGTCACTCTGGTCGCCAGGAGTGACAAGGCTGCGTTTGGTCTGTTCATTGGCGTTGCTGTCAGTGGCTTGACCAATGTCTTGAATACGGATCGGGTTGCCGTTGTGATAGGCCACAATCAGCGAATCGAATTGTTTGCCATTCAGCAATTGGCCTGACGAATCGACAGAATAGGTGACATTCGGTCCGTTCAATGTTCCGCCCGGCAGGTTCACGTTGCCGTTGATCAACGCGCTGGTCACTTCGTTGAGACCAACCCCCCGGACCGCCATCTTGTCTGGATCCATCCGCAGCCGGACGGCATATTGCTGGGTCCCGTAAATCAGCGCCTGGGACACGCCATTCACTTCCGACACAGCGGGCAGGAGGGATGTTTCAACATAGTCCTGCACATCAGACATCTTCATGGTTTTTGAGGTAATGACATAGAACATGATCGGCTGTTCGGCCGGATTGGTTTTGGTGTAGGACGGCGGTGACGGCATATTTGACGGCAATCGCTTCGCAGCCGCTGAAATGGCGGCGCTGACATCCTGGGCGGCGGCGTCGATGGTTCGGTTCAAGGAAAAGGAAATGTTGATGGTTGTTTTGCCTGTCGTATTCGAAGACGACATCGAGTCCACACCGTCAATTGTCGACAACTGTTTTTCCAGCGGCAGGGCCACCGATGAGGCCATGGTTTCCGGACTTGCCCCCGGCAGCGACGCCTGGACTTGAATGCTGGGATAATCGACATTCGGCAGGTCATTGACCGGCAGTTGCCAGTAGCTGATAGCTCCAAAAAAGAGGAGGGTGACCATAATCAGAATGGTCATTACCGGGCGACGGATCCAGATGGCGGAAACGTTCACTGCCCACCACCGCCTTGAGTGTTAGATTGGGTATTTGCTCCGGCGGCAGTCGGCTGGGCAATCCCTTCTTTGATGCTGATTGCCGAACCGGGGCGCAGGTTGACTTGACCGTCGGTTACAACCGTCTCGCCGGCTGTCAAGCCTTTGGTGATGACCGCTACTTTGCCGATTACTCGGTCCTGAACGACTGGTCGTGCTTCCACTGTCATGTCATCCTTAACAACAAATACATAGGTACCCTTCTGGCCATTCATCACAGCCTCGCTCGGTACGACAATCGCGTTCTGCTGTTCACCCAGCTTCAAAACGACGCGGACAAACTGTCCGGGCCAAAGTTGCCGGGTGGAGTTAGGAAATTGGGCTTTCATCTGAACCACCCCTGAGGAAATGTCAACCGTATTGTCAATGAAGGTCAGCACCCCGTCGGCAACATTCAGTCCCTGATCGGCGATACTTGCCGTAACCTGAAGAGCAGACGTTTTCTGCGCTGCAGTGATGGCAGCCAAATATTTCTCCGGAACGGTAAATTTAACGAACAGCGGCTCAATCTGATTGACAACCACCAGTTGCGTGACATTCATATTGGCCAGTGCGCCGAGATTGGCAAGAAAAGCACCGGTACGCCCATCAATCGGCGAGCGTATGTAGCAATTGTTCAAGTCGATGCGCGCACTTTCTGCTGCCGCCTGCGACTGTTGCACCGTGGCCGCCTGGGCAGACGAAGAGGTGTTGGTTTGCTCGAAGTCCTGACGAGAAACTGCTCCCCGCCGGAATAATTCGTCATAGCGTTTGGCGGAAGCTGTCGCAAAGGTCGCCTGTTCTGAATCATGGGACAGCTGCGCTTGTGCCTGCGCCAGTTTTTGTTCAAAGGGCGTCGGGTCAATCGTAATCAGAAGGTCACCGGCTTTTACATCCTGCCCTTGCTGAAAATGAAGACTCAAGATGCGCCCGGTCACCTGCGGCAGTATAACCACAGAGTTGAAGGCCTCCACATTGCCGACCGCTTCTACCTGTATTGGCATGGTCCGTGTTTCAGTGCGTCCTACCATAACGGAAACCGTTGCTTGAGGCGGGGGTTGCGTCCGGCCACAACCTGCTGCAAAAATGGCAATAATCAATAGTGGTAAAATAAAATGCATGACACCTTTCGTGCGACTAGTGCTTCTCATGACACAACACACCCTTCAAAACTCTTCTTCGTTCAACCGTCTTATCATGCGCTGATCCATTTGTTTTTTAACGCTGCAAGGAATTGATCAAGATCTTCAGCGTTAATGCGCCATGAGGCCGCCGGGCCTTTTCCCAGCTTTACCCCCGGCAACTTGCCCAGCTTTAACCATCTGAGGACGGTTTGTCGCTTGATCTTCAGGATGACCGCAGCCTCATCTGGTGTGATTAGGTCCATATTCGCCTCCCCAATTCGTTGTTCGGACAAATATTTTTCAAGATCCTGATAGTCAATTCGCCATTCAGCTGCCGCATTTTCACCTAATTTAAAGCCGGGAATGCGCTTTTCCTGCAGCCACATAATAACCGTCTTTCGCTGCACCTTGAGTATGGTCGCCACTTCTTCCGGAGTCAACAATTTCACTTGCAAGCCTCCCTACAGCGTATGACTCACTACAATCAGAACATTTCCCTCAGTCAAACGCTATTGCTCCTGTCCCCACTGCCGGTCGTACTGACTTTCCAGCTCGCGGGCCACCATCCGTCGAATATAAGTAAGGATAATCGGCTCAAGATCATTGATGATTTCATCGGTCAGGGCATCGATCGCCGTGTCACTGCCATTCGGCATTTTGTCTCTGACCAGTTTGATCACTTTCGCCTTGTCCATCATAAATAAAACGACCTCTCCGCTGATATTGACGGCTTTTCCGTCTGGCCGCTTTATTATAAAGTAGAAAAATGACGAAATTGTGACAACTGGCCGAAAATCGAATAATTTTAGTCTACGCGTTGCTGACTGATTAGTCAACCAGTCTTCACACTCACTTTATTCTGCTGCCGGTCCAGCCGCCCCCAGGGCGCGCCTGCTGCGACAAACAAAAAAACGCCCGCAACTGCGGGCGTTTTTGGATTTATTTACTGTCGTCAGCTACATGGATACTTGGCGCACTGGGCTCAGTATTGGTCCAGCCCATACGGTCAAACAGCTCAAACAGCAAACTGATGACAATGGCTACCACCGTGCCCAGACCCATGCCCTTCAGTTCGACGGTGCCAAACTTGACTGCCGCGCCGCTGATGCCGCTAACCAGTACCACTGAGGTCAGGATAAGGTTTTTTGCCTTGGTGTAATCGACCTTCTTTTCAATCAGCATCCGAATACCGGCTGCTGCGATAACCCCGAACAGCAGAATGCATACCCCGCCCATGACCGGGACCGGGATGCTGCGAATCAGCGCCGAGAATTTGCCGATAAAGGAAATGATAATGGCGATAATCGCCGCCCCGCCGATAACCCAGACGCTGAACACCTTGGTAATAGCCATGACGCCGATGTTTTCACCGTAAGTAGTGTTCGGTGTGGCGCCAACAAGACCGGAAAGAATATTGGAAATGCCGTCGCCGAGTAGCGAGCGGTCAAGACCGGGATCTTTGATCAGATCTTTTTCAACAATATTGCCAGTCACGACCAGATGGCCGATATGTTCGGCCAGCACAACCAGCGCTGCCGGCATGATCATCAGAATGGCCGACATATTAAAGACAGGCGCGTAAAGGGTCGGAACTTCAAACCATGCCGCCGAAGCCACACTGCTGAAATCCACAATACCCATAACTATTGATAAGACATAACCGGCAATAACGCCAATCAGCACCGGGATGACGGAGAAGAAGCCGCGGAACAGCACCGAACCGAGGATAGTCACGCCAAGCGTAAACATGGAAACGGTGACCGCTGTTGCATACGGAATATGCAGTTGCTGAATCAAATCACCGGTTAGTCCTGCCATATTGGTGGCGACCGGAGCCAGCTCCAGACCGATGATGGCAACAATGGCCCCCATGGCTGCCGGCGGAAAGACCACGTCGAGCCAGCCCACGCCAACCATGCGGACGATAAAGGAAACAATAACAAAGAAGATACCAAACATAATAAAGCCGCCCTGAGCTGCCGCGTAGCCGCCCAAACTGGGCACGGCCAGCACCGCGAAGACCGGGGCGATAAAGGCGAAGCTCGATCCCAGGTAGGCTGGAATTCTCCCCTTGGATACGATCAGATAGATCAGGGTGCCGATGCCGTTCATCAGCAGCGAGGTGGCGGGATTGACCTTGAAAAGAAATGGAACGAGAACCGTGGCGCCGAACATAGCAAATAAGTGCTGCAGGCTAAGGGGAATGGTCTGGATTACTGGCAACTTTTCGTCGACCTGGATCATGCGTTTTTCCATCTTGCGAATGCACCTTCCTTTAATATATTTTTTTCTTGCGGCCTACAAGAATAGCCGCAAAGGAAAATTCCCATAAAAAGAAGCCCCTAAAGTAATAGGATCGCGCCATTGAAATCCCCTTACAGGTGCCAACAATATAACGAGACGTGTAAACAGGCAAAGCAACCGCCAGCCTTTTTTCATTGATATTGATATTGTACAGCGTTGGTAAAAATTCCTGCCTGATTCGGCAACTATGAAAAAAAACGTGTCAGAACCACTGACACGTTGGCGTCTAGCGTTTAAACAGCAAATATTCGTACGCCCCCAGCGCCGCCTTAGCGCCGTCCCCGGCGGCGATAATGATCTGCTTGTCAGGGCTGCTGGTCACATCCCCGGCTGCAAACAAACCCGGTATACCGGTGCTGGCCCGACAGTCGACGATAATCTCGTTATAAGGGTTAAATTTAGCAGTACCGCGGGCAAACTCTGAGTTGGGGTCAAGCCCGATTTCGATGAAAACCCCCTGGACAGGCAGTTCCCGCATCTCATCACCGCTGCGAATGACGAACTTTTCCACCGTCTCCTCGCCGGAAATGGCCTGGGCGTGGTACCCTTTAAGCACTTCGACATTAGGGCAGGTGTCCAGTTTATCCACCACCACCGGGTCGGCCTTGTAGTCGCTGCGGACAACCAACTGAACCTGATCGGCGATGGCACAAAGCTCGATGGCCGCCTGCAGCGCTGAGTTTCCGCCGCCAACCACCGCGACCGATTTGCCGGCGTAAAGCGGTCCGTCGCAGGTGGCGCAGTAACCCACGCCCCGGCCGGTAAATTCCTCCTCGCCCGGGATGTTAAGCCGGCGGGGCCGCTTTCCTGAAGCCAGGATCACTGTTTTGCTGCGGTACGAGGTTTCACCGCCGTTGACGGCAAACGTTCCGTCGGCAGCCCGGGTCAGCTTGGTCACTTCCTCATACTTGATATTTACCGGAAATTGTTTGACCTGTTCTTCAAACTTTGTAATGAGTTCCGGGCCGGTGATATACTGAAAGCCCATATAATTTTCGATTTCTCTGGTCCACATCAACTGGCCGCCAAAATCCTTGGTAATCAGTAAAACATCCATTTTTTTGCGGACGGCGTAAACCGCGGCCGTCATTCCGGCAGGGCCGCCGCCGACAATAATCAGGTCATGCATCCGCCATCATCCTTGCTGTTATTAGTAAGCCAATCTCTTGCTATTGTGCCGCCAAACCGCCGCCACGATGTCCAACCCGACCAAAGCGCGGTTGCCCGGCAATCAGTGGCTTGCCTTGCGTACAGGCCGATTATTTGATAATATTTCCCTAGCAGTTGGATAAAAGAGGGGATAGCAATGATTACTCCCGAGCTGATCGCCCGAATCAACGAACTGGCGCAAAAACAGCGCTGCGAGCCTCTGACCGTAGCGGAAAAAGAAGAACAGACCACCCTGCGGCGAATGTACATCGACAGTATCAAAGCTCAGGTGAAAGCCTCCCTCGACGCCGCTAAATGCCCTGATCATCCTCATACTGACGGTTGTGGCTGTCAACACGAGCACTGATCTTGCTCCTGATTTATCATATGCGGGATGCAGGAAAAGGCGAAAGGAGGTCGGCGGCATGCGGCTGTTCCGGCAAGGTTCCTATCCGCTGGCCTTACTGACCGTAGGCCACTTCTTCGGCGATTTCTACAACAATTTTCTGCCGCCCCTCCTGCCGGTGGTCATGGCCAGCCTGGGGATGTCCCTGACTTCCGCGGGGCTGCTTGTCATGATTTTTGCGTTTACCGGCAGCGTCCTGCAGCCGGTCTTCGGCTACCTTGTCGACAAGAAAGGCTATGGCTGGCTCATCCTGGCGACCCTGCCAGTCGGAGCGGTCTTCATCTGCACAATCGGCCTGGCCCCGAATTATCTGATTCTCGTAGCCGGTCTGACCTTGGCCGGCCTGGGCTTTTCCGTTTTTCACCCTCTGGCCTCCAGCCTGGTTAGCAGGGTCGCGGCGCCGGAAAACAAAGGGTTGGCCATGTCGATATTCATCGGCGGCGGCAACTTCGGCTTTGCCGTATCACCGGCGATCGTCATCGCTTTTCTGCTGGAATTTGGCATCGAAAAATTGCCGTGGCTGATCCTGCCCTCCCTTGGGGTCAGCCTTGCCTGCTACCTTTACGGCCTGCACCGCATCCCCCTTGTTTCGCCGCGTCCGGCCACAAGTAGCAAAACGGTAGCCTGGTATCAATCGGTCAATCTGCTGAAACTGAACGGTGTCATGGCCCTCAGATCCTGGTCGCAAATGGCGCTGCCCAATTTTCTCCCGGTATGGCTGGCACTGGAGGGACACGCGCCGATGTTGGCCGGCAACCTCTTGACCGTCTATCTCCTGGGCGGCGCGGTCGGCGGATTTATCGGCGGCTGGCTCGGCGACAAAGTTGGCCGCAAAGCCTGCATCATCGGCCTGCTGTCTATCTGCCTGCCGTCATTATTCCTGTTCACTCACAGTACGGAAATCAACCTATTGGCCTGGCTGGCCCTGGCAATCAGCGGAGCCGCCCTGCAAGGCACCCTGCCCTCCTCCATCGTCTGGGCTCAGGACATGATCCCCGGCAACGCTGCCATGGCCTCAGGCATGATGCTGGGGTTGGCCTACGGGCTTGGCGGTGTGGGCGTGGCGATCACCGGCGCCGTCGCCGACATCGTCGGCCTGAAAACTGCATTGCTCTGGTCGCTGCTCCCATTGGCTCTTGCCATTCCGTTGGCAGCTACCATTCCTGAAAAGCAGCATTTAGACCGAGCCAACCTTCAATAAATAACGGAAAAGCCGGGAAAACATCCCGGCTTTTTTTATTTCGCCGCAAAGGTTTCACAGTCGGTGTCACTGGTTTTTGCCGCTTGCCGGCCATTAATTTCGATCGCCGACGCGTTGCAATAATTCTCCTCTTGCCAATACTGGCAGCTATTCACATAACAGTCCACAGCCGGCGTAATCTGGGTGCCGTCGACAAAGGCCGCCTTCAGCGTCCCGCCGACGTTGGCGTTATGAAGTGCTCCGACATAATCTCCAACCCCCCGGCCAGGGTGAAAGGACTTGCACTGGGTGTCGGCCGCCTTGTCTGAAGCTTCGCCGGCTTCTTCATTATAAACGGCGATTTTTCCGGCCATGCACTGGTCACCGGACATCCAGTGGGTGCACTGGTCGACGTGGCAAATAACTTTCGGATTGCTGCTGCTCATGTTTGATGCCCCCTATCCTTTTTGCATAGTATGGTACCGCCAAACGCTTTTTATCCTGGTTGTATCATCATCTCAAATCACCACCAGTTTCCAGGCCGCCCTGATATCATGTCCGCAGTCCGGGCAGGTCAAAAGATGGACGCACAGCTCATCCGGCCCACAGTCATTAAACAAAGCGGCATCCATATAGGGACTGTAAGGACCGCGGTAATCGGTCAGTTTACCGGCATCTTCCATTTTCCCGCCGCAGCCTGAGCAGCGGGCGGTGATCGGCTTCAGGCTATTACAAATCGGACAGATCCTTTCCATAACGCACCTCCCAACTTTACATAGAACGACGTTGTTATGTTACGCATATCATATTACAGAATGAAGTTACTTTTTCGCCTGGAGGTGCTTCTTGTGAGCCTTCTATCTAAAGGAGCGATAACTTTTAGGCAGTCGCTGCCGCTGCTCGCACTCTGCCTGTTCGGTCTTCTCATCTTTAGCGGATTAACGTCCTTGGTCTTGGAAACACCCCTGCTACTCGTCCTGCATGGCATCTTCGAAAATGCCAGTATCATTATCGGGTTCATCATTTTCTATATCGCTTGGTATAGCGCCAGCACCAACAACGGCATCAGAGTCGCCGCCGTGAGCTTGGTCATCCTCAGCACCGCCATCTTGGAACTGCTCCATCTGTTGTCCTATCCCGGATTTGCGGTCGATCCGCTAGGCAATGACCATATCTGGGTAACCTCCTGGGTCTTCTCCCGGCTGATCTGGTCCTTCGGTCTGCTGTACACCACCGGGCTGCCCCCTGGCAACAATGGTCGCCCGCTTTTGTCGAACAAAACGCTGCTGTACTGCACTTTGGGCGCCACGGCCGCCTTGATTGCCAATATTGTCTTGAGCTATAACTTCCTCCCCTATCTCAATATTGACCGTTTCGATCACCCAACCGTGCTTTATGCCCAATACGGCGCTCTGTCCGCAGATTTATTGGCGTTATTTATTCTGCGCCGCAACTATCCCAACCATGTAAACAAATTGCCCCAGTTCGCCCTGCTGTTCGGTGCCATTTCCGACCTGAGTTTTTGTCTGTATCCCCATACCGCTTTCAGCTTAAATGTCGCCGGTCACTTTTTTCGCGTCCTGGCCAACTTTTATGTGCTGCGGTCGCTTGCCATCCAGGTTATCCGTCAGCCCTATGACGAGGTACTGCGCCTGAAGGAAGAAATGGAGGAGCTTGCCGGCAAAAACGCCAAGCTTTATCAGGAATCTGAGCAGCAGCGCAACCTGGTGGAGGACGTCCTGTCCAAAATCGGCACCATCATCTCGTCCCAAATGGATGTCAAAAGCACCCTTGACGCCATCGCCGATATGGTTGCCGATATGATGCACTGCCGCCAAAGCGTCATCGCCCTGTTCGCAAAAGACCGTTCATCACTGCAAGTCGCCGCCACCTACGGCTTTGGCGCCCCCCCCGACTCCATCCCCATGGAAAATAGCTTAGCCGCCCAGGTATGCGAAACAAAAACTGCCCTCTTCATCGACGATTTGGCTCTCCATCCCGAAATATTCCGTCCTCAGCTGATTTTCTCCAATATTCGCTCGATCATTTGTGCGCCGTTAATCAACGACCAGGAAATCATCGGCGTCATCGAAGCCTATTCCAGCGAAAAGGGCATGTTCACCAAGCGGGACGCCTTGCTGCTCAAGGCGCTCGGCTACCACGCCGGCGCGGCGATTACTGCTGCTTTACTGTTCGAGCAGACCAAGATGCGGCTTGACGAAGAGAAGTTTTTATATCAGATTGCCCAGACTACAGGAGCGACCATCGATGCGACTACCATCATGGAGCAATGCACCGCCCACGTCGCCCGGGCCCTCGGCGCCGACGCCGCTGTCGGGTTTCTGGTCACCGATTATCAGAAGAAAATTCTGACCTACAAAACCTCGCTGGGATTAACCTCTCGTCCCACCGATTTCGAGGTGACCTACCCCGAAATGGATGAACTGATCAAATCCCCGGCCCCGACCCTGACGGTGGCGGAAAAATTCCCGCCCTGCAAAGAGCTTTGCGGTGACAGAGCCGGCGGTCCGATCATGATCCTGCCGCTGCCGGTCAATCATCGTCTCCTAGGGGTTATTGTCCTCGGCTGGCGGCGGTTTATCAGCCCGGAGCGCCTTGAGCGCACCTCTTTCGCCGGACTCCTCGGCCGGCAAATTGCTCTGGGACTGGAAAACGCCCACCTGTACCATCAGATTAAAGCCATGGCTTTGTCTGACGGGCTGACCGGTCTGGCCAACCGCCGCAACCTCGACATGTTTCTCAAGACCGAGCTCAGGCGGGCTGCTGCCTTGAAACGTCCCCTCAGCCTGATCATGCTGGATCTCGACAAATTCAAAATTTACAATGACACTTACGGCCATCCTGTCGGCGACAAGCTGCTAACCGAACTTGGCAAAATGCTGCAGCAAACAGTACGCAGCATCGACCTTCCTGCCCGTTACGGCGGCGAGGAGTTCTGTATCATTCTCCCTGAGTGCAGCAACCCCGAAGCCATGGCACTGGCCGAAAAAATCCGTCAGAAGGTGGAAACGGCCCATTTCCCGGATAACCTGGGCACAGTCACCGCCCAAATCACCGCCAGTCTGGGGGTGGCGACCTATGACCCTGCCCTGGGCCTGGCCCCTCCCGACATCGAACGTTTTGTGGCGTCAGCCGACGAAGCCCTCTATCAGGCCAAAAACCAAGGGCGCAATCGGGTAGCCAACGCCCCTGTCGTATAGATTTTTTGTGCTGACTTTTGCAAAGACTGTTTAATAAGTCCATGGTGCAAGCTCACCGCTGGACTTTTAAACAGTCTTATTGCTGTTCCCAAGGAGGGAAACAATCAAATTCATAGAAATTATACCGGAAATGCCGAAAGGGGGAGTTTCTACGCGCTATAAACCGTTTATCGCCTTATTGGCCCTTATTCTGGTGGCGGTGAGTCTGGCCGGATGCGGCGGCAAACCGGCAGTCAAGCATCTGCGGTACTCGGTGGGCGCCGAGCCGGAAACTCTCGATCCCCGCAAATCCACCGGTTCTCCGGAAGCCAATATTGAAGAACAAATCTTTGAAGGCCTGACCACTCTCAACGCTAAAGACCTCCCAGTACCGGCAGTGGCGGAAAAGTGGGAAGTATCGGCTGACGGGCTGCGCTATACCTTTTTTTTGCGGGGCGACGCCAAATGGTCGAACGGCGACCCGGTGACGGCCGAAGATTTTGAATACGCCTGGAAGTCGGCCCTTAGTCCCGAGCTGGGCAGCAAATACGCCTACCAACTTTTTTACCTGAAAAACGGCGAGGCTTATAATAAAGGCGAAGCCCCGGCTTCAGCCGTGGGGGTTCGGGCGGTAAATCCCCGCACCCTGGAAATCACCCTGGAAGAACCGACAACCTATTTCCTTTCGCTGACCGCTTTTCACACCTATTACCCTGTCCATAAATCCACCGCCCAGACAAACGAAAAATGGGCCGCCGACCCTAAAACCTTCATCGGCAATGGCCCGTTTAAGGTTGTCAGCTGGGCCCACAACAGCAAAATCGAGTTCGCCAAAAACGATTTTTACTGGGACGCCGCCAAAGTGAAAATGACCAAAATGGAGTTTTTCCTCAACGACAACGCCAACACTGAACTGGATATGTTCGAGAACAACCAGATCGACATGGGTGGAAATCCGCCGGTCGCCGAGTTTCCCCGCCTGCTGCGGGAGGGAAAATTGAAAGTTTATCCCTATATCGGCACCTATTTTTATTCTTTCAATGTAACCAAGCCGCCCTTTGACAATCCACTGGTCCGCCGGGCCTTTGCCCTGGCCATCGACCGCGAGGCCATCATCAAGAATATTACCCGCGGCGAGCAAAAAGCCGCCCTGGCCTGGGTGCCCTTCGGCCTGCCTGACGCAAAATCGGATGACGATTTCCGCATAAAGGGCGGCGATTTCTTTAAAGATAATGATAGCAGCGCCGCACAGAAGCTTCTCGCTGACGCCGGTTACCCCGGCGGGCGGGGTCTGCCGCCCGTCACCCTGATCTACAACACCAGTGAAGGCCACAAGGCCATCGCCGAAGCCATTCAGGAAATGTGGAAAAAGAACCTGGGCGTCTCCGTCACCCTGGCCAACCAGGAATGGAAGGTCTTTCTCAGCACCCGCAGCAAGGGCGACTATCAAGTGGCCCGCCACGGCTGGATCGGTGACTATGCCGACCCGATGACCTTCATTGATATGTTCGTATCTGACGGCGGCAACAATGACGCGCAGTACAAGAATCCAGCCTATGACAGGCTGGTTCGCCTGGCCAAAACCACCAACGACCCAGCCGCGCGGATGCAGGCCATGCATGACGCCGAAAAAATCCTCATGGAGGACGGGGTCATCGCCCCGATTTACTTTTACACCAACGCCATCCTCGCCAAGCCGAATGTCAAAGGCTATATCCGCTCGGTGCTCGGCCAGCTCTATTTTAAAGAAGCGTATATCGAATAAAGAATCTGTCCTGTAGGAAAATCGAACAGGGGATGCGTTGCCCGCGCATCTCTTTTCGTTAGGAGGTACCCTGTTGCTGCAATATATTCTAAACCGCTTTTTGGCCATGGTGATCGTCCTGCTGATTATCACCACCGCTACCTTTGTGCTGATGCATGCAGTACCCGGCGGACCGTTCACCGCTGAGAAGAATCTGCCGGAATCGGTACTGCAGAATATTAATGAACGCTATCATTTGAACGACCCGCTCTGGAAACAGTACACCGACTATATCGCCAATGTCGCCCGCGGCGACCTGGGGCCGTCCTTCAAGTACGAATCCCGCACCGTCAACGACATCATCGCCGAAAGCTTTCCCGTCTCAGCCGAGCTGGGCACCATCGCGGTGCTGATCGCCATCATCCTCGGCATCCCGGCGGGAATCGTCGCGGCTCTCCGCCAGAACCGCTGGCCCGACTATCTGGCAATGTTCGGCGCCACCATCGGCATCTCGGTACCTAACTTCATCTTGGCAACACTGTTCATCTATGTTTTCGCCCTGAAGCTGCAGCTCTTTCCGGTTGCCATGTGGGACGGACCGGAATACGCCGTCCTGCCGGCCCTGGCTCTGGCCGCCTTTCCCACCGCCTTTATCGCCCGTCTGATGCGCTCCAGTATGCTGGAAATCATGGGCCAGGATTATATCCGCACCGCCCGGGCCAAAGGCCTGCCCGGTTATGTGGTCATTTACCGCCACGCCCTCAAGAACGCCGCCCTGCCGGTGGTCACCTACCTCGGCCCGCTGATTGCCGCCATCTTCACCGGCAGTTTCGTCATTGAAACCATTTTCGCCATTCCCGGCCTCGGCCGCCACTTTGTCACCAGCATTTACAACCGCGACTACACCGTCATTCTTGGTGTCACCGTCTTCTACAGCACCATGCTGGTCTTCCTGAATTTCCTGGTAGACATCGCTTACGCCTGGCTCGATCCGCGGATCAAGCTGGACGGCGGAAAGGGGAAATGAGGATGGATCTGTCGCAAAACTCGCCGCAATTTGCCCGTGTCGCCGCCGCCCCCTTTGCCGCCCAAGCCCTGGACCGCCCGGCCACTACCTACTGGCAGGACGCCTGGCGGCGGCTCAAACAGAACAAGCTCGCCATGGCCGGACTACTGACCATCGCCGTCATCGCCCTTTTGGCCCTCCTCGGTCCGCTATTTTCCCCCTACTCGTACTCCGATCAGGTGCTATCCGACGCTAACCACCCGCCCTCTGCCGCCCACTGGTTCGGCACCGACAGCCTCGGCCGCGACCTTTTCACCCGGATACTCTACGGAGCGCGGATCTCGCTATCGATCGGCGTTGTCGCCAGCCTCATCAACCTGACTGTCGGCGTCCTCTATGGCGGGATCGCCGGCTACTTCGGCGGCCGTCTCGGCGCAGCCATGATGCGCTTTGTCGATATCCTCTATGGCATCCCGCTGCTGCTGTACGTCATTTTGCTGATGGTGGTTCTCAAGCCTGGCTTGACCAATATTTTCATCGCCCTCGGCCTGGTGTACTGGCTGAGGATGGCCCAGATCGTGCGGGGGCAGATTCTTTCCCTTAGGGAGCAGGAATATGTCCTGGCGGCCCGATTGATCGGCGCAGGGTCGGCAAGGATTATACTCCGCCACCTTGTCCCCAACGCCATGGGACCGATTATTGTCACCCTCACCCTGTCCATTCCTGAGGCCATCTTCACCGAAGCCTTTCTGAGCTTCATCGGGCTTGGCGTCTCGGCCCCAATGGCCAGTTGGGGAGTACTGGCGTCAGAAAGCGTCGCCGGCCTGCGTTCTTATCCCTACCAGTTGTTTTATCCCGCCCTGGCTATCAGCATTACCATGTTGTCTTTTAATTTCCTCGGTGACGGCTTGCGCGACGCCCTCGACCCGCGGATGCGCAAATAGGAGGTGGAACAAATAATGCAGCCTGTACTTGCAGTGGAAAATCTCACAGTCCTTTTTCATACTTACGCCGGCACCGTCAAAGCTGTCAGGGATGTCAGTTTTGATCTGGGCAAAGGCGAAATTCTCGGCATTGTCGGTGAATCCGGCTGCGGCAAAAGCGTGACCGCCAATGCCATCATGGGTCTCATTCCCTCCCCGCCGGGCGAAATCGCCGCCGGCCGCATCCTGTTTGGCGACGCCGACATCACAAAACTGGATGAATCGGCTCTGCGGCGTATCCGCGGCAACGCCATCAGCATGATCTTTCAGGATCCCATGACTTCTCTCAATCCGGTGCTGACTGTCGGTACCCAGCTGATAGAATGTTTCCTGACTCACCAGCGCCTCACCAAGAGGGCCGCGGCTGAGCAGGCCATCCATATGCTTAAACTGGTGGGCATCCCCGCCCCGGAGGCCAGGATGAATCAATACCCCCACCAGCTCAGCGGCGGCATGCGGCAAAGGGTGATGATCGCCACCGCCCTGGCGATGAACCCAGCCATCCTCATCGCCGACGAACCCACCACCGCCCTGGATGTCACCGTCCAGGCCCAAATCATCGAACTGATGCAAAAGCTGAATCGTGAACTGACTACCTCAATCATTCTGATTTCCCACGATCTTGGCGTAATCGCCGGTCTCTGCAACCGGGTCATTGTCATGTATGCCGGCCAAGTCGTCGAAGCCGCTCCGGTGGCCGAGCTGTTTGCCAATCCCCGCCATCCCTACACCGTCGGCCTCTTGGAGTCGGTACCCCGCCTTGACGCAGCCCGAACCAAACTGGAATCGATCGAAGGTCAGCCGCCCGACCTTTTGGCCCCGCCCACCGGGTGCGCTTTCCAGCCCCGTTGCCACCACGCCATGCAGCTGTGCGGCACCCCTCCGCCCCTCTTTACCCCGGCCGACGGTCACACCAGCCGCTGCTGGCTGGAACACGAGGCCTGCCCCCATCCGCTGCCGATGCGGCGTCAAAAGGCAGGTGAGCCGGCATGAGCCAGCCTTTAGTCAGTGTTGAGCATCTGAGCAAGAACTTTGTCACCCGCCAGAGCTTCTGGGGCCAGCCCCGCGGTATCTTAAAAGCGGTGGCTGATGTCAGCTTCGCGATCGAACAGGGAGAAACACTGGGCCTCGTCGGGGAAACCGGCTGCGGCAAATCGACCGTCGGCCGAACCCTGGTAGGCCTTTACGCCCCCACGGACGGACGGGTGCTATTTCGCGGCAAGGATGTCCACGCCGCCTTAAGCGGTCCTGACGCCCAGACGGTTCGCCGCAAGATCCAGATGATTTTTCAGGATCCTTACGCCTCGCTTAATCCCCGGATGACAGTGGGGGACATTGTCGGTGAACCCCTCGACATCCACCGTCTGGCCAGAGGCGGTGAACGGCAGCAGCGGATTGTTCATCTTTTAGAGCAGGTCGGCCTCAACCCCGAGCATGCCGGCCGCTTTCCCCACGAATTCAGCGGCGGCCAGCGGCAGCGGATCGGGATCGCCCGGGCCCTGGCGGTCGACCCGGAATTTATCGTCTGCGACGAACCCATTTCCGCCCTCGATGTCTCCATTCAGGCCCAGGTCGTCAATTTATTGCAGGAATTGCAGCAGCAATATGGGCTGACCTATCTCTTCATCGCCCACGACCTGTCGATGATCAAACATATCAGCCGGCGGGTGGCAGTAATGTACCTAGGCTCGCTGGTGGAGCTGGCCGATTGTGACGAACTTTACGCCAACCCCCAGCACCCCTACACCCAGGCCCTGCTGTCGGCCATTCCCATTCCCGACCCAACGGTGGAAGGGGCGCGACACCGGATCATCCTGGAAGGTGATGTCCCCAGTCCCCTGGCGCCGCCCAGCGGCTGTAAGTTTCACACCCGCTGCCGCTATGCCTTCGCCAGGTGCTCGGCAGAAAATCCTGCCTTCATCGGCCAGAGCGGCCACTATACCGCCTGTCATTTGGTAAACAAGTAAACAGCCCACCTTCAAGGAGCGGTTGTGATGTTATAAAAACAAAGAAATCCCCCCGGCTGCGCCGGGGGATCATTATTGCCATTTTTCCCTTATGAGTCTGAGTTTCGCCGTATGTCAACCGGAGAGCTATGGGGGTCCTTGACGGATTTTCCCGTTATTCTCCATCGGTTATTCTGAGGGGAAATGGGGAAAAAGGGGTTATCGACATGTTTATCCACGAAATCTGCAAGTTTATAACAAGGGCGGCCTGAGAAAAAAGCTCATCCGGAATACAAAGATATCAATAAAGTGCTTGATATTACCTAGAGTCGTTATGTATAATTATTAAAACAAAACTTTTTTGAGGAGGGCTCCTAATGTCCAAGAAGTTATTAGTACTTATTGTTCTATGTGTTACCTTTCTGATGCTGAGTGGTATTGCCTCAGCCGCGCCCGCAGTGCTGAACGTCGCTTCAGACACCGCTTTCGCGCCGTTCGAATTCCAGGGTGAATTTGGGACGGAATACGAGGGTTTTGACATGGACCTCATCAGGGCTATCGGCCGAGTGATGGGCAGCGAAGTAAAAATCCAGGGGATGAATTTCGACGGACTGATCCCGGCGCTGGAAGCCGGCAATATCGACTGTGTTATTTCCGCCATGACTATTACTGACGAAAGGGCTCAGCAAGTCAATTTCTCCGCCCCGTATTACAAATCAGGCCTGTCGATCGTCGTACGGCCGGAAAACAACTCCATCAACGGTTTCGGCGACCTGACCGGCAAGCGCATTGCGGTTCAGATCGGCACCACCGGCGCTGACAAAGCCAAAGAAGTACCCGGCGCGGTTATCCGTGAATTCAACACCGCTCCCGAAGCCTTCCTCGAACTGCAGGCCGGCGGGGTTGATGCTGTAATCAACGATTTGCCGGTTAACGAATACTACGTGGCAGTGATGGGCGGCAAGGACGGTAAACTCGTCGGTGCGCCGCTGACCGCCGAAGACTACGGCATCGCCACATCCAAGAAGAACCCCCAGCTTACCGCGGAAATCAACGCCGCGCTGCAACAGCTTAAAGACAGCGGCGAATATGCCACAATCTATGTTAAATGGTTCAACAGGCAGCCTTAATTAACAAACTAAAAACGAAAATAAACAAACACACACACTGGCACAAGGGCGTGACAAGTCGCGCCCTTGTCTTCATTTGCGAAATTATTTGACATTCAGTTGGGCTGGTTACTATAATCATAATGGACAAGTTTGACAAGGTTATCAGTTTGTCAACTGAATTGTTCAATCAATGTTATAAGGGTGAAAACAATGCATTTTAATTTTGAGCTTATTACCCGCTCTTTTCCGCTGCTGCTTGTCGGCGCAACCATTACTCTGAAGATAACGGCGCTTAGTGTCGGCATCGGGCTGGTAATCGGGATGTTCGTCGGCATGGCGCGTATGTCCAAGATATGGCCGGTAAGGATGCTGGCCGCGGTGTATGTCAATTTCTTTCGCGGCACGCCGCTGTTAGTGCAGATTTTCATTATTTATTTTGCTATGCCGATGGTGCTGGGCACGCGCATCGACCCCTTCGTCGCGGCGATCACTGCCTGCAGCATCAACTGCGGTGCTTATGTCGCCGAGATTTTCCGGGCCGGCATTCAGTCCATCGACAAGGGGCAGATGGAAGCCGGACGGTCGCTGGGAATGACCTGGCCCCAGACCATGCGCTATATTATTTTGCCCCAGGCTTTCAAACGGATCATTCCGCCGCTGGGTAACGAATTCATCGCTATGCTGAAAGATTCCTCGCTGGTTTCGGTCATCGGCTTTGAAGAGCTTACCCGCCGAGGGCAGCTGATTATCGCCCGCACCTACGCCTCTTTCGAGATATGGCTCACGGTGGCGTTTATTTACCTGATCATGACGTTGGCCATTTCCCGCTTTGTGGATTATTTGGAGCGGAGGTACAAGATCGATGATAAGCATTAAGAATTTACATAAATGGTTCGGCAAGCTGCATGTGCTCAAGGGCATCGATGCTGAGATCCGCGAGAAGGAAGTGGTTGTCATTATCGGCCCCAGCGGCTCGGGCAAAAGTACCCTTCTGCGCTGCATCAATTATCTTGAGGAACCTACCGAAGGCGAAATCGTGGTTGACGGTATTCCGCTGACCGGCGAGGCCAACATCAATAAGGTCCGGGCCGAGGTTGGCATGGTTTTTCAGCGCTTCAACCTCTTCCCCCACATGACGGTGTTGGAAAACATCGCCCTTGCCCCGAAGCAGGTGCGCAAAATGGCGGCCGCGGACGCTGAGAAGGTTGCGCTTGACCTCTTGGCCAAGGTTGGATTGTCTGACAAAGCAAAAGCCTATCCCGAACAACTGTCCGGCGGCCAGCAGCAGCGGGTGGCTATTGCCAGGGCGCTGGCAATGCGGCCTAAAGTGATGCTTTTTGACGAACCGACTTCGGCCCTTGATCCGGAAATGATTAAAGAGGTGCTGGATGTCATGAAAACCCTTGCCCGGGAAGGGATGACCATGGCGGTGGTAAGCCACGAAATGGGTTTTGCCCGCGAGGTGGGCGACAGGGTCATTTTCATGGACGAAGGACGTATTGTTGAAGAAGGAACACCTGAGGCAATTTTCTCCGATGCTCGCGAGGAAAGGACCCAACTTTTTCTCTCGAAAATATTGTAGCAGAATGCCCCGAATAAGGGTTCAAGAATGAACCCTATGCATAAAAAAGACGCAGCGGTTTAATCCGCTGCGTCTTTTTCCTTTTACTTGATCTCCCTTGCAGCCCCTGCCGACTTAGCGCCTCTGTTCATCAGCCAGTATACCGGGATACCGGCGGCCGTGATGGCCAGCGAGTACAGGCTGTCGGTAGGATTGCCCAGCAAAGTGCTGCCGACAATATACGCCGCGCCAATGATGGCGACAATCGGCACCAGCGGGTAACCGGGAACGCTGTAAGGCCGCGTTCCTCCCGGATTGCGCCGCCTGAGGGTGAATACCGCCATAAAGGCCAGGATATAAAAGACCCATATAATAAACATGGCGATATCGGTCAACCGGTCGGGGTCGCCGAGAGTCATCAATAGTATAACAAGGACAATCTCCAGAATGGTGGCGTTGACCGGGGTTCCAAAGGAAGGGTGGGTCCGGGACAGTAAGCCGGAAGCCGGCAGTTGACCCCTGAGGGCCATTGCATAGGGAACCCGGGGACCGGTCAAAATAAAGCCATTCAGGGTGCCAAAAATTGACACCAGGATGCCGACGCTGATCAGACGGCCGCCAAATTCACCGAACAAGATTCCGGCCGCCGTGCCTGCTCCATATTTGCCCAGGCTAACCACTTCCGCCGCCGGCAAAACATGCAGAATGGCGACATTTACCGAAAGATAGGCAACAATGACAACTCCCAATCCAATAACAATCGACCGTGGCAGTTGTCTGGCGGGATTTTTCATTTCTCCGGCCACAAACCCGACGCCGATCCAGCCGTCATAGGCCCAGAGGGTGGCCAGGATGGCAGCCCCCATGCCTGCAGTTTCGCTGACGCCGCTGGTCATGCCGAGTACCTGCCCATTACCCATGAATAGGCCAAACACAGCGATCAGTCCTATGGGAATCAATTTAGCGGCAGTGGCTATCGATTGGATCATGCCGCCGTATTTTGTCCCCAGCGAATTCACCACCGCCAAAAACACCACTGTTACGATGGCGATCGGCAGTTTCAGGGTTTCCGGAATGTTGAAAAAGGGCTGCAGAAGGGAAGCGAAATAGAGTCCCAGAGCGCCGATGGTGGCTGGTCCGTATATCAGGGTCTGGACCCAGCCGAATAAGTAGCCCCAGACCTTGCCGTAGACTTCATCAAGATAAGCATAAAGTCCCCCGGTTTTGGGGATTTGCGCTCCCAGTTCGGCGATGGTCAAGCCGGCGGCCAGGGTGATAACACCGCCGAGGCCCCAGGCCAACAAGCCCAATGACGAATCTCCGGCGGCAGCGATTACCTTGCCGGGTTTCATGAATATCCCTGAGCCGATAACCATGCCGACAACTAAAGCGGTTGCGGCGATCAAACCCAGATCTTTCTTCAGATCTCGTTCGCTATTGCGGGAATCTGACATGATTCTCCTCCTTCGTGGTAATGTCAATGTAAAAAAGCACACAATAGTAAGATAACAAACTTGGCCACAAAGAGCAATAAAAACATTAAGACCAAAACAAGGAAAAACTGCCTGGCTGGCGTAAATAATACGCACAGTCTCGAATTTTGTGGTATTGGGGTGAATTATGATGCAGGAACAGCCGAAAAATCTGAACATCCGGCCGCGCATCCTCTATCAGGTGGCCAAAGCCGCCTGGGAAGGCCAGCTATTTGAACGGAGAGAAGAAATATGCCGCCTGGTCCAGGCCGAATTCGCCGACAAAGTCACCCGCCGCCAAGTGGCCAATCAGATTCGCATCGCGATGGGCCTTGATCCGCATGACAGCGATGCCGTCATCAGCGAGCATGATCAGGAAGCACTGATGGGCATGGGCGGCGAACCGGTGATGGTCGCCAATCCCGACGCCTGCGGCCAATGCGGCGAAGGCGGCCGCGCCTGTGAACAAGTCTGCCCGGTAGCGGCCATCACGCACGACGAGCTAGGAAAACTTCACATCGATCAAACAAAATGTCTGGGCGACGGCCATTGCATCGACGCCTGCTCCTTTGGAGCCCTGGCCGACAAAACCCACTTCGTCCCCCTCATTGACCTTTTGCGTCAGCAAACTCACCCGGTGTACGCTTCGGTTGCGCCGGCTTTCGCCGGCCAGTTCGGCCCCGACGTAACAGCTGGCAAGCTGCGTTCAGCGCTGTTAAAACTGGGGTTTGAAGAAATGGTGGAAACCGCCCTATATGCTGACCTGATTACCATCAAGGAAGCCTTCGAATTTGATCACTATGTAAAATCGGCGAATGATTTTCTGATCACAAGCTGTTGCTGCCCGGTCTGGATCAAACTGATTGAAAACAAATTCCCCGAGCTTCTCGACCATATCTCGCCGTCGGTATCGCCGATGGTGGCCTCGGCCCGGGTTATCAAAACCCTGCATCCTGAAGCCAGTGTCGTCTTTATCGGCCCCTGCGTAGCAAAGAAATCGGAAGCCCTTCTGCCTGAGCTGAAAGGGGCCGTGGATTTTGTCCTCACCTTTCAGGAACTGGCCACCATCTTTGAGGCCACCGGCATCAACCCGGCCGAACAACCGGACGAGGAGAACAGCCAGGCTTCGTGGGGCGGGCGGGTATACGGCCGCGCCGGCGGGGTGAGTGCCGCGGTGGAGACTACGCTGGAAAAACTGGTGCCGCGCCGGGCCCAAAGTTTTAGTGCCGTAAAAGTTGACGGCATCCCCGACTGCCAGAAAATCCTGGCTCAGATCAGCCGCGGCGAAATCACCGCCAACTTTATTGAAGGCATGGCCTGCAAAGGCGGCTGTGTCGGCGGACCAGGCCGCATTCTGCCGCCGGAGGAAGGTACCGGCCTGGTCAACGCCTATGGCGAAGCAGCCTCCAGCCAGACACCGGTAGAAAATCCCCAGGTTTACTCCCTCCTGGCCCGCCTCGGCCACGAAATGGATATGCCGGCCATGACAGGGGAAGGACCGATGGCTGTCCTGCTGGCCCGCAAGCTCAAATAATCGGAAAATTACACTTATACTCGTTGCAGGACAAGGAAAAATGCGGTAAAATATAATTGTATACTGTATTCCTGTATTCTTGTATCCACAATTAAAAGGAGGGCTTCTTTTGACAACTAAAAACCCTTTGAAAATTTCAGAAACCGTCCTGCGTGATGGCCATCAGTCACTTGCCGCTACCCGGATGCGCACCTCGGATATGATTCCTGTGCTCGAACAACTGGATGAAGTCGGCTACTGGGCGCTCGAAGGCTGGGGCGGAGCCACATTTGACAGCTGTCTGCGCTATTTGAACGAAGACCCCTGGGAGCGCCTGCGCACCCTGAAAAAGCACATCAAAAAAACCCCAATCATGATGCTGACCAGAGGCCAAAACGTTCTCGGCTACAATCACTATGCCGACGATGTAGTGGCGGAATTCATCAAGCGGGCTGTTGACAACGGCGTTGGCGTCGTGCGGATGTTCGATGCCCTCAACGACCTGCGCAACATCGAATCCTCGATGCGGGCTGCCAAACAATCCGGTGCCCATGTCCAGGGCTCCTTTGTTTACACCATCAGCCCCTATCACAATACCGAAATCTTCCTCAAACTGGCCAGGGAACTGGTCCAGCTCGGCGCCGATTCGATCTGCGTCAAAGATATGGGCGGTCTTCTCGCTCCCTATGTCGCCTATGACCTGGTGAAAGCCCTCAAGGCTGAAATCAGCCTGCCCATCCACATCCACACCCATTACACCGCCGGTCTGGCCTCCATGACCTACCTCAAGGCGATGGAAGCCGGTGCGGACATTGTAGACTGTGCCCTCTCACCTTTCGCCCTGGGTACTTCCCAGCCGGCTACCGAGGCTCTTGTCGCCGCTCTGGAAGGCCATGAACGGGACACAGGCATCAAGAAAGAAACCCTTTATCCAATCGCCGACTATTTCCGCGGTGTCAAGAAAGACCTGGCCGAGACCTTCAAACTCAACACCGCCATCGATATCGACACCAAAGTGCTGACCTTCCAGCTGCCTGGAGGCATGCTTTCCAACATGCTGAACCAGATGAAGGAACAGGGTATGGCTGACAAGTACCCGCAGGTCATCGAGGAAATGCCCAAGGTCCGGGCTGAACTGGGCTGGCCGCCGCTGGTCACCCCCACCAGCCAGATCGTCGGCTCGACCTCGGCCTTCAATGTCATGCTCGGCCGCTACCAGGTCGTTCCCAAGGAAGTCAAAGACCTTGTTCGCGGCAAATACGGCCGCACCCCGGCCCCCATTCCCGAGGACTTCCGCAAAATGATCCTCGGTGATGAGCAGCCTATCACCCATCGCCCGGCCGACGACATCCAACCGCAAATGGCTGCCTTGACCAAGGAACTGGCTGACAAAGGCTATCCCAATGCTACGCCGGAAGATGTGCTCTCCTACGCCCTCTTCCCTGAAGTGGCCATGAAGTTCTTTGAAACCAACCGGAAGTAATCGCTTAGCAAAAAACTCCCCTGAGATTCAGGGGAGTTTTTCTCTTTATATGGATTTTGTCTAATCTCCAGACAAGATACTAATTTAAGGCGGAGGCGGGACTGAGCCAATTTCGTTCCCCTCTTTGGCGTATTTAAGGGCCATATCAATTTTGTCTTTCATGTTGGTGTCATCGACATACTTGGAAGAAGTCAGATCTTGTTTTGTCGGCTTGCCGTTAACGAAAAAATATAGTTCCAGAACCCGATATTGATGATTGGCTACAGATTCTTCAACTTTATACACCTTCTGACTGGCGCCCAGTGGTTTCACAAGTTTGAAAACATACCAAAATATCAAGGTGCTGTCTTTTTGCACAACTGTATCGGCATCAATGTATTCATACATTTTCCAGCCCAGTGAGTCAGTGCTTTTGACCAAAACCCAATTGGTGGCAAAGGCAGTGTTGGATAGGATAAACATTGACACTACCAGTAGACAGATCATCCTTCTCTTCATATCAACGCCTCCTCATTTTTTCCGAGTAGACATTTGACCGCTATAGTCGCACAAATTCTTTCGACATAAGGCAACTTTCTCCTGCTGTTGTTTTGTCGAAAGCAGCATTTATACACTTAGACCACAAACAAAAAACAGCATTTATAAAGCCGTTTAAGCTTTATAAATGCTGACATTGATCTTTGGTGTTATTTATAAAAACAAGACTTGCCGACAAATTCGCGCAAAATCGAATTGGGCGGAATGTCTTCGTCCGGGATGGTCAGAAAATAGCTGAGGAAATTGAGCAACCGCCTGGCCTCGGCGTAGCGGGGACTTTCCGGACTCACCTGCTCGAGCAGGGGCTGGGCACAGGTTTTCAGCACTCCCAGCTCATAGATCAGCGCCGAATTGAACATGACATCGGCGTCTTCTTGATAGGGAAAGATGTTGCGTTCCTCGCCCCGGCGCACCGAAGGCCAGATCTGCAAAGTCGACAGCGCATCATGGGCCCGGAACTGGCTGTCGCGCACAATCCGCCGGATCAGCCGGGTGTCGGTGGTGGGGATGCGGTTATGATTGTCGATGGAGAGCTGGGTCAGGGCACTGACATAAATCTTGACCTTGTGGTCTCTAGGCACAGCCTTGGTCAGGCGCTCATTCAGGCCGTGAATGCCTTCGATAATGAGCGGCTGATCGGCCTCCAGCTGAATCCGGCGGCCACGGTATTCCCGTTGGCCACTCATAAAATTGTAGGTAGGAATTTTTACGCTCTCGCCTTTCAGCAGACGCAGCAGGTGTTCATTGAACAGATCAAGGTCGAGAGCCTCAATGGCTTCAAAATCATAGTCGCCTTTCTCGTCCCGCGGGGTGTGAGACCGGTCGACAAAGTAGTCGTCCAAAGATATCGGGACCGGTCTGACACCGTTGACCCTAAGCTGTACGCCGAGACGCTGGGCAAAAGTCGTCTTACCGGACGAGGATGGCCCGGCAATCAGGATCACCCGAACTTCTTTCCGGTGTTCAAAAATAAAATCGGCGATCTGGGCCAGTTTTTTCTCGTGAAGGGCTTCGGCAACCCGAATAATCTCCGCAATCTGTTTTTTCTTTACATATTCGTTTAGCTTGCCGACATAACCGCAGCGGAGGATCTTGCCCCACTGCTCGGCTTCGAAGAATATCTTCGCCAGTTTAGGTTGTTCGGCGTATTCCGGCAGCGCATCTGGTCGCTCTTTTTCCGGAGAGCGCAAAATAAAGCCAGGTGCGTAAAATTTTAGTTCAAAAACCTTCAGGAAACCAGTGCTGGGTACGAGGGTGCCGTAAAAATAATCGTAAACATCGCCGCAATAATACAGACTGACCTGCTCCAGGGTCAGCTGTTTCAGGAGGTTGACTTTTGCCTCTTGCCCTGCGGTTTTAAATAGTTCGATGGCCTGGGCTTTGGGCATCTTCTTCCGGACGAACGGCCGGTCTTCCAGCGCGATGCCACGCATCCGCTCTTCCAGCTTTGCCACATCACCCGGCGTCAAATCCTGATCCAGGTGCAGCTCACAATAAAGCCCCTTGCTCAGTGAATGCTCGACTGTCAACTCGCGGCCTGGGAACAATTCGTGGGCGGCGGTGATCATCACAAACACCAGACTGCGCTGGTAGATCATCATGCCCTCGGCGCTGCTTAAATCAAGGAACTCCAGCGCGCAATCAGCAGTGAGCTGGACCTGCAGGTCCTTGATCTCATGATTCACTTTGGCGGCAACGATCGGCATTGCGTTCTCTTGGGCCACATCCTTGCTGACAGCAAAAAGGTCAATGCAACAGTCATATTCCTTACTGCGACCGTCAGCAAAATGAACTGTGATCTTTTCCGGCAATTTACACGCCTCCAGGCTCAAAATGTCGGGTGCTCTCTTACTACACCATTCTATACATTCCGCCGGCATTTATTCGCGGCGATGGGCGTACAAAATAACAATACTGGCCATAATCAGTATTCCGCCGAACACCTGCAGGCCGGTCAACAGTTCGCCGAGAAAAATCCAGGCCAGCAACAAAGTAAGCGGGATTTCGGCGGTGCTGACGATGGAGGCTATTCCGGCGCCGATCCGCTTGATCCCTGCCAGATAAAGCATCAGCGGCAACAGGAAGGCGACCGCTCCGGTTGCGACAAGCAGCAGTTGCTGCCAGGAAAGTGAAGCGGTCAGCAGCCAGGTCGGCTGATAGACGATCAGCAGCATCAGGGTCGAAAAGGTCATCGACCAGGCGGTGACCACCGGGGTATCATAAACCGCCAGCAGTCTTTCGCCATTAATTGTCAAAAAGGCATTGGTCACAGCCGAACCGAGGGCCATCAGCACTGCTCCGGCCATAACCGAACCCAACTCGAGCGAAAAAATATCGCTGCAAAAAATCAAACCGATAAGAGCCATCACCAGCGCCGCCCATTCGTAGCGCGCTATCAAGCGACGAGCAAACAGAACCTGATACACTACAACAAAAGCCGGATAGGTAAACAGCAGCAGTGTGGACAGCGCCGCCCCCAGGGACTCCAGCGCCGAAAAAAAGAGCAACGACGTTAAAAAGCCGCCAATCGCTCCCTGCGCCACCATCGCCGGCAGCATCGCCGCCGCAATGTTAGCCTTCCGCCCGCTAAAAAGCACCCAAACCCAGACAAGGGTCGATGAAATCAGCCCTTGCATGACAAGTACCGGAACAGGCGACAGCCCGGTGGTGTAAGTATATTTTATGATAACCGACGAGGCGCCGAAAATCGCCGCACCCGCCAGCACTAAAAGATAGCCGTACCAGTTACCCATCGCGCCCTCCAGACCCGACTCGCGCCGGACTATAACGCCAGGGCGGTAATCAATTTATAGGCAATCGCGCTCACCAGGGCTGTGCAGGGAATGGTCAGCACCCATGCGGTCGCCATCTGTTGGGCTACTCCCCAGCGCACGGCGCTCAGCCGTTTTGCCGTACCAACCCCCATGATCGAACCCGATACGACGTGGGTAGTGCTCACAGGCAGATGCATCAATGTGGCGCCGAATATAACGAGCGATGAGTTCAGGTCGGCAGCAAAGCCGCTGACCGGCTCCAGTTTAAAAATTTTCCCGCCCATTGTCCGGATGATCCGCCAGCCGCCTGCCGCTGTGCCCAGCCCCATCGATATCGCCGCCGCCATCTTGACCCAGGTAGGAACCTCCAGACTGGGCAGATATCCGGCGCTGACCAGGGACAGGGTAATAATCCCCATGGCTTTTTGGGCGTCATTGGAACCATGGGAAAAGGACATCATCGCTGCTGACAGTATCTGCAGCCGGCGAAATTTATTATTTATCAAAGCCGGAGCCATCTTGCTGACAATCCAAAACAGGGCAGTCATAATTACAACCCCCAGAACCATGGCGATAAGCGGAGAAAGAACCAGTGAGGCAAGAATCTTCAGGATGCCCTCCGGATTGAGCCCGCTGCTGCCTTTGCTCACAAGCATGGCGCCGATGACGCCGCCAACCAGAGCGTGGGATGAACTGCTGGGAATGCCGAACCACCAGGTGACAAGGTTCCAGGCAATCGCCCCGATCATCGCCGCGATGATAGTCGCCTCGGTGACCATCTGCGCCGACTTTACGATTTCGCCGCCAATGGTTTTGGCGACGCCGGTGCTGTACATGGCGCCGGCAAAATTCAGACCGGCCGCCAGCCACACCGCCGCCCGCGGCGTTAATGCCCGGGTGGAGACCGAGGTGGCGATGGCGTTGGCGGTGTCGTGAAATCCATTGATATAGTCGAAGGCTAAGGAGAGGACCACAACAACGATGATTAAAATATCAGGCATATTTCATTACCACGCCTCGCAGGAGATCTGCGATTTTTTCGCAATGGTCGAGGGCTTCTTCAAGATGCTCAAGGACTTCTTTCCACTTGATAATTTTTACCGGATCGGGACAGGTATTGAACAAATGGGCGATCTCCTGACGATAGATGTGATCGCCTTCGTTTTCCAGCACCACAATCTTGCGGGTATGGTCGAGAATCTTATCGCGGTTGCCTTTGATATTTTTCAGCAAATCAAACCCTTTGACCAGCTCGTCGGTGCAATCGGCCAGCAACCGGCCCATTTCCGCCGCGCCGTTTGACGGTCTCCCTGTCCGGTACAGCACGATTCTCTCGATGGTGCCCTGGAGAAAATCCACCACATCATCAAGCATAGTAGCCAGCAAATAGATATCCTCCCGGTCCAATGGAGTAATGAACGTCCGGTTCAGCAAATCAAGAATGGCGTCATTCGTTTCATCTGCTTCGTGCTCGATATCCAGAATCAACTGCATTTTTTGCTCGATATCAGTATAATCTCGCATCACATCCCGCAGGGTATAAGCTCCTTGACGAACCAGCCGCGTACTCGCGGAAAAAAGCTCGAAAAACTTATCCTCTCGCGGTTTGAAAAAAGACATCACTACACCCAAGCCCCCATTGTTAAATATTTGTTATCATATTGTTTTGCTTCCAAGATATAAGTATATCGAATTTCACGTCAATGCGCCATAGGCGACCCCTAACTTTCGTCCTTGTCGTATAAAAGAAAAAAGAATGAACCATCTGGTTCACTCTCTTTTTGCCTGTTCAGCGATGGGTCAGCATGCGCAGGAAGCGGTAAGCCACAAGAGAAAGCGGCGCCCTTCGGACGGCAAAGCGCATTCCCAGGAAAAAAAGCGCGACCGCTCCGATGATGTGAAGCAGCCAAAAGCCGGTGCGGGGAAACTCCAGCGTAGTATCGTCAATCCAATTTTCATGATAGTGGCCCATTGCTTCAACCCTCCCTTTTTCGCTAGTATCCCCCACTTTGAGTAATGTCTTGCTGGATAATTATTCCCCGGTGCCCGGCAACAGGCAATAAAAAAGAGGCCGGAAGCTCCGGCCTCTTTTTTTACTTATCGACAGCGGCGATTGCCTCAGCCATTTTCTGTGGTATTTTTCGGATCTTGACGGCGGGAACGGCGCAAACCGCCACCCGCACCCCTTTGGCCAGAGGTACGGCAAAAATGTTGTCCTCATGCAATTTGTTGCAGACGGCATCAGGATTTTTCGCGGGAACCGACAGGAAAAACCCGGCGATAAAGGGCAGCATATTCAGGTTGGCGGCTTTGGCCTCAGCAGTGAAAACAGCCGCCCGGTCCTGGATCATCTGATAGTACTTGGCACGTTCGGCGACCAAGTTGGCGGTGAGGGTCTGGTCTTTGGCGATGTTGGCCAGCAGCCGCTGGGCACCTCGGTTGATATTGGACCAAGTAGCCCTGTTAAGATACTGATTGATATTAACAAACTCGGTGATCACGTCCTGGTTGGACGAAATGCCGATCATCGCGCCGGTACGCTGGCCGTAAACGGTATAGCCTTTGGACATCGAGTAGCCAACCACCACCAGGATATTCTCAGGCAGCCCGCCGAATTTGGCCAGGAAGGAGCGGCAGGCGTTTCTCTCGCCAGAGTAATCGATATAAGCAATATCGACAAATAGAACCAGGCGTTTGGCCGGATTCTTGGCCGCAGTCTTCAACACACCCAAGACCTGGTCCCATTCCCCGTTGTCCAGGCTGTAGCCGGTGGGGTTGTGGGCCGGGGTATTGAGCAAGATAACCAGGTTGTCCTGCTTGGTCAGCAGTTCGGTCACCTTGGTTTCGAAAGATTTTACGTTGAATTTTTTGCTTTCATCAAACAGGGTATAAGTATCCAGTTTCCGCAGGAGGGCATCGGCCAACACCCGGTAGGGCCCCCAGAACCAGTCAGAGGTCAATACGGTATCACCAAATTCCGTATAGTTGAAAATGGTGTGATGAATGGCCCCTGAGCCGCCGGAAGTAGCGATGGCTTTGACATAGGCATCCGGTTTGTTGTCAGCAAAAGCTTCGCCGATAACCGCCTCCAAATAATCAGGCAACCCTTCGATCGGCGCATAGGCGGCTACTTCAGTCATCGGTAAGCTGCGGAAGGCTTGTTCCACCGTGGAGAGACACACCAATGCCTCGTTGTCATCCAATAAAACCCCGATCGTGCCATCCACGACATTTTCCTTGCCGACCTTTGCTTTGGCCGCATTGGCGGCGGCGACGGCGCCGAAAATTTTGTCAGTGGCGAACTTGCCGCGGGAGTGAGATGCAGCAACACTATAAGTCATGTGATTTCCCCCTTATTGATTCATGAAATAAACTTTTGACATACCTATCATATGTTTGGCATATCTTACCTTTTTCCTGCTAATTCAGCGCAAAATTACCTTGTATACAAGTATTCTTGCCTGGTGCCGCCACCTCGGTCCGAAGTGGCGTTAGCTGCCGGTTACGGATACATTTTGTGCAGCATCCGCGGGAAAGGTATGGTTTCGCGGATATGATCCAGGCCGCATAGCCAGGCCACCGTTCGTTCGATCCCCAGTCCGAAGCCGGAGTGAGGCACCGATCCGTAGCGCCGAAGATCAAGATACCATTCAAAGGCTTCCTGCGGCAGCTTATGCTCGGCGATGCGCTGTTCCAGCAGTTTCAGGTCATCCATCCGCTGCCCGCCGCCGATGATCTCGCCATAGCCCTCTGGGGCTAAAAGATCAGCTCCCAGCACTACTTTCGGGTCATTTGGATCAGGCTTCATGTAAAAGGCCTTGATTTCGGTGGGATAGCGGTGAACAAACACCGGGGCGTCAAACTGACTGGAGATAATCGTCTCGTGCGGTGCGCCGAAATCATCGCCCCAGGTGAATTCTTCCCCTGCTTTCCGGAGGATTTCCACCGCCTCGGTATAGCTTATGCGCGGGAAAGGCAAAGTAATCCGCTCCAATCGGGCTACGTCGCGCTCCAGCGTTTTGAGTTCCTGGGTACAGCGGGTCAGCACCCGCTGGATGACATAATGAAGCATTTCTTCCTGTAGCCGCATATTGTCATCCATATCGAAGTAAGCCATTTCGGCCTCGATCATCCAAAACTCCATTAGGTGGCGGCGGGTTTTGGATTTTTCGGCCCGGAAAGTCGGCCCGAAGCAATAAATCCGTCCCAACGCCATGGCTGTGGCCTCATTGTACAGCTGGCCGCTTTGCGACAAGAAGGCTTTGTCGCCGTGGTAATCCAGCTCGAACAAAGTGGTGGTGCCCTCACAGGCGGCCGGGGTAATCACCGGAGCGTCGGCCAGCACGAAATCCCGCTCATAAAAAAAGGTGCGAAAAGCCTGCTCGATCTCCGAGCGGATACGTAAAATCGCCGTCTGCCGGGGGGTGCGGATCCAAAGATGGCGGCGCTCCGCCAGAAACTCTACCCCATGCTCCTTATGAGTAATAGGGTATTCCTCGGCAATCCCTACGATCTCAAGACCGGTGACCGTCATCTCAAAGCCGCCTACCGACCGTGCTTCCTCGCGCACAATCCCAGTAACCTTGAGTGAACTTTCCTGCGTCAGAGTATTGGCTTGCTCAAATAGTTCTTCGCCAACCTCCTTTTTGACCAGGACTCCTTGCATCAGGCCGGTCCCGTCCCGGACAATCAGAAACATGATTTTACCGGAAGACCGTAAATTATAAAGCCAGCCCTGAACCGTAACTTCCTCGCCGACATGACGGGCGAGATTTTTGATTAATGCCGTGGACACCGAAGCCACCTCTTTTCCCAAATTCAATCTCAAATAGTTTAACCATGTTATATTTTTCTATTGACTGCCGAAATCCTTTTTCACGCGGTTATTGCGGATCAACGTTGCGCTTTCCGCTAATTTCCTCAACGACGATTTCCACCACGATGCAACCTCCGGCCCCGGCGGCGGTTACCGGCTGATAGGGCCGGCCGGCGGCAAACTTGTCCGAGATAGCGTTGAGAATCCGCACCTTGTCAGCCGCTGTATCGATCAGCCGGGCCCTGCCAAAAGCCAGCACCGATATATAGCGGGTACTGCATTTACAGGTTTCGGCCGCAAATACATTCTTCTCTGTCCGGCTCACCTCGAAACAGACCCGGTCGTTTTCCTTGATGTTGTCCAGTTTACGGCCCTTTAGCGCGCAATGAAACAAAATGCTTCCCTCATAAAAAATATAATTTAACGGCGTGATATAGGGCTGGCCATCGGAGCCTGTCGTAGCCAGACGCCCCTCATTATTAGCAGCCAGATATTCTCGCGCTTCGGCTTCGGTCAACCATTTTTTCGGCATACTGATCCTCCTCGTTTTGTTGTTCTTATCTTTCATTCTGGATTTGGCGGATTATTCCTGTCAAGCCGGTAATTTTTCGCCAAACAGGCAGGGAAAAAGCAGGCCGTGAGGCCTGCTTGGCAAACTACTTGTTGAGATTGTTCTTCTGAGTCAGCGTCTGGCCGGTTTGCCCGGTCTGTCCCTGCTGCCCGCCATATTGTTGTTCTTGAGACTGGATCATTTTTTTGACCATCTGGCCACCTACCCGGCCGTTGTCAGCTGATGTCAGGGCGCCTTTGTAGGTGTTTTGATAATTGGTCAAGCCGAGTTCGGCAGCGGTTTCGTTTTTCAGCCGGTCAAGTGCTTGCTGAGCAGCAGGATTCACAGGCTTGTTGCTTCTCGACATTAAGCAAAACCTCCTATTTTAAAAGTTTGGGTACCCATTTATAGAATGGCTTAAAAAGATGAGGTCATACATTGAAAAATCTGGCCAAATAAAAGCGACCCCTAAGGGTCGCTTCGTTTATTAAAATTTTCAGAAATTGTCATCGACAAAGCAAAAACGCCCCTGAGGGCGCTTTGTATTCGCGATGTCGGCAACTACTTTTCTGGCTGATCCTTAAAGAAACGGGCGTGAATGGCGTTAACAGCTTCTTTTACCTTATCAGCCTGAATCAGGCAGGAAATGCTGATTTCCGAGGTGCTGATGACTTCGATATTGACACCGGCGTCAGCCAGCGCGCCGAACATGTTGGCGGCAATACCTGGACTGCCGTACATGCCAGCGCCAACGACAGATACTTTAGCCACATTTTCTTCAATCTCCACCCCGAGAAAGCCCATTTCTTTGGCCGATTGCTCGATGATCGCCTTGGCCTGAATCAGATCAGGTTTGGCGATGGTGAATACAATATCATTGATATTTTTATCGGCGTTACGAATGCTTTGGACAATCATATCGACGTCGATGTTGGCTTTTGCCAGCACGGAAAAGATTTTATAGGCGATGCCGGGCTTGTCAGGCACTCCCAGGATCGCGATTTTGGCTACATTGGTATCATGAGTAACCCCTCGGATGATAAATTCTTTCTCTTCCATCGTATATTCCTCCCTGATAATTGTCCCTGGTTGATTGCTGAAGGTGGAGCGAACATGGACCGGAACCCCAAAGTGCTTGCCCATCTCCACCGCCCGCGGCTGCATCACTACAGCGCCAAGCCTGGCCATCTCCAGCATCTCATTATATGTAACTTCCTGCATCCGTCTGGCCCTTTTGACAACCCGGGGATCAGCGGAGTACACCCCGTCAACATCGGTGTAAATCTCGCACACATCGGCTTTGAGGGCACCGGCCAAAGCCACCGCAGTCGTATCAGAACCACCGCGTCCCAGTGTCGTAATGTCTCCTTCGGGGGTCATCCCCTGAAAACCTGCCACTACGACAATTTTCCCCTTGTTCAGTTCCTGAAATACCCTATCCGGCTTAATTCCGGTTATTTTGGCTTTGCCAGGAGCGGTGGTAGTGGCGATACCGGCCTGGAACCCGGTAAACGACACGGCAGGATGGCCAAGCCGCTCAAAGGCCATCGCCAAAAGGGCAATCGATACCTGCTCACCAGTGGACAGCAACATATCCATTTCCCGGCCGTAGGGATTGCCGATGATTGCCTTTGCCAGAGAAATCAAATCATCGGTGCTGTCGCCCATCGCTGAAACCACCACAACAACCTTGTCTGCCTGCGCTTTATCGCGTAAAACCCGCTCGGCTACTGCCAGAATTTTTTCCGGCGTAGCAACCGAACTGCCGCCAAATTTCTTTACAACTAGCGCCATTCGTATCCTCCTCTTTGGTCCATTTGTTTTGGCATAAAATTAGTTATTCTTCATATGCGCACATTCTCCTCCTGGCAATGCACATTTTATTGCTTTGGGCCATAAAAAAAGAAGACCCGGCTTCACGCCGGGTCTTTTCTTAGCCCTGAATTGTGATCGGTTGGGAACTTTCCCAAAGCCCGTGAATATTACAATAGGAGGTTGCGACCAGGGTTCCTGAAACACTCAGTTTCAACGCCGCACTGGCGACAGGATCACTATACACCGGCCCCTTGTTGGCCCCATCGGTGGATTCACCATGGGCCGTAAATTCAGCAGAAGCCACTTCATAAGCGAACTTCCCGCCCTCGGGTTTAAAATAAAGTTTAATCCAACGGATATGGTGCTCGGTTGTGTTGGGATGGGCGATTTCCTTCCCTACCGAAACCTTTACTGTGACGGCTTCGCCGGCTTTAGCCGTAGCAGGGGCCTCGATCACCGGTACGTGTTTTTCGGTCTTCCAGTCTGCGCTTTGTACTAACTCTGCAAACTTCATGGTGATTCCTCCCTAAATTTTTAATATTATATACCAATATATTATCCACTAACCGGAAAAATCCTTCTAGATATATATTATTTTTTAATAATTATTTTAAATTAACTTTTAAAAAATAACAGCCTGGTCTCCATCGAGGCTGACCGACTGTTATTTCTTAATCCTGATGACGACCATAGAACGGGCCAGCACATAGCAAAAAGCGAGAACTCCGCCGATTGTGAAAAAGAAGGCCACCGGTTTGATCATCATGATCTCCGAACTCGCGATAAGGCTGAGCAAAAGGGCCGCCATATACGCTAAAAAGGTTTCGCCATAGTGAGGTCTGCCTGATCTTGGAGCGATTGTCAGCCACACTAAAAAGCCGATGACAATCACATTGATATATTGACCGATTTCCATGTATATCTCCTGTGCTAGGGATCATTCCCCCGCTTATTTTGCTTTAATCATTTTGCCGCACAGCCTCTACCGGGGCAGGGGCGTTCCAAACCGCACGTTTGATAGATTCGCGCCCTAACGAAATTTCCCTGCCTGAACCGCCAATCATTCCGTTGCCTGCTGCAAAAATTTGCTTGGCTGTCCCCAAAACTGAACTGTGTTTTCCCCTCGGAAAAAATGCCGCACACGCCGCTTTTGGGGTGTTGACGAACAGGAACATTATGTTTTAGAACGTCATATGATGTAGCAGGTAGACACTAAACTGATCAGTGTTGCACAACAAAAATAAAGGAGGATACTAGGCCTATGGATTTCAAATATCCGCACTGGTACCAGGATGGTCCCATGGAGCCCTGTCCGGAAGAGTACATGGTTAACTGTTGCGAAGAATTCCCTTACAAAATGTACGATTTCCATCGCGAAAGCCTGAAAGACCGCATCCTGTGCTTACTGGGCTGTGAAGTTATCTTCTCGGTTGATGCCAGAATATGCGGCAGAGAAAGCTTTTGTGGCACCCTCTGCTATGTTGGTTGCGATTTCATCATTGTCAACGTTACCGTTCGCCGCAGATGCCTGTCGATGCATGTACCCCTCTGCATGCTCCGGTTTATTGCTCCCTTTAAGTAAAGGCGAAAATCGCACATCTGTTTTCCGATCGGCATAAACTATAAAAAAATCCCGTGAAGGAGGGGTTGCCGTGAGGAAAACACGTGACCGGAGATATGTTACGCTGGATATCGAGCACATGCGGCGGCTGCATCAGGAAGCGATGGAGCAGCTTGAATTGATGCGCACGGCGCTGGTTGCAGCCGAGCAGGCGGCCGGCACCATGCGGGACGGTTTGGATGAGATCGCGCTGAATCACTGGAACGCTTACCAAGATGTACTGCATATGATCACAATGCATGACGAGACCATGGCCACCGTCATGAGTAAACACGACAACCGCGCCCAGGACAGCGAAGCCGTCGATCAAGCCGGTCAACAATTCGGCCAGCATCACCTCCAGTTGCTCCTATTGCAGGCATTGACCCGCCGCCATCGCCGGTTTTGGGACATATACGGCGGCCTCGGAAACCCGATGAGCGAATATCTCAGAGAATCCATGACCGTCGAAAGAGAACATATGGCTGAATTGATCGAAATGATTCAAAATACGCTATGACCAAAACTGCCTGCAACAGGCAGTATTTTTTTGCCAGGATTTTTCTCTCCCCTCCGCGAAATACTATGATATCAAGCGAAGGAATGTGCTATGAATCACTTCACTCTGCCTCTGTCCGACGGGCCGCTGTTGCTCAAGGACTTGCTGCGGCGCCTGAATGTTTCCCTAACCCTGCGCCGCAAATTAAAAAAGGTGGATGGAGCCATCCGCCTCAACGGACAAGCCGTCCCCTGGCAAACCCTCGTCAACCCGGGCGACACTGTCACCATCACCTGGCCGACCGCCTGCCGGATCGAGCCGCTGGCCATGCCGCTCACCATTGTTTTCGAAGATGAAGGGCTGCTGGTTGTCGACAAACCGGCAGGACTTTTGGTCCACCCCACCACCGATCCTACCCGTCCCAGCCTGGCCAACGCCGTCATGCATCATTTGTGTTCACAGAATCCGGCAGCCTCCTTTCATCCGGTTCACCGCCTGGACCGCAATACCTCCGGCCTGATTCTGATCGCTAAAAACCCGCATCTCCAGCATCTTCTCACCCGTGGCGGCGACCTGGGTATTGCACGGACCTACCAGGCGGTCATCGGCGGCGTCATCGAGCCCCCTGCCGGCACCATCGACGCCCCTATCGGCCGGCACCCTGACAGCATCATCGAACGAATGGTCCGGCCTGACGGCCAAGCGGCAGTCACCTGCTACGAAACCGTCCAAATCATCGGGCCATGCAGCGTAGTCAAGCTCCGCCTGCATACCGGCCGGACCCACCAGATCCGGGTACACCTCAGCCATATCGGTCACCCCATCCTCGGCGATGATCTGTACGGAGGCTCTACTGCGGCCATCGGCCGCCAGGCCCTCCACGCCGCCGCCCTTTCCTTCACCCATCCGCTCAGCGGCGAAGCTCTCAGCTTTTCAAGCCCCTTTCCCGCTGACATCGCCTCTTTGCTGACCAAACCTCACGCCGGTATTATCACTGAATTTTAGTAAAATTGTCCAGGCAGGTGCTTCAGACTGATATATCTGTGGTATAATAAGTTCATCGAAAAAACATTGGAGGGATTCAGATGCCGTTAGTCACGTCCACCGAAATGTTTAAAAAAGCCTATGGAAAATATGCGATCGGCGCTTTCAACGTCAATAACATGGAGATCATCCAGGGTATTGTCGACGCCGCCAAAGAAGAACAGGCCCCTGTTATACTGCAGGTCTCGGCCGGAGCCCGCAAATACGCGAAACACATCTACCTGATGAAACTGATCGAAGCCGCCGTCGAAGATACTGGCCTGCCCATCTGCCTGCATCTCGACCACGGTGAAGATTTTGAAGTCTGTAAATCCTGTGTCGATGGCGGCTTTACGTCAGTCATGATTGACGGATCCAAACACGCCTTTGAAGAAAACATCGCCATCACCAAAAAAGTGGTCGAATATGCCCACGCCCACGGCGTCACCGTCGAAGGCGAACTGGGCCGTCTGGCCGGTGTCGAAGACGCCGTCAAGGTCAGCGCCGCTGATGCTACATACACCGACCCGGACCAAGCCGTCGAATTCGTTAAACGGACCGGCGTCGATTCCCTGGCCATTGCCATCGGCACCAGCCATGGGGCCTATAAATTCAAAGGCGAACCCCAGCTCGATTTCGCCCGCCTCGAAAAAATCGCCAGCCTGCTGCCTGGCTTCCCCATCGTTCTCCACGGCGCTTCCACCGTTCTGCCGGAATTCGTCGCCAAATGCAACCAGTACGGCGGCAAAATCGGCGGCGCCCAGGGCGTGCCTGAACCTATGCTCAATAAAGCCGGCACCATGGGGGTCTGCAAAATTAATATCGACACCGACCTCCGTCTGGCAATGACCTCCTCGATCCGCGAGTTTCTCGCCACCAACCCCGACAAGTTTGACCCCCGCGAATACCTCCGCCCGGCCCGCGACGCCATCAAAGCCATGGTCAAACATAAAATCAGCAACGTACTGGGTTGCAGCAACAAACTGTAAGCCAAACATCCAAAGAAGGCTGAACTATTTCAGCCTTCTTTTTTATGGGCATTCTTCAGAATAAAACACCAGGTCAGGGGAATGTTATCATTAAAACCATTCGGAGGAAAGGGGTTCTGCCAATGAAGATTGATACACCGCTAGCCAACTTATCGTCAGATCAGGTGGCTGAAATCAAAGCATATGAAACCCAGTTGACAGAGAAATTCGGCAGTCCGGTAATCTTGCTGGCTTTTGACAAATAACCGACAAACAAAAACACCGTATCTGATTTTTCAGGTACGGTGTCTTTCTTTCGTAACGCCCCCGCAATGCAGGCTACTCCGCCGCCTCGTCTTTGGCTTCAGCCTTGTCCTTTTTCAGCGACTGCACAAGATCAGGAACCAGTTCAAGAATACGATCCAGTGCTGCGGCGTGCTTCAGCTTCATCACCTGCACCTGGGAATCGCGCACCACGATCACCGCCGATGCCGTCACCCTAGCCCCAGCCCCGCCGCCAGCTCCGTCGCCGCGCTTTTCCTGGCAGGCACCGCCGCCCGCCCCTGCCCCAAAAGCAATGTCCACCACCGGAATCAGGGTCACGTCGCCAATGATGATCGGCTCGCCGAAAATCGTCTTGGCACTCAGCATTTTTTCCAGATGCTCAAACAACACCCCGATGGAATCAGTCACATTTACACCTGCCATATTGCATTACCCCTCCTATATTTTCTGCTGATCCAACGAACCAGTTTCACCTTAAAAAATCGACTGGCTGACCCTACAAGATAAAGCGGCCGTAGCGTCACAGCAAATTCCACCGTCCCCCACCAGCCTGCCTCGATAAAATCAGGCTCAAGGGAAAGCTCAGGGCACAGCCGGTGCACGCCACTGGCATAAAACGCCCCCTGGATCCATGCCGTCAGCGCCGGATCATCGCAGCTATAGCGGCAATCGCCCCGAGCAGTAAAGCGGACTACAGCCCAGATGTCCCGAACCAGCCGGACATAGGCGCCCGCGTCTTCCCTGGCAAGTCTTTGCCAGCGCTGAATAAACGCGTGGAATTTCTCCGGCAGCGTTATTTCTGCCTCAGGGATTGGCGCGGCTACCCGAGCTGTTAGTAGCCGACAGTGCAGCCTTCCCACAGCCATATATCGTCCAGCCTTGTCCCAACCCATACGTACGCCGCCGAGCCCCACCGCCTCCGCCGTCCAGCCGGGCCGTCCGTCGCCGGTTACCCGAACCCTCAGCCTGAGCGGCAGCCAAAGTACCAGGACAAAAGTTGCGGCGCAGGCCGCCAGCACCCAAACCATTTAATCGCCTCCCCGGCTGTGCTGTATCCTATTCGGCCAGTTGCCTGGAAATCCCTTCCTGGTAATAAACAACAAAAAGCCTCTCACCGATCCAGCGAGAGGCTTTTATAAAATCGCAATCCACCTGCCTATTTCGTCGGTTGCTCCTCTTTTTTCCGATACACGGTACCCTGAAAAACGGCCACCAGCTCGCCTTGCTCATCAAAGACATTCACACTGTAATTGCCGAGTTTGGCATTCAGCGAGATCTCCCGCGCCTCGGCGAACAATACCCCAGACCTGGCCGCCTTGACATAGGAAATGCTGGCGTTGATACCGACCGCCACCCGGCCGTGGGAATTGGACGCCACCGCAAAAGCGAAATCGGCCAACGTAAAGATGGCCCCGCCGTGCACTATTTTGACGCCATTCAAATGATATTCTTCGATCGCCATTTTTACCTTGGCATAGCCTGGGGCCATTTCGACCAGCTCCACACCGGCATGTTTGGCGAACCTATCGTGGTCGGTGGGGAGGGATTTTGTTTTGTCCATTGTTGGTTACCTCGCAATTACTATTCTTAGTCTCATAAACTATTGACGGTCTTCTCGAATTATTGAATTTAAATATCATATTTACGCTTTTTACGAACCAAGGTCGATAGATCCAGCCCCAGATGATGGGCGGTATTGCGCAGCGATCCAAACACAGCAATGGCTTTGATAATGACTTCCCGCTCTACCTCGGCAACTATTTTTTTCAAGTCAAAGGAATCAAAATAATCAGGAGTCTCAATGAACAAGGATTTACCTGTCGCCTTGGTAATATATGTGGGAACACATTTTTCATCCAGTATGTCTCCCTCTGCGATAATCATCATTTGTTCAATTACATTCCGCAGCTCCCGTATATTACCCGGCCAATTATAGCGAGTTAAAATATCAATGGTCTGGGGGGCTATTTTTTTGGTGAAGTTCAATTTGCGGTTTTTCTGTTCCATAAAATGAAAGACTAACTGGACCAGGTCCTCAGGCCGCTCGCGCAGCGGAGGAATAAAAATCGGTATCACGTTCAGGCGATAATATAAATCAGGACGAAATTTCCCCTCTTCCATTAATTTTTCCAGCTTGGTGTTTGTGGCGGCAATAATACGGGATTGGATTCGTACCGGTTTTGTCCCGCCTACTCGGTACATCGTACTGGTTTGCAATACATCTAGCATTTTCACTTGTACAGCAAGCGGCATCTCCCCGATCTCATCCAGAAATAATGTACCGTTATTGGCCATTTCGAATAAGCCTAGCTTTCCTTTTTTCGACGCCCCGGTAAAGGCTCCGGCCTCGTAGCCAAACAGCTCTGACTCCAATAGCGTCTCGGGAATAGCGCTACAGTTAATTTGGATAAAAGGCCGCTCCGCAGAATGCTCAATATTATCGTGAATAAATCGCGCCAACATATCCTTTCCGACGCCTGACTCGCCTTGGATAAGTACCGGTGAAGAGATCCCGGCGATCCGGACTGCCAATCGCAAGATATTTTCCATCACCGGGCTGAAAACGACGAGTTTATTATTCTCACGACCCGCCTGCTCAACTTGCCACAGACGTCGGCGGTATTCAGCGTTAAGATCGGTGGTATTTTTGAGTTGTTCCTGTATTTTCAACAGCTCGGTGATATCGCGAACATTAGAAAAAACGCGAATGAGGCGCCCCTCCTCATCCAAAATAGGTATACTTGTTACAAGCGCCGACACTCCATGATAATAGTCGATCACTTTAGTAATCGGCTTACCGGAGCCTACCACCTCAGAAGAACAAGCATCGGGGATTTCCTTTGCTTTGACGAGATCAATAATATTTCTTCCCGTAATCTTTTCGCGCTGCAAGCCGGAAATGCGCAGATAAGAATCGTTGAAGTAGACGATTTTCCCTTGCTCGTCAGTCATGAAAATCCCGTCATAGGAAGAGTCAACAAGACGCCACAATAATTTATTCTCTGCAATAATCTCTGTATCTGTCACAATTATTTCCCTCTCAATACAACGTATGCAACATTGCCTATTCCACTTGCATTTTTGCATACACTCGATTACACACCATCATAAAACATCCAATAATCTCTTATTAATCATGTATTCGTTTAAGCCCATTTTTTACCTTCCTTTATTTTCAAACCCCCAGAAACAGCCCATTCAGCCGTTGGCATGATAATTGCATTTCTTTTTAGTCAGTTTTACCTTCTTCCGCGTTCTTGATGCTTGCAACATCAGGATAGCGGCAAACCTGAAGGCTTGTCAAATCTCCATGCCGGAAATTTTCGACATGGAATGGCCGGCCGGATTTGCTGATTGCGCTGAAGAGGGCTGTTAACAGCCTTCTTTGGTAGCCTGCTAACAAAGGAGGGTCTATATGGAAAGCGCCTTGCAGCATGCCGCCAGAACGTTAGGATTACCAGAATCAGTTCTCCCAAACTTCATGTGTACAGTCAGTTCTATTCGTTCCTGGGACACGAGTTGCGCCGCCGGTTCTACTTCCGGTATATTTCGGTCTGCTGAAACAGCTGACAAACCGCGCGTTGACACATCAATACTATTCAACGCATTGATCGACGAATACGACAAAAAGCTCTAAGAACACGAAAAAGATCTTCACTAAACAAGAAGCAGCGAAAAGCACTCATCAAAAGATGGGTGCTTTTCGCGTCAGGGGCAGGTCTCAATGTAGCGTAGTACCTAGCGCAGCATTCCTGTGCAGCTTCTGGTGCAGGTTCCGCTGCAGGAGCTGGAGCAGTTGTCCTGGCAGCTCCCGTGGCAGCTATTTTGACAGGTTCCGGTGCAGGAGGTGGAGCAGGAACCTCTGCAGGTGGAATCGCAGCCAAAGCTGCAACCGCCGCCGCATTGCCCGCTACAAGCGCCCGCGCAGGCCCAGTTGCAGCCGCTCCCTCCCAGGTTAGGGCTTTCTTTCTCGCCCGCAGGCGGATTCGGCGCTACGGGTTTGCTGCCAGCCTCTGTTCCCTGAACGGCACTCGCGCCTTCCACCAGTGAGCCGAGTCCTAGCACGGCGATTGACGGCAAAACCAGCCCCACTGTTTTGATAAAATCCCGACGCGTTAGGCTGCTTTGCTCCGCAGGCAAGCTCCCTTTTTCCTTGTCCTTCTTTTGCATAGCTACCCTCCTCTTAGAAATTAGAAAAAGTAACTAGTCCTCCCACTATCAGCGTCATTCCGACACCAGACGCCAACGGCGCGAACAGGCAAATTTTATCCTTGTCGCCGCAAATAGATGTCGCCTGTCCTAAAATCAATTTCCCAGCTATACCCTCTAAGGTTTTCCCAATTATACTTGGCGCTCTTGTCATCCCACCAATCTTGAAACTGAGTAGATGTCTCCCCCATATCCTTTACTAGACGTTCATATACACCACTATTGGCTGTCTCACTATCAGGCATCCCGACCAGGGAACGAAAGAGTTCAGCCAGCGCGTTTTTCCGCTCATACAGTCTCTTTATCTCGTCTCGCTCATCAGGTGAGACACTGCCGATCTTTCTGCGCTCATCATTCATCCCGCCAGCCTCCGTTATTTTGTTTTGCTTATCTACCCTGCACCTTCCGCGTCACTAGCGAAAACGGGTCCAGGTAGCTGATCTCAGGGATTTCCGCTTGCAATGAAAATGGGGGCATCAACTTTAAAGCTTGTTGCACCCGCCGGGCCGCATTCCGTTCCAGATGGGCTGTTACGCACTGCTGACGGGACGGGGTGTTCCATTCCAGTGTCAGCCGGTTGTTCAGGTATACGCAGCGTTTGCAGTGGTATGCATCGCAGCGGGAACAAATCGGCGCATTCTCCAGTTCCAGCAATTGCCCATTTTTCATTTGCAGCCCGTGAGTAATATCGCCGACCGAATTCTGTTCGTCAGTGTAGAAAAAACCCGGACATAGATAGAAATTACCGTTTGGCGCCACAGTATAATGAATCACTCCGGCATTGCAATTGTTCATCTGCCGGAGAAGCATCCGGTCGGAAATGATATTCAGTTCCATAAAATTACCTTGTCGATACTCTCGCTCAACAAAATCGGCCACCGCAACGAGCTGCTTCTCGTATTCGTCGATCTTTATGTCTGTGACCTTATCAACATCGCTAAGATAGAAATTAATCTTGGAACATTTCCCGGAAAAAGAACGTATAACTGCTGCCATCTCACATAGCCGGTCGCTAGTCAACTGCACAATGATTTGCCCAGTCCCACCTGCAGAAAGTGCTTCAGCATCTTTGCCGTCTGAAATCAAAACCGCGTCCGGATATTTTTCGGCCAAAGCGACAGGGGCTATTTTTATATGATCGACAGACGCCAGCGCCGCTTCATACTCGGCTGGCAGCGGTTCTTTGCCACACAGAAGGATGAGCGCGAGGCCCTCTCTTGTAGCATAAGCAATGGTATTTCGCAATATGGCAAGAGGCATCAGCTCTTTTTGCCGGCAGTTATGCTGGTAAAAGCAAAAAGACGGTGCGCTCTTATCGGCGATGACTATCAGATGGGTCTTCATGAGTGCTCTCCCATCTTTTCCAATAGCTTGTCCTGGTAATAGCGGTTTGCCCGGACTCGGGCCTGATGCATTTTGCAGATATAAGTGGCGCGTTGATAGATCGTATTGGTGTCAGCACAGTCATAATTCAGCCCCTGACACCAGGCGCAGCCGCTGGCCACTTCGCAGGACACACATTCGGCCGGACTTTGACTCAACCGGTCGAGAGCGAGGAAAGGCCTCAGTTTATTAAAATCAATCCCGTCAATACAATTTCCAACAACTCGTGGCGCCTGCCGATTCATCGAATGGGGGGCAAAGCGGACACAGGGATAAAAATCCCCACCCGCCCCAACGGCCATCATCTTGCCGGACCCGCACCAATTCTGGTTATCTCTGAGAGAATCCAGCGGCTTTCCGATGGCGTCGTCGAAAAACGAGCATTGATACTCCTGGTATAAATCCTGCTCCACGATGGTATCAGCCAGGCTCTTCAGCTGCTCTTCGAAAATATCGTCGTCGCCCTCCTGCCAGACATCTTCGAACACAACATTACTATTGACGGTTTTTACCCCAAGTCCCCAGATATGCAGTACACTTTCTTTTATGTAGGGCAGGTCGTCGTGAGCAATCGTCACTTTTGTGCCGGCGTCGGGAAACTGTGTCAGCCAACGGGGAATGTGGCGTACCACCGCATCGTAGGAGCCCTTCCCGTCAGGAAAAACACGCATCAGGTCATGCTTTTCCTTGGTGCCGTCAATGGTGATCCCAATGCTAAGATGGGTATGATCTTTTCGATATACCGCTGAACCCTGGGGTCATCATACATCAGGCCATTGGTGGAAAAGCTGAAACGGTAGCTGTCAAACCAGGGATGGCCGGTCTCGTACATACGAAACTTAATATAGTCGCTAATCTTGTCAATCAAGTCAATTTCAAGAAAGGGTTCGCCACCGATAAAATCCCAGATGATTGATGGCTCATCAAACAAGCTTCTCTCTTGCAAGAGATATTCTACCGTTCTTTTGGCAACGTCAAATTCGATCCTTCGACCAGGGTTTTTGCCCACCAGATAACAGTATTTGCATCTCAGCTGACAGTCCTCGGTGACAATAAAGGTGACAGTTTTTGCTCGGCCCTCTTCCCATTGGGACTCCCGCCGTTTGAGCTTGTCCAGATCACTCACACCGATACCTCTCTGCAGTCGCATATTTGCCATAAATAGACAGCCTAAAAATTAAACAATTGGTAATTACGTCCATTTTTAAGAACATTATACATTGTCTGTAAAATTCCTGCTGATTCCGTCGATTCTCTCCATATTTTGGAATGATCACGATTTTGCATTTGGATAACTTAAACTCCCCCGCAAACAACAAAAAACACCCATCATAGATGAGTGCTTTTTGTATTAACCGGCGCCTACCTATCCTCCCAGGCCGTTTCCAGCCAAGTACTTTCGGCGTATAGGGGCTTAACTACTGTGTTCGGTATGGGAACAGGTGGATCCCCCTAGCTATCGACACCAGATTTAAGCAGGCACACAACGCTTTTAGTGGCGCACAACGCTTTAGCGTTGATGCGAGCACTTATACCCGTAGGGTGAAGCATTGATGCGATCGCTTAGTTAGCAGTATCAGCTGCTAACGTCCTGATAAAAAGCAAGATTTTTGGTTGCGGGGGCAGGATTTGAACCTGCGACCTTCGGGTTATGAGCCCGACGAGCTGCCAGCTGCTCCACCCCGCGACAATATCCTGGTTTTTGAGATAGTAGAGTACCTATCGCTAGGTACTCT
>JARLHX010000386.1 GCA_031292035.1 Negativicutes bacterium | reverse complement strand
TTGCTTTCCTCGACGCTGGCGTTGAAGATGCTGACTCCCCGCACCTCGCCCTCATCGGTCATGGGGCAAACAATGACCAGCAGCCCATCCGCCCGCAGAGAAAAGTTGCGCCGGCCGTGCTCCCAGACGATCTTATCCGCCCCGGGCTCACCCCTCTTGGGCGTGGCCTTCAAAATAACCAGGCTGTAGCTCTTGGTGGTTGAGAGCATTTGCCGCATATACTCATCGCTAATTTCCGCCATTACCTCATCCTCCGCGCCGGATTGAATACTGGATCGTGCCGTCCTGCTGGGCCTTGGTGACGCTGCCCCGGCTGACCAGCAGCTCGAGATGAGCGCTGGTTTCAGCCACTGCAAAAAATTTGGATACAGTATCCAGCTCCATCAGCGAGATGGCGCCTTCTGTCCATGGCACCGACGCCGCCACCTGGTAGGCGTTTTTATCGCCCTCATGGATGGCGGCCAGCATCAGGCTCAGGCGATTCGCGTGGTGCTGCTCGATCTCCCTCACCCGTCCGGGCAGGTCGGAAAAGACGTCGCCGTGCGCCGGCAGCACCAGGCGCGCCGGCAGCGCCGCCACCTTCTTCAAGGCCGCCAGATAATCGGCCAGCGGGTTGCTGCCCGGAGCCATCGAAAATCCGATATTGGGGGTTATGTTAGGCAAAACGTGATCGCCTGAGAAAAGCATCTGTCGCTGCCGGTCATACAGGCACAAATGCCCGGGGGCATGGCCCGGCGTCCAGACAGCCTCCAGCTCAAACTCAGCCAACCGGAGGTGCTCCCCATCTTGCACCAACCGGTCAATCTTAGCGACGGCCTGAGAGCGCCCCAGGGCGGGTAAAGTTTGCCTGAGAGTTGCCAGGTCATCCAGCGGGAAACCATTTTGGGCCAACCAGCTGGCGCCGTCCGAAATAAGCCGTGTGCCAAAGCTGCGCTGCTGGTCGATCCAGATACTCTCGGCCGGATGTAAAAGAACCTGGGCGTGCGTCTCCTGCTGCAACCGCCCGGCCAGGCCAAAATGGTCCGGGTGCGTATGCGTGATAAACAGGATGCGCAAATCCGCCAAAGAGACGCCGGCCCTTTCAAAGCCTTTGAGCAAGGCCTGGTAGGCCTCCTCGGTGTTCCAACCGGCATCCACCAGCAGACAGCCGTCGGCGGTTTTAATCAAATAAACATTGACCGTACCGAGCGGGTTATTGGGCAGCGGCAGCGGGATGCAAGAAATCTCAGCGGGGAGGGAGAGGGGAGTATCCATAGCGATAGTTTACCCCAAAACCACCGCAATAAATTCAATCTGACCGGAATGCTGGGAATTCGCCGGTGTGCCCCCAGGCCGGGCTTTAAATTCTCCAAAGGCGCTGTAGAGAATCTGGCCGCTCCAGGAGCCGTCTGAATTGGCCGCGACGGTGGTGCTGTTCAGGTTATCGCTCAGGATCCAGTTCAGCGTGCTTTGACCGTTTTGCGTGGTTTGAATATTTACTGTCTGGCTGCCGAAGGCAACTGGATTTTGTTTCATCCCTAATTAAATCTAAGCTTTTTTCTAAAATAGACTAAAAAATATCCCATTCGAAAAGCTACCCTCAAACCGCTCAGGTAGCTCCAAAATAGAGATCTTATTCTGTGCTTGAAAGGTACTGGCGTGCTTCTTTAAATACTAATCCGTTATTTAATAACCCTTTCGCCATTAGCTCTCTCAATTTATTTTCCTCTGTACACCCTCTTAGGAATGGAATCAATAGGTTTTGGATAAATTGAGAAAGTTCAGCCAACATTTCTAAATTGCTTTTTTCGAGAGAACAGCCGATCAGGATTAATTCGCGCTGTTCCGGAAATAGCCTTTCAGCACGATATGATAAATGGCAATGGTTATAAGGTGGGAAAAATGCCTCTCCTAAACCTTTTAACCAAAATCCAATATTAATGTAATACATTTCATCCCAATCGCTTTTCTGAAGATTGGTCGCAATCAGTACATCTTGCCCATCAAGATACCAGGTTTGGCCTTTCTTGGTAAATCCTGCCTTTTCTAAATGCTCTGCAATTGCTTTTTTGAAGGTTTTTTTGCCAATCATTTTTTATATAAATCCAGAAAGCCTTGCCAGATCGTTCCTGGCCCTGTAATTTCTTGGAGGCCGTAGGTGCGGTCTGAAGAACGACCACACCTTTTTTCTGTACTGGACGAAATGGCTAAGATAAGGTTGATTATCTTGAATCCAGAAACACGATCAGCCTTATTTCAAGCCAACCCCAGTTTCTTTCGGATGAAAATCCGGACATTTTTTGAAGTCTTGATGGCAATCAAAGCTTCTTCTTTGGTTGCATTCTGGCCGGGGTAGCGGGTACGCACTGCATAACCGTCCAACCCTCTCAATTCTTGCTCGAGAATCGAAAAGGTAGGATCAAACTCAATACAAAGCGAAACCAGATCGACCAGATTGTGTATGCGGGGGATAGCCTTATCAGCCTCTTGCAGGCAGGCTTTCAGATATTTTTCTGCCGTCTGTTGAGCGTGAAAACAGGTAGCATCGTAATTTGGCCGGGTACGAGCGCGGTATTCGCGTTGGGCAGTCAGCAGATCACCCTCGGCTTTATCAATCCATTCAGTCGTGAGCGGATTCATAGAGGGTAACCCCACGTTGCACTATTTCTCTCAAAAACGAGTCGCCCCACTTCAAACGTTGTGCCAGGTTTTGTGGCGTGTAAACTACCAGATCCAAACCAAAACGGTAGGGGATTGCCCGGCAAATCACTGCCGCCTGCTCAAGTTCAGATAACTGGGTATCCATGACGACCAACAAATCGACATCGCTTTGAGGACGAGGCGTTCCATAGGCATAAGAACCAAATAGAATAATTTTTTGGGGGTGGAAAAGAATTGAAATCTGCTCCGCCAGACTATGAATAGTCGCCTGGGGGATTTGAGTTCGATTGGGAATGGTCGGAACGCGGAGCAGTGAATCCATAAATCAATTATACAGTACTTACATATCTATCCCAAGTAGGTTGGGTGAAGTGCGGTCATCGAGCTGTAAATTCTATAACACAATCCGCACGTAACCCAACATCTTTATTCCATCTGGGACTTCTACCGTGATTTTTCTTTTATGGGTGCGGGTAGATGGAACTCCAATTCGGGTCGCTCGCCAGGTATAAAATCCTGACCGCATTGCCAACCTGCAACCTTTGCCCAGGGGTATTCAGCGTGGTGACCTTCCCGCCAAAGCTCTGCCCATTGACGTGATATTCATACCCGATGATCCACGGGCTGCGACCATTGATCCTTACCGAATAATTCTGCTGCAATTCGGTGATTTGTCCTTCTGAAGCATCTCCGTCCCGCAGAACGCTGACTACTTTCTGCGCTTTTTGATATCGCCAGAAAAACAAAATTCCCCCTGTGACAAACAGGATGAACCCGAGGAATAGAAAAATAATACCGATTAAAGCGGTGATAATGGCAATCGTAAGCCCTATACCTACGATGCCGAATATAACTCCCACCAGACCTAAAACGAGAGCCGCAATCCAGCCGCCATCGGCAGATAGCAGCCGCCAAACATATCGATCTGAAATCTGCCTTGGCGCAGCCGGCGGTATGGGCAGGCTTTCACCGGGCGCAGACGGCGATGTTTCTTCAGCAGCTATCGGCAAAGGTCCGCCGCAATTCTGGCAGTTGGGTTGGAATGCCGGGTAATTGGTGCCACACCATGGACAGGTAATCATTTTATGGTTCCCCTTTTACATAAACATGTGTCAAATGATTGGAATGGCCGAAAATTCCCCTACCCTATTGATTATGACACCAAAAATGTTTTTATTGTCCGAACTGCACGGTCACGCTCATGCCAGCCCGCAGGCCTGGTAAAGTGCTATCCAGGTCGATAGTGGTCTGGTAGACCACGTCGCCGCCCAGGCTGTCGGCCAGGGGCGAGATATCGCTGACGTGCCCGCTGATGGTCTGGTCCAGGGCCTTAATATAAACCGATACAGATTGGCCGGCGCTGACCTTGGGGACGTCGCGCTCGCTCAAGTCGGTGGTTTGCACCTGTAAATGGCTCAGGTCGGCCAGCGCCAGGATGGTCTGCCCGGCGGTAGCATACTCGCCGTTGTGGATGTCGATCCGGCTGACCGTGCCATCGAAGGGCGCCACCAGGTCCAGGTCGGCCAAATCCGACTGGCTGGCTAGGAGCTGGGCCTGGGCGTTTTTGATCTGCTCCTGGGCCAACGCCAGGGCATCCGGGTCGGGGCCGCTCTGCAGCTTATCGTAAGCCTGCTGGGCGTTGGCTACTTCGGCCTTGGCTGCATCCAGGGTGGCCTGGGCCTGGTCGAGGTCGATCTTGTTGGGCAATGCCAGCAAGTAGTTCAAGTTAACCAGGTCCTTATCGTAGGCATTCTGGGCTACCGCCAGGGCGCTCAGCGCAGCCGCCCGGTTGAGGTTGGTTTCCCCCAAATTGGCCACCGAGTTGTAATTATCCTTGGCCGTTTGCAAGGTGTTTTCTGCCAGGATCAGGTTGGCCTGGGCAGCATCGATGGCGCTTTGCGAGCCGTTGCGATAATTCATCCAACCGCGCCGCGTTTGGGCATCGTTGAGCGCCTTTTGGGCGTTCGCCAGCCGCACCTGGGCGTCGGTGCGGGCCTGGTCGGCGTTGGTATTGAGTGTCTGTAAAGCCTGCTGAGCGGTCAGCAGCTGCAGTTTGGCGGCTTCGACCGCCGCCTCCAGTTTCTGGCTGCCCGCCAACTTTACCAACACCTGGCCGGCCTTCACCGCATCGCCGACCGCCACATCCACCGATTGGACGGTGCCGCCCAGGCCCGAAGCCATTTGGGCCTGGTGAGCCGGCACCACGATGCCCGAAGCGCTCACCCCGCCGGAGATGATGACCTGGGCCGTAGATGAGGGCGAAGATGGGGTTGAGGATGTGGCCTGGGGCGCGTTGCTACCGCTGCCCAATACTACCGTCGGCAGCGCGGTAGGGTTGCCGCCGCCAAGCACACCGCAGCCGCTCAGGGTGATCAGTATGAAGAACACCGGCAGGATGCAAAGCGCCATCAATTTCATTTCAGTCACCTGCAATAACCTTCTCCAATAGGCCGTTCTCAGCCACCAGCCCATCCCGCAGCGTGACCACACGCCGGGCATAGTTGAATACCCGCGGGTCGTGCGTGGCGAAAACAAAAGTCACGCCGGTTTCTTTATTGAGCCGTGTCATCGTCTCCATCACCAGTTTACCGTTGGGCGTATCCAGGTTAGCAGTAGGCTCGTCGGCCAGGATCAGTGACGGCCGTGTCGCCAGGGCGCGCGCAATAGCCACACGCTGCTGCTGCCCGCCGCTCAGCTGGTCCGGGCGGTGGTTGGCGTGGTCGACCAAATCCACCGCTTCGAGCAGCTCGGTCACCCGTTTGCGCCGGTCGGATGCGCCCTGCCCCACCAGCAGCAGCGGCATTTCGATATTCTCGTAAGCCGTCAGGGTTGGGATCAGGGCAAAGAACTGAAAGACATAGCCGATGGTGCCGCGCCGCATGTCGGCGCGCTGGTTGCGGTTAAGCTGGCTGACGTCCTTACCATTAATGAAGACACGCCCGCTGGTAGGCTGGTCCAGGCAGCCGATCAGCTGCAGCAGGGTGGTCTTGCCCGAGCCGGACGGCCCAACCAACGCGGTAAATTCGCCGTTTTCAATGGCCAGGCTGACGCCGCGCAGGGCCTGGGTTTCTATCTTACCAACCTGATAATTGCGAGTAACGTTTTCAACTTTTGCGACTTCCATTGCATGCTCCTACTGTATCCATTTAATATTCAATGATTATTTCTTACCGCCGCGCAGCGCGTCGACAGGTTCCATGCGCGCCGCCAGGATGGCCGGATAGAGCGCCGCCAGCAGGGTGACGATGAAGGCCACGATCACCAGGCTGATGGCATCGCCGGGCACCAGGTAAGCATAAATCCGGTCGCCCAGGGTGATACCGGTCGCGCCCATATTGCCAATGTAGAAACCGTATTTGGTGGCAAAGTAAACCAGGATGCCGCCCATCAGCATGCCCATCACAATGCCGCCGATCCCCAGCAAGCCAGACTCGGCAAAGAACAGGCTCATGATGCTGCTGCTCTTCATCCCGATGGCGGCCAGGATGCCAATCTCACGCGTGCGCTCGAAAACTGACATGATCAAGGTGTTGATAATCACCGTCGCCGTAATCGCCAGAATGATCAGGTACAGGAAATCCATATAGACGCCTGACACCTGCTCGATCTGCACCAGCAGCGTGTTCATCTGCTCCCAGGTCTTCACCTGGTACTGGCTCGACGTGATGGCCGCTGCCACCGCCCCGGCCTGGTCACGGCTCTTGAGCAGCACAAAAATGACGCTGGCGTGATTAACCGCCTGGGTGATGGCCTGAGCCTTGGCCAGCGGCATAAAGATGGTGCCCTGATCATAAGTGGGCGTGTTGGTCGAATAGATGCCGCGGATGGTGAAGGGCTGCTGGTCCACCGTGCCATTGGAAGTATTGACCAGCAGGGTAATTTGATCGCCTGCGCTCAGGCCCAGCTTATCCGCCAGCGGCTTGCCGATCAGAATACCGGTGGTATCATCCGCTTTGAGGTACTCGCCGCTGACGATGCCATTCTGGTAGGGCGCATTGGCGGCGGAGGGCGGATCGATGCCAATAATGCGCACCCCCACCGAATTGTCGCCGGTCTGCACGATGCCGCTGGCATACAGGCGCGGTGTGGCCACTTGCACCGGGGCGAGAGCGGCGACCTGCAGGGCAATCTGGTTGGGGTTTGCCACCAGGTCTTCAAAGGCCAGGCTGGTTTTGCTCTCATCGTAGGTTTT
>JARLHX010000385.1 GCA_031292035.1 Negativicutes bacterium | reverse complement strand
TCATTGGGGCAACAGGCCTCACCGACGAGGTGTACATGGACAATATCATCACGTATTTTCCAAAATATGCTTATCTGGTTGACTAAGGTTATGGGTGGGCGATGCTTGAGGCATGCCCCGACCCGATTTTCCGAAGACGTTGCGGGAATTCCGGCAGAAGTTTGCTTCGGACTCGGCCTGCTTGGAATACTTGGTGGCCAGCCGCTGGCCCAATGGTTTTGTTTGTCCATGGTGTCAGGAAACCAAAGCTTGGCGTATCTCCAAACCTTTGGGGTACGAATGCAGCGGCTGCGGACGCCGAACCTCGCCAACGGCGGGAACTCTTCTTCACCGGTCCCATCTTCCCATTCAGGAGTGGTTTTGGGCCGCCTATTTGGTGACCACCCATACCCCTGGACTCAGCGCTTTGCAATTGCAGCGGCAACTGGGGATGAGTTGCTATGAGAGCGCTTGGTTTATGCTCCATCGTCTGCGGCGGGCCATGGTTAACGACAGCCGATCCAAACTCCGGGGCTCGGTGGAGGTTGATGAAACCATGCTGGGAGGCCCCTCGACGGGCAAGAGGGGCCGAGGCAGTAGCAAAGCTCTGGTTTTTGGCGCAGTGGAAGTCATCCGCTACACCAATGCCATGGGCAACTATGGCGAGAAAGCCGGACGACTTCGCTTGGTTAAGTCCGTTCACGCCGATGAGGAATCGATCCGTCATTTTGTCGAGACCATGGTCGAACCGGGAAGCGAAATCTGGACGGATGGCTGGCGGGGCTATAACCAAACCGCGCTGGCTGGGTTTGTCCATGAAAAACATCATCCCGAGACCCACGCGCTTCATATTCATCGCGCTTTCGGCAATCTTAAAACATGGCTTAATGGTACTCATCATGGTGTGGATTCCAAATATCTTCAGTCTTACCTCGACGAATTTGTCTTTCGATTTAACCGCAGAAAAACTCCCATGGCAGCGTTCCAGACATTGCTGGGAATTGCCGCCAGCAAAAATCCGCTTTCCCTCGATAAATTAACCCAACCTTAGTCAACCAGATAAGCATATTCACTAAATATCAGTTTCACACCCCTATCATTTACTGGATCGTTCCAGCTATAGCAAGAAAATAAACCGAAATATACTTGATTGCAATGGAGGGTTACAGAATCCGTAAGAGCGGGATAGTACCGCAAACAGTGGAAGAGGCGCTAACCGCTCTATTGGATGCT